>CALWFV010000028.1 GCA_944377745.1 uncultured Mediterraneibacter sp. | reverse complement strand
GTATTTGTAAAGTCGAGATAATCCTGTGAGATCTTCAGCAGTGTATCTTTTTCCGCTGTCATTGCCAGGATGATATCCTTTACATGTTCCGGATTATCCGTGCCCGTTGCCGCATGGATATAAGAACCGCCCCAGTTATATTCCTGCGGAGGATTTGTAACCGCCCATGCGCCGTCATCTCCGTCCCAGTTCGGATTCAGGGTAAAGTCAATGCCCCACGGCGGAAGCAGGAAAGCGAACACCTTTGAAGAAGATCCCATCGCCTTGTTCCAGTCATCGTTAAACTGTCCTTTTACAGTCTTATCCAGATATCCGGCGTCAAGCCATTCTTTGGAATTTTCTACCCAGTCCATGATCAGCGGATCTATTTTTACGGTTGTCTCTCCGTCCTCTACCCACGGTTCGCTGATATTGTTGCTGTATACACGGAATGTATCCGCATAGGAAGCAAATGTATAGTATCCTTTTGCCTTCAGCTCCTCAGCCGTCGCTTTCAGAGTATCCCAGTCTTTCACTTTTTCACCCACAGCCGCCGGATCATCGGTTCCGAATACATCCTTGGCGATATCTCTGCGGTATACGAGAACTCCCGGGCAGCACTGCCATGTGGAACCTCTCTGGACTTCTTCCCGATCAGAGGCTGTCGTCTTGGTGAAATCATACTGGTCTGCCAGATCCGTGTCCGGATCGATCCCGAGATCTGTCAGAGGCATGGCTACATCGGCTTCTGCATCTGTATATTTGTAGACATAATCTGTCTCAGATAAGAAGATATCGATCTTGTCATCTGCAGCCGCGTCCGCCTGATTCATAAGCGCCTCATCGAGTTTCTGCTGGTAGACGCCGTCCTGATTTGGATTAATGACCCAGTGAATTTCCGTGCCGTCTTTCAGGGTTGTCACCGTACCGTCGTCAGATGTGCTTTCAACTTCCGGATACACTGCCTCCAGACGGGTACGGAACTCGTCATTCCAACTGTAAATGTTGATGATCTTTCCCTCTTCCGTGCTCTCTGTTGTTCCGGATCCTTCATCAGATCCTGAACTGCCGCAGCCTGCCAGCAGTCCTGCCGCAGTGACTGCTGCCATTAATGCAGCAAATACTCTCTTTTTCATTGTTCATTCCTCCTCGTCTTATATTATCTACAAGGCTCCCGCCCTGATTACGATGATGAAATTATAGCTCAATCCTGTTGCTCAATATATTATAAATTTCAAAAAAATATCAGATTCATGACCCGTTTTCGGCACGTTTTGATTTTATGTCATGATTCTGATATTTTCCCCCCTTTTTCTGATTTTTGCCATACGAGGATTCTTATATAATTTCCATAAATAATAAATACTGAATCATGAAAGGAGACGCAAAATGAAACATCTGCAGTTTGTTGACGAGTACGGCAGTTTTTCCATAGAACAGCCGGAAAATACAAGTTATCTTTATTTTCCGCTGGCGTCAGAAACGGGATTGAAGAGTTCTCTTACTCCGAATCTGGGCGGCGATTCCAAGACGGACCAGGAGACTTTCCTGTTAGAACCTGTCAGTGCGGAAAATCTTCATAATAACCGTTCTGTCAGAAATTTCTGGCTTGTATGTGAAAAAGAAGGGGTTTTCTCCGCGTCAGGCGCGTCTGCGGAGCAGGAAGCGGTAAAATTTACAGACCTTCAGGATCAAAGCAAAATTACCGCAGGATTCATGTGGCATACGCTGGAAAGGATCTCTTCCACCCTTTCCCTTGAGACACAGATCACTTCCTTTATTCCTGTAAATGATAATGTAGAAATCATACACGTTACTGTCCGTAACCAGTCAGACAAAACAAAGGACCTGATCCCTTACGCCGCAATTCCGATCTACGGTCGGAGCGCTGATAATATAAGGGATCACAGAAATGTAACTTCCATGCTCCACCGCATCCGGACAGATTCCAACGGAGTCTTCGTCCGACCGACAATGTCTTTCGACGAGCGGGGACATCGTCCCAACACAAAGATTTATTATGTATGCGGTTGCAGCGGCAGCGGCCAGGCTCCGGAAAGTTTCTATCCCACTGTAGAGGACTTTCTTGGAGAAGGAGGCACCTACACACACCCGCGCGCCGTCCATGAAAACCGCCCCGGTATCCCGGCAGGATCCACAGCCGCCGGCAAAGAAGCGATGGGAGCTTTCCGTTTTCCCGGGATCCGGCTTTCCTCCGGTGAAGAGGCAGAATATATTCTGCTCCTCGGAGTGGAAGACAACGAAGAGGACATTAGCCGTATTTTTGAAAAATACAATACTCCGGATAAGGTCCGCAATGCCCTTGAAGCAACGAAATCATGGTGGAAAGAGAAAGTCAACACGGGATTTCATACCGGAGACGCCGATTTTGACCGTCTGATGAAATGGATCTGTTTCCAGCCGTTCCTCCGGCGTCTGTTCGGATGTTCTTTTCTGCCCCATCACGATTACGGAAGAGGCGGACGGGGATGGCGGGATCTCTGGCAGGACTGTCTATCTCTCCTTCTCATGGATCCATGCGGAGTGGGACAGATGATAGAGAAAAACTTCGGCGGAGTGCGGATCGACGGAACCAACGCAACGATCATCGGAGACGGAGACGGCAATTTCATCGCAGACCGCAACGGAATCGCACGGGTATGGATGGATCATGCTCTCTGGCCGCAGATGACTACAAAACTCTATATTGACCAGACCGGGGATATCGATATTCTGAACAGGCCGGCTTCTTATTTTAAAGACGCCCAAGCAGACAGAGGAACACAGATCGATGCCCTGTGGGACGCCGGACAGGGCAGCCTGCTTCGCACAGAGGGCAATGATATTTATACCGGAACCATATTAGAACATCTTCTGATCCAGCAGCTGACTGCCTTTTACGAGGTCGGTGATCATAACATTTACCGCCTGCGGGGAGCTGACTGGAACGATGCTCTGGATATGGCTCCCGAACACGGGGAAAGCGTCGCTTTTACCTGCGCCTATGCAGGAAATCTCCGTGAGCTTGCCTCAATGATCCAGCTTCTCGAAAGCCGCTCTCCCGGAGCCGAAGCAGAACTGATCGAAGAACTGCAGATCCTGCTCAATGACGATACCGGATTATTTGAGAACATAGAGGCAAAAAAGAAATTACTCGCAAGTTATACCCAACGCTGCCGGCACCGGATCAGCGGCAGACGCATTGCCGTCCGCCTATCCGAGCTGGCGGAAAATCTGGAGCGCAAAGCCGACTGGCTCACAGGACATCTCCAGAATCACGAATGGATCGACGGAGGAACGGATGAAGGGTGGTTTAACAGCTATTACGATGATCATGGCCGTGCAGTGGAAGGATTTTTCCCTAATGAAGTTCGCATGATGCTTACAGGACAGGTCTTCTCCATTATGGGAAACGTCGCTTCCGAACAGCAGATACGCAGAATCGTAAACAGCGCAGACCACTATCTCTACCGGAAAGAAATCGGCGGTTACAGGCTGAACACGGATTTCCATGAACTCAAATTCGACATGGGGCGTATGTTCGGCTTTGCATACGGCGAAAAAGAAAATGGAGCCGTATTCTCACATATGACAGTGATGTATGCCAATGCACTGTACCGCCGCGGTTTTGCGAAGGAAGGATGGAAAGCACTGAAAACACTGGCAGATACCGCTCTGGATTTTGACACCAGCCGCATCTATCCTGGTATACCGGAATATTTCCGCTCCGACGGCCGCGGAATGTACCACTATCTGACAGGAGCCGCAAGCTGGTTCATGATGACCATGATCACCCAGGTCTTCGGCGTCCGGGGACAGGCAGGCGATCTCATCCTTGCCCCCCAGCTTATGGCCGAGCAGTTCGACGAGCAGGGGGAAGCGTCTGTCAGCCTTGTTTTCGCCGGGAAGAACCTTGAAATCATCTATGAAAATCCGGACCTGAAAGACAGCGGAACATACACAGTATTCTCGGCTGTCTGCGAAGGACAGCAACTTCCGACGGACGACCTCGGACACGTTATTATCACTCGCAGAATACTGGATACGCTTTCGGATGATTGTCACCGCGTAATTGTAAAACTCATTTAAAACCAACTGAAAGGACAGGAATAAGCTTATGAAATATGGATATTTTGACGAGAAAGAACGGGAATATGTGATTGACCGTCCGGATACTCCCTCCCCCTGGGTAAATTATCTGGGATCACCGGAGTACGGAGCGATCATCTCAAACAATGCAGGCGGATACAGTTTTGCCAGATCAGGTGCAAACGGACGTATCCTCCGATACATCTTCAACCAGTTTGACCAGCCGGGGCGCTATATTTATATCCGGGACAATGCATCCGGCGATTACTGGTCCGCCTCATGGCAGCCGGTGGGAAAGGATACAGAAGAATATCAGAGCAGATGCTGCCATGGCATGGGCTATACAAGAATGCTCGCAGACTACAACGGCATACACTCTGAAGCGGACTACTATGTTCCGCTTGGAAAATCCTATGAAGTATGGGCACTTTCCGTGACCAATAAATCGGACCGCACACGACAGCTTACCCTTACAGGATACGCAGAATTCACAAACCACAGCAATTATGAACAGGATCAGGTAAATCTCCAGTATTCCCTGTTCATCACCCGCACGCTATTTGAGAAGAACCGGATCATCCAGCAGGTCCACGGCAACCTCGATGCACTGAGAGAGGATGAAGAAGTAGACGATAAAAAGGTAACCGAGCGCTTCTTCGGTCTTGCGGGTGCAGAAGTCTCCTCCTACTGCGGAGATAAGGATGCTTTTCTCGGGAAATACCACGGATACGGCAATCCGCAGGGCGTGATCTCCGCTGATCTTGGAAATGTGACCAGCTACAATGAGAACTCCTGCGGTGCTCTCTCCTGTACGGTCACGCTGGCTCCCGGCGAGTCCGGAACCGTACTCTTCCTTCTCGGTATGAAGCCCTCTGCGGAAGCGGAAGCCATTATAAACTCCTACGCCGATCCTGCCGGACAGGTCAGACAGGAAATCAATGCGCTGAAAGCAGACTGGTATGCAAAGCTGGATCATCTGAAGATCAGTACTCCGGATCCTGCCTTCAATACTATGATCAACACATGGAATGCCTACAACTGCTTCATCACATTTGTCTGGTCAAGAGCGGCATCCTTCATTTACTGCGGACTGCGAAACGGCTACGGCTACCGGGATACCGTACAGGATATTCAGGGAATCATCCACCTCGCCCCTGAAATGGCATGTGAGAAGATCCGCTTCATGCTCTCGGCGCAGGTCGATAACGGCGGCGGTCTTCCGCTTGTAAAATTCACCCATGATCCCGGACATGAAGACACGCCGGACGACGCCTCCTATGTACAGGAGACAGGTCATCCCGCCTACCGCGCGGATGACGCTCTCTGGCTGTTCCCGACCGTTTACAAATACATTGCGGAGACCGGAAATACCGCGTTTCTCGATGAGGTCATCCCCTTTGCCAACAAAGGCGAGGGAAGTGTTTACGAGCATCTGAAGCGCGCCGTACAGTTTTCCTTTGACCATCTGGGTCCCCACGGTATGCCTGCCGGATTATACGCGGACTGGAATGACTGCCTCCGCCTCGGAGCAGAGGGAGAATCCTCCTTTGTCGCGCTGCAGTTCTATTATGCAATGACGATATTAAAAAAATTTGCCGTCTATAAACAAGACAGCGAATACGTTACTTATCTTGAGGAGAAACAGGAAGAAATCGGACAGAAGATCCAGAAGCTGTGCTGGGATGAGGACCGTTTCATCCGCGGCTATACCGAGAAGGGCGAACGCATCGGCGCAGCGGAAGATCCGGAGGCAAATATGTGGCTGAATCCGCAGAGCTGGGCGGTCATCAGCGGTCTTGCGTCCAAAGAACAGGCAGACGCCGCCCTGGAAAATGTATATCAGAGACTGAATACCGCATACGGCGCCATCCTGATGGATCCGCCTTACCATGCGCACGCATTCGACGGTGCGCTTGCCGTGATCTACAATCAGGGCACAAAAGAAAACGCCGGTATTTTCTCTCAGTCTCAGGGCTGGCTGATCCTGGCAGAGGCTCTCATGGGTCATGGAAACCGCGCGTTTGAATATTTTACGGAAAATGCGCCTGCCGCACAGAATGACCGGGCAGAGATCCGCCATCTTGAGCCATACTGCTACGGGCAGTTTACAGAAGGACCGGCCAGCAGTCATTTCGGCCGCTCCCACGTGCACTGGCTGACAGGAACCGCTTCCACCATAATGGTCGGATGCGTGGAAGGAATCCTCGGACTCCGGCCTGATCTGGGCGGAATCCGGATCGCGCCGGCAGTACCTGAAAGCTGGGATTCCTTTGAGATGGATAAAGATTTCCGCGGAAAACATCTCCACATCCGGGTTGAAAATCCAGATCACCGTGAATCCGGCTGCAGGAGTATGACTCTGAACGGGAAAGCACTGCCTGACAATTACATACCTGCAGAACTGCTCACAGAGAATAACGAAATTCTCCTGACAATGTAATAAACACGGGATACGGTCAAAACACTGACTGTATCCCGTGTTCTTTTTCAGAAATATTATTTATCCGAATCGCCTGCTTCTGTGTCTTTCAAATATTTGACAGGCGGCTCAATATCCCACTGTACCATATAGTACTTGTCACGGTATTTCTTCGGGGTTATTCCAACCACATCCCGAAACTGCTGTATAAAATGGCTCTGTGAAGAAAAAGAGAGGCGGTTGGCGATATCTATCATGGAAGAGTCGCTGAACCGAAGCAGATTTTTCGCCATATCAATCTTCTGCGCCCGTATGTACGCGCTTACGGATACGCCAGTTTCTTTTTTGAACAGGCGTGACAAATAACTGGGCGATACTCCAAGCGCATCAGCCAGATCCTCGATCGTGATCCGTTCTTTTATATGTGAATAAATATATTCTTTACACGCATTAATATGTTTCGAGTTCGTATCACTGCGGTAATATTTTCGCATTTTTTCTGTATAATCCATGACCATTACGTCGTGCAGCTCCCGGACTTCCTTTTCAGTGTGAAGGTCATCCAGTTTCTGGATATAGAAATCACTCAGCCGGAACGCCTGTTCCAGTTCCATTCCGTTCTGCCTGCACAGCCGTGTGATCATCGCAGTTGTGATCACAAAATGGTATTTCAGGTTTGTAACCGGATCTCTCGAGAGAACTCCTACTCCTTCTTCTGCCACAAACCTCCCCTGCTCGCAATTTAATCTTACCTTATCGATATCCCCGCTTGCCACTGCTCTGTAGAACAAGAATTCTTCTGTTGGCTCCCGATGCTCGATTTCATCAATATCATCATTCGCCTCTATAAGAAGCCACTCATATTTGTAACTCATAAGTCTACCTCTTTTCTGTTCGGAGTACATCCAGTGTCTGGCTCCACATTTCAGGTGTCTGCCAGATGTTTTCTCCTTTTAAATATTAGCATATTCTGGATGTACATGCCAGAAAAACAAAGTGAAGCGCTTTACCTGGCCACTTCGGCAGTCGAGTGTGAACTGTAAATTTCTGCAGGCTTTCTCTTACTCTTCCACCCCTGACAGTTCCTTCATCTTCGCATATGTAAAGTGGTTGAACACGGCGATCGTACGTCCCACGCCGATCATGGCAAGAATGGTTCCCACACCGATGCCCACAAGATGCCCTGCGAACACAAAGCTCAGGACGATGGTGATCGTGATATTCGTCAGGTCAAAGCAGTTTTTCGTAAATCCCACACTTTTATGGATCGTATCTGCGATTGCCTGCACGATACCGTCACCGGGGTTGGGCACGATCCGCATATTCAGCGACATGGCGGCGCCAATCCCGGTCAGGATGATGGCAATGATCAGAAAAACCACACGCACAGCCAGTTCCCCCGGAGCAGCAGGTCCGTCTGAGTAGAGAGTGGGGATCACCGCGGAAAATACATTCAGGAAACGGGTAAACACAATGCTCAGAGGGATCTGAAGGAAATCCATCAGAAGGATCAGCTTCAGGTCTTTCTTCCTCGCATTCGCAAGCGCTCCGCCTCCTTGACCTCTGTATCTGCGCTCACGGATCAGATGGAGCACCATCTCGATCACGACAAAGACGCAGTAAAGCGCCAGAGTCATATTTCCGAAATTATGATCAAATATCTCTGAGATGCTGTATGCCACCGAGATGATCGGTGAAACCCCCAGTCCGGTTTTCGTATTCAAAGTCAGACCAAGGGCCAGAACCAGAAGTCCTGTGACATAGAACAGGATCCTGTAAAAAATACTTCTTTTCATGTTGTCCCTCCAAAAAATTCGCCAAAAGATGCCGAAGATTTTCTCCGCGGCAACCGGATACTATTTTAGGCTTTTTTCCTGCATTTTTCTCCACTGTTCCATTCCTTCAGAAGCTTTCCCAATATTGTATACAGGCTGTCTTTCTCTTCTCGCCCGTCGCTTTTTGTCAAGTACCAAACAAATATTTTTTTATAACTGACTAAGGGATCCTCTCACTCTCTCCATAACGCTCCCCTTTCGTATCATCCTTGCTCCCGCGATCACCGGAATCCCGGTGCAAACCGCCAGGATAAAAAGGCTCATCCCTGCCACAGGCACGACCGGTACTGTAAATGGAGCCTGCATATAATTCATGGACTGAAAGATTACGTAGGTGACTCCAAGCCCTGCAGTCGCCGTGATCAGAAGGGAGCCCGCCGCAAAGAACAGACCTTCCGTCACCAGCAGCCGGTTCCTCTGCCGGTCAGTCATCCCTACGCTCTCCAGAACAGCCAGCTCTCTCTGCCGGCTCTGGATATTTCCGGTCACAGTGTTCACATAGTTCAGGATGCCGATCAGCGCAAGGATCAGCGCGATGCCCATGCCAACTTCTTTCATATTTCCCTGGGCCCGCTCTACTTCCTGCATAGATTCAAGCTTCGATTCCCACGAAAATCCCTGTGCGCCCTCACTGTTCCCGATCAGCTCTTTGACAGCATTCTCTGTCGTCTCATCATACTCCTCTTCATACATTACCTGGGCTTTCCAGACGCAGGGATCCCCGAGGAATTCTTTGATCACAGTATCACTTACTATGACAGTCGGAGGACAGCCGAGCACCGGCCCGGTATAGTATCCTTCATCCGTCATCCCCGCGATACGGAACGTGCAGAGTCCGTCCTCCTGTTCTGCTCCGTCCGCGCCTTCCGCCTCACCGCCAGTACCGGCTCCTGCTACTTCTGTATCGGCGCCCGCAGCTCCCGTTCCGGAAGCATCCTCATATCTGCCGCAGGTGATCTCCTTTCCGACAACATCGCTCTGTTCCAGTTCCAGATCATTCCGGTACAGCACACAGGTCTTACCTGAAAGGAAATCTTCCCTGTCGATCTCGATCCCCATGGTCTCCTGGAGATATGGGAACTCCTCTTCCGTAATCCCGATCATGACAGACGCGAAATTCTCCGGATGCTCCTTATATTCTTCCACGTCATCCTCATAGGGAGTATACATCCACTTCGCATAAAATTCCCGCATCCAACGGTCCGAAAACTCCGGTTCCCAGGGCACCGTGATCTGACCGTAAAGGAGAGGATACACTTTCTCCACCCCTTCGACTGCTCTGAGGCGTTTCAGGAAATCATCCGTCAGAAGATCTTCCCTCTCCTTCGGATCTTCCTTTTTCAGCGTATCATTTTTAATGGTCATATCGCTGTCCATATGGTTCATCACGATGGTCCTGGCTCCCTGGCTCTCGATCAGCGTGCTCAGGCACAGGAACACAGACATCCCGGCCGCCAGAGAGACCATGATGACCGCGGATTTCCTTTTGTCCTTCCGGATCTGATCCAGCGCCATCCCGGTCAGAAGTTTTCCCCTGTGGGTCCTCCGGGTTCCTTTCTTCCCGTATCCCGGCCGATAGCCTGCCGCCTCCACAGGAGACACGATCGAAGCCATCTTAGCCGGTTTTCTGCTGCTGATCCAGACCGTTGCCCCGGTCAGAAGCACTGTCAGGAGAAGCACCGCCGGATTCAGCGTGATGCGGATCTCTCCCGCCGTCCCGGAACGGATTCCCAGGAACCGGATCACCGACGGGAACAGGAAAAAGGAAACTCCGCATCCCGCAAGGATCCCGGTCAGGATCCCGGCTCCGCCGAGAAAAAGCATCTGTCTGCCGGTCAGACGGCGGATCTGCCTTCCTGTCATCCCCACTGTCTGAAGCAGCCCGTAATACCGCACATTTCCCGCCACAGACAGGTACAGGATATTATAGATCACAAGGCAGGCGCAAAGGCAGGTAACACAGATCAGACCACACAATCCCAGAAAGATCGGGAGAGAGTACCCCATATCCCCTGTGAAATAGATTGCCTGCTGCTTTCCCAGGTCCATGCTCTCGATAAATGCCTCCTGCTCTTTTTCCGTCATGATCCATTTCCCGAAATCCATCTGGTATCTTCCGCACCTCACCTCGGAAATGTCATATCCTGACTGTCTGTAAAACTCTTCTGACACATAGAACGCACTCTTCGTTCCATATCCGTCCCACATGCCGGATATGGTAAACTCCTTCTGGATCAGCCGGCCTTCGCCGTCCCGGTATCCCGCCGAAAAAGAATCCCCCACAGTAAGTCCTTTCAGCCCTGCTTTCTCCAGACCTTCCGCTGTCACCATAACCTCGTTCTCACTCTGAGGGTACTCTCCCTTCACCCAGTCCCGCGCCGGCGCCATGATCTCGTCCCAGGAGACCGGATCCGCCCAGATACAGGAGGCGTCCACTGTATCGTCCCCCTCTGTGGATTCAATATATCCCGACATGGCGATGATCCCGGCCCGATCGATATCCGGATCCGCTTCACATTTTTCCAGCTGTTCCTCCGTGATCCCATACATAACGGCATCGTATACCCCGCCGTTCAGCCGGATGTTCTGAAGCCGGTTCATCTTAAAATAAGTGATCCCCACCGTAAAGATGGAAAACAGCATAAAAGACGCCAGCACCACAGAAAAGAACAGGATCAGATTTTTCCCTTTCTGATTTTTCACCGCACTCTTTGCCATCCGGTCAATGACCTTTCTGTTATTATTTGCCAGCATAGAAACCACCCGCCTTTCCGGATCTCTCCACGCCGCTCTCCACGATCCTGCCGTCCTCGATATGCACGATCCGGTCCGCCATCTGGGCAATGTCATTGTCGTGAGTGATCAGGATCACCGTCTGCTGGAAATGTTTCGCCGCTACCTTCAGCAGTCCCATGACGTCGTGTCCGGAAGCCGTATCCAGGTTCCCCGTAGGCTCGTCGGCGAGGATCAGGCTCGGTTTTGAGGCGACGGCACGGGCGATAGCAACCCTCTGCTGCTGTCCTCCGGAGAGGGTTCCCGGTAAAGCCTCCCTTTTCTCCTCCAGCCGGAGCAGCTCCAGAATCTCACTGACGAAACGCCGGTCCGCCCGCTTCCCGTCCAGCTCCACAGGCAGGACCACGTTCTCATACACATTCAGGTCCGGAACCAGGTTATAGCTCTGGAAGATGAATCCCACCTTTCTTCTCCGGAATACTGCGAGCTGATCCCTCTTCATCCCGGAAAGACGCTTTCCCCCGACATAGACCTCACCGGATGTGGGGACGTCAAGACCTCCGATCATATGCAGAAGGGTACTCTTCCCGCTTCCGGATCTTCCTATGATCGAGACGAACTCTCTTTCCTTCACGGAAAAGTCCACCCCGTCCAGCGCCTTCACCGTGTTCTCCCCCAGCCGGTAATATTTTTTCAGTTTTTCTGTCCTTACGATCTCATCATTCATATCTGCTTCCTCCTTTGTGATTCCATCATAATCTGTAAAAATCACAAACCTGTCTCAATCCGGAAGAATCACAAAACTGTGAGGATCCCCTTCTTTTCAGATGCTCTTCCTATGATGTTCTCCCCATGATATTCTTCCCGAAGTCCTTACCCGTTCGGCAGATAAATACAGAAATCCGATCCCTTTCCCGGCTCGGAGCGCACCTGGACATAGCCGCCCTGAAGTTCCGCGATCTTCCGGGTAAGATACAGTCCGATCCCCACGCCTTCCTGGTCATGTACCTCCGGCTCCCTGTAAAATCTTGTAAAAATCTGCGCCTGTCGCTCCAGAGCGATCCCTTTTCCGCTGTCGCTGACATGGATCTCCGTAAAAATTTCTCCCCGGACCACACGGATCGCGATGCTTCCACCCGGTCCGGTATATTTCACCGCATTGTCCAGGAGATTGTGAACAGCCTCCTCCGTCCATTTCCTGTCATGGGACAGAATGATCTGTCCGTTTCCTTCCCCTCCTCCCTCTTCCATTTCCACGGAGAGAAGAAGATTTTTCGCTTCCGCCCCGGAGACGATCCCGGATACCGCGCTCCCGATGGTCTTCATCAGATCCTGTTCCTTCTTCTGGATCTGGATCACTCCGGTCTCCAGCCTGGACATCTTTACCATACTCTGAAACAGAAACTCCAGCTTATCCGTCTGGTGTTCCAGCCTGTCCAGGAGTTCCTGATCTTCCTCCGAAAATTTCCGGCTCTTCAGGATCTCCAGGTACAGCTTCTGATTGGAGATGGGAGTCTTTGTCTGATGGGAGATATCAGAGATCAGTTCTTTCATCTGCTGCCGGCTTTCCCGGATCTCACTGCTTTTCTGCTCCAGGATATGTTCCGCTCTGTGAAGTTTTTCATTGACTCTCCCTGAAAGCGTATCCTCCGTCTCCCCATCCGGATCCGGTCTGCGCCCCTCAATGACCGCGTCCAGGTTCCTCTCAAAAGAATCCGCAAAATCATATATATCTTTCTTCAGTCTCCACATCTTATATGACATGGCCGCGGCAACAGCCGCGGCACACAGGGCAATGCTCACTGTCCAAACCATTGATATCCCATCCCGTAAACATTCGAAATATATCTGTGATCTTCATCCTCGATCTTTCCCCGGAGCCGGTTGATGTTCACCGCCAGGGCATGCCGGTCCACAAACTGGTTTCCCTCGTCCCACAGCCTTTCCAGAAGCACATCGTATGTGAGAAGCTGTCCCCTGTGTGCCAAAAACTCCCGTAGGAGCCGGAACTCAGTAGGCGTCACCTGACAGTCCTTTCCTCCCGCCTCCGCTCTTGCCCTTATCAGGTCTATCCGTAAAAATCCGTCGTCAAAGATCTGTCCCTGATCCTCTCTGCTGCGCTTCAGGATCACGTCGATCTTTTTCAGAAGAATCTTCATAGAAAAAGGCTTTGTCACGTAGTCCTCCGCTCCCAGCTCGTATCCTCTCAGCGCATCCTCTTCCAGATCTCTTGCCGTCAGGAACAGCACCGGCACCCGGGAGCGCTCCCGGAGCCACTCGCAGAATCCGAAGCCCTCCCCGTCCGGAAGGTTCACATCCAGGAGGACCAGATCCGCCTTCCCATCCTCATACACCTTCTGCGCCTCTACGATGGAGTGGGCGGGGACAGTCTCATATCCGTTTTCTTCCAGGATATAACAGATACTCCGGTTCATTTCCCAGTCATCTTCCACTACCAGTATCTTCAACATTTTTACTTCCTTTCATTTCAGCGCGTTTTTCATCTGACATTATAACACGGGAACCACGTAAATAAATGGTAGCAGGAAGATTATCACAGGATTGTGATAACCGTTGTTCACGAAGGTTCCGACTCTGATTTTATGCAGAAAACTTTTCCAAATTAACAATATTCTGCAAAAATGCATAAATTTTTCGAAAATTTTCAAAAAATGATATGCAGAAATCACGTTGACAATCCCACGTGATTTTATATATAATCGAGTCAACTTAATCGAACAGGCATATGACAGCATGGAACAACGGCGTTCATTTCGAAAGGAATGGACGCCGTTTCTGTTATATCCTCTGCTCTTCCGCCGGACTGCAGACGTGCAGAAGGCAGGATTCGATTAAGTTTGATCATAAAACAAGATATTTAAACATAGATGGACAAAGGCGTTCATTCCACTCAGACGGGATGAGCGCCTTTTCCATTGTCAGAAGGAGGAATTTATTATGAAAAAAAGATATAGACGGGCAGCGGCAGTATGTATGACGGCCTTAATGACAATGGCGATGGCGGCGGGATGCGGATCAGACAGCACTGATACAGCTTCTGCGTCATCCGCAGACAGCGATAAAGTTCTCCGCGTCGGAATGGAATGCAACTATGTTCCGTTCAACTGGACACAGGAGACAGAAGATCTGGCAGACGGCTCTAAGGCGGTGCCGATCTACGGATCCGATTTTTACGCCTACGGTTACGATGTGGCTGTAGCACAGAAACTTGCCGACGAAATGGGCATGGAACTGGAAGTCCACAAAGTTGACTGGAGTTCCATCGGAACTTCCCTGGACGCAGGAGATTATGACGCGATCATAGCCGGTATGGGAAGGACAGCTGAACGTGAGATCTCCTACTCCTTTACCGAGCCATATTACTATAGAGATAACTGCATCGTTGTAAAGAAGGGCGGGGCTTATGAGAATGTGACAAAACTTTCCGATCTTGCCGGAACCGGATGTAAGCTCACGACACAGCTGGGAACCGGATGGGTTCCGCTTCTGGATCAGATCGAAGGCGGTGTACAGGCCGGAAACTACGAGACAACCTCCGAATGCTTTATGGCTATCTCCAACGGCGTCGCGGATGTGTGCGTAGTTGATCTTCCGACAGCAGAGTCAGCAGCACTGACAAACGATGATCTGAAGGTGATCACTCTGGATCCCTCCGATACCTTTACAGGAGACGATGAGATGGTAAATGTATGTATCGCCACGAGAAAAGACGACACAGCCCTGAGAGACAAAATCCAGGATGCCATGGATGCCATCGGATGGAACGACAAAGCCGCCATGGACGAACTGATGGATCAGGTGATCAAACTGCAGCCGGCGTCAGAATAATATGGGATAAAGACAGGATAAAAAAGGGAGGTATTCTGCATGCTGTTTAACATTACTGAGCCGACAAATTCATTGGAATGGGTGATCTTTCTCGCCGAAAAATACTCGAACATGTTCATCCAGGGAACGATCCTGACACTGTACATAGCCATCAGCGGGACCATTCTCGGGTTTATACTCGGATATGTGGTCGGGCTGATCCAGGATATCAGGATCAGAAAAGAAGATAATATCATAAAGAGCGCTGTCTTTAAACTTATCAAGGCAATATGCCGGATCTATGTGGAGATCTTCAGGGGAACTCCCATGATCGTGCAGGCAATGATCGTCTACTACGGACTCCGCCAGTCGGGCGTGGAACTTTCTTCCGTCGCCGCCGGCATCCTGGTAACGGTCCTCAACACAGGAGCCTACATGGCTGAGACGGTCCGGGCCGGAATCAATTCCATCGATACAGGCCAGAGGGAAGGCGCTCTGGCAATGGGAATGTCTCCTCTGAAGACAATGCTTTTTATCGTGCTTCCGCAGGCATTCCGAAACATACTCCCTGAAATGGCAAACACGTTCCTCACAAACCTGAAAATGACCTCCGTGCTGAACGTTATCGCAGTACAGGAACTTTTCATGGCTGCCAAGACAGCAGGAGCCAATTACTATAAATACTACGAAGCATATCTCGTCATCGCAGTGATCTACTTTGTGCTCTGCTTTGTATTCAGCAGGCTTTTCAGCCTGATCGAGAAGAAGATGGAAGGAAAGAAGGACTATGTTCTTGCAGTGGAGTACATGGAGGCTCAGTAGAGATCAGGTATGTACTGTGATCAGAAAGGAGAAACGGCAACTATGGCAGAGAATATCATCAGCATTGAAAACCTGAGCAAATCCTTTGGAGACCACGAGGTGCTCAGGAAAATAGATATATCCGTAGATAAAGGAGAAGTGATCTGCATCGTCGGTTCATCCGGTTCAGGGAAATCCACCCTGCTCCGGTGCATCAACCGGCTGGAGCATCAGACAAGCGGACGGATCCTCTATCACGGAAAAGAGATCAGAGACGTCCAGAGAGAGATCAACAAGTACCGCGCAAAAGTGGGCATGGTCTTCCAGTCCTTCAACCTGTTCAACAATATGACCGTACTGGAAAACTGCATGTGCTGCACACGGAAGGTTCTTCATCTCTCAAAAAAAGATGCCTTTGACCGTGCCATCACCCATCTGAAAAAAGTAGGGATGGCGCCCTACATCAACGCCAGACCGGCGCAGCTCTCAGGAGGTCAGAAGCAGAGAGTCGCCATCGCACGTGCGCTCTGCATGAACCCCGAGGTTCTTCTCTTCGACGAGCCCACCAGCGCCCTGGACCCTGAAATGGTCGGGGAGGTACTGGAAGTCATGAAGGAGCTGGCTGAGACCGGTCTTACCATGATCATCGTGACACATGAGATGGCTTTCGCCAGAGACGTGTCAACGAGAACGATCTTCATGGATAAAGGCTATGTAGCGGAGGACGCGTCCCCGGACGTCCTGTTCACCGCTCCGAAGAATCCGAGGACAAGAGAATTTCTGAGCAGATACCTGGCCGGATGACCATTGTCTGCACGTGAGGAGGATGACAGATGAAAAATTATGTCGTGACATTCGCAAGAGGGTTCGGCACCGGCGGGAAAGAGATCGCGTCGAAACTGGCAAAGGAGTTGGGGATCCACTGTTATGAAAACCGGATCCTCACCCTTGCCAGCCAGCTGAGCGGGCTGGATGAACAGCTGTTTGAGGAAGTAAACGAAAAGATCCGGACCCACGGAGGGTTCTCCAGTTTTCTGAAAGGGCTGCCCCGTGCAAAGCATTACATTGCCAGAAATGAAAAGTTTGTCTCAGACGACACGCTGTTTGAGTACGAGAAACAGATCATTGAAAATCTGGCTGATACCGAATCCTGTGTGATCGTCGGAAAATGTGCCGACTGGGTCTTGAGAGGGCGCCCCAACGTGGTCAGCGTCTACGTGGAGGCTCCCCGGGCATTCTGCGTGGAGCGGACCATCGCCAACATGGGCGTTACCGAGGAGGTCGCCAACGCGACGATCGCTCACACGGACAAATACCGTGCGGACTACTACGCATACTATACGCATGGAAACTACTGGACCAACCCGGTAAACTACGACATGACGCTCAACAGCGAACGGGTCGGGATCGACAACTGCGTAAAAGTAATAAAAGATTATCTGCAGATCAAAGGACTGCTGTAGAAACGAATGGAGGAGAAGAACATGAAACTGACTGAGACAGGATATACAAAGGAAGACATCAAAGGACTTGTAGAGAAATATATGATCGATACATATGAGCGTTTCCCCATGCTCGCGGAACGCGCGGAAGATATGTACATCTACGACGAGAACGGGGAAGCCTACCTGGATTTCTACGCAGGTATCGCGGTAAACAGCGCCGGAAACTGCAACAAGAAAGTTGTGGCCGCAGTAAAGGATCAGGTGGACGACATCATGCACACCTTCAACTATCCGTATACGATCCCCCAGGCGCTGCTTGCTGAGAAAATATGCAACGCCATCGGAATGGATAAGATCTTTTTCCAGAACTCCGGTACTGAGGCAAACGAGGCGATGATCAAAATGGCCAGAAAATACGGCGTGGAAAAATATGGTCCGACCCACTACAATATCGTCACTGCAAAAGAGTCCTTCCACGGCCGTTCCTATGGTTCCATGAGCGCGACAGGCCAGCCGGACAACGGATGCCAGATCGGCTTCAAGCCCATGGTTCCCGGATTTACCTATGCAGAGTTCAACGACCTGGAAGCATTTAAAAATGCCGTGACAGACGATACCATCGCGATCATGGTGGAGCCGGTACAGGGCGAAGGCGGTGTCCATCCGGCAACTCAGGAATTCCTGTCCGGGCTGCGTAAACTGTGCGATGAAAAAGGAATGCTCCTCCTTCTCGATGAGGTTCAGACAGGATGGTGCAGGACCGGCGCCGTCATGTCCTACATGAACTACGGAATCAAGCCGGATATCGTATCCATGGCAAAGGCCATGGGAGGCGGAATACCCATCGGCGCGATCTGTGCGACAGCAGAAGTTGCAAAAGCCTTCACTCCCGGCTCTCACGGAACCACATTCGGAGGCAACCCGGTATCCTGCGCCGCATCTCTCGCAGAGATCGGAGAACTTCTGGACCGTGATCTTGCCGGAAATGCAAAGAAGATGGGCGCCTATTTCATGGATAAGCTGAAAACGCTTCCTCATATCAAAGAAGTCAGAGGACAGGGTCTTCTGGTCGGCGTAGAATTTGACGGAACCGTCAACGCCGTGGATGTTAAACACAAATGCTTCGAGAAGAAGCTGCTCATCACTGCCATCGGAAGCAGTGTGATCCGTATGGTGCCGCCGCTGATCCTGACAGAGGAGCACTGCGACAAAGCTGCTGAAATCATCCGGGAAGCCGTAGAAGAACTCACAGCATAGATCCGGAAACAGAATGGAGGAAAAATGATGCAGACACATTCATTTCAATACTATCTTCCGGTCAACCTGATCTTCGGTCCCGGAAAAACAGAAGTTCTCGGAGAGGAGGCTGCCCGCTACGGAAAAAAGGTCATGATCGTCACAGGACGGCACAGCACCAAGCGTTCCGGTCTCCTTGGCCGCGCAAAGTCCCTGCTTGAAAAAGCAGGGGCTGAGGTGACTGTATTCGACGAAGCGAAGCCCAATCCCCTGGCCTCCACTGTCATGCGGGGCGCCGGTATTGCAAAGGAAGCAGGCATTCAGGTCATCGTCGGGCTGGGCGGAGGCAGCATCATGGACTGCAGCAAAGCCATCGCCTTTGCCGCCTGCAATGAAGGACCGATCTTCGATTATATATACGGAAAGAAAACCGGAACAGGCGCTCTTCCCCTTATCCTTGTTCCCACCACATGCGGGACCGGAAGCGAGGGAAACTGTTTTGCCGTCCTCACAGACGATGAGACGAAAGACAAAAAATCCCTCCGGGATAATTCCGTGATCGCAAAGGCGTCCATCATCGATCCGGAACTGATGAAGACCATGCCGAAAAAAGTGCTGGCGTCCGTAGGGTTTGACGCCCTCTGCCACTGTATGGAAGCATATCTGAGCAGAACCTGCTCCCCCGTCACAGAGATCTTCGCCCTGGAAGGGATCAGGCTGATCGGTGAAAATCTTATCCCAGTATACAACGGCCTTGACGAGGCTGACGCCTGGTGCGGGATCACATTTGCCAGCACACTGGGAGGCATGTCCATCAACCAGGTAGGCGTGACAGCTCCTCACGGACTGGAGCATCCGGCAAGCGGCCTGCTCAACATCACCCACGGAAGAGGTCTCGCCGCACTGGCGCCGGTCGTCTACCGCCGCTCAATCTCCTCGGCGCCGGAAAAATTCGCCAGGATCTCACAGCTTCTCGGCGGGACAGATGAAACGGATTTCGTGAATACGCTGACCCGGTTCCTTGAAAAGATCGATCTGAGGACAAACCTTTCCGCGGAAGGCGTAAAAGCCGAAGACGTGGACTGGATGACCGGCAACACCTTCAAGGTATCTCTCGCCAGCATCCAGAATCATCCGAAAGTATTTACTGAGGACGAAGTACGCGAGATCTACACAGAGGCGCTCGATTATTAAAGCAGACTTATAGCTAAAAAGAGGCATCCCAAAAGTCTGAATGACCTGAGGGATGCCTCTTTTCATATATTTCTTTTCATATCCTCCTGTATTTTCAGGATCGATACTTATTATTTTTCTGCTTTCTTTGTGATCAGTTCTTTTCCTGAAGTAACCACGATCGTCACTCCAAGGATCATCAGCAGGACAGCTACGATGAGCTGAAGTCCCTCTACCATGAAGACGCCTGTTCCTGCTGCGAACGCGTTGACAAGAGAGATAAATCTCTGTACCAGCGCTGTGAATGTCACGATCAGCATGATCACAAACGGCGGCACCAGTGTTCTCAGCTCTCTTCCCGTCACTTTCAGGAATACACAGAGCGTGATCAGCACAAGGGCGCTCAGGAGCTGGTTCGCGCTTCCGAACAGAGGCCAGATATTGGAGTATCCTACCTGTGTCAGGATATAGCCGAATACCAGTGTGATGATCGTTGAAAAATATTTATTGCAGAGAACTTTTCTCCATCCTTCCGCATGTTCCATATCATCCACGCTGAACAGCTCCTGGAAGGACATACGTCCGATCCTGGCAACAGAATCCAGTGTTGTGAATGCAAGAGCGGAAACACACATTGTCATGAAGCTCTGCGCAACATATACCGGGATGCCGAACATCTCAAGGAATCCTGCGACGCCGGATGAGAAGATCTGGAACGGTGTTCCCACTGCAGCGGTTCCGTCCGCGCCTGCGGCCGCACCGGCAACACAGAGGGCGATAACCGCCAGAAGGCTTTCCAGAACCATTGCGCCGTATCCTACTTTCAGCATATCCTTCTCGTTTGAGATCGTCTTGGAAGAAGTTCCGGAGGACACCAGACTGTGGAAACCGGATACCGCTCCGCAGGCAACCGTTACGAACAGGATCGGGAACAGTGTTCCGAGGCTGTCATTCTCGAATCCTGTAAATGCCGGAAGGTTCATGGTCGGATGAGCAAAGAGCAGTCCGAGAACAGCTCCGGCGATCATGCCGACGAACATAAAGGTTGACATAAAATCTCTCGGCTGCATTACGAACCACATCGGAAGCACTGCAGCGAGGAAGATATAGATAAACGCGATGTATACCCACATCTCTTTCCCGAGGATCACCGGGAAATTCATACCGAATACAAATGCAAGCACTGTGCATACCAGACCGAATACGATTTCTTTCCAGCCGGTCAGTTTCAATTTGTGCTGTGATACTCCAAATACAACTGCAAACAGGATGAAGAACAGGGAGATACTTCCCGCCGCCCCGTTTACTGTCGCATTCTCGGAAAGAGTCTGTACTCCGTCCGTCACAACATAAGCGTTAAATGTATCTGCTACCATATCTGCGAACGCTGCGATAACGATCAGACAGAACAGCCAGCAGAAGCCGAGGAACAGCTTACGTCCTGTTTTTCCGATATATTTCTCGATCAGAAGTCCCATGGATTTTCCGTCGTTCTTCACGCTCGCATACAGCGCTCCGAAGTCTGTGACAGCTCCGAAGAAGATACCTCCGAGGATGATCCAGAGAAGGACCGGGAGCCATCCGAATGCCGCCGCCTGGATTGCTCCGGTGACAGGGCCTGCTCCTGCGATCGATGAAAACTGATGGGCAAATACAGTCCACCCGTCTGTAGGTACATAATCCTGCCCGTCATTATGTACGACTGCCGGCGTCTTTGCCTTCGGGTCGATCCCCCATTTTTTCGCCAGCCAGCGCCCGTACAGAGTATACGCCGCAATCAGGCAGACAGCGGCGATCAATACGATTACCAGTGTGTTCATAATTCTCTACTCTCCTTTTTTTGCTTATGTAAAACTGAATAAGTCTGAAGGACTTTTTCCAAAGAACAAAGAATTCCTCTTGCGGAACTCCCGCGCCGAGGGCGGCCGCTTCAGCGGAAAGTTTCCTGTCAAAATAAAAAAAGTCCTCCGACAGATCTCTCTGTCAGAAGACGAAGATTATCTTCTCCGCGTTACCACTTCTGTTTACCGGATGCCATCCGGTCTCTCTGTACCGTCGTCCGCCGACACTCCGACGGATTAACAGTTCTCCTTATAACGGTGGAATTCCGGTCCGGGCTACTTGTAAAAATACGGTTCACCCCGACTGCTCGCAGGGGATGGCTCCCTCGTCATGCTGTTTCCTCACACCAACCGGAAACTCTCTGAAAACATTCAGACTTCAGAAGTCCTGTCCTGTTCTTCGCATTGGCTTATTCAATCCTGTGTTTCATTATAGCTCAAAAAAACACAAAGTCAACAGAAAAACAGAGCGCATTCTGTTTTTTGTTAAATTTTTATAAATTCTGTAAAAATCAGAAAGCAGTTTTGTGAAATTTTATCGTATTAAAGCGTCCCCTTATTAAAGCGAATTCCGTATCTAAAAGGGGCGTCTGCTCTCGCATCCGCCCCTGTCCTTTTCTCTTTCTGCCTTTTCTTGTCTCCTGTCAGCTGCTTCTCAATGTCAGTCTCTTTTCAATACAGTGCATCCGAAAGGCTCCATCTCCAGAACTCCGTCGTATTTCTGTCCGCTCTCCGCATCCGTCCACGTTCCCGCAGTCCGAACCGTCACTGCTTCATCCCTGAAGTTCATGACAAAGACGATCTCTTTCCCGTCGTCCCCGACGCGCTCCGTGACAGTCACTCCGTAGGGCAGTTCCGCCCCCAGAGCATTTTCAAGTCCCGCCTCTCTCAGACGATCCTTATAGAATACCCGGAGGAAGTCCTCTCCCGCTGCCGCGGCGAGATACCACGCTTTCCCGTTTCCAAAGGGATGGGCAGTCACCACCGGCTCACCCTTTACATAGTCTTCCTCATAAACGGAGACCACTTCTGTCCCCTCCGTCGCATGGATCAGCTCCCGAAGGTTCCCGGCAGCATATCTCTTATCGCCGTAACAGAAGGAATTGGTAAACTCTTCCGACGGAGCGTCGATCTCTTCCTGCTCGATCCCCAGCACATCCGCGAGAGGATGATGCCCGGTAAAGCACAGGTCGGTATCGTCTGCGATCCCGCTGAAATACGTGGTCGCAAAGATTCCTCCGTCTTCCACGAATTTCCGTACCTTTTCAGCGTACCCCGGTTTATACATATAGTTCAGAGGCGCCGTGACAAAAGAATATCCTTCCAGACTGTCTTCCATATTGATGAAGTCCGTATCGATCCCGGCTTCCCACATCGCCTGATAGTGTTCCAGGATGCAGTCGATATAGCTGATATCCTGTCTCGGACCGGACGCGTCCTCCAGCGCCCACCAGTTCTCCCAGTCGAAGATCACCGCGGCTTTCGGGCGGTTCACCGTACCGTCAACGAGCCCGGAAAGGCGGTTCAGCCTCTCACCCAGTTCCGTCACCTGACGGAAGGTCCGGGTATTGCTGCCGTTCTTGTGCCCTACTACCGCGCCGTGGAATTGTTCAAATGCTCCTCTTCCCTTTCTCCACTGGAAGTACTGCACCGAATCTGATCCGTGGGCAATAGCCTGCATGGAGGAGAGCATGTGCATTCCCGGACGTTTCACCGGGTTGAACCCTCTCCAGCTCACGGACGACGGCGTGCTCTCCATCAGAAGGAAGGGCTGCTTTTTCAGGGAACGCATGATGTTGTGGTTCGCCGCAGCCTTCACTGCCGCGGGCACTTCATCCTTCGTCTTATGCCAGAAAGGATAATTGTCCCAGGAAATGATATCCAGGTCATCCCGCATTTTCCCGTAGTCCAGCCCCTTAAAGAAATACATAAAGTTGGTCGTCACAGGAAGATCCGAGTGTTCCCGCACTGCAGCGATCTCCTCCCTCGTGAACTCGCTCATCTGGTGCGTCACGAACCGCTTCCAGTCCAGGGTGAGCGCTGTCATCGTAGTCTCGCCGTGGGGAGCCGGACTGTGGAGCTGGCTCCAGTCAGAGTAAGTGTGGCTCCAGAAGCTGCTCCAGTAAGCCCGGTTCAGATTGTCCAGTGTGCCGTACTTCTCCTTCAGCCAGTCCCGGAACGCCTCCTGGCACAGTTCGCAGTGACAGGAAGAATCTGCGAAGTTCCCGCCCAGCTCATTGGAAAGATGCCAGAGGATCACATTCTTCTTCCTGCCGAAACGCTCTGACAGTGCGCTGTCTATGGCATGGATCTTTTTTCTCATCACCGGGGATGTGTAGCAGAAGTTGTGCCGTTTCCCCGGAAGGTTCCGTTTCCCGTCCGCCTGGACCTGCATGGCCTCCGGGTATTTCTGAGTCAGCCAGTGGGGCATTGCCCCGGAAGGGGTCGCCAGCACCACCTGGATCTCCTCTTCCGCGAGACGGTCAATGATACGTTCCATCCAGTCAAAGTCATATTTTCCCTCTTCCGGCTCCAGCGCCGCCCAGGCAAAAATCCCCAGACTCACGCAGTTGACATTTGCTTCCTTCATCAGCCTGACGTCCTCTTCCAGGACCTCCGGGTGATCCAGCCACTGATCCGGGTTATAGTCGCCGCCGTGTAAAATGTGTCCTCCAAGCATACTTTTACCGCCTGTTCACGTGTGCTTTTTGCGCACTTTTGCACTCAAACCTTTTTTTGTCTGCTCTCACGCCGCAGATCCGATCAGCAGGTCGCCCCGCCAGTCAGATGCTTCTGCGCTTTAATGTTCTCTTCTTTTCTCACCAGCAGATCATTCGCAAGGAGCTGCTCCTGTACATTCTCGAAGCCGAGCCGTGCGACGGTATCTGCGAAACGCTCGCCTGTGATCCCCTGTTCACGGAACAGAAGGATGGCTTTCTCCACGATAGAGAGAACTTCTTCCTTATCTGTAAAGACTTTGTCCAGATATCTGCCCTGGGCCACTTTCTTGCCCCAGCGTCCGCCGATGTAGATCCGGTATCCGTTGGTATAGTCCTCCACCGCGTGGAACGGGCATTTGCCTACGCAGCGTCCGCAGTGGTTGCAGGCATTCTCGTCGATAGTGATCTTGCCGTCAACCATCTTCGCCACCTTGATCGGACAGTTGTTCTCCACCTGACATACTTTGCAGCCGCGGCATTTCTCCAGATCGATCTGGGGCACCCTCTGCCCGATAATACCCAGATCGTTCAGATCCGGCTTCACACAGTTGTTCGGACAGCCGCCCACCGCGATCTTGAACTTGTGGGGCAGTTTCACCTCACGGTATCCGTGATAGAACCACTCGTGAATCTCCTCAGACAGCGCAAAGGTATCGATCAGTCCGTACTGGCATGTAGTTCCCTTACAAGATACTACCGGGCGGACTTTCGATCCTGTGCCGCCGGTCTCCAGACCTGCCTGCATCAGATATTCTCTGAGAGGCTCGATATTGTCAAAGGGCACACCCTGGATCTCCACAGTCAGACGGGAGGTCATGGTCACCTCGCCGCTTCCGAACTTCTCCGCGGCCTCCGCGATCGCTCTCGTCTCCTCTGATGTGATCTTTCCGTTCCGGGTGATCACACGCCCGTTGAACTTATCCGGCGTTCTCTTGTCCTTCAGGAATCCCAGCGCCTTCACTCTGGTCTCCTCCTCTTTCGAGACAGCGCCCTCTGCGTTTTTCACCTTCACATCATTAAAGAAGGTTGCGCCTTCCAGGACAACTGTGTTCTTATATCCGTAATAGCGCATCCTGTTCTGCAGGAAGTACGCTCTCTTTCCTTTCGCGCAGACGAGAAGAAGTTTCTCATCCTTGCCGAGCCCTTCGATCTCTCCGCTCACCTGTGCCAGGTTCACAAAATGAGCTCCCCGGATCTTCGGCTCCGGCGCCACGTCCACGACCTTGTAGTCCTCCGCAGCTCCTGCCGCGTATTCCGCCGGCGTCATGCTGACCAGCTCTCCGTCGATCTTGTTCATCAGCACATAGACCGCCTGCACAAACGGATGGATCGCCGTCGAGAACGGCGGAGCGTAAGCAAAATCCGCATTCTCAAAATCTTCCAGCACAGCGCCCATGTTGATGCCCATGACCGCGATATCCACCATCTTGTCCACGGCGCCCGGTCCGAACACCTGGACTCCCAGAAGTTTTCTCGTCGCCCGGTCCGCAATCAGCTTCGTGATAAAGAAAGATGCGTCCGGATAGTAATGAGCCTTGTCGTCCGTGGGAGCAAGCACAGTCACCACGTCGTATCCGGCTTCCTTTGCCTGGGCTTCCGTCAGACCGGTCCGGCCGATGTTCAGTCCCGGCAGCTTGACCACGCCGGTTCCCAGCACACCCGGGTAGGTCTTCCGCGCGCCTGTCAGCACCTGGGCAAGCGTACGGCCTTCCATATTTGCAGAAGAACCCATGGGCGACCACTGGCGCGCTCCCGTGATCCGGTTCGTCACCATCACGCAGTCTCCAGCCGCATACACATCATCCAGGCTTATCTTCATGGTCTCATCCACAAGGATCGTTCCCTTGAACATCTCGATCCCGGTATCTTTCAGGAACTCCGTATTCGGACGGATCCCCGCCGCCATGATGAGCAGTTCACAGGGCAGCGTCCCTGCTGAAGTCTTCACTCCGGTCACTCTGTCTGTTCCCAGCACCTGCTGTGCGCTGGTTCCGGTCAGGACGCGGATTCCCGCGTTGATCAGATGCTTCTTCGCGTATGCTGCCATCTCCGGATCCAGGATGTTCGGAAGAATCTGGGGCGCGAAATCGATGACCGTCACATTGATTCCCTTTGCCTGCAGGTTCTCAGCAGCCTCAAGGCCGATGAATCCGGCTCCGATCACGACCGCTTTTTTCACATTGTTTGCGTCGGCGTATGTACGGATCCCCTCCGCGTCGTCCGGCGTACGCATTTTAAATACGCCCGGAAGCTCCTTTCCCTCGATCGGCAGTTCCGCCGGGGACGCTCCCACAGCGATCACAAGTTTGTCGTAGGGACAGACCTCTTCAGTCCCGGTAACAGTATCCCGCACCGTGACAGCCTTCTTCTCCGCGTCCAGCGCGACAGCTTCCTTCCCGGTCCTCACTTCCACACCGGTCAGCCCGGAATATTTCTGGGGCGTGTTCACGATCAGCTCGTCCCTGCTCCCGATCAGTCCTCCCACATAGTAAGGAAGTCCGCACCCCGCATAGGAGATGTCCTGGTCTTTCGTGATTACGGTAACTTCCGCGCTTCTGTCCTCTCTTTTCAGTTTCGCGGCAGTCTTTGTTCCGGCGGCTACTCCGCCAATGATCAATACCTTCATCGTTCTACCTCTTTTCTTTCCCTCTCTGCATCTGCTCAGCACCGCAGCATTTCCTGCGGCGCTCCGGTTTCTCCTGATTTCCGCCGCCCTCTCAGCAGTTCTTTATTCTTCTGGCAGCAATGCTCTTCATTCGCACACTCCGGCTTCAACCCTGTACAGACGACAACGTCTCCCCCGCCGATCGTGAGTTCCTTTCCGTTAATGAGCATGTCCGCCATCTTTCTCCGCGCCTCATTGTAGATCCGGGTCACGGTGGGACGGGAGATATCCATGCGCTTTGCGCATTCTTCCTGGGTCATCTGAAGAAGATCCAGAAGACGGATCACTTCATATTCATCGTATGTAAGGTTTACGCTGCCCTCTGCGCTCTCCCCCTGCGGGGAAAATCCGGTGACCCGGGGCAAAGAACAGATACATCTCTGCTTCTGTGGTCTCGCCATGATATCTCTCCTTTCTCCTGCATTGTCGGGTTACGGAAACTCTGATTTCAGTATACTCCATTATGAACATATGTCAATAATATAACAGAAAAAAAGAGCTTCCGGAATATTCCGAAAGCCCTTCTCATATTTCTGATCAGTCCTGAACATACGGCATAAGAGAAATATGTCTTGCTCTCTTGATCGCTACTGTGAGCGCTCTCTGATGCTTTGCACAGTTTCCTGTGATTCTTCTCGGGAGGATCTTTCCTCTCTCAGAAACATATTTCTTTAATTTTGCCACGTCTTTGTAATCGATCTCGTTATTCTCTTTACCGCAGAATACGCACACTTTTTTCCTTCTGCGCGCCGGGCCTCTTCTCTTGAAGCCGCCCTCCGGTCTGCTTCCCTTTTCGTAAGCCATGATGGTGTTCTCCTTTCTTCATAATGAATGAAGTTCATTTTCCTAAACTCAAAAATACCTCGTTAAAGAAAATGAACGATCTCGCACTAAATTCGCACTGCGCCTTCAGCTGGTGCTCATCAAGTGCTTTCGATCAGTTAAACGGTAACTCCTCATCAATGCCATCAGGAATATTCATGAATCCGTCGCCTGCGTCAACGCTCGGTGACGGTGCCGGAGCCGCCTGCTGACGGTTATAGGAAGCTCTGTTCGCTTCACTCTCCGCTCTGCTCTCTGCAAACTCCTGTTCCTCCACGATCACTTCCGTCGTGTATACCTTCACGCCGTCCTTGTTCGTGTAGCTTCCGGTCTGGATACGACCGGAAATGGAAACCCGCATTCCCTGACGGAAATACTTCTCCGCGAACTCCGCGGAGCGTCCGAATACAACGCACGGGATAAAGTCCGCTGTCGGCTCTCCATCTCTCTTGAACCTGCGGTCAACGGCAACTGTATATCTTGCAACTGCCGTCGCGTTTTCACCCTGTGAATATCTGACTTCCGGATCTCTTGTCAACCGTCCTACTAAAATCGCTTTATTCATATATACCTCTTTCCGCTTATGCTTCCTGTTTCACGCATAAATATCTGAGTACGTTGTCCATAATGCGGATACGCTGTTCCACTTCTCCCGGAACTGTAGCATCAGCCTCGAAGTGAACAAAGTAGTAATATCCTTCTTTCATCTTCTGGATCTCGTAAGCGAATCTTCTCTTGCCCCACTCATCCACGTCTGTCACGTTGCCGCCGAAACGTGTAACAAGTGCTTTTACTTTCTCGATTACATCCGCTCTCGCTTCGTCTTCGAGTTTTGCGCTTACAACAACAGCTAATTCATACTTGTTCATGCTCTGCACCTCCTTATGGTCTCTGGCCCCCGGCTTCCTTCCGGGAGCAAGGAATTTTGATCACCGCGGGATAAATCCAACAGTATGTCACGGTTATTCATGATAACATAAGGTTCGCCGGATTTCAAGCTTTTTTTGTGATCTGCCTCGTATTTTTTTCAACCAGTTTCCTAGGCACCATGATCTGGTGTCCGCAGCCCATGCACTTGAGCCGAAAGTCCGCTCCCACACGGAGCACTTCCCACTCATGGCTCCCGCAGGGATGGGGTTTCTTCATCCTGATGACATCCCCGACGTCAAATCTGTCTGCCATAGTTCCAGCTCCTTTCCGGTCAGTCCTCCGCTGTCAGAACGCCCTGTACAAGGAAACGCTCATCATCCTGCACATTGGTGCAGGTGGACAGACTGACGATCTTTGACTGCGCGTTCACTTCCACATCCACTGTATAATTCGACGATTCTCTGCATGTATTGATATAATTTTCAAAATCCTCATCTGTCTGATAGGAGATTTCATAGTTCTCGGCAGTATCCTTCACGACGCCTGCCGAAAAAATGGTGTACGTCCTGACCTTGCCGTCCGGCGTATAAATATAGAAATACGGATGCTCCTCACAAAACTCTTCGTTCTCATATTCTGTAAGCTGGGAGAACATCTCTCCCCCGAGCTTCATATTGTGACCGTAGATAAAAGTGTTCATATCCAGAAAATCCGGGTTGTTCCGCATATCCATGAAGATCGCCCCAAGTTTGTTGTCATTATCTGAAAATGTCTTTGTCAGGTAATCTTCATTGTCCGTGCTTTTCACGACCGGGTAGCTTATGATGGACGGTTCGTCGAACCGAATCCACGCAACCGTATCCTGGTTTTCTTTCAGAAGCTCGTCAAAGTTGACGCTGAACCCTTCTCCATCCTCGTCTGCCGTGATAGCAAGATCTTTAAGTTCATCATACTCTTTTCCTCCAAAATAATAGGGAAACAATATCATGACAAGCTGATACAGCGCAAACACAAACACGCAGACCGCAGCAATCAACACCGCAGTGGATCCAATGTTAAACGCATTCCTCCTCTGACGCTGTTTCGCTCCAGCCTTTTCCTTTTCGCCGGCAATGTTATTCTGCAGATGATTTTCGCTGTTCCTCGCCCTCTTTATCCTTTTCCTGCGGCGCGCGTGCCGGATTCTTTTCTTCTCCACAGTCTTCTTTTCTTCTCTGTCCATTCTTCTTTTCCTTCCAATTTTTCTCAATTATAGTCCGGACCTTAAAAGCCAAGCTCCTCATCCACAAGGATGATCTTGAACCGCTTCGGGATCCTGCTGAACCTGGTGATCATGATCTGACAGCAGATGCAGTCCGGGCTCTTGCAGTCAAAGCAGCTCCCGTTCTTTACGCACGGCGTGTCGATCCCGAATCTCTGCGTGTTGATCGGAGCAGCCTCGTTCCTTGCCCGGTGCATGGCGTCCTCTTCCGTCTTCACAATCTTGTTCATCCCGACGATGAGCAGAACGTTCTTCGGTCCGAAAGCGTAAGCAGCCACCCGGTTGGCGTTTCCGTCGATATTGACAAACACACCGTCCTCGCTCATGGCGTTGACGCTGCCAAGGAACCAGTCGCAGGTAAACGCCTTCAGAGCGATCTCCTGCTTTTCTTCCGGAGTCTCGGCTTTATCCCTGTCATAGAACACATAGTTTCCGGAACAGACCGCGTCGATCAGTCCCACTTCCCTGACAGAAGCGGAACCGCCCATATTGATGGTACTGCCCTCCGGGATCAGCTCCAGCGCCTTTTTTACCGCCTCTTCTTTCGTCTTTGCATAATAGGCCTCCATGTTTCTGGATTCCAGGGCTTTTACCACGCGTTTCCCGAGAGCTTCATTTCTCATTTTCCTTACATCCATGTTCTTTCCTTCTTTCCATAGTCAGACATTTTCTCATCATATCTGTAATACTTATGTGTCAACGGTATTATTTTAGCATAGAATCCCCTGGAAAAAAAGTAAGTGTCACCGGATCCCTGTATTCGCTGTCATCGGATTCCTGTGTTCAGCATTTCCTCTGCCTCGTCCATCTGACGCAGGATATCCTGCTGCCGCTCGTCAAATAGCAGTCCCTTATTGTAACGGTAATACAGGTCGCAGCCGTTCTCTTTGATAAACCAGGTGCTGTAATAGTTGGCGTTCAGCTCGGTCACGAAAGCCACCATCTCCTGGCTCTCCCCGAAAGCCTCCTCCAGGAAACGGAAAACGTTCTCAAGAACCTCTGAGACGTGGGACGTCATCTTTTCCAGCTCGTCGGTCTCCCGGGCGAACATTGCCCGCACCTCGTCAAAGGCGCTGTCCCCGATAAAGATCTCCCCTTTCAGTTCACGGGAGAATTTCTCCAGCAGTTCTATCACCCGGAGCATGGTCCGCTCCTGCTCCCGGGGCAGAAGTTCCGCCTTCCTCTGCTCCTCCAGATCCGCTTCCGCCAGCCTGCGCACGTCATCCATCAGCATGGTGCTCTGATTTTCCCGGTAACAGATCAGATACTCATACAGCTTGGACACACAGGAGTCCATCCGGTAACACTCGGTAAACAGCTCGGACAGCCTTCCGTTCAGCAGGCTGATGACACTCAGATGCTCGTCAAAGGGCGCCGCCTTCACCTTCTCCACAGCAGTTTTGCTCCACTGCCCGTTCAGGATATCCTCCACCTGATAGTCCTGCTTATATTTATAGTAGAGTTCCAGATAGTTTGCAAAGTCTTTTGCCGCGGTGCGGTGCTGGATATACTGGTACACCACGTCCCGGTCCACCGTCTTCCCCAGATCCTCATAGACCTGGATCAGCTGGGACAGGTCCTCCCATCCCCTTGCCGTAGCAAACCGCTTTCCATCCACCGTGTTCTCGATCCGGCAGAAATTCTCTTTTCTCAGCTCCAGATAGGAGATCACGGCCGGGTGGATCCCCTGCCTGTAGGCATATTCCTTCCACGCCGGGAAGTCCGGTTCCACATCGATCCGTTTCAGCCGGTCCAGGGTCACCACATCAAACTCCCTGACGGATTTGTTATACTCCGGCGGATTGCCCGCGGCCACGATGATCCACCCCTCGGGCAGCTTCTGGTTTCCGAATGTCTTCCCCTGAAGGAACTGGAGCATGGTGGGCGCCAGCGTCTCGGAAACACAGTTGATCTCATCCAGAAAGAGGATCCCCTCCCGGATGCCGGTCTGCTCCATCTTCTCATAGACTGAGGCGATGATCTCGCTCATGGTGTACTCCGTCACAGAGAATGTCTGCCCTCCGTAAGTCTTCTCCTGAATAAATGGAAGACCCACTGCGCTCTGTCTCGTGTGATGGGTGATGGTGTATGCCACAAGAGCGATCTCCATCTCCTTTGAGATCTGCTCCATGATCTGCGTCTTTCCGATCCCCGGCGGTCCCATCAGGAGCACCGGTCGCTGCCGGATCGACGGGATCCGGTATTCTCCGAATGCATCCTTTGCGAGATATGCCTCGATGGTATTCTTGATCTCCTGTTTTGCGCGCTTTATATCCAACCGTCTTCTCCTTTTTGACTCGTTATTTCCAAATATATTTCAACCGGGCCGAATTTCAGCCAGCTTATGTCCGGACCGAGTTTGCCCGAACCGGATCTGTTCTGTCCGGGATCTGCCTGTCAGCTTTCAACCGCTCCGACCGCTCACAGGTCCTCCTCCCGGAGGATCAGCCTGATCGCCCAGGACGGCACCTCCGCATCCCGGTAATCCTCCTCCAGGAACACGAACGCCGTGCGGTAAGCCGGCATCCGCTGCGGATAGATCCCGTAGCCATCGGTAAAATAGATCAGCCCCTTCAGGTCGTCAAACTCTCCTGCCCGGACCAGCTCATCCACCCGGACAAAAGCCGGGCGGAAATCCGTGCCGCCCTCCCCGTACAGGCTGAAATGCTCCATATATTCCTCCAGTTCCTCCCGGCAGGTGATCTTCACATCCGCATGCACCTTCTCATCGCACTGGATGATATGGATGTTCACCTTCCGGAAGAAACTTCCGCTCTCCGCCAGGACGCTGTAGGTCTCCTCCAGGAACCGGCGGACCAGTTCTCCCGAGCAGGACATGGACGTGTCGATCACCACCACGAAATCCGTGATCTTCTTAACCTCCCGGGTCTCCTGAGGTTCGATCAGGGGCATGTTCCCGTAAAGAGAAAGCCCGTAGGAATAAAATCCATAGTCAAAAGTGTCCGGATCCACGCCCATCTCCTCCCGGAACACGGCAAACTTCCGCAGGAACTCCCGGTAATCATGCTTCTCCCGGTTTTCCACCTTCAGCTCACCCAGAAGGTCTCCGCTCTGCTCCGACGCCTCTTTTGAAAACGTCTCCAGATCCGTCTCCATCTTCTCGTCGATCTCTTTCCACTTCCGGTTCAGATCCGGGTCCGGCTTTTTATCCGGCATATGGTTCTCCCAGTACCGGTGGTCGTCCACGTAAAATTCCGCTTCCAGCGCCGCCAGTTCCTTCTCCGAAAGTTCCCATTCCTTCAGCCGCCGGCAGATCCTTTCCGCATTGAGCACCTTCTCGGCAGCCTCCAGTTTCCGGTATGTCTCCCTTCTCAGAAGACTTCTGGAAAACCGCACCGGCCGCAGGTCGCATCCGTCGATGAGATGCTCCGCCGCGATATCACAGCTCAGATCCCAGTACCTCCCGTCCGCCCCCTGTTTCTGCAGATGGCGGAACACACAGTGGAATACCATGTGGAGATACCCCCGGTTCACGAGAATCCGGTTCTCTCTCAGAAGTCCTCCCAGCTCCTGAGGATGGAAACAGATCCGCCTGCCGTCCGTCCCGAAAGGGTGCACCGCAGCGTCCATCTCATACACAAAGCTGCTCAGCGCCACGTCCATGAACCGCATGGAAAAATACAGTTCATCCCTCGCCGCGGCAAGGATCTGCGCCCCGATGGACTTCAGCCTCTCCGCCGCGCCCTCCGCGGCTTCCCTGCTCTCCTCTATTGACTTTTCCACTCTGTCTCTCTTAGATGGCTCCATCCTCTTCTCCTACAGTTCATACTTTTTCCGCACTCCGGGGAAAAACCTGTGTTTCTCATTCATCAGGAAACTCAGGGCCTCGCCCTGCCTTTTCTCAGAGGCACGGTCGATGGCAGCCTCCAGCGCCTCCCTCTCCCAGAGAGCCCGGGCGGATATCTCTCTCAGTTTTTCCATATCGCCGGTCTCCACCAGATAGTCCAGGATCTCTTTCTCATGTTCCCGGATAAACTGCTCGTATCCGTCTTCCGCCTCCCGGGTCAGATCCGCCGGATACTGAAGTCTGCCGAAGACCAGATCCGCGAGCACACTGATCTTCTCCTGCGCCTTCGCCACCGGGAACAGCGAATCATATTTCCTGAAATCTGTCTCCCTGTCATAAAAGCACTGCCGGTAGTTGTTTCCCGAGCCGTGATGCTGGGTGAAAAGGATCCTTGCCGGCGTGTTCTCCACTGCCTCCTCGTAGTGCTCCGGGAAGACAAGGTACGCCTCCTTCTTTCCTTCTCTATAGAAGGTCACGTCGATCCTCTGCCAGAGCTCACCCAGGATCTCCTTCACGCAGGTCTTCCTGCCCCCTGTGAGCCTGACATCCAGACAGAAGAGACTTCTGCAGCCGGTGAAGGCGCCGCTCCCGATATCCTTCAGCCGGTCCGAGAACCCAAGTTTCCTCAGATTCCTGCAGCCGTAGAAGATATATCTGCCGATCCGCTCCACCGTATCCGGAAAGATCACGCTCTCCACCGCCTCCCCGGCGAGAAGTCTCTCTCCCTCCCGGAACATGCGGTGGTCCTCTGTCTCGTACACAAGAGCATCCTCTTCCTCATCTGTCTTCCGGTCCGAAAACGCATAGGCCGCCACAGACGTCACTGTATTCTCCCCGATCCGCTCCGGAAGCACCACTTCCTGATCCGTTCCGAAACAGCGCAGAATCTCCGCCGTCCGATCCGCGCCCGCCCTGTAGTATATCTTCATCTGTTCTCCTTTCCGGTCACAGCTCCCGCCTCCGCAGACATTGAGCACGCAGATATTGTGTAGCAAATCTGTATCAGCGGCGAGCCTCATGCCTCCATCTGGTAAAACTCTTCCCCGGTCTCCAGACAGAGACAGCCCAGACGTCCTCCCCTGGAAGGGAACGCCGCGCCGCAGTCCACGTCGATGATCCTTCCGTTGGGGCTGCGCCAGATCGTCGCCGGCTCATCAGGATATCCCCGCAGGATAAACGTGGGGACATGTCCCACGATGGAGATATATGCAGGTACTCCGGTCCCCCGCTCAATAAATGAGGTGTCCCAGAGGAAATTGTCTTTCCGCTTCCACATCCGCATGCTCTCCTCCGTGGAGGCATGTGCCATGAGATAACAGCTGCCATCCATCTTTACTTTCTTATATAAAGGAAGCCGTTTCATCCACGATACATATTCTGGGATCCTTTCCCGCTTTACCGGATCGTTTTGGAGGACATCCCAGGTATTATAGAAATATCCTGTCCGCTCCTCCGGAGGCGTGCTCTCGTACCACTGGGCAAACGTATCCTCGTGATTCCCGCGCAGCGCCGTGATATTCTCATGGGCCGCCACAAGATCCATGACTCCCGCCGGGTCCGGTCCCCGGTCGATCATATCCCCGAGGATATACAGCCGGTCCTCCCCTGAGAACCGTATCTTTTTAAGCATCGCCTTCAGCAGATGCGCCATCCCGTGTATGTCAGACATCACATACGTATATCCCATCTTTCCGCCTCCCAGTATAATAATAGACTTCCGGCTCATTTCGCCCGGCTTATCTCATCCGGATCATCTCATCCGTCTTATCTCACCGCTCCCTGTAATTTCAGAAGTTCCCGGATCGCATACGCGACCCCGAATTCCCCATTGGACTTTGTCGTATATTTTGCCACTCTCCGGATCTCCGGCACCGCGTTCTCCATCGCCACAGTCGCGCCGAAATCCATGGACAGCATAGAGTAGTCATTGAGGCTGTCCCCCAGCGCCATGACCTCATCCATGGTGTACCCCAGCGACTCGATATACTCTTTGAGCACCGGCCCCTTCTGCGCCTTCACATCCGTGATCTCCAGGTTCGTCTCAAAAGAAGACGCCACGGCGATGCCGTCGTTCTGCTCCAGTTCCTTTTTGATCTGATCCAGCATCTCCACATCCACGGAGAACAGGAAGATCTTGTACACAGGGACTCCCGCCTTCTCAAGCTCATCAAGATCCGGCACATTTCTCGTGGTCCGCTTCATTCGCTGATAGATCTCTGTGTCCTTCAGCTCATCCCGGCACAGGTTCAGGTGGAACATCTGAATCTGCCGTACAATGCTCTCCTCCACTTCCTCCGCAGTTCCGATCCGGTAGTCGTCCCCGTCCGTGCAAAATGTGACGGAGATCGGATACTTGCGGACCGCCTCGTAGATTTCCCTGCACAGCTCCATGCTGATGGACGTGGTCCTTACCACCCGCTGCTGCGGATCCCGGACCTCCGCGCCGCTCCCTACGATATAGTCACAGGTCAGATCCGCGCCCTCCAGTTCATTCATGGCTCCGGGGAAATTTCTTCCCGTACATATCATAAAACGGATTCCGGCATCGCATGCCTCTTTCACAGCAGAAAGCGTCTCCGGAGCGATCTTATGATCATCCCCCAGAAGCGTGCCGTCCATATCACTCGCTATCACTTTTATCATAGTGTGTCTCCTCAAACAAAAAACTTTTCCGTGACATTCCCATTATAAATAGTTTACAGGGTTCCTGCAACCTCTCCCGATCCGGGCAGCGGTCAGTCGTGAACCCTAACCCGGACCGGATCCTTCAGCTTCTCTGCGTTTCCTATATTTTTATGTCCTTGAGCCTGCCCTCGCCTCTTAAGTATTTCCGGTAAATGAAGAAGAATATCACACAGGACAGGGCCGCCGCCGTCCCGTCCGCCAGAGGCTCCGCATAGAACGCATTCTTCGCCGCAAAGATCAGGGGCAGCACACAGGTCAGCCCAAAGTACAGAGACTTGCGGATCATGGACATCGTCAGAGCAATTCTGGTCATTCCCAGGGCAGTGAGCCCGTCCACGATCACATACTGGAAACTTAAGGGAACGATCATCAGCGTAAAGGTCCGGATCCCCCAGACTGCCAGTTCCCCGTACTCCGGATTATCCGTAAAGATGCGGACAAAATACTGGGGCATGATCCTGGAGATCAGGAACATCGTCGCTGTGAAGCAGAAACACAGCATGAACACCCAGAAAAAGGTCTTCCGGATCCGGTCCGGGCGGTTCGCCCCGTAGTTATAGCTGATCAGAGGCTGAGAGCCGCTTGTGATCCCCAGCATGGGCGACGTGATCAGGAGCATATAACTCTGCACAATGGTAGCGGCGGTCACCAGCGCATCCCCGTTTTCCGGCCCGCCATAAAACTGGAGCACCGCGTTCAGCGCAATGATGATGATACTGTCCGTCGCCGAGATCATGAACGGCGAAAACCCGATCTTCGCGATCTGTTTTCCAACCGAAGCTTCCGGCTTCACCACCCCCAGGGGAACCCGCATCTTCTTTCTCCTCAACGTCAGCAGCACGAAAGCACAGGAAGACATCTGCGCGATCACAGTAGCGAGAGCAGCACCCGCCACATCCATGTCAAAAAGGAAAATGAACACCGGATCCAGTACAATGTTGATCACCGCGCCGATGAGCGTGGTCGTCATCCCGAGCATGGGGAAACCCTGGGCGGTGATAAAGAAGTTCATTCCCATGGAGATCAGCGCAAAGACCGTCCCCGCCGTATAGATCGTCATATAAGTATTTGCATAGGGGAAGGTGATCTCACTGGCGCCGAACCAGTTCAGAAGCTGATCCTTCGTCAGAAGAAAGACCACGGTCAGAGCCACAGCCGTCAGAATCATCATGGTAAAGCTGTTGGCAAGGATCCGCTTCGCTCCCTTCTCATCCCCGGCGCCCAGCCGGACAGAGAAAAGGACGGATCCTCCCACTCCAAACAGCGTGCCAAAAGAAGATAAAAGGGTAACGATAGGCGCGCAGACGCCCACTCCCGCCAGGGCATCCGCCCCGGTGACCGGGATATTTCCCACATAGATCCGGTCCACAATGCTGTACAGCACGTTCACGAACTGCGCAAACATGAACGGAACAGAAGTTTTTAACACAAGCAGGGGGATAGAATCCCTGCCGAAATCATTTGTCTTTTTCATCTTTAAGTACCCTCTCTTTTCTCGATCAGGCAGGAAAGAACGTCCCCCGCCCGCCGCGATACCGCGGTCAGCCCGCAGCATAGCTGCGAACTGTCACTCTCATACCGCAGAACATTATATCAGAAATAAAAAAAGATGGAATACTTTTGAAGAAAAAGGACGATTGCAAAAAGGACCCGTCGCCTTCCGGCGCCGGGTCCTTCCTGCTTATCTATATTTAGATCATCCTTCGATCGCGATATGTTTCTTTGTCTCAACAACCTGCTGATCCTTCTTCGGGATACTCAGTTTAAGGATACCGTCCTCATATTTCGCTTTAATATCTTCATGTGTGATATCCTCACCTACATAGAAGCTTCTCTGCATTGCTCCTGCATAGCGCTCTTTACGGATGTATTTACCTTTCTTATCCTGCTCGTCTTTATCAAGACCTTTTGTAGCAGAAATCGTCAGGTAACCGTTTTCAAGTTCTACATTTATCTCATCTTTCTTAAATCCCGGAAGGTCGATATCAAGTTCATATCCCGCATCATGCTCACGGATATCTGTCTTCATCATGTTCTTTGCATTCTTACCGTACAGCGGATTTTTCTTTCCCCAGAACTCTCTGTCAAATCTGTCAAACGGGAAATCCATCCAGTCATCATCAAATAAATTCTCTCCAAAAATACTAGGCATTAACATAAGTCATTTCTCCTTCCAAAAATTATATTCTCTGAATTGATCTATGGGCTGCTTACACAGCCTTATCAGCACCCTCGACTTTGTCGCAGATGTTGGTTTCAGGGAACCACAGGATCCGGAACTTTGTCAGAACAGCTTTCGTATTAGAATCCGTCGGTTCTGTTCTTTTTATTCCTTTTCCTTTGTTCTAGTTGTACTATAGCACTTGATTGTTAGCACTGTCAAGAGGTGAGTGCTAATTTTTTTAATATTTTTTTGGGAAAACCTCAAAAAAGCTTGATTTTACGGGCTTTTTCGGGCTTTCCCAATTTTCGATTTTTTCAAAAAATGGCTTACTACACCATTTTTACACCATTTCTACACCAATTTCAGAATCGGGGACCTCCAAAATCCCCTGTAAATTCAAGGAAATCTGAGGTAATTTACTACACCATCAAAAGCAGAAAAATCCGTTTTTTTTCATGTTTTTCACCATTATACCCTTAAAAAATCCTATGCCGAGACAAAAATCCTCATCACATAATCTGTACTAGATCCATCTTTGCGATCTCTCGTTCAATCCTGGAGCGGTCTGTGATATGGTTATAAACTTCCATCGTGACACTGATGTTCGCATGTCCCATCACATACTGAACGACCTTCATATCCAGATCCGTCTCTGCCATTCTGGTACAGGCTGTATGTCTGAGAATGTGGGCGGAGATGTGCGGTAGCTCTTCTGGCTTTCTCCTCTCCCGCTTTGCCCGCTCATTTTCTTCCTCATTATACGCCTTCACAATATCCCGGAGAATAAAGTTCACGGTAGTCGGCATCATAGGGCGTCCGCTCCTGCTCATGAATACGAAATTCGAAAGCCCTTCGATCTTCACATCCCTGGGAATCCCCATCTGAAAATTCAGCCGTCTCTGGGTCTCAAAGGCTTTTGCCACCATTTTACTCATTGGAATCTCCCGGATCCCGGCTTCTGTCTTCGGCATGGTCACATGAAAATCACACCCGTCTCCATAGTTCTTATAGATCAGCTGATGATTCACGTATACAGTCCGGGTCTTCAGATCCACGTCCTTCCAGGTGAGTCCGATCAGCTCCCCACAGCGGAGCCCAGTTCCAATCATCACCTGCAAAAGTGGCAGATAGATATGGAATACCTCACTGTTCTTTACATAGTTCAGCAGATTTTTCTGTTGCTCAAAGGACAGGGCGGTGCGTTTCTTTTCCGGTTCTCCATAGTCTCCCAGCGTTCTCTTGGCCGGATTCTTCCGGATGATATCATCATCTACAGCCACCTCAAAGCTCGGTAAGATCATATTATGGAGAAACTTGATGGTACTGTGGGAATATTTCTGTTTGCTCAGCCGGGAATAAAACAGGCGTACATGAGATGGTCTTACCTGTACCACTTTCATCTGTCCGAGTTCATTCCTCACAAGACTGTTCCACATCCTTCTGTAATTGGCCTGTGTACTCTCCGCCAGCTTTCTGGTATCCATGTGGATCTCAAACAGGTCATTGAGAGTCATGTTCTTGCATTGGGTATCGGTCAGAATTCCTTCGCTCTGGTCTTTCTCAATCTCTTTTTCTTTTTTCCTGAGTTCAGCCAAATCCGGAGAGTAAACGGCCAGGCGTCTGCCAGTCCGTTCATCTTTGTACCGGTACATATAGAGTCCATCCTTGCGCTGGGATTCCCCGGTCCTCAGATTTCTTCCTCTATTGTCTTTTCTTGCCACAAAACCATTCCTTTCTGGAACAGTTCAGCCGTCTGGTGTCAGGAGACGGATTTATGCTTGCATAAAAATCCGGTGACTGACATCCAGATGTGATGAGCGCCTATGAATGAGCAAAACAATGGCGGCAGCCATCATTAGCACGTAGTGCGGTTTTGCGAATGGCGCGTGCTGAACTGTTGCTTCTGTAATACTCACACCTCCCTGTTGTGGAGAATGGTCTTGTCCTGTCTATGAAAAGTATAGCACAAAACCATCCCCACGCACATCCGTGTTCCTCTATTCCGCTATTGCTTCCAGATATTTTTCCACCTTCTGGACCGAGTACAATACCCGGCGGCCGATGGTGATCCGAGCTCCGGCGTCTTCCCCGATCTTCCTTGCAGTCATCTGTCCGCAGGAAAGCATAGCAGCCAGACCTTCAATATCTACTGCCAGACGGCAGTTGCTCTCTCTTTCTTTTGTCTGTCTCATTTACCTCATCTCCTCCTTTATTCTTTTCTGCATCCGCCCCAGCTTTTCCTGAGCCGTACGTTTTCGAAAACTCTCCCCTTTAAACTGAACCGGCACGCACATCTCCAGCAGCCGGTCATAAATCCTGGCATGCGCTGTATCCTGCGGATTCTTTAACTCCTGCAGTGTCAGATTGGTCGTCGCAATCAGGGGCTTCCCACTCCGATATCTGCCATCGATCACCGCATAGATCTGTTCCAGTCCGTACTCTGTCCCCCGCTCCATTCCAAAATCATCCAGAATCAGCAGTGGTACTCTGCACAGATTTTTTATGTATGTATTCTTCTCTGAAAAATTAGCAGAAAGATCATTCAGCACTTCCGCGAAATTATTCATACGGACCGCTATCTCCTGTTCCAACAGTGCATTGGCAATACAGCCCGCCAGAAAGCTTTTCCCGGTTCCCACTGCTCCCCAGAAGAGGCAGCCTGTATTTTCCGCCTTCATTGTTTCCCAGTCTTTCACATAAAGCTTTGCAAGCACGGTATTTCCGGAAAGCCCCTTATCATTCTTAAATGTCCATTCCTTCATGGATCTATCCGAGAAACAATGTTCCTTCAATTCTCTGACTACACCTTCATGGCGCTGCTGTTCTCGGTACTGTTCCTCTTCTTTTCTCTTTTGCCTCTGGCACTCACATTCACGCGGATGTTTTTTTATTCCCAAAACTCCGACTTTTTCCTGATCGAAATAAGCCTCCTTCGTTTCATGGCATTGTCCACAATACAGAAGCCCGTCTTCTCCGATGTAATCCTCCCTGGTTCTTTCTCCCGGCTGCATCATGTTCTTTACTGTTTCTTCTACCATCTTGTTCATAGACTTTCCTCCTCACTGCAGGTATAATCCGGAATGTTTTTTACCGGGGCTGACCGTTCTGCCCATCTTCTCAAGGTAACAGCATGATCAGCATATTGCTTTCCACTGGAACGCATATAACTGGACAGTTCCTCGATCAGCCTGTCTAATTCCCGGATCTCCTGTTTCAATTCTCCATATTCTGTTTCGGAGAGAAACACATTGTGATATTTGCCATAGGCAGAGTGCGCTTCTCTCTCTTTATTTATTTGACTATATATCATTTGACTATTACTCATTTTATTAGGGGATACTTTTCTATCCCTCACAGGGACACTTTTCTTTCCCTCATTAGTATCTTTTTCTTTCCCTATGGGGGATAGTTTTCTTTCCTTCACAGGGACACTTTTCTTTCCCTCTGCCGGGATTCTGACATACAGCAGATTGGGCTTTGAAAATCCCTGCTTTTGTCTTTCTAAAAGTCCGGCATCTTCCAGTTCATTCAAAGCTTTCTTAATGGTCATATGACTCTTTACCAACACTTGTGCCAAATCCATGATTGGGTAAATCACGTAAATATACCCTTTTTCATTCTTCCATCCGTTATTCCTTGAAATCTTGGACCGATCCAGCAACAGGGCATACAAAATCCTGGCTGTCTGAGTCAGGTTCATATCCAACAGAAACCGTGGGTAAGGAATGAAATCCCTGATCAGGGTACGCTCTGTCAAATATTCCATCTGGTTTCTATTCTTCACATCCATCCTTTTGTTTCTGTCTGATTTTCCGCCGGCGGCTTCGCTTGGATTCATAACAGGGGCAACAGACAATCACAGTCCGAAAACTCTGCTTGCAGTCTCCGACGCATTTCCGGCAGATGTCATTGTGGGCGATGCGCCTTCTTTCATTGAGAAAAAAGACCAATTCCTGTTTTCTTTTCTTGCTCATTCTCGGCACAGACATTCCTCCTCTCTGCCATCCTGCCAGTGTCCGGCACAGGACAGCGAAATATGGTCATGTTTCGGTATCATTTTTTGCATTTTTTGCCCTTTACGGCAGGCTTTTTTGACCTTAAATATATTTGCCTAGGATTTATCCTGTCTGACGGCAGAAAACGCTGTTTGGTCGTGTTTCGGTATCATTTTGGAACAATTCATCTGGACTACTTTAACTGCCCCGATAATCCCGTTCAAAATCCCCTGCCATTTTCAACACTTCTTCCCTGAGTGAAAACAATTCCGCAATGCAGTGACGGATTTCATCCTCCATTGCCAGCGAACGTTCCCCGCCCGTATTGAAGTACCGTGCGATCTGATTCAGGTTCACACCAATCTTTCCATACTCGCCTACCAACCTTCGGAGTTCTTCCATATCGGCGACCACTTCTACCCGATGCACGATTTCCTTTTCCACCAGCAATTTCCGCAGGCATTCGGATCTGGACACCCCCAGAATCTCTGCCTTCCTGTCCAGAAGTTCCAGCTCAATATCCGAAAGCCGGACTCCGACAAAATGCGGATGGTTCAGTTCCCGTTCTAATCTCTTTTTTCTCATGGCTCCTCCTTTCTTCTCTTTTCTGTTACTTCAGTAACATCACAAATGGGAGAACCGGCAGTCCTGCCGGAATCTACCTTTTGTGCTGCGTCCCACTTTCCAGTGGACGCCAATATCTGCCAAATCGGCAGATCATCGAGGGTATGGGGAATCGAAATCCCAAGCAAGAGCCCTACACAGGAAAACACGATAGTGTATTACGGGGTGGATCTTGCTCTGGAAAAATCCCCATCAAGAGCT
>CALWFV010000027.1 GCA_944377745.1 uncultured Mediterraneibacter sp. | reverse complement strand
AGTGCGGTAACGCATGGAGCTGACTGTTACTAATAGGTCGAGGGCATAACCAAAGCGGAATAGGTGAAGATGGATGAAAGAGTTGATTCTTTGTATGTGGTTTTGAAGGTACATGAATATTTACATATGGAATGAGAGGACACCTGAGAGAGTAATCTTTCAGGTGTTTTTTTGATAAATATAACTTTTGAGCGGGAAAATCGCTAATTATCTCTCTTACTCAATCTATATTCTGACGGTGTCATATGATATTTCTTCTTAAAAGCACGCATAAAGTTTTCTGGATTTTCATATCCAAGCTGTTCGCTGATCGCCTGAATACTCATATTTCCAGTTTCAAGCATTGTGCACGCCCGGTTGAAGCGAAGGGATTGAAGCAGATTTGTGAAACTGGAACCGGTCAGTCTTTTGATATACCGGGAACAATATGCAGTAGAATAGTTCATCTGTTCAGCCACGTCGTGAAGAGTCACAGTATTCAAATTTTCCATCAAGTATGAAATCAGATTTTTATAAATTTCTGTCTGGTGAGCAGATGGCGCAGTTTCAACAGTACGCTGATATAGGCGTACCAGCCGGGAAAAATCCACCATTAACATTCCGCTTATTATATTGTCAGTATAACTGTCTATCTGCATTTGTTCTGAGTACAGGCTGAGCATTTCGCTTTGAATGTCCAGATCGTCTCCAGTGCGGAACAGAAGATAATCCTGGTATCCTTGTATGTACAGGCTGCTGTTAAAAAAAGAGGAAATAACACTGTTGCTCCGCAGTGTATTATAGAAAATGTCAGCGATTCTTTTCCTGCTGATCATAATATTTAATATGATACTATCGTCATCATCTACATAGATTGAGTGAAATACCGACGGAGAGACAAGACAAAGATCACCTTTATGAAGGGGAAGATTTTGTTTAAAAATCTGATGCTGAGCTATTCCTTGTACAACATAGATAATCTCAAAAAATTCATGGGTATGAAAAAATGGAGGTGTATAACGGTTGTGTTTCTCTATAAGGACAGAGGTCCGGTAGGGTAAATGAGCGTTAGTAATATAGCTGTCTGAGAGCGAAGCGGGATTGACACGACCAAGCTCAGGGATTAATAATGAAAGTCTTTCCGCTTCTTCCAGATTGATTTCTGAGAGAAGAGCGGAAAGAGTTCCGTTCTTTACAGCTGTATCATATTCTTTATAAAACCGTTCACTCTCATTCATTTCAAGCAAAAAGTTTATTATGATGCTGTTTTTCATTTGCAGTAAAACCTCCGGTAAACAGATTTGTTTTATTATAACAGAAGAGATCAAAAAGTGATAGCTACACTGGTTACATATAACCATTGGAAAGACGAGATGGAAGGAGTAGGATGAAAAAGTAGGATTTAAATTTATGAAGCGAGGTGTTCTTATGAGATTGACAAAAGATATGAAAATTGACGAGATAAAGAAAATCCCGGAACTGGTTCAGGTATCAGACTATTTTACAGGTCGGCGGGACGGCAATGAAAAGGATGAGGAAGGGTGTACTTTTCAGGATCTGAATGATAAGTACAATACTTGGAATCCCCAGTGTATGATCTATGGAGTGGAGGCACTGATCCGAAATGGAAAGAATGGGAAAAACTGTGTATATTCTGTTTATTCACAGGATGAGATAGCAGCTGATCCGACACGTAAGGATGTGAAACTCATTGCCTTTCCAGGTGAAAAAGAAAAGCCTTTTGTTATATTGTGCGCGGGAGGAGCTTATCATGCAGTTTGTTCAATCGTTGAAGCGTTTCCTGTAGCAGCAAAATTTTCCTCAATGGGTTATCCGGTATTCTGCCTGAATTATCGTACATGGAAAAGCTGGGATGAACAGGTTCTGCCCATGGCTCTTGAGGATCTTGCAGCGGCAGTAAAGTTTATATCATCCAGAAAAGATGAACTGGGATTGGGACAGGACGATTATGCTGTCGGAGGTTTTTCAGCAGGTGGTAATCTGACAGCTGAATTCGGAATTGCGGAGAATGGATACAAGAAATATGGTTTAAAGAAACCGGATGTTCTTTTCTGTATTTATGCCGTTTTAAATCTGAAAGATATATTGGAAAAGAATGAGACATATTTGATCGAAACAATGTTTGGCAGGGGCGCAGACAGGGAGACAGTAGAAAAATATGATGTGATTACCAGATTAGATAAAGAGTATCCTCCATGCTATTTAGTTGCGGCAGAGGACGATGATATGGTTGATCCGGAAAATTCCAGAAAGATGTACAGTGAACTCAGCAAGAAAAATATTCCGGCGAAGCTTGAAATCGGAAAATCCGGCGGACATGGTTTTGGCCTTGGAGATGGAACATCGCTGGAAGGGTGGGTAGAGCGTGGTATTGGCTTCTGGGAACAGCTGCAACAGCAAAAGGGAAAAGAAAGAATCTGAAATTAAAAAGCAGGGAGAATGATCTATGGCATACTGGATATGGAAATTTGGAGATTACGAGAAATATCATAATATTTTAGTACACAGCAGCAGACAGGCATATGGTCATATTGAACCTCCTGTATGGAAGATTTACCGTCCGGAGTGTTCAGTTCGTTTTACAAGGAAAATCAGTACAAAGGGCGGAAAGATCAATATATACGCATGTGGGGATTATGTTGTTTCTTTGTTTAAAGAAGGATTTGGCGGAAATGAACCGGGGAATGACGAGATCAAATGTGGCAATCCGGAAACGTTGGAGATCCCGGAGGGAGAATTTATGATTGAGATCCGGGTATTGAATAATAAAACATTTCCGAGCGTGTACGTGGAAGGTGTTGTGGAAACAGATGATAAATGGATGGCAGATGATCTGTCCGGTATAGCGGAACCTGTCGGGTTTTACAGGGAACTAAATTCAGGGCTGGAGAAACCGGATGTATTCCGCTTTGAGTATAGAGAAGAAAAGCCTGCTGCTTCATACTGCTGTATGCCGGTCTGCGGAACAAGAAATATGGAAGATCCGTTGTCTGAGAAACTGGAGTCATTTTATACGGAGGGGTGTCTTTATGATTTTGGAAGAGAACTTTTCGGAGTTGCAGAACTGGAAAATGCAGGAGAGGTTCCGGTTATGGTTTCCTTTGGGGAATCTAAGGCGGAGGCACTGGATCTGAAGTGGAGCGTCGTCCGTTTTAGAAAGGTTCCGGAAAATGGACATCTGCGCCTTCCGGCATCGGCCTTTCGATATGTCTGGGTGAGTGATCCTGAGGTGGAACTCAGGGTCGAGGCAGAGATGCTTCCGCTGATATACCGGGGAAATTTTTCATCAGACAGAACAATGATGGACAAGATCTGGAAAACTGCCGCTTATACATTCCATCTGAATTCAAGGGAATTTTTTCTGGATGGGATAAAAAGAGATCGGTGGGTCTGGTCGGCGGATGTTTATCAGAGCCTCTTTGTGGATCACTATCTGTTTATGGATCAAAATCTTGAGAAACGGACCCTGACGGCTCTGGCAGGGGGACTCCCGGTTGTATCCTACATTAATACGATCATGGATTACACATTTATGTGGGTCATCAGTATATGGGAGTATTATAGAACATACGGAGACCGGAAATTTCTGGGACAGATATATCCACAGCTTTCTGCACATGTAGAATTTTGCGAGGGAAGGCGTGATGATGACGGGTTTATCCGGGGAAAAAACGGTGACTGGGTGTTTATTGACTGGTGCCCAATGGATAAGACCGGCGCAGTATGCGGAGAACAGATACTTCTGGCAGAGATGATGGACTGTTATGCAAAGATCGGCAGGACATTGAATGTGGAGGAAACGGAGCAGTGGGAGGAAAAAGCTTCTGAACTCAGAGCAAAGATTGAAGAGAAGTTCTACAGGGACAGCCTCGGAGCATACATAGACAGTTTTGAGTCAGGAAGGGAAAATGTAACACGGCAGAACAACCTTCTGGCATACCTGTATCTGAAACTTCCCGAGGAAAGAAAACACAAAATCTATCGAAATGTTATATGTAATGACAATGTACAGCCGATAACGACCCCCTATTTTAAATTTTATGAAAATAAGGTGATGTGCCTGGAGGGAGATTACGTGACATGTCTGGAGCACATTCTTGATTATTACGGCGGAATGATAAGACTTGGGGCGACTACCCTTTATGAACTGTATGACCCGGAGGAGGAAGGCATAGAACATTACGCAATGTATGGCCGCCCTTATGGAAAGTCTTTATGCCATGCCTGGAGCGCCAGCGTTATCTATATTATAGGAAGATTTATTCTAGGGGTAAAAAATACCGGGATTGCCTATGAATCCTTTGAAGTACAGCCCAGGGCAGGGATATTCAGGAATTATAGGGGCAGCGTCCCACTGCCGAAAGGAGTGATCGACATAGAGATTACAGAGGGGCGGGTAAAAGTGAGGACGGAATGCAGCGGAGGTACGCTTATTTTGGGAGAAAACACGAGGCGGATCGTACCCGGGGAGTGGATAGAATGTGAGATAACCATGTGAAAAACCGGCAGATTCAGATCAATATGTGGACTACAGGGATAGGCAAATGTCTATCCCTTAATTGCATAGTGCTATTTTCTTTTATTTACAGTTTTGAATAGCAGAAGATCATTATGAGATTAAAAATTCTGTGGCAGTAAATCTTGAAATTTTATGAGTTTACTGCAAAAATAAAGAAAGATGCAGCAAATGGAGATGATATGTAATGAAAAAACTTCTGAAAGTTATCAATCTGAAAACAATACGAAATCAGTTGATAGCTATGCAGATCCTTGTGGTGATTCCGTGTCTGTTCCTTTTGGGAGCAGTGCTGAATAATATGGTAAGCCGCCTTCTGGTTGAATCGAATATGGCGTCCTATACAAAAATCCTTGAATCTTCTAGTATGGTATTGGATGATCAGCTTGACTATTGCAGGGATATTACAAGAAGTATTCTGGCCGATTCAGTGCTTCAGCGAGAACTGGTTAAAAGCAATATGAGTGAGGGAGCGGGGGGATATATGAATGGGAATACCTTTCAAAATATAGACTCAGCAATGGAAAAATATATTACGGGTTTTTCGGGAGCAAAATCAATATACATTTATGATCTCAGTGGAAAGCTTTTTTATATTGATATGACAGCCGGAAGTTCTCAGGTGATGAAAGCACTGGACTATTCCGAAATACAGTCCAGTGAATGGTTTAAAAAAGCATCAGAAAGCGGAGGATATGAGCAATTTGTGAGCTTTAATGTGATCACAGGGGATTCCGAGGAAATTTCCTGTGTGAAACTGCTGAAATCTCTGGAAACACAGACAGATATCGGCATGATGATCGTTAATTTTAATAAAGAATTTTTTGACAGGATCTTTCCTGATTATGAAAGTGAAAACAGTATCTATGCTGTTTGCGATGAAAGAGATGGCGGACAGGAATTTGTCGTACTGGAAGCCCCGCAGGACATTACGCAGACACAGGTGGAAGAAATTATCGGAGAAGATAATTCAGATTACTATTACACGGAATATGAGAACAGTGAGACGGGATGGACACTGGTCCACATAATACACCAGGATGACATCCTGGGTGATGCATTAGTGATCAGAACGATCGTAACGGCATGTATTGTACTGACTCTTGTCCTTCTACTCGGACTTACATCTGTAATCTGCAGCAGGATCACCAGACCTTTGTCACAACTGAGAGATAACATCGTGAGAGTAGGAGAGGGAGAGAGGTATCTTGACGACAGCTATCCTAAGAATGAAGTAGGGGAGCTCGGATATGAATTTAACAGAATGGTAAATGAAAAGCTTGCGCTTTCTGACCGGGTCGCCCGTTCAGAACTAAAAACCAAAGAGGCCGAACTGGAACTGCTGCAGTCGAATATCAATCCGCATTTTCTATATAATACATTGGATTCTCTTTACTGGATGGCCGTGCTGGAGGATGCGGATGATATTGCAGATATGACAAAAGCACTGAGCGATGTTTTCAAGATTGCCCTCAGTAAAGGGGAAAAATACATATCTGTGGAGGAAGAACTGCAGTTTGTAAAGAGCTATCTGCTGATCCAGAACAGGAGGTTTGAAGGAAAGATACATGTTGAAATCGATGTTGACGAGGCACTTTTGAATGAAAAGGTGATCAAACTCCTGCTCCAGCCTTTCGTGGAAAATGCCGTCTATCACGGGATCGAACCGAAGATCGGAGAAGGGACGATCTGGATCAGGATATATAAACAGGGAAAGTTTATGTTTTTTGAGGTGGAAGACGACGGCGTTGGAATGAATGTCGAGAAAGATATCATGAAAGGATATGCGGTGCGGAACAGTGTTGAGAGAATCAAGCTCGTTTACGGTGCTGAGGCGGGAATTGATTTTTACAGCAACAAAGATAAAGGGGTAAGGGTAGTGATCAGATTCCCGATGGAGGGCGAAAATGCTGAGAGTAGTTTTGATTGAAGAAGAGGCTGTTGTATTAAAAGGAATGACAAAGGTCCTGGAAAGAGAACCGGATGTTGATCTGGCGGGAACAGCGGAAAACGGAAAGGACGGTCTCCGGCTGATCCAGAACACACAGCCAGATCTTGTACTGACGGACATCCGGATGCCGGGACTTACAGGGCTTGAGATGATCGAACAGGCAAAACAGCAGTTCCCGGATATTGTTTATATTATTTTCAGTGGGTTTAATGAGTTTAAATATGTCCAGAAGGCGATCGGACTTGGCGTGCTGGATTATCTGGAGAAACCGGTCACGGTCAGCCACCTGAAAGAGGCTTTGCGCAAAGCGAAGGATATGATCGACTATAAGAAGAGCTATATTCAGATGAAGGAACGTGCGGTGAAAGTGAACCGTGTCCTGGTGGAACAGGCACTCCTGAATATTTTGAATCATCCTGCGGAGATGGAAAAAGAGTGTATGGAACAACTCCTGGAACAGAACGGTGATCTCAGATACGCTACGGAGATCGCTGTGATGTGTGCGGGACAGGTCTTTCACCCGGGAAATGGATCAGATCAGTACAGGAACCTGATCCAGGAAATGACGTTTTCCGTCGTGCAGGGACACAGCTTTGAAATATATACATTGATTGCTGATGAGAAAATATTTTTTGTTTTTTTCAATCAGGAGTGTGAGATATTTCCATATTATGAGAAGATGGAAGAGGCAAAAAAGAGTCTGGAGGAGCAGGGAATCTCGTTCTACGCAGGACTCAGCAGCATCTGCCAGAACATTTTTGAACTTAAACATGCGTTTTCCGAAGCACAGAGTGCTTTAAATTACGCCGTCTTTCTCGAAGAGGACCGGATCGTGCGCATTACAGATGTTGAGTATGGGAATAACATGCTAATGAAGATCACAGACAGTCAGTATTCCCTGGAATTTAATTTCAGGACACAGAATTATGAGGAATGCCGCAAGCAGATCTGTTCTTATCTGGAGTCCCTGAAAAGGGGAAAGCTGATGCCGGAATTTATGCGACATGAATGTATGAAACTGCTGGATCTTCTTCAGAGTCTGGTCAGAGAAACAGGCTGTGAAATATGTGAAGACGGTCAGATGCTTGATTACAGCGGTATTCTCAAGCAGTCTTCCGCGGAAATGATCGCGGAGTGGACGGCAGGAAAGGCAGAGATGCTTCTGAACCTGATGCAGGAAAAGCAGAAAGACACAGTGCCGAATGCGGCAGAGATGATGAAGAAATATATTGATAAGCATTATTCCGAAGGAATATCTCTGGACCTTCTTGCGGAACAGGTTCATATGAACCCGACATATTTAAGCGTTGCGTTCAAAAAGGCGGAAGGACTCACATACAGTAGTTACCTGACACAAGTCAGGCTCAGGCATGCAACAGAGCTCCTCGAAAAAGGCGAGAAGGCGAAGGATGTCTGCGAGAAAGTAGGGTATCTGGATTACAGATATTTCAACAAGCAGTTTAAAAAGTACTATGGGATGACTCCGGATACTTATAAAAGAAGCAGACTTGGCAAGAAAATCTAAAAAATGACACACCTTTTCTTTGTTAAAGATAAAAAAGCGCATAAGAAGCAAAAAAAAGGCGGATTACCAATAATACGACAGGAGGGTACAATATAGGTAACAAAGAAAAAGGGAGGTAAAACCTTATGAAATGGAAAAAAGCAGTAAGTCTCGCACTTGCCGGAACGATGATGGCCTCGCTTGCCGGATGCGGCTCAACAGGAGGAGGGGCATCGGATCAGGCGGCAGACAGTGGAACTCAGAAACGGACCATTAAGGTCATGACGATCTGGAACGAGGATGTACAGGGAGGAACACAGACTCTGAAAGCTCTCTCCGACGAGTACTGTGCGGAACATCCGGAGATTACGGTGGAAATAGAAGTGGTCGCCCAGACCGATATGCCTTCAAGACTGTCAGTTCTTGCGGCATCTGGTGAACTTCCAGATCTGTTTATCGCAACAGATACTGCACAGAGCGGTACGTTTTATGAGCAGGGCTTGATCTACAGCGTGGATGATTTCCTTGAGGAAAATGGAATCCAGGATATCATCAGTGAATCAACGAGGCAGGGGCTGATCAATCTTCAGGCTGCAGAAGGAGATGAACTGTATACCCTTCTCACGGAACAGAATATTGAGGGATTCTGGTATAATAAGCAGATGTTTGAAGAAAACGGATGGGAAGTCCCCGAAACGATGGATGAGTTTATGGCAATCTGTGAGGATGCGGTGAGCAAGGGAATCCAGCCGCTGGCAGTAGACGGTATGGATAAGTTCTATTTTACACGGCTCTGGGGCGGATATGTGACATCTAAACTTGGAGTTGACGCTCTGATCAATGCTAATGCAGGCGAGCAGAGTTTCAGCGACCCGACATTCCTGGAGGCATACCAGTGGGTTCAGGACCTGAATACAAACGGTTATATGGGTGAAGGAGTGACAACGATCGACAGTTCTACTATGAACTCTATGTTCCTGACCGGCGGCGCGGCAATGGAATACAATGGCTCATGGGTAACCAGTAATCTGAATAATGAAGAGGAAAACCAGCTTGGAGAGAATGTTGGATTCTTCGGGTTCCCGTCTGTGGATGACGCTGTGGCAGACCAGAACGATTACTGCCAGAACTACGGCACTGCGTGGGTGATCGGAAGCAACAATTATGATGACGCCCTGAATGACTGGCTTGTGTACGTATTCTCCGGATATGGTGATAAATCTATGGAAACACAGGGAATGCTGAGTGGTTTTGAGATGAAGGAAGAGCATGAAATGCCTTACTACACGCAGATGGTCGTGGACCTTATTGCAGAGGCAGGGGAAGCGGCAGTATGGCCAGAATACAAGATGGAGACAGAGGCAATGCAGACTTCTCTTGATAATTCACAACTGCTTATTCTTGGAGAAATGACTCCGGAAGATTACGGTGCGTCCCTGGATGCATTTTATGAATAACAGGTGAGATATTGTAGTCTTGCAGCTGCTATATTCCTTAAAAGAGTATAGCAGCTGCTTTTCAGAAAGAGGAATAATAATATGAATAGAGTGTTAAGCAATAAAAAGGCACTGGCTCTTTTCACACTGCCTGCTATCCTGCTTTTTACAGTGTTTGCTGTGGTGCCGATTATTTGGTCGCTGTTTTATTCATTTTTTTCCGGTATGCCGGGGGTTAATTTTGAGTTTTGCGGACTGGAAAATTTTATTAATTTATTTACAGACTCTGAACTGCACGCCAGCCTGATGCTCAATGTCAAATATGTTGCGGTGGTAGTGATCGGCCAGGTGTTTATCGGCTTCGCGCTTGCCATGCTGATCAATTATGCGGTGAAGAGAGGCAAAAATTTTGTCAGAGTCTGCATGTTTATCCCGGTTGTACTCCCAAGTGTGGCTGTCGGTCAGCTGTTTCAGAAGATATATGCTATCGCACCTCAGTATGGTCTGCTGAATGCGCTCCTTGATATTGTCGGTCTGAAATTCCTTATTACGGCATGGATCGGAGATGTTTCTACGGCAGTAGGAGCGCTGTGCGCTATGGATATATGGAAGGGAGTTGGGCTTTACTGCCTTATCTTCTACTCGGCGATCATAGATCTCCCGGGAGATGTTGTGGAGTCAGCGAAGATAGATGGAGCGAGCTCTTTCCGGATTATCCGAAGTATCCAGATGCCGCTTTTAAAGCCGATCTTCCGTATGGCTTTTATCTTCAGTATCACAGGATGTATCAAAGTTTATGATTCTGCGGTTTCCCTTACGAAAGGCGGTCCGGGAACAACGACTTACATGCCCACAATGTATATGTTTGATGAGGCATTTACTTATGGAAACTTCGGATATGGAAGTGCGATCGCATTGATCATACTCGTGGAATGTGTCCTGCTGACGTCAATCGTCGGAATGATATTCAAGGAAAGGGGATGAGTACATGACTGCAAAGAAAGGAAAAGGAAAGATCATATCCAAAATTATTATCGGGATCGCGCTGGTGCTCAGCATTTACCCGGTGATCTGGCTGATCCTGTCATCGTTTAAAACAACGCAGGAATTTTCTCTTCTCCCCTCATATTCTCTGCCGCAGGGACTTTACCTGGATAACTATATTTCTGCATGGACATCAGGAAATATGGGGGTATACTTTAAAAATTCTATCATCTGTACCCTGGGTTCACTGATCCTCATTGTCGTTGTCGCGCTTCCGGCTTCGTTTGCACTGACAAAGATGAAATGGAAAGGGAAAAATTTTTTTAACAAGTATTTTATGATGGGGCTGATGATACCGATACAGGTTGCTCTGATACCGATTTTTCAGATTTATAAGAATTTAAATCTTTTGAATTCCCATATCGGCCTGATACTCGTGTATACGGTATTCGGTTTGTCCATGACAATCCTGATGTTTACTGGATTTTTTGAGAGCTTCCCAAACGAAATGCTTGAAGCGGCGGTGATCGATGGCTGCAGTATCTACGGATGTCTGACAAAGATGGTGGTCCCGCTTATGGGAAACTCGATCGTGACGGTTCTTACACTTCAGTTTCTGACAAGCTGGAACGACCTTTTGTTTTCACAGACATTGATCTCAGAGACAGCCAAGAAAACAGTGCAGACAGGGCTTGTCATGTTTTCCGGGGCACATGGTCAGGTAGACTGGGGACCGATGTTTGCATCGATGGCGATCGGTGTGCTGCCAACACTGGGACTATATCTGTTCTTGAGTAAGTTTATGATCCAGGGGATGACAGCCGGTGCTGTAAAAGGCTGAAAAAGATATAGGATAAGTGAGAGGCTGAGAATTGAGAATATCAGCCCTCATGGAGCCAGTGTTAGGACACCTGAGAGAGTAATCTTTCAGGTGTTTTTTACATTGACAATCCATGTCCGGGGAGATACGATTAGAAAAACTGTGAAACCGCGAAGGAGGTTCATATATGAAACGTTCAGAGATCAACCAGTGTATCAGAGACATGGAGAAACTCATCAGGGAGAACGGCTTCCATCTTCCCCCGTTCTGCAACTGGACGCCGGCGGAGTGGGAGACAAAAGGACATGAGTATGACGAGATCCGCGACAATATGCTTGGCTGGGATATCACAGATTATGGTCTGGGAGACTGGAACAAGGTGGGCTTTGCCCTTATCACTCTGCGGAACGGCAACCAGAAGGATCCAAAGTACAAGAAGGTCTATGCGGAGAAACTTCTTATGTTAAAGGAAGGGCAGCATTCGCCCATGCATTTCCACTGGACGAAATCAGAGGATATCATCAACCGAGGCGGCGGTACACTGATCATCCATGTGTACAATGCGGATGAGAATGAGGAATTGGCTGATACAGATGTGTGCGTGAATTCTGACGGCCGTTCCTACTATGTTCCGGCGGGAACCGGGGTAGAGTTAAAGCCGGGAGAGAGCATTACGCTGTGGCCTTATCAGTATCATGATTTTGACGTGAAGCCGGGGACAGGCGAGGTGCTGATCGGCGAAGTGTCTATGTGCAATGACGACAATACGGATAACCGGTTCAATCCTCCGGTGGGCAGATTCCCTGAGATCGAGGAGGATGAGAAACCTTACAGGCTTCTGTGCAATGAATATCCGAAAGCCCCTGCAGCATATGGAACCGCAACTGGCGATGCCGGGCAGCTGTACTGTGTGAAGGAGGATGCAGCTCCTTATCGGGCAGAAAGAAGATATACAGTGGATGACTATCTGGAGATCCCGGAAGACACCAGAGCGGAACTTATAGACGGCGTTCTGTATGACATGGCGTCTCCCAGTATTTCCCATCAGGACATATGTACCAGACTTACGGTTATGTTTGGGAACTATATTAATAGGAAGAAAGGAAAATGCAAAGTATTCGCCGGCCCGGTCGATGTTCAGCTTGACTGTGATGATGACACAATGGTGGTACCGGATCTCACAGTGGTCTGTGATGAGAGTAAGATAGAGAAAGGGCGGATCATGGGTGCGCCTGACCTGGTGGCAGAAATCGTATCACTTTCTTCCAGGAGAAGGGACTATGTCATAAAGACGGAGAAATATTGCAGTGCAGGCGTCAGGGAATACTGGATCATAGACCCGGACAATGAACGTGTACTCGTTTACTGTTTCGAAAAAGACGATGTTCCGGTCATGTATGGAAAGGCTGACATTGTTCCGGCGGGAATCTTTGCGGGTGACCTGAAGGTCGAAAATTCTGAAATCTTTGATTAAATACCTGGGATTTCTGAAAAATATTTAAAAAAGCAAAAAAGAACTTGCAGTATCACTGATGTTCTGTTATTATAGGTACATATTAAAAAGCGGTCTGCGAAAGCAGATATTAAAAGAGAGACAATAAACAGGGAGTCCGAAGCAGGACAACGTGGTTATTGTCTCTCTTTCTGTCAGGAGGTAAAGTGTATGAGAAAATCAATGAGTATTCAGTTCAGAGACTATGATATGGTGGAGAGATTTTCAAAGGATATTGCAAATATGAAAGGGGAATTCGACCTTGTTTCCGGCAGAAAAGTTGTTGACGCGAAATCATTTCTGGGAATCTTCAGCCTGGATCTGTCGGCGCCGCTTACGCTGAACGCAGTGACCGATGATGCGCAGGCGTTTACAGTTTTCGAGAGATATGCGGTGTGAGATATACAGTTACAGTTCAGCCATGCAGCTCGAATCCGCTGCTTTGCAGCTTCTTCCCCTCTGTGTACTTTCGCACTAGGCTCGAAAAGACCTCGCCAACTGCTCAATGCATCGCTGAGGGCGTCCGCCCTATGCCAGGATAAACGAGATCATGCCCGTAAGCCAGCTTCCGTGCATGTCCTCTTTTATCCTAGCGCATGGCTGAACTGTTATAGCAAAATAGAGTGTAATCTGTTTTGGGGTTGACAAACCTCCTCCTTAAGAGGTAACATAGGATTTGACACTTAGTTTTAAGGAGGAGATATTATGAAAATGTGGAAAAAGGCAGCGAGCCTGGCACTGGCTTCAGCGCTCGTAGTTTCACTGGCTGCCTGCGGAAGTGGAAGTGGAAGCGGAAGCAGCAGTGATTCCGGAGATTCCGATGCAACCGCATTCAAGATCGGCGGTATCGGACCTACAACAGGTGACAATGCAATTTATGGAACAGCCGTTAAAAACGGTATCCAGCTGGCAGTTGACGAGATCAACGCAGATGGAGGAATCAACGGATACCAGATCGAGTATCAGTTCGAGGACGACCAGAGCGATTCTGAGAAATCAGTCAATGCTTACAATACTCTGAAGGACTGGGGTATGCAGATGCTGGTGGGAACAGTTACATCTACACCGTGTGTTGCTGTAGTAGAGGAAACTCATGCTGATAACATGTTCCAGTTCACACCGTCTGCAACAGCAGTAGACAGCATCCAGTATGACAACGCATTCCGTATGTGTTTCTCAGATCCGAGCCAGGGTACTGTTTCAGCGGACTATATCGCAGACAATTCTCTTGCACAGAAGATCGCTGTTATCTATAACAGCTCTGACACATATTCAACAGGTATCTATCAGAACTTTGTGACAGAGGCTGAGGCAAGAGGTCTTGAGGTTGTAGCTGCAGAGGCATTTACTGCAGACAGCAAGACAGATTTCTCTGTACAGATCCAGAAGGCAAAAGATTCAGGCGCTGAGCTTGTATTCCTTCCGATCTACTATCAGGAAGCTTCTCTGATCCTTGCGCAGGCTGACAGAGCAGGATTTGCTCCGAAGTGGTTTGGCGTAGATGGAATGGACGGTATCCTGAACGTAGAAGGATTCGACGGAAGCCTTGCAGAGGGCGTAATGTTCCTGACACCGTTCACACCGAACGCAGAGGATGAAGCTACTCAGACATTCGTTGCAAATTATGAAAAAGAATTCGGCGATACACCGATCCAGTTCGCTGCAGATGCTTATGACTGTATGTATACGATCAAGGCTGCGGTAGAGCAGGCTGACATCACACCGGATATGAGCGTCTCTGATATCTGCGACGCTATGAAGACAGCGATGACAGAGATTACAATCGACGGACTTACAGGAAAACAGATCACATGGGGCGAAGACGGAGAGCCGTCAAAAGAGCCGACAGTCGTTGTGATCGAGAATGGAGAGTACTCTGTTCTGTAATTCCGGCTGAATGAAAGAATTAGAAAAGTAATGAACAAAAAGGGGTACTGTTTTAAACGGTGTCCCTTTTTCTCACCCATTTTTCGGGTGGCAGTGAGGATGGTGAAAACAGATGAAGCACATTTTCTTTGTAGAAGACGATCTGAGTCTGATCAATGGCCTGTCTTTTGCGATCAGGAAACAGGGATATGAACTGACGACCGCCAGGACCAGAGAGGAGGCAGAGCGGCTCTGGGCGAAGGGCGGCTATGATCTGGTGATCCTGGACGTCACTCTTCCGGACGGCTCCGGTTTTGACCTGTGCAGGAAAATCCGTGAGTCCTCCAAAGTACCGATCATGTTTCTCACAGCTGCAGACGAGGAAACAGATATTATCATGGGGCTTGATATCGGAGGCGATGACTATATGACCAAACCGTTCAAGCTGGCTGTGTTCCTGTCCAGGATCAATGCGCTGCTGCGCCGCAGTGATAATTTCGCTCAGGAGCAGACAAAGGCTGGTACAGAGCTGAACTCGAACGGCATACGGGTTCAGCTTCTTAAGCAGGAAGTTACCAAAAACGGAGTCCCGGTCGACCTGACGGCCAGCGAATACAAGCTGCTGTGTCTGTTCATGGAAAATGCCGATATTGTCCTTGCTCCGGAGAAGATCTTAAGCAGGCTGTGGGACTGTGATGAGAAGTATATTGACAACAATACGCTGACGGTGTATATTCGCCGGCTGCGCACAAAGATCGAAGATGATCCTGCCGATCCTCGGAAGATCGTTACTGTACGGCGCATGGGATATAAGTGGAACACGACAGAGTGAGGTATGTTATGAGAATACTGGTAAACCGAAAGATCAAACGTCTTTTTCTATGCGTACTGCTGGCTGTGACAGTCTTCATCGCAGTTTCCGTCTTCTTTCTCCTCCTGAAAACGGAATATGCGATCTTCTGTGTGACAGCGGCTGCTGTGCTGCTGGTGTGCGCCCTTTTTGCGTTGATGTACAGATATTTCAGGGATCAGAGCAGGATCATGAACGATGCCATTGATCAGATCCGTGAATATATTGACGGGAATCGGAATGCCCGTATCGAATGCGATGATGGAGGGGACCTGTACCGGCTTTTTCATGAGGTCAATACTCTTGTAACGATTTTAAACGCCCATGCCGAAAATGAAGAACGTGCCAAAACCTTTATGAAGGATACGATCTCAGATATCTCCCATCAGCTCAAGACGCCTCTGGCGGCTCTCAATATCTATAACGGACTTTTACAGGAGGAAGTGGACGGATACCCTGAACTGAGGGAGTTTACTTCACTCTCTGAGCAGGAACTGGACCGGATCGAAACTCTGGTACAGAATCTTCTGAAGATCACAAGGCTGGATGCGGGAACCATCGTATTTGAAAAGTCACCGGAAAATGTTTCTGATATGATGAGTTACATCGAACGGCATTTTGCCTGCCGGGCGGAGCAGGAAGGTAAATCCCTTATCCTGTCAGGAGATGAGGAGGTTGAGCTGTTCTGTGACAGGAGCTGGCTGACAGAGGCGATCAGCAATATTGTAAAAAATGCGCTTGATCATACAGCGGCGGGGGCAGAGATCCGCATTACATGGCGGGCTTTTGCCTCCGTTGTACAGATCATTGTGAGCGATGACGGCAGCGGAATCCATCCGGAGGACCTTCCCCACATTTTCAAACGGTTTTACCGCAGCCGGTTCTCAAAAGACAAGCAGGGGATCGGCCTGGGACTGCCTCTGGCAAAGGCGATCATAGAGGAACACAATGGAACGGTCGAGGTGAACAGTACATTGGGAGTCGGGACGACCTTTACTGTCAATTTCCTGATTCCTACAAAATTGTAGGATTTCTGTCATAATACAGTAGGGTTGACGTGTTACTCTTTCTATACAAAAACAGAAAGAGGTGTTATACGAAATGGAATTGCTGGAAGTTAAGAATATTTCCAAAACATACGGAACCGGGGAGGCCGCGGTACATGCTTTGAAGCAGGTCACATTTTCGGTCCCAAAAGGCGAGTTTGTCGCGATCGTCGGAGAGTCCGGATCCGGAAAAAGTACGCTGCTCAATATGATCGGCGCACTGGATACTCCCACTTCGGGAAAGGTATTCATCGACGGCAGAGATATTTTCGGGATGAAGGAGCGAAACCTGACGATCTTCCGCCGTCGGAACATCGGTTTTATTTTCCAGAGTTTTAACCTGATCCCGGAACTGACGGTGGAGCAGAATATCATTTTCCCGGTCCTTCTGGATTATCAGAAGCCGAATAAAAAATATCTGGAGGAACTGCTGAGCGTGCTGGGTCTGAAAGAGCGCCGCAGCCATCTGCCCGGTCAGCTCTCAGGAGGCCAGCAGCAGCGTGTGGCAATAGGAAGGGCACTGATCACCCGTCCTGCCCTGATCCTGGCCGACGAGCCCACAGGAAACCTGGACAGCCAGAATACAAGCGAGGTGATCGCCCTGTTGAAAGAAGCCTCCCGTCTGTATGAGCAGACGATTGTGATGATCACGCACAGCCAGGGCATTGCCCAGACCGCAGACCGCATCCTGGAAGTGTCAGACGGTGTGGTGACTGATTTCGGGAGGTGCCGGGAATGAGAAGTTATCTGAGTCTGATCCCGATCTCGGCAAAGGTGCGGAAACGCCAGAATCGGATGATGATCCTCTGTATTATGGTATCTGTTCTGCTGGTGACAACGATTTTCAGCGCCGCGGACATGACGATCCGGGGAGAGAGTGCTGCAATGATGGAGAAGCACGGGAGCTGGCATATCCGGATAGAAAACATTTCGGAAGAGATTGCCGGAGAGATCGGCAGCCGCCCGGACGTCACGGCATGCGGCCGGTCATCCGTGTTCAATTTCGATGCGGACCAGCCCTGGTATATTGGCGACAGAAAAGCCACTCTGTACGGCACAGACGAAACCTATCTGTCTCAGCTTGCAGACGGCATGGAAGAGGGAGATTTCCCCCAAAATGACAGAGAAGTGGTACTCAGTTCAAACGCGAAGCTTGCGCTGGATGTGCAGAGCGGAGATCCTGTGACAGTCCGGACGCCGGCAGGTGACGTGGAACTGACGGTATCCGGCTTCGGATCAGATGATCAGGAGTATTATGAGGGTCAGACCTATCTGGTCGCCGTCTATATGACAGAATCTGCCTTTGCGTCGCTTATGGATAAAAACGGCGTTTCAGACACCGCCCCGGTCTGTTATGTACAGTTCCAGAGCGCGGCAAAAGCATCGGATGCGATCCCGGAAATCCAGGAGCAGTATGATCTGCCGGAAGAAAGCATCAGTGAAAACACAGCAGTTATGGGGTTTGCCGGTCAGAGCAGCAGTGAATCCGTGAAAAATTTCTATGGGATCGCGGCGGTCCTGTTCGTCCTGGTGCTGCTGGCCGGGGTGCTGATGATCTCCGGAGGCATGAACAGCAATGTCGCCCAGCGGACAAAATTCTTCGGCATGATGCGCTGTATCGGCGCGAGCCGGCAGCAGGTGATCCGTTTCGTAAGGCTGGAGGCGCTGAACTGGTGCAAAACAGCGATCCCGGTCGGCCTGATCGCAGGTACGGTCATCACCTGGGCGGTCTGCGCGCTGCTGCGTTACGGCATCGGCGGTGAATTTGCGTCCACTCCCGTATTCGCCCTCAGCCCGATCGGTCTGGTCAGCGGCACAGTGGTGGGACTTATGACGGTTCTGCTGGCGGCTCAGGCTCCGGCAAAACGCGCGGCAAAGGTCTCCCCGATGGCGGCGGCTTCCGGAAGCAGCGGGACGGTCCCGAAAGTGAATCATACGTCGAAGATGCTGTTGGGGAAAGTTGACTGGACCTTAGGAGTGCATCATGCAACAGCCTCTAAAAAGAACTGGTTTCTGATGACTGCCAGTTTTTCACTGAGCATTATTCTGTTCCTCTGTTTTTCAGTGGGACTTGATTTTGCCCATGAGCTGATCCCGTCCTTTCGGTCCTGGCAGCCGGATATCACACTGAACGGATATGCCAATGCACTTGTGCTGGAACAGAGCCTTCTGGATGAGATCCGTCAGATCCCGCATGTGGAGACAGCCTACGGAACGGGATACATGGAAAATGTCCCGGCGGCTTCCCTCGATATAAAATCAGATGCAGGAGAGGAGATCGACCATGTCAATCTGACCTCCTATACAGATTATCTGCTGGACAGCGCAGAAGACAGCGTTGCGGAAGGGAACCTTTCAGAAGTCTATGGAAATACAGGAAGTGTCATGACGATCCGCAATAAAGACAACCCGTTGCAGGTTGGGGACAGGATTCGGATCGGGGATAAGGAAGTGACGATCACCTGTGCGGTTTCTTCCGGCGTGTTCCCCAGTGAATACAGCGTGATCTGTTCCGAGGAAACATTTGAATGGCTTACGGGCGAAACGGCTTACAGTCTGATCGGGATCAAATTAGACAGTAGTGCGACGGATGAAACAATCCGTCAGATCAATGACCTGGCAGGCAGCGATATCATCTTTTCTGATCTGCGCAATGGGAATCAGGAGGACAGGGCAACTTACTTTGCCGCCCAGTTCGTGCTGTACAGCTTTCTGGCGATCATCGCCATGATCACGCTGTTTAATATGATCAACAGCATTTCGATGAGCGTGACGGCACGGATCCGGCAGTACGGCGCCATGCGGGCGGTCGGTATGGACGGCGGACAGCTCACGAACATGGTCATTGCAGAAGCCCTCACTTATGCCGCTTCCGGTCTTGTGGTGGGATGCGCGGCAGGTCTGGCGTTGAGCCGATACCTGCACATCATGCTGATCACGAAGTATTTCGGCACGGAGTGGAGCCTGCCCGTACCGCTGCTCTGCATTATCGCCGCATTCAACCTTTTCACCGCGCTCCTGGCAGCCCGGGCCCCATCCAGACGGATACGCAGTATGGCGATCACAGAAACCATCAACGAATTGTAATATACAGCCCTGCAAAAATCCGTCCCCACAGACAGAAACCGAGAAGCCCTCAATCCTCCCGCCCTTTTTGATGTACAGTCCAAAACGGCTCTTCCCGGCTGGAAGCGCCTTTCAGGGAGGTGGGGCGGGCAGAGCAGGTGACTTTGGAAGAATCCGTAGAAATAGTTAAGCCCCCGAAAGCAGGCGTTAAGCTGTACAATGGTGATTGCCTGAGCGTAAGCGAGTTGCACCATTGTACAGCTTGTTTTTAGCCTGATTTCGGAGGCTTTAGTATTTCAGGATTCTGGAACGGAACCTGAGCTGTCCGCCCCACCTCCCTGAATACGCATATCCCAGCTCGAGTCCCGTTTTCGGACTGTCTGTCACATTTTAAAGATATCCACGTTTCTCCAGTGTATTGAGGATATTTCTTCCTTCTTCTGTTCCGTCGATGATTCTTCTTGCGCGAACGCTGTCACCGATGTTGAGGATTTCGATGGAGTCATCGTCCTCGAACGCTTCTCTGATCTGCTGGAGCACCGGATGTTCGGCCTTCATTCCCAGACATACGAATCCGTAATCGAAAGGAAGTTCTTTCTGCTCGCCGTCTGCCTCCACAAGGAAGTTATCAGGACGGACTTCTTTGAGTGCCGTGTTCGGCATCTGTTTTACGTTGTATTTGTTCATCAGCGTGTTGATGTCAACTTTGGATACCGGATCGATGCCGTTTCCGATAATCGGCATCATCTCTACGATGCTTACATCTGCGCCTCTCGGAGCAAAGTATTCTACGACGTCAAGACCTACCGCGCCGCCGCCGATAACGACTACTTTCTTTCCGGACATGTCTTCCGGATAGTCATTGTTATTGACGTGTTCGATCATATCAAGGATGCTGTATACTTTGCTTCCTTCTTTTCCGAGGTTCTCATGGAGTCCTGCGATCGGCGGAAGCAGCGGTGAAGAACCGGTTGCGTTTACGATGATGTTTGGCTTCAGGCTTTTGATGAAGTTTACATCTGCTTCCATATCCGTAAATGCAAAGAGATTTCTCAGTTTGTTCGTGCGGTGGATCATGTAATTCGGGAAGTCGGAGAGCCTTTTCTTATCCGGTATCTTGGAGATCTCTGCTGCAAGTCCTCCCAGATAAGGCTTCTTCTCGATCAGGAAGGTTGTGCACCCCACTTCGGCGGCTGTACAGGCAGCTTCCATTCCGGCAGTACCGCCTCCTACTACAACTACGTTGCACGGTTTGGTGATCGGGTGTTTCTTGTAATCCTCGCCCTCTGCGACCGCAGGGTTGATGGTGCAGCGGATCGGGCGGTTGATGCCGATACGGTTTCCGGCGCATCCGATATTACAGGAGATACATTTCCTGATGTCACAGACGTCCCCGAACTCTACTTTGTTGACCCACTCCGGATCTGCGATCAGACCACGTCCGATCCCGATCAGATCAGCGTCTCCTCTGGCAAGGATATCCTCTGCGACATGAGGATCACGGATATTTCCCATAGTGACGCAGGGCTTGTTATATTTCTCTTTTACGGCTTTTGCCATATAGGAACGCCATCCGTCCGGGAAATGGTTGGAATCGATCTGGTACTGGATGGAGGCGTTCAGTCCGCAGGATACGTCGATGACGTCGGCCTCTTTTTCAATATACTGCAGATAGTCAAGGCAGTCGTCCAGCGTATTTCCGCCCTCAAGGAATTCGTCGGCGCTGATACGGAGGAAGATGGGGAAGAACGGCCCGACCTGACTTCTTACTTCTTCCATCACGAGGCGGGCGAAACGTGCTCTGTTTTCTGCGGAACCACCAAACTCATCTGTTCTCTTGTTTGTCAGAGGCGAGAGAAACTGGCTGAGAAGGTAGGAGTGTCCGGCATGGATCTCCACACAGTCGAACCCAGCTGTCTGGGCGCGCTTTGCAGCCTCTCCGTATTTCTTTACAATGCGAAGGATCTCGTCTTTCTCCAGTGGACGAGGGATATCTCCGCCCTCTTTGGAAGGGATGTTGGAGGCAGATACCGGCTGCATGTTTGTACGTGCAGACTGAGCGGATGCTCCCGCATGATTTAGCTGGATCCCGATGCAGGTTCCGTGTTTGTGGATCGTCTCCGTCAGTTTGAAAAGACGGGGAATATAGTTGTCGTGGTCGATGCGGAGCTGTGTTGTTCCGTTGGAACCCTCCGGAGAGTCGACGCTGGCATTCTCCACCATGATCAGACCTGTGCCGCCTTTTGCGCGCTGCTCGTAGTAATTAATATGGAGGAAACTCATCTCTCCGCTCTGCTCGCCGTAGTTTGTCCCCATGGGAGTCATCATGATCCTGTTCTTCAGCGTCATGCGGCGAACGGTGAAAGGTTCAAAAATATGTCTGTACTCTTTCTTCATAATCCTAATCTCCTGAAAATAATATCGGTTATAGTTAATAAATAATGAAATAGAGAGGTTGTTGAAAAACGGGCGTATTGTCTTTTGCTTAACAATCCGTTTACAAGCTGTATTATAAAAGAAACCATTATATAAAACAAATGCATATTTTTGAATGAAATTATAGAAAATTTTAATGATTTGTGCTATTTTATACAAAGAGGTGATTTTATGAACCTGAACCAGCTGCATTATTTTTCGAAGCTTGCGGAAGTAGAACATTATACAAAGGCTGCGGAGGAGCTTGATATTTCCCAGCCGACTCTCAGCCATGCGGTCAGTGCCTTGGAGACGGAACTGGGGACAAAGCTGTTTGAGAAGCAGGGCAGAAACGTGACGCTGACAAAATATGGAAAAATTTTTCGGGAATATGTGGATGAATCCATGAAAACACTTGATGCAGGAGTAAAAAAAGTGAGGTCTCTGACAGGACAGACGGAGGGGCTGATCGAACTGGGGTATATCTATACGCTTGGAAGCGAGTTTGTTCCGTCGCTGGTGAGTGATTTTATCCGAACGCATGAGGAATTGAGAGTAAAATTTCATTTTACTGTGGGCAACACTTCAGAGATCATAAAAGGACTTAAGGAAGAGAAGTATGACATTGGGTTCTGCTCCATGGCGGAAAGAGAGAGCGGGATCCAGTTTACGCCTGTGGGAACAGAGAATCTGGTCGTGGTGGTCCCAAAGGGGCATCCTCTTTCCTATGAAAAGGCGATAGATCTGGAGCAGGCGGCGGTCTATCCCCAGATCTTCTATACGCCCAACAGCGGTCTTCGGCCGGTCGTAGACCGGATGTTTGAGCAGATCAGGGTGAAGCCGGAGATCGCCTATGAGATCGAGGAAGACGGCTGCATGGCGGGGCTTGTAGCACAGAATTTCGGAATTGCCGTGATGCCCGAGATTCCGGTCTTACGGCAGCTCAGTGTGGACATCATCCCGCTTCGCAATCAGCATGAGAAGAGGTATGTATATATGGCAAGATCCAGGGACGCCTTTCAGCCGCCCCTGGTGCAGCGCTTCGCGGAATATGTCAAGAACCTTTTTTTATAAAAGAAATGAAATTCCTGACCGCCGGGATCTGATAATGATCCTTCAGGTATCCCATGTAGACGGTGTGCCGCAGGCTGACGTCGCTCAAGTGGAGTTTTTCGAGAGAAAAATGTTCCAGGATATCCACATCCGCTACCAGCGCGATACCAAAATCCTCGGCCACAAGAGATGCGATGGCGTTTTCATCCGGTGATTCACAGACGATGTTTGGAACGATTGAATAGGCGGCATAAGTACGTCTGGTGAAGCGCCCCAAACCGGAGGTCCTGTCATATCCGATCAGCGGATAACGTTCCAGATCCTTCAGAACAGGCGCGCTTTTACGGGCAAGAGGGTGACCGAGAGGGGTGATGATGATCATTTCCTGGTCCATGATCGGGACAAACTGGATATCCGGTTCATTTTCCACATAGGATCCAAAGATAACGTCATACTGCTCAGATTTCAAACCTGCAACCATTTCTGCGGTGTAGGTCTGTCGGAAACTGAAGCTGATCTTTTCGTTATTGCTGCTGGCAAGAAACCGGCGGACTGTGTGGGGGATATATCTGGCAGCCAAAGGAAAAACATAGGCAATGTCAACATGTCCAGATTTGCCTGAGAGCTTCTTCATATGTTTTTCAGCAAGATTTACCTCGGACAGGATGCGGTCGGTGTGCTCAAGGAAAAGCTTCCCGTATTTTGTGAGCGTGACCGTGCGCCCTTTTCTTTCGAACAGAATAATTCCCAGTTCATCCTCGAGGTTGGAGATAGAACGGCTTAAGGACGGCTGGGAGATGTTGAGTTCTGAGGCGGCCAGACGGTAATGCTGGCAGCGCGCAACGGTCTGAAAGTAAGTAAGCTGATTCAGTGTCATGGTACTGCTCCTTTAAAAAATATCTTTTGTGGTATTATACTACAAATGATAGTTTTAAGCTATCAAAAATGTCAAAAAGATATATTGGAACTATAATATGTAATTGCGTATAATTAAACCAGAGAGGTTGTTTGATATTTAACAAACAGGAATAGTAATCAAAAAGGAGAAAAATCATGGCAGAGAGAATCACAGGACACACAGAACTGATCGGCCTGATGGCTTACCCGATCAGACATTCAAGTTCACCGGCAATGCACAACGAGGCGTTCGCAACACTGGGACTGGACTATGCTTACCTTGCGTTCGAGGTAGACAACAGCACACTTGAGGATGCTGTGAAAGGGCTTCGGGCTTTGAAAATGGTAGGATCAAACGTTTCCATGCCGAATAAGACGGTTGTGGGACAGTACCTGGATGAATTGTCACCGGCAGCTCAGATGTGCGGTGCGGTCAATACCATTGTGAACGACAACGGGAAGCTGATCGGACATATCACAGACGGGATCGGTTACATGCAGTCCTTGAAGGACAATGACATTGATGTGATCGGAAAGAAGATGACGATCACAGGTGCCGGCGGCGCTGCAAAGGCAATCGAGGTTCAGGCGGCTCTGGACGGAGTGAAAGAGATCTCCATCTTCAATATCAAAGATAAATTCTGGGAAGCAGCGGAGAAGACAGTGGAGACGATCCGCAATAATACAGACTGTATTGTAAATCTGTATGACCTGGATGACAAAGAGAAGTTAAGAGAAGAGATCGCAGACAGCTACCTATTTGCACAGGCAACAGGTGTCGGCATGAAACCCCTTGAGGGACAGTCAGTTGTTCCGGACAAATCTTTCTTCCGCCCGGACCTGATCGTGACAGATACGATCTATTCTCCAAGAGAGACAGCTCTTCTTAAGATGGCCAAAGAGGCAGGATGCCGCAAGACGATGAACGGTCTCGGAATGATGCTCTTCCAGGGCGACGCGGCGTTCTATCTGTGGACGGGCAAACACATGCCGATCGATCACATGAAAGAAGTTCTCGACATCAAATATGACTAAAAGATAAACAGAGAGAAAAGAGAGGGAAAAAAGAATCATGAATAAAAAATACGCACCAAGTGCACTGATCCTTTATTTAAATTATTTTATCCATGGTATTGGATGCTCCATCTTAAGTCAGCAGGTTGTAAAAGAACTTCTGGCAGAGCAATGGGGCATGAGTGATGTAATGGGTGTTACTGCAGTGGCTGCAGCGCTGGGACTGGGGCGTCTGATCTCTCTTCCGTTTGCCGGCCCGCTGTCTGACAAGTTCGGAAGAAGGATTTCCGTTCTGATCGGATGCTTCTCCTACGTGATCTTCTTCGTGGGGATTGCATTCTCACCGAATATGACGATCGCATATGTGGCGGCAGTTCTCGGAGGTATCGCGAACTCCTTCCTTGACACAGCTACATATCCGGCAGTTGCAGAGATCATCTACAAATATACAGGTATCGCAACGATGGGAATCAAGCTGTTCATCTCTGTTGCACAGCTGCTCCTTCCGTTCTTCCTCGGTCTCTGTGTCGGAACATCTATGTCTTACCTGATGCTTCCTCTGGTATGCGGTATCGTGATCGCAGTACTGGGTGTACTTGCTATCTTTGCTCCGCTTCCGAAGGTTGAAGGCGTGGGAAAAGGCGAGTCCTTCCTGAGCAACTTAAAGAGCGCTCACTTCTCAGTAGAGAGTATCGCTCTGATCCTGATCGGATTCACATGTACCGCAACATTCCAGCTCTGGCTGAACTGTGCGCAGACATTCGGTACAGAAGTTGCAGGCATCGCATCTGAGGATGTTTCCATGATGCAGACATACTATTCAGCAGGTACTCTGGTGGCTCTGTTCGTCACAAGCGCCCTGATCACAAAGTTCAAACAGGTCCGTTTCCTTGTGATTTACCCGGTGATCTCACTGGTGATGCTGGCCCTCGTTTACATGATCAAGAGCCCGATGATCTGCTATGTTGGAGCATTTGTGATCGGTTACGCAGGAGCAGGCGGTGTCCTTCAGATGGCGACAGCCGTTGCGAATGACCTGTTCCCGAAGATCAAAGGTACTCTTACCAGCCTTGTCATGATCGCATCCAGTCTCTGTAACTACACGATCCTGACAGCGGCTTCCAATATGACGGCATCCGATGTTATAATCATGAATATCGTGATCACAGTCATCGGTATCCTTCTTGCGCTTTTTGTAAACGCGAGATACGGAGTCCTGCTGAAAAATGCGGACACATCTAAATAAACAGAACTGAAAAGAGGCAGCATGACGGAGCGGCGCGGAAAACGCCGTTCCGTGACGCTGCCTTCCTGTGGTTAAAAAGGGCGCGGTTTACAGCTGTCTTTGAGTACAGTGTGAACTGCAGCGTAAAAGTATCAAATTCACTGACAGGAGGAAGAATAAGAATGAATCCGGTAAAAGTAAGAAATGTAGAGATCGGAACAGGTATTCCGAAGATCTGTGTTCCCATCGTGGGAGTTACAAGAGAAGAGATCCTTAAAGCGGCGGAGACGATAAAGACGACAGCTGCAGACGTGGTCGAGTGGCGTGTGGACTGGTACGAAGATATCTTTGACTTCGGAAAAACAGAGGAGACGATGAAAGCGCTCAGAGATGTGCTTGGAGATACGCCGATCCTGTTTACATTCCGTACATCCAAAGAAGGCGGAGAGAAAGCGATCGAGACAGACGCATATGTTGAGCTGAACCAGAAAGCGGCAAAGACAGGTCTGATCGATCTGGTCGATATCGAGGCTTTCACAGGGGACGATGCAGTAAAAGCTGTTGTTGAGACAGCTCATGAGTGCGGTGTGAAAGTAGTTGCTTCCAACCATGATTTCCACAAGACTCCGGAAAAGGATGAGATCGTATCCCGACTCCGCAAGATGCAGGATCTGGGAGCGGATATCCCGAAGATCGCGGTAATGCCGCAGAGCAAGAAGGATGTCCTGACACTTCTGTGCGCGACAGAGGAGATGGCGACAGAGTATGCGGACCGCCCGATCATTACCATGTCCATGTCTGGAACCGGCGTGATCAGCCGCCTGTGCGGAGAGGTGTTCGGCTCCGCGCTGACATTCGGAGCGGTTGGAAAGGCTTCCGCACCGGGGCAGATGGGAGCGGAGGATCTGCAGACAGTCCTGGGACTTCTTCACAAGAGTCTCTGATATAATCCGGAAGGAGGCTTACAATGGCAGGATTTAATAACAGAGAACAGTTTCTGGCGTCTGAGCCGGAAATGGACATGTCACAGTTCAGGCATGTGGAACTGGATCTTAAGTATGCAGATCAGTCGGAAAACCAGATCCTGGATATCATGTATCCGGACGAGGGGGAAGGGCCGTTCCCGCTGGTCATTGTATTTCACGGAGGAGCATTTGCCATGGGACATAAACGCAGCCATTACGTCAAATCGATGTGCCAGCCTGTCACACAGGGATATGCGGTGGCTACGGTGGAGTACCGCCTGGTGCAGGAGGCTCTGTGGCCGGCGCAGTTGATCGACGGGAAAGCGGCGATAAGATATCTGCGTGCAAACGCGGAAAAACTGAACCTGGATCCGGAGCGTTTTGCAGTGTGGGGCAACTCCGCAGGCGGGACAGTGACGCAGCTTCTGGCAGTGACCGGGGACAGGGAGGAATATGATGACCTTTCCGTCGGACTGAAGGCGTCCTCAAAGGTGCAGTGCGCGCTGGCCTGGTACACCATCAGCGAACTCTGCTCAGCGGAACAGTTCGGAGTGGATATCGAGGACATCCGTACCCGGACAGGGGCTGGCAAGGGAATGATGCCAGGTGACGGCGTGGGAACTTCCTCACTGTTTACCATGCTCCTGGGCTACAACCCGATCCAGTATCCGGAACGGACCTGCAAGGTCAGCCCGATCTGCCAGGTGACGGAAGACTGCCCGCCCATGCTCCTGGAGCACGGGACAGATGACCTGATCATCGACCATCATCAGTCCATCTATATGTATGAAAAGGTGAAGGCGATATGCGGGGAAGACCGGGTGCAGCTCGAACTCTTCGAGGGGGAGCCTCACGGATCGCAGAAGATCAAGTCAGATGACAACATAAGAAGATGCATCGATTTTATCGATAAAGTGTTCTATGACGGAAAAAACCCTTACAGGAAAGAATTCCGTGAGATCCGCATCGTCGGGGAAGAATAGAAAGAGACGGAGAAGGCAAGAATGGAAACTATAATATCAGTGCTGGGCCTTCTGGCGGCAGCGGTGATCTTTATCGTTGTCATCTGGAAAGGGCTTGATGTATTTACTTCCACGATCCTGGTGTCATTCATCATCATCATCACGAGCTGGATGCAGTGGTGGGATGCGCTGACATCCTATGCATCAGGATATGTGGGATTCATACAGGGCAACCTGTTTGTTCTGGTGATCGGCGCCGTGTTCGGAGAACTGATGGGATCCTCGGGATGTGCGGAGGCGATCGCCAATGTGATTACGGAAAAGCTGGGAGTGAAGCGTGTGATCCTCTCCATCACCGTGATCAGCACCGTGTTCGTATATGTAGGCGTTTCCGGATTTGTGGTGCTGTTCGTCCTAGCGCCGATCGCAACGGTCATGATGAAGCAGGCAGGTTATCCGTACCGGATGATCCCGGGAATCATATTTATCGGGGCAACCTGCTCCGCTATGATTCCCTATGCGATCAATATCACGAATATCATGCCGGCACAGTATCTGGGAACTTCTATGGGTTCCGCGCCGATCCTTGGATGGATTGCGTTCGCGGTATCCATCGCGGTAGGATATTTTTACATGATATACGCGGCAAAGAAGGCCGCAGTGAAAGAGGGAACTGTTGTAGACGATTCAAAACCGATCAAGATCCAGCCCACAAGGGAGGATCTTCCATCGGTCGGGATCGCTCTGATCCCCTTTGTTCTGGCCGTTGTGCTGGTGCTCATATTCTCCAACTTTACGGAGATGGATACAAATGCAGTGGTCGTTCTCAGCCTGTTCATCGGCTCCGCGGTGATCGTCCTGACCTGTCATAAACAGTTGGACGGGGTGAAGAAGATCATCGGGAAAGGTGTGGATAACGGGATCGGCGCTACCATCATGGCGGCTGCGATTCTTGGATTCTCCGGTGTGCTCCAGTCCTGCCCGGGCTTCCAGGCAGTGATCGATTTTGTTCTGGGCCTGAACATGAACGCTTACATCACAGAGTTTATCGGACTGAATATCCTGGCGGGGATCATGGGAAGCGGAACTTCCGCCATCGCCATGTTCTTTGAGCATCTGTCCGACGGGCTCATCGCCCAGGGGGCGGATCCGGGAGCGCTCCACAGACTGGCTCCGGCCTGCGCGACAGGGATGAACACTCTTCCCAATGCGGGCGGCATGGTGGCGCAGCTGCGCTGGATGAACCTTTCCCTGGCGGAGAGTTACTGGTATGTCTTTGTCACATCCGTGTTGGCGCCGATGATCGGATCGGCAGCCGCGGTCGTGGCAGCGATCATCTTATATTAAGTTTTCAGCACAGAAGAGGGAGACGATGCACCGCTTCGTCTCCCTTTTGTTATTGGGAGATTCTATATGAAAAAAGCAATAAACTGGATAGACGAGTATCTGGAAGAGGTACTTCTGGTGGCTGCACTTGCAGCCATGGCTCTGATCATGGGAGTGCAGGTGTTCTGCAGATATGTGCTTGGCGCCTCCCTGTCCTGGTCCGAGGAGCTGACCAGATATATTTTTATCTGGGCAGGATTTTTAAGTGTCAGCTATTGTACAAAGAAATGTATTTCCATCAAGATTGAGCAGTTTGTCGCATTGTTCCCGAAACGGGGCAAGGCGATGTTTAAGGTGGTAAACCACACGTTTGAACTGATTCTGTTCCTTTATCTGATTCCGTTTGCGTGGAAATATCTGATGTCCGCCGTGGCAAACGGGCAGACAAGTCCGGCTATGGGGATTCCGATGTATTATGTACAGGCAGCGCCCCTGGTAGGATTTATCCTTTCTGCGATCCGTGTACTTCAGAGGTGGATCGCGGAGTTCAATTCAGTGCGCCGGAAAGGAGGAGAGTGAGATGTCGGCTGTTGTTTTATTTATTATTTTTGTCGTGTGCCTGGTCATCGCGATCCCGGTCTCCATCTCGCTTGGGATTGTTTCTGTGCTTCCCGGGGCGGTAGATCCGTCGTTTACGGCAAGCGCGACCTATGTGATACGATCCATGCTGGGAGGACTTGACAGTTTCCCGCTCCTTGCGGTGCCCATGTTCGTACTGTCCGGGATCATCATGGCCCGGGGAGGAATCTCAAGAAAACTGTTTGATGTGTTTGCCTATTTCATGGGGAAGAGGACGGCGGGCATGCCCTGTGCCGTGGTCGTGACCTGTCTGTTTTACGGAGCGATCTCCGGTTCCGGACCGGCGACTGTGGCGGCAGTAGGAAGCATGACCATCCCGATCCTGATCGAGATGGGGTACGATAAGAAATTTACCACTGCTCTGGTAGCCGTGGCAGGAGGACTGGGAGTTATCATACCGCCCAGTATCCCGTTCATCATGTACGGGTCCGCTTCGGGGGCTTCCGTCAGCGACCTGTTTATCGCCGGCATCATCCCGGGACTTCTGATCGGCGGGCTCCTGATGGTTTATGCATTCTACTACTGCAAGAAAAACGGTGAAGACCAGGAAAAGAAGATGGTGGTAGTCGGCGCGCTCCATGAGAGGGGACTGTTCCGTGTATTGAAGGACAGCGCGTTCGCTCTTCTGAGCCCGGTCATCATCCTTGGCTGCATCTACACAGGAATCGCTTCTCCGACAGAGGCAGCGGTTATTTCCGTGTTCTATGCACTGTTGATCAGTATGCTGGTCTATAAGACGATTAAGGTGAAGGACATCTGGGCGATCCTTGTGGAGTCCATACGCACTTATGCTCCGATCCTGTTTATCCTTGCGGCGGCGATCGCGTTCTCAAGAGTGCTGACCCTGATGCAGGTTCCCCAGGCGATCAGTGAATGGATCCTGTCACACTTTACAAATCCGGTGATCCTGCTCCTGGTGATCAACGGGTTCCTGCTGATCGTGGGAATGGTCATGGATACGACGCCTGCGATCCTGATCCTGACGCCGATCCTTCTCCCGATCGTGGAATCCATCGGGATGGACCCGATCCATTTCGGTGTGATGATGGTGGTAAATCTTGCCATTGGTTTTGTAACGCCGCCCATCGGGGTCAACCTGTTTGTGGCAAGTTCGCTTACCGAAGTGCCCCTTATGGAGATTGCGAAGCATGCGCTGCCTATGATCCTGTATTTCCTTGTGGCGCTTCTGATCATCACATTTGTTCCGGCGGTCAGCCTGGCGCTGCTGTGACGGCGGGAACACACAGAAGGAGGATTATATGAGAAGGAAAAACTATATATCTGCGGCAGCACTCCTCGCGGCGGGGACAGTGCTGGCTGCCGGAGTACTGACAGGATGCGCATCCGGGGAAGAAGGAGAGCAGAGGTATGCCTATCCGCTGGGAACGGCAAGCCCGGAAGATACGGTGACACAGATCTACGCGGAGAAGTTCGTTGAGGAAGTGGACCGGCTCAGCGAGGGGCGGATCAAGATCATGGTCTACCCGAACAGTGTGCTGGGCGGAGACCGGGAACTTCTGGAAAGCTGTTATGACGGGGATATCCCGTTCGTGATCCAGAACACGGCGCCCCAGGTCAGCTTTATCGACGATACGGCAGTGTTCGACGCGCCCTGTATCTTCAACGACATCGAGTCGGTCCGGGAGACGGTGGATCAGCCGGAATTCCTGGAAAAGATGCAGGAATCTTATCGGGAAGCAGGATTTGAGCTTTTGGGATACGCGGATCAGGGGTTCCGCGTCATGTCCACGAACAAGGCGGTGACGGAGTTCGCTGATTTTAAAGGACAGAAGATCCGGACCATGGAAGACGCCTATCAGCTCGCCTTCTGGCAGCAGTTGGGAGCAAACCCGACGCCGATGAACTTCAGCGAGGTCTATATCGGGCTTCAGCAGCATACTATTGACGCTCAGGAGAACCCCTATGAGGTCATCGTGTCCAACCGGCTCTATGAACAGCAGGACTATATCGTCGAGACGAATCATGTGCCGCACCTTATCTCCCTTGTGGTGAGCAAGGATTTCTTTAAAGATCTTCCGGAGGAAGATCAGCAGATCCTGATCGAGGCGGAGGAGGTCGCAAAGGGATACGCGAGAGAGCAGTCCGATGAGAGGATCGACGACAGGATTCAGACAATCCGGGACAGCGGGACCGAGATCATCACGCTGGACGACTCTGTGCGGGAGGAGATGATCCGGGCGAGTGAGCCGGTGTATGAGGAGATACAGGAGGTTGTGGATTCGGAGATCTACCGGCTGTATACCGGGAATGAATAGTTAATGATGCCAAGAAGAAATTACAGGAAATTTCGGTTATTGATTATTCAAAAGTAGCTTAAAAATGTTTTAGCGGATAAAAGCACTGCCGGGAGAGATTCGGTTACTCTTCCATCAGTGCTTTTTCTTTCCCGCATGGCGGATAAAAACCGAGCGGACTCGTTTTTTTTATTGCAAGGCACAACGGGAGTATGCTATAATTAGCTGATATTCGAAAACCTATACAATATAGATGAGAGGGAATGATTATGAGCTTTATATCGTATTTAATTAACGGATTGAGTCTTGGAAGTGTGTATGCGATCATTGCCCTGGGATACACCATGGTGTACGGAATAGCGAAGATGCTGAACTTCGCTCATGGAGACATTATCATGGTAGGCGCCTACATCGCCCTGATGAGTATGACCCAGGCAGGTCTGCCGCCCTTTGCCGCCGTGCTCGCGGCAGTAGTGGGATGTACTGTGCTCGGCGTCCTGATCGAGAGGATCGCCTACAAACCACTGAGGAATGCATCCTCCTCGCTGGCTGTCCTGATCACCGCCATCGGCGTCAGCTATCTCCTGCAGAACCTGGCGCTTCTGATCTTCGGGGCAAATACCCAGACCTTCAGTTCGGTGATCGAATGGAAAGGCGTTACTCTGGCGGACGGCGCCATGAGCATTTCAGGCGTGACCATCGTGACGATCGTGGTGTGCATCATTATCATGGCAGTGCTGGTGACTTTCGTGCAGAAGTCAAAGCCGGGTCAGGCAATGCGTGCAGTCTCCGAGGATAAGGGAGCCGCGCAGCTTATGGGGATCAACGTGAACGGAACGATCGCCCTGACCTTTGCCATCGGTTCCGCGCTGGCGGCGGTCGCAGGCGTGCTTCTCTGTTCCGCTTATCCGAGCCTGACTCCGTATACCGGAGCGATGCCCGGTATCAAAGCCTTCGTCGCGGCAGTATTCGGCGGGATCGGCTCGATCCAGGGAGCCTTCATCGGAGGACTTCTCCTGGGGATCATCGAGATCCTGGGAAGAGCCTATATCTCTTCACAGATGGCGGACGCTCTGGTGTTTGCCGTTCTGATCATCGTGCTCCTCGTGAAGCCTACAGGTATACTCGGAAAACAGATTCAGGAGAAAGTGTAGGTGAGAGACAGGATGAAAAAGATAAAGAATATGAACAAAAATACAAAGAGCAACCTGATCACTTACGGGATCGTTATCGTGGCGTTTCTCGTGATGCAGACGCTGATCAGCACGGGAAGCATCTCCAGCCTTCTGGAAGGACTGATGGTGCCGCTGTGCATCTATATCATCCTTGCCGTTTCGCTGAACCTTGTGGTCGGTATCCTGGGCGAGCTGAGCCTGGGACATGCGGGCTTCATGTGCGCAGGGGCGTTTTCCAGCGCATTTTTCTCCAAATGCATGAAAGATGTGATCGAAAACGGAACGCTGCGTTTCATCCTTGCCCTTCTGATCGGGATCGCCGTTGCAGCGGTGTTCGGGATCATCATCGGGATCCCGGTTCTCCGTCTGAAAGGCGACTACCTGGCTATCGTTACGCTGGCGTTCGGCGAGATCATCAAGAACCTGGTCAATGTGGTCTTCATCGGAAAGGACGCCAACGGATTCCACTTCTCCACAAAGGACGTCATGGACCTGAACATGGAACTGGACGGGGAAGTTATCGTAAACGGTCCCCAGGGGATCACGGGTACGCCCCAGGATTCTACCTTTTTTATCGGAGTGGTCCTGATCCTGATCACACTGTTCATCGTGATCAACCTGGTCAATTCCCGCGACGGGCGCGCGATCATGGCGATCCGCGACAACCGCATCGCGGCGGAGTCCGTGGGGATCAATATCACAAAATACAAACTGATGGCGTTTACCATATCTGCAGCCCTTGCGGGAGGGGCGGGCGTGCTGTATGCCCATAACCTTTCCACGCTGACTGCGAACACGAACAACTTCGGATACAACATGTCCATCAATATCCTTGTATTCGTTGTTCTCGGCGGTATCGGAAATATCAGGGGATCTATGATCGCGGCGGTTATCCTGACGCTCCTTCCGGAGATGCTCAGAGGACTTTCCGACTACCGTATGCTGATCTATGCGATCGTTTTGATCCTTATGATGCTCTTCAACTGGGCTCCCAAGTCCATTGAGTGGAGAGAAAAATACCTTTCCTTCGGAAAGAAGAAAAAGGAGGCTGTAAAATAATGGCTGCATTACTGGATGTGAAAAATCTGGGAATTTCATTCGGGGGGCTGAGAGCCGTGAACGGCTTTGACATTTCCATCGAAAAGGAACAGCTCTACGGACTGATCGGACCAAACGGCGCCGGGAAGACAACCGTGTTCAACCTCCTGACGGGAGTATATAAACCCGATGCGGGAAAGGTGATCCTGGACGGACAGGATATCACGGGAAAGAAGACCATCGATATCAGCAAGGCGGGGATCGCCAGGACATTCCAGAATATCCGCCTGTTCTCAAAGCTGAGCGTCCTTGACAATGTCAAGGTGGGGCTCCACAACAAGCACCACTACTCAACGATAGAGGGGATCTTAAGACTTCACGGATACCGGAAAGTGGAAAAAGAGATGAACGAGCAGGCAATGGAGCTCTTAAAGGTATTTGACCTTGCGGACCACGCGGATTATCTTGCGTCAAACCTTCCTTACGGACAGCAGAGAAGGCTGGAGATCGCAAGAGCGCTGGCGACGGAGCCGAAGCTTCTGCTCCTGGATGAGCCGGCGGCGGGAATGAACCCTAACGAGACAGGGGAACTGATGGAGATGATCCAGTTTGTGAGAGAAAAGTTCCATATGACCATCCTTCTGATCGAGCATGACATGAAGCTGGTCAGCGGGATCTGCGAGAAACTGACAGTGCTGAACTTCGGCGAGGTGCTCGCCCAGGGTGATACGGCGTCTGTGCTCAACGACCCGCAGGTCATCACGGCATATCTTGGAGAGTAGGAGGAAACGGCTATGGCAATGCTTGAAGTAAAAGATTTGGAAGTATATTACGGAGTCATCCAGGCGATCAAAGGCGTATCCTTCGAGGTAAACCAGGGTGAGGTCATCGCGCTGATCGGCGCCAACGGAGCCGGGAAGACCACGATCCTGCACACGGTCACAGGACTGCTCTCTCCGAAGAAGGGGCAGGTCATTTTCGAAGGAAAAGATATCACCAGAGTGCCGGCGCACAAGATCGTGTCCATGGGAATGGCGCATGTGCCGGAGGGAAGAAGGGTTTTCGCGGAACTGAGCGTTTATGAAAATCTGAAGATGGGCGCATACACCAGGAAGGACAGGGGCGAGATCGAAGAGAGTCTTGCCAATGTATATAAGAGATTTCCCCGTCTGGAAGAGAGAAAGAACCAGATGGCGGGGACATTGAGCGGCGGGGAACAGCAGATGCTGGCAATGGGAAGAGCGCTGATGTCGAAGCCGAAGATCATCCTGATGGACGAGCCGTCTATGGGTCTCTCCCCGATCCTGGTAAATGAGATCTTTGATATCATCCAGGCGGTGAGCGAGAGCGGGACTACGGTCCTCCTGGTGGAGCAGAACGCGAAAAAGGCGCTGTCTATCGCTGACAGGGCATATGTCCTTGAAACCGGAAACATCGTCCTGGAAGGAAAGGCGAAAGATCTGCTTGAGGACGATTCGATCAAGAAAGCTTATCTGGGCGAGTAAGGGGGCGTATCACTATGAAGAACATCGTTATCACGGTATCAAGACAGTACGGAAGCGGCGGAAAGACCATCGGCGCCATGCTCGCAAAGGACCTGGGGATCAACTGCTACAGCAGAGAGATCCTGCGCATGGCATCCGAGGACAGCGGGATCAACGAGAGCCTGTTCGGCATGTCGGACGAGAAGATCCGCCATGCGGGATGGTTCAGGATACTGAGCCGTCCTTACGGCGGAGAACTGCTTCCGCCGGAAGACCGGGATTTTGTCTCTGACGACAACCTGTTCAATTACCAGGCAAAGGTTATCAAGGAACTTGCCGCAAAGGAATCCTGCGTGATCATCGGAAGATGCGCGGATTATATCCTGAAAGACTATCCGAATGTAGTCAGCGTCTTCGTCCATGCGGACAAGAAGTTCTGCCTGGACCGTGCTACGGAGCGCCACAGCATGGATGAAAAAGAGATGCAGAAGTACATCGAGAAGACTGATAATTACCGGGGGGATTTCTACAGATACCATACCGGGCACGAGTGGGCGGATGCGAGAAACTACGATCTGTGCCTGAACAGCGGCAAGCTGGGATTTCAGAAGTGTGTGGAAGAGATCAAGTCCTATATCAGGATCCGGTTTGACCAGTAAGAATGCTGAGAGACAGAAAAGCGTTTGCGGATGAAGAAAAGTACGTCTTAAGAAACTGAATACATGACTGAAACGGACAGGGAGGAGATGCAGATCTTCTCCCTGTCTCTATACACAAATATCTGTATCGCTGTCCGACACGCTTCTCCATTTTTCTCAGTACACTGATGATACAATGATCGCGCACGGTATACTGACTGCGCCGGCGATCGTGTACGGTATACTGACTGCGCCGGTGATCGCTTACGGTATAGTGTGCCGGAAACGGAAAAGAGGAGGAAGGACAGATGACAGAAAAGAAGAAAAAGATCATGATCACGGCGGCTGTGCTGATCGTACTTGCCGCTGCTGCGCTGATCGGGGCATGGATGTATATGAACCGGTTCGATCCGGTAAGATATGTGCAGGCGGTGCTGGATGCATCGTATAAAAAACAGACAGAAGATTATGTGGAGATCACAGGAGTATCAGAAGAAGAGGCAGGGCAGATCTTTGAGGACAATCTGGACGCCACCATGGAACAGTTCGCCTCTTCCCCTATGCCGGAGGATCTGAAGCCAAAATACAGGGAACTCTTCGCACAGCTTGCGGGACACGTCAGCTATACGGTCGGGGAGGCGGTACATGAGGAGGATGGAAGTTACAGTGTCCCGGTCAAGGTGAAGCCACTGACGCTCTTTACAGATACATATGAGACATTTCGCCAGAAAGCCCAGGAGTATGCGGACCAGGTGACGGACAGTGTGATGGGCGGGGCAGAGATGCCTACAGATGAAGAGATGCAGGCACAGGTTTATAAGATCTATTATGAGGTGCTCTCAGATGGGATAAATGACGGGATGATGTACGGGGAGGCAAAGAATGTGACGCTCCATGTGAGAAAGAATGAAAGCGGAGACTATGAGATCGACGGCGACGGCATGAAAGAGCTGGATGCCCTGCTGATACAGGACACCGGAGAGGAATCCTGAAAGATCAGCCCGGGAGTTGGACAGGATTGATACAAGATCATGTCCCGGGAGTTCAGGACTCAGAACTCCCGGGCGGGTCGGCGTCAGGAAAAAGGAGGCGGACAGACAGGACATGATCCTTATAATCTGCATCAATAGTCCCGCCCATCTGTTCGGTCAGCACCCGGGCAATGGAGAGCCCCAGCCCGGTGGAACCGGCGGAAGCGGTCTCCACAGTATAGAACCGGTCAAACAGGCGGCCGGCCCGGACCTCATCCAGTTGAGATGTATGGTTGGAGAAGATGATCTCCCCGCTTTCCTTCAGAGTGATGTCCAGGTCGCCGTCGCTGTATTTTATGGCGTTGCTGAGCAGATTCCCGAAGATCCTGGAGCAGGCGTTCAGGTTAAGCATACGTTTTACTTCTGTTTCGGGCAGATCGATCCGGGGAGTGATCCGGTTCTGCTTCAGCGCTCCGTAGTAAGCGGAGATGCTTTCCTCAAGAAGACGGTTCAGGACCAGCGGTTCGGCAGGCATGCCGTTCGATGCTGTGGTCAGCACGGAATAGCGGAACAGCTCTTCCGTGAGCTGCTTCAGAGCCTCCGCCCGTTCCCGGATGATCCGGATATACCGGCGGGCGTCCCCGGTGTTATTCTCTTTTTCCAAAAGATCAAGATAACCAAAGATGGCCGTCAGCGGTGTGCGCAGATCGTGGGAAATATTCGTCACAGCTTCTTTTAACTCCAGATCGCCCTGCTGGAAACGGTGGCGGTCTTTTTTCAGTTTGTTCAGCTCTGTATTAATTTCTTTTGCAAGCTTTCTCATATGCCTGTCACGGCTTGAGATTCCGATCAGAGTGTTGGTATCGGCGGTGAGCCTGAGAGCGAACTCTTCTCTGATCTCATCTGCGGACTTTTGCAGAAGAAAGACCTTGACGGTCAGCAGCAGTATGACAATAATGAGAATGCCGATCACGGCGCACAGCCAGAATTCCATGATAACCTCCGATCCTGTTTGCTATTTGATATCTTTCTTTTTGAAAGCCGCCATGCCCGCTCCGGCAGCGACTGCCGAAATGACTACAGAATAACCGCACAGCAGCGGGACGTTTTCCGCCTCCATGTTGGTAAACTGCACTGTCTGTCCCGTGGGAAGAAAGTTATTGATGAACTCGCAGACTTCTCTCTTGGCTCCTCTCAGATACATGGGGTTCGGGACTTCTTCCGTAGTCACGGAGCTTACTCCGTTTTCGTCCATGACCACAGACTGAGTAGAAAGTGTTTCCGGCATCTCCAGCCATGCACGGATGTAGAGAGATATAAAAAGCATGGTGAAGATGAGAAGGATATTGATTACTGCGGCGACAGCCCGGTTCTGGCACAGCATGGAGATCAGTGTGCAGATGGAGGCAAATGCGGCGACTGCGATCAGGATGCCGATGCATGTGGCAAATACCAGCCGGGAGTTGGCGTCAAAGGACCCCATCAGAGGAATGCCCACAGCGAAGGAGACCGCCAGATTGATCACGCACATGATCATTCCTGCAGCAGTGCAGACGATCAGATTCGCCAGATAGATGGACGCTCGCGTATGTCCGATGACCAGCTTGTTACGGATCGTTCCGTCATTGTACTCTGTCCCCAGGAACAGGCTGACAAACGCGGACAGCAGGATTCCTGTAAAAATGGAAAACGAGAAGAACAGGTTATCGATCAGGGGGACTTCCCCGGAAGCGGTGGTGGTGAGATAGTTCATGACCTGCATGAAGATCCCATATACAAAAGCGTAAATGCAGCATACCCAGAATGCCTTGCTCTTAAGCAGTCTTGAAAAATTCGCGGCTAACAGTCTATTCATTGCTCTTCCCTCCGATCAGATTGATATAGTAGCTCTCCAGACTCTCTTCCCGCTCAGTCATGGAGATGACGTCGCATCCCTGGGCGGCAAGGGCGAGAGTGAGCTTTGAGACATTGACCCTGGCGAAAATGTCTGCCATCGTGTCGGAGAGGACCCGGTATTCCAGCTCCATATCGTCAAGCACCCGGGTGAGCGCCCGGATGTCTGATACCTGCATCCGGATGCATTTGCGGCATGCCGCGTCCAGTTCCTTTGCGCTCATCTCCTTTACCATATGGCCGCCGTCGATAAATCCGTAGTGCGTGGCAAGACGGGAGAGCTCATCCAGGATATGGCTGGAGATGAGGACTGTGATCTGCCGTTCTCTGTTTAATTTCAGGATCAGTTCCCGTATCTCGATGATGCCCTGAGGGTCCAGCCCGTTGACCGGTTCATCCAGAACGAGAAAGTCGGGATCCCCTGAGAGGGCGATGGCGATCCCAAGACGCTGACGCATTCCGAGGGAGAAGTTTTTCGCTTTTTTCTTTCCCACGTTTTCCAGACCGACCAGTTTCAGCAGTTCCGGGATGCCGTCAAAATCCGGCAGGCCGATGATCCGGAACTGTTCCTTTAAGTTTTCCTCCGCGGACATATCCAGATAGATGGAGGGCGTCTCGATGACTGCGCCCATCCTCCGGCGGCATTTTGCGATGCGAGAATCTGTATTCTTTACTCCGTAAAGATTATAGTTTCCGGAAGTGGGCTCCTGAAGCCCGCAGATGATGCGGATAAGAGTGGTCTTTCCTGCCCCGTTTTTCCCGACAAAGCCATAGATGGAGCCCTTCGGGACATGGATGGAAAGATTGCTGAGCGCTTTGAAATTGCGGTAGCGTTTGCTCAGTGAATCTGCTGTAAGAATGTATTCCATTGCTGGTTCCTCCTTTTCTTTTTCCGACAGGCAGAGCGGTTCGCAAATGCGGCGCCGCTCCATCTGACGATGCCTATTCTATCCGCCGGGGGTTAAGAAAGCGGTAAAGAAAAGGGTAAAGAAAGAGTAAAGATTTTCAGCCCGGATATCTCAGGAGGGATCTTCGTTCAGTTTAAATCCGATCCCCCAGACGGCCTCGATATAATCCTTTCCATTGACCTCTTTCAGTTTCTTCCTCAGATTGCTCACATGGACTTTGAGAGAACTTTCCATGCAGTCCGGCGTGTCCTCGCTGATGCGGTCGAGCATGACAGATCTGGTGATGACCTGAGAGGGATTCTGCATCAGGAGTTTCAGTATCGCATACTCTGTCTTTGTGAGCCGTACCGGGATCCGGTTTACCTTTACGGAACGGGAATCTGTATCCAGTTCTATCTCATCATAGGTCAGTACCGGGGAGGAAGAAGGCGATGACTTTCTGAGCTGGACCGTGATCCGGGCGAGCAGTTCCTCTGTATTGAAGGGCTTGGTGATATAGTCCGCAGCGCCGCCGAGAAGAAGATCCACTTTACTGCTCACTTCAGCCTTTGCACTGACTACGATGACGGGGATGCCCTGGATCAGGGGCAGCAGTTCCTCACCGCTCAGACCAGGGAGCATCAGGTCCAGAAGGATCAGGTCAGGCCTGTTTGACGAGAGGTAAAGGAGCGCTTCGGTCCCGGAATAGGCGCGCGCTGTGCCATAGCCCTCCCGGGTGAGCACTTCCTCCAGCATGTCGCCGATACAGACGTCGTCATCCACGATAAATATATTTTTCAAGAGAGATTCCTCCTATCTGTTTTCATCAGTTTTGAGTGTATTGTTCTCGGCCGTATTTATTTTAGAGAGTTCTTACTTTGAATGCAACAGCAAAATAGCGTGGTTATATATATGGGAAGAAACCATGAAATTTCCATAATGGAAATTTTATGGATAAACTATGTAAAAATAAATTGAAAAATGGTTATAAATGTATTATGATCAGTATATATGATCCAGAGATATGGAACAGTCGGTGGAAAGCGTTTTGATAGTACAGTGCGCGGAGCGTATTCTGAAACTGCGCGGATGCGGAAAGGAGCGGAAACGATATGACGGTGAAAGAAATGCGGGAACGGAAAAGGGAACTCGGTTTCACCTATGCACAGATTGCGGAAATGTCCGGAGTACCGCTGGGGACTGTCCAGAAAGTACTGGGAGGGGTGACGCTGACGCCCCGGTATGAGACCATCATGGCGCTTGAGCAGGTACTGGGGGAGAGCGAAGGGATGGTGCTTCGGGAACCTCTGAAGAACTATCTGAAAAAGAAGCAGGGAGAGTACAATCTGGAGGATTATAATGTCATTCCCGATGATATAAGAGTGGAACTGATCGATGGCGTGATCTACAATATGACCGCACCGACCTCCGCCCATCAGCTGATCGCGGGATTTATTCATGGAAAGATGCTCAGTCATGTGCTGGAGAAAAAAGGAAGCTGTATGCCGATGATCTCCCCTCTGGATGTGCAGATCGACTGCGACGACAAGACGATGGTACAGCCGGATGTCATCATTGTCTGCGACAGGGACAAGATCATCAACCGCTGCGTTTACGGAGCACCGGATTTTGTGGCAGAGATTCTTTCGAAAACCTCGAGGAGAAGGGACTCGGTCATCAAACTGCACAAATATATGACAGCCGGGGTGCGGGAATACTGGATGATAGATCCGGAACAGAAAAAGGTGATCGTCTATGATTTTGAGATGGAGGATTATCCTGCTATCTACGGATTTGACGCAGTGCTGCCAGTCAGGGTACTGGACGGAGACTGCAGGCTTGATTTTAATGAAGTGTATGAGCACATCCGTTTTCTCTATGAGAGAAAAAAGTGAGGAATGGATAAAGAAAGTATAAACAATTCTAAAATAAGTGATAAAGTCACTGACAGATTCGGAATCTTCTGTTAAAATGCATTGCATAGACAAAAAGGAGGTTCGAATATGCTGAAATATTATTTTTATATGTTTATCTTATATAATGATTATGGAAAGAAACTGAAGGACGTTCTGAACGGACTGTTCCCGGGACTGATCAAAGAACCCGTCAGAGTACGCGTTCCTGTCAGAGTACCGGATCCGAGGCAGGATCCGAGAAGAAGGTAAGCATGGAAGGATAAAGCCGGGGCAGAAAGCCATGGCGCGTGACGGCAGTAAGAAAGAAAACGCCGGAAAATGCAGCGATACAGCTCAAGGTGACATACATCTTGAGCTGTTTTCCTGTGCGATAAGCCCGGCAGGAGGCTGCCGGGCTTGCACGAGCAGACATCTGCAGGAAGGGGAGAACAGAAAAATGCGGGAGAATAAGAAAAATAAGGGAAAACAGATGAAAAAGATGCTGATGGCTGTGACGATGGCTGCCATGCTGACTCTGACAGCCTGCGAAGGAATGACAGATCCGGCGGATGTGGCCGCGAAGTCCTCGGAGGAAACGGCAACAGAAACGGAAGCACAGGCGGCGTCAGACCAGGCGCAGGAATATGCGACAGTCTCCGATGTACCGGAATACAGCGGAGAGCCCTATGTAGAGGTCAATAACAATCAGCCGGATTTTACCGAGGAGGAGCTGACGACAGTCTCCTATGAGGAGTACAGTGAGTTGGATGAACTGGGAAGATGTGGGACGGCCCAGGCCTGTGTCGGGGAGGACCTGATGCCTACGGAAGAGCGGGAGAGCATCAGCGATGTGACGCCTACCGGGTGGGAAAACGAAGAGTATGACATCGTCGAGGGCGGATATCTGTATAACCGCTGTCATCTGATCGGATATCAGCTTTCCGGTGAAAATGCAAACGAAGAGAACCTGATCACCGGAACCCGGTATATGAATACGGAAGGAATGCTTCCTTTTGAAGAGGAAGTGGCGGATTATGTCCACGAGACAGAAAACCATGTCATGTACCGGGTCACGCCGGTGTTTGAGGGGGAGGATCTTGTGGCATCCGGCGTCCAGATGGAAGCCGAGTCCGTGGAGGACGACGGCGAGGGAATCTGTTTCAACGTCTATGTCTATAATGTTCAGCCGGATATCACCATTGATTATTCGACAGGGTACAACTGGGTGACGACGGAAGAAGAGAAGACACAGGCTGAGGGCGGAACGGAAGCGGAGAGTACGGCGGGAAATGAGAAGGAGGAAAATCTGACGTACATTCTCAATACAAACACGCATAAATTCCATCTTCCGGACTGCTCCAGTGCAGAGGATATTAAAGAAAAGAACAGGGAAGAGTTTACCGGAAGCCGGGAGGAGGTGATCGGGCAGGGGTATGAGCCGTGTTCGAGATGCAAACCGTGACGGAAGGGAATGTCCAAGAACCGTGCTGACTTTCCTGCCGCAATATTCAGTTTGATACCCCGGTTGGTACCCTCTGATTTACCAGATAAAGCAAAAGAGCCGGAAACGTGTATTTACAAGCGTTTCCGGCTCTTTGACAGCAGGGGATGAGAGAATCGAACCCTGTGGGAAACTCTCACAATCCCCGAAAATGCGGCATTTTTTCATAGTCTGTTTGACTACATGTGACTACATTTTGACTACATGAGTACAAAATCAAAATCAGAAAGGAGAAATCATTCGGCATGGTATTCAATCTATCTGAAATCTTTTCTGTTTAATTTTTATCCGTCCTTAAAATATCCCTTGTCATAAAATAATGCTTTTGGTAGAATAAGTTAGGCACTGCTAGAAAAACGGTAGGCGGTTAGTCCTTCGACAGAGGGACTGAACCCTCTGATTACATAGAAATCTCTGTAAAGAGAAATCTGCGGAAAGGAGGGCAAACTTATGAGCGATTTTGAAATGCTCTCCCTCGTACTGATGATACTGAGTATTATTGTTACGATTCTGATTGCATACATAAATCACACAAAAAAGTAACCGCCCTCGCCAAAGGTATACGGTTACTTTTTGTAACTAAATGACTTTTGGACTAACCGCTTATCGGTAGTGCCTTTTCTATTACTATTCTAGCAAAGAGAATTTGTGTTGTCAAATACGGATCGAAATCGGAGAATATTTACAGGGCTATTATAAATCTAAAAGACATTATCGTCTGGATAGTGTGTCATAATATCTTCAACATTACACTCCAAAATATTGCACAATTTATCTATGGTGTTTACTTCTACATTTTGATTATGTCTCAGTCTGTTTAGTTGGGAACGATTCATATGATAATGCGTATATAAGTCATATTGTGTTATTCCCTTAGACTTCATTGTTCTCCACAATTTGTCGTACTTTATCATTTCATGCTTTTCCGTTTTCTTCCAAATTTCTATTGCTATATAATTATTATTAGCGTAAAATTGTTTTATTAACAGTGTTCGTATACGAACACTGTAAGGAGTGAAAATATTGAAAAAACACTTTAGGTCAGTTTACAAGGAACTACACGCAGACCGTGAAACGGGCTGCTGACAACAAACGGCGCTATGCTCCCGG
>CALWFV010000026.1 GCA_944377745.1 uncultured Mediterraneibacter sp. | reverse complement strand
GAAAAATTGACATAAAAAAAGCAGGTTTTATGCGGCCTGCAAGTACTTTTTTATTTATTCAACTGTCAAACTCCCGTGCATAAAATCCGGCTAAACTTGATTGAAAATTCATACAATGTGTTATATACTAAAAAAAGAATCACTAAAAGGTTAAAGGAGGATATATAACCATGAAAGAATTTAAATATGTGATTACTGATCCGGAAGGAATCCATGCACGGCCGGCAGGAATCCTCGTAAAACAGGCGGCAGGATATGAGTCCGCTGTCAAGATCGCGAAAGGTGAGAAGAGTGCCGACGCGAAAAGGATCTTTGGAGTTATGGGACTTGGAGTTAAGAGCGGAGAGGAAGTTACTGTTTCTGCGGAAGGAGCAGATGAAGATAAGGCAATCGCTGAATTAGAAGCATTCTTCAAGGAGAATTTATAAGATATGGTTACGATAAGTGGCAAAAGTGTATTCGGCGGTGTTTCCATCGGAAAGCTTTTATTTTATCAGAGAAATGAAAAAGTAATCAAAAGGACTCATGTTGACAATGTTGACGAAGAGTGGGCCCGCTTTCAGCAGGCGAAAGACACGGCGGTATCCCAGTTAAAGAAGCTTTATGATAAAGCTCTTGACGATGTGGGAGAAGCAAACGCCATGATTTTTGAGATTCATCAGATGATGCTGGAGGATCTGGATTATCTTGAGTCCATTGAAAATATCATCCGTACTCAGGAAGTGAATGCGGAATATGCTGTGGCTACAACCGCTGACAACTTTGCAAAGATGTTTGCGGCTATGGATGACGCTTACATGCAGGGGCGTGCTGCGGATGTAAAGGATGTCTCCGAGCGTGTGCTGGATATCCTCTGCGGTGTCAGCGGCGGGATAAAAGAGATGGACGAGCCGTGCATCATCGCGGCGGACGATCTTGCACCGAGCGAGACGGTCCAGCTTGACAAGAGCAAAGTCCTGGGCTTTGCTACAATGTATGGCTCATCCAATTCACATACCGCGATTCTGGCCCGGACTATGAACATACCGGCCGTGATCGGGCTGGGAGAGGCGCTCCGTCAGGAGTATGACGGAAAAGACGCGATCATCGACGGATTTACAGGAACTCTCTATATTGATCCTGATGAAGCTACCAGAAAGGCTATGGAGGAGAAGCGGGAGAAAGATCTGGAGCAGAAGGCGCTGCTTGAAACGCTCAAGGGCAAAGAAAATGTGACGAAGAGCGGACAGAAGATCAATGTATATGCCAATATTGGAAATGTCTCTGATCTTGGAGCCGTGCTCAAAAATGACGCAGGCGGGATCGGCTTGTTCCGAAGCGAATTCCTCTATCTGGAGAATACAGATTTCCCGACGGAAGAGCAGCAGTTTTCTGTCTATAAGCAGGTTGCCGAGAGTATGGCGGGAAAGAAAGTCATTATCCGTACGCTTGATATTGGAGCAGACAAGCAGGTTGATTATTTCGGACTTGACAAAGAGGACAACCCGGCTCTCGGATACAGAGCGATCCGTATCTGTCTGACCAGACCGGAGATCTTCAAGACTCAGCTTCGCGCATTGTATCGCGCGGCAGTGTTTGGAAATATCTCCATCATGTTCCCAATGATCATTTCTGTAAAAGAGGTCCTTAAGATCAAGGAGATCATCGCGGAGGTGAAGGAAGAACTGAAGAGTGAGGGCATTCCGTATAAGGAAGATGTGGAGCTCGGTATTATGATCGAGACGCCGGCATCTGTTATGGTCAGCCGTGATCTTGCGAAGGAAGTTGATTTCTTCAGTGTGGGAACAAATGACCTGACTCAGTATACACTGGCGATCGACCGTCAGAACTCGAAGCTTGACGAGTTCTATGATCCGCATCACCCGGCGGTGCTTGCAATGATAAAGATGGCTGCTGAGAACGCTCATGCAGAAGGGGCGTGGATCGGTATCTGTGGTGAACTCGGGGCTGATCTTGAACTTACGGAGACGTTCCTTAAGATGGGGCTGGATGAACTGTCTGTTTCACCGTCCATGGTTCTTCCGCTTAGAAAGAAGATCAGAGAGTGTGAATAACACAGTCACATAGTGTGGTGCATTATATCTGAAGAATAGAAGTGTGCTGTTCAATCATCTGAAAAGATGGCTGAACGGCACTTTTTTTGTGAAATAGTTGAAAAAACAGAACGTATGTGCTATTCTGGTACAAGAACAAATGTTCGGAAAGGAGGGGCGAATATGAGTGACAGAGTGATGGCAGATATGCCCTTATATGATAAACTGAGCATCCTTTCAGATGCGGCAAAATATGATGTGGCCTGCACTTCCAGCGGCGTTGACCGGAAGGGGGACGGAACCGGAATGGGAAACTGCAGCAGGTCAGGAATCTGCCACAGTTTTTCGGCGGACGGGAGATGCATATCTCTGCTCAAGATCCTGTTTACGAATGAGTGCATATATGACTGTAAATATTGTGTGAACCGATCTTCAAACGACGTGGTCAGAGCGTCTTTTACTCCGGAGGAGGTATGTGATCTGACGATGGAGTTTTACCGGAGAAATTATATCGAAGGTCTGTTCCTCAGTTCCGGGATACTAAAGAGTCCGGACTATACGATGGAACTTATTTATGCGACTCTTTACAGACTGCGTTATGTCTGCAGTTTTCAGGGGTATATCCATGTGAAAGCGATCCCGGGAGCGGACGAACGTCTGATTCGGCTTACCGGTTTTCTGGCGGACAGGATGAGCGTGAATCTTGAATTGCCTACTGCGGAAGGTCTGCGGCTCCTGGCCCCTCACAAATCACGGAAGAATATCCTGAAGCCTATGCGCCTCGTGCAGGAGAAGACAAGGGAGAACCGACAGGAGATTGCAGTGTATAAGAACGCGCCCAGGTTTGTTCCGGCCGGACAGAGCACGCAGATGATCATCGGAGCGACTCCCGAGACGGATTATCAGATCCTCAATGTAGCTGAGGCTCTTTACAAAAAGTTTGACCTGAAGAGAGTATTTTACTCGGCTTTTGTTCCGGTAAACAGCGATAAAGCGCTTCCGGCGATCAGAGAGGAGGGACCGCCTCTTCTCAGGGAACACAGGCTTTATCAGGCGGACTGGCTTTTGAGATATTACCATTTTGAGGCGAAGGAGCTGCTCGATGAAGAAAATCCGAATTTCAATGTGTTCCTTGATCCAAAGTGCTGCTGGGCTCTGAAGCATCTCGAATTCTTCCCGGTGGAGGTGAACACTGCGGATTACCGGACTCTGCTGAGAGTCCCCGGGATCGGCTATAAATCTGCGTCACGCATCGTAAAGGCGAGACGGCTCGGCAGACTGGAATTTAATGATCTGAAAAAAATGGGAGTGGTCCTCAAACGCGCGCTCTATTTTCTGACATGCGGCGGAAAGATGATGTATCCGGTCAGGATTGAGGAAGACTACATCACAAGAAATCTGCTCAATACAAAAGAACGGCTTCCGGAAGGCACCGAAGGCATGACCTACAGACAGCTTACTCTTTTTGACGATATGAACATGGCGGCAGTACATTCTGCCGGAACTGATTTTCAATGAAAGCGGGGAACATATGAAGCAGGTATATATATGCAATGATACAGTGACAGGGATCTGTTCCGCTCTCTACGATGCATGGAAGGAAGAGCGGCATGGGGAGGCGGGGATCGAACTGAAAGGAAAGATCCAGCAGCAGCTTTTCTGTGAATATAAGACCGTCATTGAGACGGAACAAAAATCGGAGAGTCTCCAGAGGATGATAAAGAGAAACCTGGGGTATAACGCGTACTGGGATGTTTACCATGCGATCCTCTCAGACGACGCGCGAAAAGGCGGGGCCGTATTCCGCATGATGCAGGAGGCAAGACGGCTTGATGACAGTACAAAGATCATGGATCATCTCGGAAATCCGGATGTGGCAAAGGTCTTTGAGCTGAGCAGGCGTGTTTCGAATGAAGCCCACGTCTACAAGGAGTTTATTCGATTTCGTGAGCTGGAGAGCGGGGCGCTTTTTTCGGAGATCTCTCCGAAAAGCCAGGTGCTGACATGCATCGCAGACCATTTTAGCGACCGCTTTCCTCTCGAAAACTGGATGATCTATGATAAGACTCACGGAGCGTTCCTTGTACACAGGGCAAAGGAGAGGTGGAGACTGGTGTGGGGAGAAGATTTGGAAGAAGAGGCCGCGTCAAGAGTTTCAGAAGGAGAGAAAAAATATGAGAGACTCTGGAAAGGTTTTTTTGAATCTATCTCTATCAGAGAAAGAGAAAATCCGAAACTGCAGCAGACACATCTTCCGAAGCGTTACCGGAGGGAAATGACGGAATTTTTATAAAAACAGTTGTATAAAACGGCAAATCAGATTATGATAGAGACATCATCATTAACCCGAAATAATAAAATGTTACAGAGGAGAAAGGTGGCTTATGGATAAAGCAATGTTAGTATGGCTCGGACTGATGATACTGTTTATAGTCATTGAGATCGCGACAGTAGGGCTGACTGCGATATGGCTTGCAGGAGGTGCACTGGCAGCGGTGATTGTTTCTGCGGCAGGAGCGGGACTGGAATGGCAGATCCTTGCTTTTATCGTGGTATCGCTTCTGCTTCTGGTGTTTACCAGACCGTTTGCGAAAAAGTACATAAACGCGCATCATGAAAAGACCAATTATGAAGAACTTATCGGAGAAGTGGTGAAAGTTACGGAGACAGTAGACAATCTGGAACAGACAGGGACTGCGGTCGCCCGCGGCCTGGAATGGACGGCACGCTCCGAGGATAACGGAGAAAAGCTGCCGGCAGGAAGCCTGGCGCAGGTAGTGTCGGTGTCCGGCGTCAAACTGATCCTGAAACGTTATGAGGAGGTTGAAAAATGAGTGGTTTAATAGGTTTGGCTGTTGTAGGTATCATAGTTCTGATCATCGTACTTTTACTTCTGGTGACCAACATAAGGATCGTACCACAGGCCCATGCGTATGTGCTTGAGCGCCTTGGCGGATATAAGGAAACCTGGAGTGTCGGACTTCACTTCAAGGTACCGATCCTTGACCGGGTCGCGAAGAAGGTTTCCTTAAAGGAACAGGTCGTAGATTTTGATCCGCAGGCGGTGATCACAAAGGATAATGTAACAATGCAGATCGATACAGTCATATTTTTCCAGATCACGGATCCGAAAAAATATGCATATGGGGTGGAAAGTCCGATCACGGCTATTGAAAACCTTACAGCGACGACACTCCGTAATATCATCGGAGATCTGGAACTGGACGAGACCCTTACCTCCCGTGAAACGATCAATTCCAAGATGCGGACGATCCTGGATATCGCGACGGACGAATGGGGTATCAAGGTAAATCGTGTGGAACTTAAGAATATTATGCCTCCGAAGGCAATCCAGGACGCCATGGAGAAACAGATGAAGGCAGAGCGTGAAAGAAGAGAAGCGATCCTGCGTGCAGAAGGTGAGAAGAAATCTACGATCCTTGTTGCGGAAGGTGAAAAAGAGTCGGTCATTCTTGAGGCAGAAGCTTCCAAACAGGCAGCGATCCTGAACGCGGAGGCGGAGAAACAGAAGAGGATCAAAGAAGCAGAAGGTCAGGCGGAAGCGATCCGCACTGTTCAGAAAGCTACTGCCGACGGTATCGAGTTTATTAAAAATGCAGGCGCGGACGATGCGGTGCTCACGCTCAAGAGTCTGGAGGCATTTGCAAAGGCGGCGGACGGGAAGGCGACCAAGATCATTATCCCATCCGAGCTCCAGGGTATCGCCGGGCTGACCAAGACGATCGCCGAGGTCGCTCGTATGGATAAGGCGGAGTGAGCCCGGTGGAAGAAAAAACAGTGCGCATTTCCGTGAGAGAGCTTGTGGAGTTCATCCTCAAAGAAGGTGATATCGATAACCGTATTTCCGGAGGGATGGACAGAGAAGCCATGCTCCAGGGAGGAAGGATACATCGAAAGATCCAGAGGAGGATGGGATCGGATTATCATGCGGAGGTGCCGCTGAAGATCTCAATCCCCTGTGAGGATTTCGTGATCCGTCTTGAAGGCCGGGCTGACGGCATCATTATCCGTGAAGAGAACGGAAAAGAAAACGTCACGATAGATGAGATCAAAGGAGTGCTCCGCGATCTGGAATATATTGAGCAACCTGTGGGAGTCCATCTTGCCCAGGCGAAATGTTATGCGTATATCTATGCTTCGCAGAATCATATTGATGAGATCAGTGTCCAGATGACATATTGTCATCTGGACACTGAAGAAATAAAGAGATTTACACAGAGCTGCAGTCTGGATGAGCTGCAGCTCTGGTTTGAAGATCTGATCGGAAAATATAAGAAGTGGGCGGAGTTTCAGATCCGCTGGAGGGAAACGAGAAACCAGTCGGTTCAGGGAGTCGAGTTTCCGTTTCCGTACCGTGAGGGTCAGAGAGATCTTGCCGTTTCCGTATACCGCACAATATTGCGGAAAAAGAAACTGTTTATCCAGGCTCCGACCGGTGTTGGAAAGACAATGGCTGCGGTGTTTCCGGCAGTGAAAGCCGTAGGAGAGGAACTGGGAGAGAAAATATTTTATCTCACAGCAAAGACGATCACCAGGACGGTGGCTGAAAATGCGTTCCGGACTCTGAAAGAACAGGGATTCAGGTTTAAAGTCATCACACTGACTGCAAAAGAAAAGATCTGCTTCTGTGAGGAGACAGAGTGTAATCCGGATGCCTGTCCATATGCAAAGGGACATTTTGACAGAGTCAATGACGCGGTTTATGATCTGATCAGCAGAACGGATGACCTGAGCCGGGAGACGATCGAGGAACAGGCGAGAAGATATAAAGTCTGCCCCTTTGAACTTTCCCTGGACGTCTCTGTGTGGACGGACGGGGTTATCTGTGACTACAATTATGTATTTGATCCTAACGCGCATCTGAAGCGCTTTTTTTCTGAGAGCGGCAGTGGAGATTATATCTTCCTCATTGATGAGGCCCATAACCTTGTGGAACGGGGAAGAGAGATGTACAGCGCGACGCTCTATAAAGAAGAGTTCCTTTCTCTCAAACGGGATGTGAAGAACCTGAACAGAAAGCTGGCGGGAAAACTTGACGCAGCAAACAGGGTTTTCCTTGAATTGAAGAAAGAATGCGAATCCTGCGAGATCCTCGAGAGCGTTTCAACTCTGGTGATAAAGCTGATGAATCTTCTGACAGAGATGGAAAATTTTTTGGAAGAATTTCGTGAGGGGGACATAAGGGAAGGTGTTCTTGATCTGTATTTTCGTGTCAGGGATTTCCTGAATATTTATGATATTCTTGATGAGAACTATGTGATCTACAGTGAACTGGAGCCGGACGGAAGATTTAAGGTAAAACTGTACTGCATCAATCCGGCGGCAAATCTGCAGGAGTACCTGGAACAGGGAAACAGTACGGTCTTTTTTTCTGCAACACTTCTCCCGATACACTATTATAAAAAACTTCTCTCCGTTGAAAAGGAAGATTATGCTGTCTACGCTGAATCGTCTTTTCCGAGAGAGAACAGGCTCCTTCTGATCGGGAGAGATGTGAGTACGAGATATACACAGAGAAGCCGGGAAATGTACCGGAGAATAGCTTCCTATATCAGAGTTGCCGCTGTGTCGAAGAAAGGAAACTACCTTGCCTTTTTTCCGTCATACCGATTTATGGAAGATGTCTATGACGCATTTTCAGAGACGGGATGTGATATGGATGTGATCCTTCAGTCGCAGTCTATGGGAGAAGAGGAAAGAGAAACATTTCTCGAAGAATTCCGGAGCGGGAGAGAAAAGAGCCTGATCGGATTCTGTGTGATGGGCGGAATCTTTGCAGAAGGGATCGACCTTGCGGAGGACCGGCTCATCGGCGCAATCATCGTAGGACCCGGAATTCCCCAGGTATGTAACGATCGTGAGATCGTAAAAGGGTACTTTGATAAAAAAGGAATGGATGGTTTTGATTATGCCTATCTTTATCCGGGGATGAACAAAGTGCTGCAGTCTGCGGGAAGAGTGATCCGCACGGAAAATGACCGTGGAACAATTCTCCTGCTCGACGATCGTTTCCTGCAGAGAAAATATCGCGAGATGTTTCCGCGGGAATGGAACAACTGGAAAGCCTGCGATGCGGGAAACGCAGAAGAATATATGAGAAGATTCTGGGAGGAATGACAGGCGGATGTTCAGTCCGCCTTCTGTTCCTCCGGCTTGAAGTAACTGAGGAATTCCTGAGCTGCTCGTGAGAGGGGGAGGTGCTCATTGTATGCGAGGACAAGCTCTCTCTGAGGCAGTTCTTCTTTTGTGTCAAGGATATAGATACTCTCCGTCTTATCGGAGATGCAGTAATCAGGCACGAATGCGATCCCCAGTCCAATGCGCGCAAGATCGATCAGCAGATCGTTGCTGGTCAGTTCGATTTCAGGAACCAGATCCAGCTGATGCTGCTGAAAAAGTTGGTGCAGAAATTCGTTTGTAGTGCTGTTTTTATCCAGCATGAGAATGGGGTATCTGATGAGCTGGCGGAAGGTGAGTTTTCTGCTTCTCAGCTCCTCAAAGGCGTCGCCGGCAATGAACCTGTCCTGGAATCGTTTGATCTTGACGATGGATGCGGTGTTTCCGAGATAATTATTCGGATAGTTTACTACGATAAGATCCACAAGGCCGTTTTTCAGGAGCTCGGCACATTTCACAGAGGTCTGATTGATCACTTTGATATGAGCATTGGGAAAAGTTTTGTGGAAGCGCTTCAGGTATGGGATGAGAAAATACCGGCAGATCGTATCGCTCGCGCCGATCCGGATCTGACCTCCCGTAGTGGCGGCTTCAAGAAGCTGGGCTTCCCCCTTCTGTATGAGGTTCATGGCAGGCTCGATGTGCCTCATGAGGATCTCGCCTTCCGGGGTGAGCTGTACTTTTTTTGTGCTCCGGATAAAAAGTACCTGATCCAGTTTTCTTTCCAGCGTCTTGATCGACTGGCTGACCGCTGACTGTGAAATAAAAAGCTGTTTGGATGCCTCGGAGAAGTTCAAAGTTGACGCCACATGGTAAAATACTTTATATAATTCATAATTTATATCCATCATTATAAGACCTCCTAATAAATCCTGGCTCTATTATAAGATATAAGGCGGGAGAATACAACGAAAGGATTGACGTGCTATGAAAAAAATTCAATGGGCGGCAGGAATTATTTTTGCCTTTGCAATAATGGCTGTGCTTCTGATCTCGAGTTTCGAGATCGCAATGTATGCAGATTTCGGTGTGTATGAGCGTGAATATGAAAAATATGATGTGCTTTCAGACCTTGATATGACAATGGAAGATACGATGTATGTTACCCATGAGATGATGGCGTATCTGCGGGGAGACAGGGAAGAGTTGTCTGTTATCACCACCGTTGAGGGGAAGGAGCAGGATTTTTTCAATGAACAGGACCGGTTCCATATGGGGGAGGTCAGAGACCTTTTTATCGGAGGCCTGAATATCAGGCTGGGAGCGGCGGCTATAGCTATATTGTGCCTGATCTTCCTTGTGGCGTCCAAAGCAGATCTGAAACGGATCCTTTCGCGCGGCTACCAGATCGCGCTCATAGTCGTCGGTTTGGCAGTCGCGGCTCTGGGAATCGCTGTCGCCGTTGACTTTAATGCGGTTTTTGTGGAGTTCCATCATATCTTTTTTGACAATGACCTGTGGCTCTTTGATCCGGCGGAGGACTATATGATCCGTATGCTGCCGGAGGGGCTTTTCGCGGACATGGTGATCAGGATCGGAGGGCTTTTCGTGGGCGGCCTTGTGATCCTTCTCATATTAAGCATTGTTCTGGGAGGATTTCATAAGAAGACAGTGAAAAGTAATTAGAAGCGCTTATGAAAAAGATTAATCATATTAATTGTACTAATGGAGAAAAATGTGATACCATAAGGACAGATATCTGTAGGTAATATGTACAGGTGACTGTACAGAAAAATATGCAAAGGAGATTGCTTATGAGTAATGTAAAGCGCGTGTATGTGGAGAAAAAAGCAGAGTTCGGAGTTACGGCGAAAGAGCTGAGACACGAAGTGCGCCACTATCTTGGGATCAGCGGAGTGACCGGGATCCGTGTCCTGATTCGCTATGATGCGGAGAATATATCCGACGAGACTTTTGAGCAGGCGTGCAGAGGCGTGTTTGCAGAGCCGCCGGTTGACATCCTCTACAAAGAGGAGTTTTCGATGGATCCGGGAAACAGGGCGTTTTCCGTCGAATTCCTGCCGGGCCAGTTTGACCAGCGCGCGGATTCTGCAGAGCAGTGCATCCGTTTTATCAAAGAAGATGAAAAGCCTGTGATCCGGACGGCGGTGACTTACGTGGTGGAAGGAGATATCTCTGACGAAGAATATCAGATGATAAAGAACCACTGTATCAATCCGGTGGATTCCAGAGAGGCCGCTGAGGAAAAACCGGAGACCCTTGTGACTGTGTTTGAGGAACCGGAGGACGTCAGGATACTTGACGGGTTCAGAGAGATGGACGATGAGTCGTTCCGGGCACTCTACGATTCCTTCGGACTTGCGATGACATTCAAGGATTTCCTGCATATCCGGAACTATTTCCGGGAGGAGGAACACCGAGATCCGTCCATGACCGAGATCCGCGTGCTTGACACATACTGGTCGGATCACTGCCGCCATACCACGTTCTCTACAGAGTTAAAGGATATCAGTTTTGACGAGGGAGACTATAGCGAGCCTATCGTAAAGACATATGAGCAGTACAGGAAAGATCACGATGAGATCTTTGCGGGAAGAGACGACAAGTTTGTCTGCCTTATGGATCTTGCTCTCATGGCTATGCGCCGTCTGAAGAGAGAAGGAAAGCTGGCCGATCAGGAGGAGTCCGATGAGATCAATGCCTGCAGTATTGTTGTCCCGATCAAGGTCGACGGCGTGGAAGAAGAATGGCTGATCAACTTTAAAAATGAGACACATAATCATCCTACCGAGATCGAACCGTTCGGAGGCGCCGCAACATGCCTTGGAGGCGCGATCCGTGATCCTCTTTCGGGGAGGACATATGTCTACCAGGCGATGCGCGTGACTGGCGCGGCTGATCCTACGGTTTCGGCAAAAGACACTCTGAAAGGAAAACTTCCCCAGAAGAAGCTTGTCCGCGAAGCTGCGCACGGGTACAGCTCATATGGAAATCAGATCGGACTTGCAACTGGTGCTGTAAAGGAGATCTATCATCCGGACTATGTCGCGAAACGTATGGAGATCGGAGCGGTTCTTGGAGCGGCGCCGCGCCGTGCCGTGATTCGTGAGAACTCTGATCCGGGGGATATCATCATACTCCTTGGAGGCCGTACGGGCCGCGACGGATGCGGAGGAGCTACGGGATCATCTAAGGTCCATACCGAGCAGTCTATCGAAACCTGTGGAGCTGAGGTACAGAAGGGAAATCCGCCTACAGAGCGAAAGATCCAGCGCCTGTTCCGACGCGAGGAAGTAAGCCGTCTCATCAAAAAGTGCAATGATTTCGGTGCGGGAGGAGTTTCTGTAGCCATTGGAGAACTGGCGGACGGACTTCGCGTGGAACTGGATAAAGTCCCGAAAAAATATGCCGGTCTGGACGGCACGGAGATCGCTATTTCCGAGTCTCAGGAGAGAATGGCGGTTGTCGTAGACCCGAAAGACGTGGCAGAGTTCATGAAATATGCAAAAGAAGAGAACCTGGAAGCTACTGAGGTGGCCGTTGTGACGGAATCTCCGAGACTTGTGCTCGTGTGGAGAGGAAAAGAGATCGTCAATATTTCCCGTGCCTTCCTGAACACCAACGGCGCTCATCAGGAGACGGCGGTCGAGGTGGAAATGCCGGAGAAGGACGGCAGCCTTTTCCGAAGAGAAGAGGTTGAAGACGTCAGAGAAAAATGGCTCTCTACTCTGGCTGACCTGAATGTGTGCTCCCAGAAGGGGCTTGTGGAGATGTTTGACGGTTCCATCGGCGCCGGCTCAGTGTTTATGCCTCATGGCGGAAAGTATCAGATGACAGAGACTCAGGCTATGGTGGCGAAAGTGCCTGTGCAGAACGGGGAGACAGACAGCGTTTCCATGATGAGTTATGGATTTGATCCGTATCTGTCAAGCTGGAGCCCGTATCACGGCGCAGTATATGCCGTGACAGAGTCTGTGGCGAAAATCGTTGCCGCAGGAGGAGACCACAGCAAGATCCGTTTTACCTTCCAGGAATATTTCAGAAGGATGACCGAGGATCCGAAGAGATGGAGCCAGCCATTTGCCGCGCTTCTCGGCGCTTATGCCGCTCAGATCGGATTCGGCCTGCCATCCATCGGCGGAAAGGACAGTATGTCCGGAACTTTCCAGGATATCGATGTGCCGCCTACTCTGGTTTCGTTTGCGGTAGACATGGCTCTGAAGGGGGACATCATCACGCCGGAACTTAAAAAGGCAGGAAACCGTCTTGTGTGGCTGCGAATCGACAGGGATGAGTATGATCTGCCGGTTTATGATAAAGTGCTTGAGCAGTACGGGAAATTTACGGATGATATCCGGAACGGAAGGATCATCTCAGCTTATGCACTTGACCGTCACGGCGTGATCGCGGCTGTCAGCAAGATGGCATTCGGAAACAGGATGGGCGTAAAGCTGGAGCACAATATGGATCCGCGGGATCTGTTCGCACCGGCATTCGGTGATATCATTGCCGAGGTTTCGGATGGACAGGTTGGAAACCTGAGCATCACGTACACTGTTATCGGCGAAGTGACAGATAAAGACTGCTTCGAGTATGGAAATACAGTGATCAGCATCGATGAAGCAGAAAAAGCGTGGACAGGAACCCTGGAGAAAGTGTTCGCCACGAAGTCTCCGGCAGATTCACAGGAACCTGTTGAGGAGAGACTGTACGACACGAAGGATATCCATATCTGCAGCCATAAGCTGGCTCAGCCTACAGTGTTTATCCCTGTATTCCCGGGCACGAACTGCGAGTACGACAGCGCGAGGGCGTTTGAGCGTGCCGGGGCGAAGGTGATAACACGGGTGTTCCGGAATCTGGATGCAGAGGATATCAGATCTTCTGTTGAGGAGTTCGAAAGGGCGATCGGACAGGCTCAGATGATCATGTTCCCGGGAGGGTTCAGTGCCGGAGACGAGCCGGATGGTTCTGCGAAGTTTTTCGCTACGGCGTTCCAGAACGCAAAGATCAAAGAAGCAGTGGAGAAACTCCTCTCTGAGAGGGATGGACTTGCACTGGGAATCTGCAACGGATTCCAGGCTCTGATCAAACTTGGCCTGGTTCCTTATGGAAAGATCGTCGGACAGACAGAAACTTCTCCGACGCTGACATACAACACGATCGGACGACATATTTCAAAAATGGTGTACACAAAAGTCGTGACGAACAAATCTCCGTGGCTGCAGGGAGCAGAACTGGGCGGAGTCTATACAAATCCGGCTTCTCACGGAGAAGGACGATTTGTGGCGGGTGATGAGTGGCTTGAGAAACTCTTTGAGAACGGTCAGGTTGCGACGCAGTACTGCGATCCGGAAGGAAACATCAGTATGTCAGAAGAATGGAATATCAACGGATCCTACCGCGCGATCGAAGGTATCACAAGTCCGGACGGAAGAGTCCTGGGCAAGATGGCTCACTCCGAACGCCGGGGTGATTCCGTAGCTGTCAATATTTACGGAGAACAGGATATGAAGATCTTTGAGTCCGGAGTGAAATATTTCGGATAAAAAAATGAGAAAAGCGCGAATTTATGCGGATTATGGAAGGGGCGGAACAAGCTGTTCCGCCCCTTAATATGTGAAATTGAATATGCAGTTTAAAAAATTTGAAAAATTTACAAAAAAACTGTTGACATTTGCCTGATCCTGATAGTATAATAGCAAAGCAGGTTGCGGGTGACAAACTTAAAACCTGAAGAATATGGGGTCTTAGCTCAGCTGGGAGAGCATCTGCCTTACAAGCAGAGGGTCATAGGTTCGAGCCCTATAGGCCCCATATAAAACCTAATATGGCGGAATAGCTCAGTTGGCTAGAGCACACGGTTCATACCCGTGGTGTCGCTGGTTCAAATCCAGTTTCCGCTACTCCTTGGAAACCCCGTGTTTACGGGGTTTTTTCAATATACAATTCTATACAATTTCGTAACACACTAAGGATTTACCCTAGTTTTTACCCTAGTTTTTAAAATCAAGCATTTGCACCTCTGACTTTTAGGCTGTTTTTCATTAGCATAACTAATAAATAATCGCTATTTTGATCAATTCATATCATATTTCCACTTTATTAGAACAATTAATAAGTACAATGGATTAAATCCATCATATTACTATAATACCAAATATTCTTATCGATTTGTAAAAAAATATCATATTATGATATGGTGTGAAAGAAGACAAAACCGGTGCGGTTTTTATCCCCTCATCAGTACCGCTCGCGTGTCGTCCGTCAAGCGGCATAATGGAGCACTCAAAACGATGAACAGAAAGTAGGTAAAATCTTATCATTTGTGCATATGGTTTGATGTCTCATGCATATTCATAGGACATATTTACTATGATATGCTGTGGGAACACCCACATTTCACTCTCATTCCTTCAAAAACTTTAAAAATGCAAAATATGTCTTCAAATGTATCCCCAATAGACATGATGCATGCTGGTTTATAACGAAATATTACCCTTTTCGTGAAGTTCCAGCTTTTACTTGCGAAAAATATCATATTATCGAATGTGATAAGATAATTTACACAAAAGGCTGGTGCCGAGATGGTAGGCACAGGAGCGCAAGGATCTATTCTCCGGTTCGAATCCGGACAGCCTATTTGGTTTTCTTACTTTTTACTGAAAACCTCCTTCCACCTACGGCGAAAGGCTGTGATCAAAGGGGCTTCATATGCCCCGGGTGGTTTTTAGACCTTTAGTTCAACGGTAGAATAGCGGTCTCGAATACTGCAGATGGGAGTTCGATTCTTTCATGGTCTGATGCAGGGCACATTTTTGGAAACACAAAAATTTGTTAATCAATTTCGACATTGGGAAGAAAAAGCAAAAGTAGATCCGAAATGGAGGGAGGAACATCCATTCCACTTTCAAATGAAAGAGGAGCCATGTGTTATTTGAGTCCATAAGATATTTTTTACTATCGAAAAAGAAGAGCCTGTCCTTTGATCCGGCTTATAATTTGTTGTCAATAAATCTTTATTTTGCGCCGGAACAGCATTTGGGCACTTATATGCGTGACTGGATGTATAAAGGGCAGAAGGTTGAGGAAAAAGGAGTGGGCGTAGATACGGCATGTTACATTCTGGAAGTTGACGGCAAGTGTGAAGATGTACTGACCGGAGGCGACGGATGGTGGGGAAGGACGCAGGAGTTCAGCCATACGAGCAGGGGGAAGAAAGTGTTGGATGCAGTCGTTGTTACGATATGGATGCCGGATGAAGAAACCTTTGAAGGAATGAAGCAGACAGCAAAATATTTGTTTGACGATCTGCGCCCGATAGAGAAAGTACCGGAGAAAAAAGATCATGGAAAGGAGCGGTGATGATTTGAAAGATGCGATAGAAATATATACTCATTCAGTGGCCTATGCACTGGAGCATGGTGAGATAGAGCAGTACCGTCTTTCGCACAATGCGAATATAGACTGTAAGGAGGCGATCGAGCAGGCAATCGCTGATCATTACAGGGCAAACAGGCTTGGATCAGGAGCGGTTCATCAGGTAGTGGAACAGTTCGGATATGACAGGGTATTTCTTGTACTTGCCAATACCGTCCGGAAGAAAGAATGGGATGGACGTATTTCCCACAGTAACAAAGGATGGGCAAAAGCCTTTCCGGTTCCTGAGGATAAAGACAGCTTTGGAAGAGACAGAAACGCAGAGTTTATTGTGGACCGCAGCCATACAGGGCTGATGGATCTATTTCTCACACAGGCCAGAAGGGAATACCAGGAATTACAGGAACAGAAGCCTTCTGTGAGAAATCGGCTTAATAAAAGCGATGGGCAGCGGGAGCGTGAGGATAAAAAGAATGTTCAAAAAGAACCGGAAAGATAAATACAAGAAACATGATGGAGGTGGTTTGAAATAGCAACAACACGGCTGATGCCGCTTCATATTGGGAAAGGCAGGGATATCTCCACGGCGATAGCGGATATCATTGATTATGTGAAAAATCCACAGAAGACAGATCGGGGGAAATTCATATACGGATATGAGTGCGATACCAGGATTGCGGATGCAGAGTTCCTACTGTCCAAAAGACAGTATACGAATGTAACAGGCCGGAGCAGAGGTGAAGATGACGTGATTGCTTACCATCTCCGTCAGTCGTTCAAGCCCGGAGAAGTCACACCGGAAGAGGCAAATCAGATCGGCCGGGAACTTGCACAGAAACTGACAAAAGGAAATCATGCCTTTGTCGTCTGTACGCATATAGATAAGCATCACGTCCATAATCATATCATTATCAATTCCACAACGCTTGACTGTACCAGAAAGTTCCGGAACTTTTGGGGATCAACGTGGGCAATCCGGCGTATGAATGACAAGCTCTGTCTCGAACATGGATTGTCTATTGTGGAAGATCCAAAGCCGAGCCCATTATGGAACCTGGCTGGGAAATAAAAAGCAGACGTCTTTTCAGGAGCAGATCCGGCAGGCGATTGATGCTGTCCTAAAAGAGAAGCCGAAAGATTTTGAAGAGTTTTTGGAGAAGATGGAGGCAGCAGGTATTGAAGTCAACCGGGAAAGGAAGAATCTGCGTTTCCGTGTGCAAGGGCAGGAAAATTATACTCGATGTAATACTCTGAAAGGAGACTATACCGAACAGGCGATAAAGGAGCGGATCAGCGGTGTTCGCATAGTAAGCCCACAGAGAAATTCGACATACAGGCAGCGGGCAAAAATTGGATTACTGTTAGATATTGAGGCGGTCCGTTCAGGGAAAGGCCAGGGATATGAACGATGGGCAAAAGTATTTAATTTAAAACAGCTTTCCCAGGCGGTCATGTATCTGAAAGAACATGGGGATATGAGCTATGAGGATCTGAAAGAAAAAACGTCGGCAGTGACAACTCGATTTAATGATCTGTCGGAGAAGATTAAAAGTCTTGAAGAACAGATGACAGCGAATTGCAGAAACAGATCGTTATATATGCAAAGACGAGAGAGACGTATATTGAGTACCGAAAAGCTGGGTACAGTAAGAGGTTTCGAGCAGAGCATGAAGCTGATATCCTTCTGCATCAGGCGGCGAAGAAATACTTTGACAGTCTGGAACTTACGAAGCTGCCTTCTGTCAAAAATCTCCGGGAAGAATATGTCGGACTGTTAGAGCAGAAGAGAAAAGCGTACACAGAGTATAAACAGGTTCGGGCAGAAATGAAAGAGCTTCATAATGTCAGGGTAAATGTAGAGTATCTTCTGGATATTCCTGCCGGGCATGAGACACGGAGGAAAGAGGAAAAGAACCGGCAGTAATTGATTTTTGCTTTGGGTATTCAGTGTTACGAAGGAACGCGCAGCCGTCATCGCAGGTGGCGATCTTTGGGGTTTGGGGAGGTATCACCAACAAGCATTACAGAGGATTTTTCGGAGACGGGAAATCCTCTGTAATAGGCAAACTTACGTAAGTCTGCATTGCTTGCAGGTATTGTTCCGAATTTGAGATAAAGCTGGTTATCCAGAAAGTTATATTATCCTCAATATATTGAGAAACGCCCTAACCACAGAATTTCTACAGAAAAATTCGGGATAATTTTAAGCTCTGATTAATTATAATAGTTGCAGATTTAGAAGTAATCAATACTACATAGACACCATATCTTGATTAGATAAACCAAGAAAATTATACCGAATTATTTTTTCAAAATCCATTATTTAAGCTCCTATATGAAAAATTCCAGATAATCTGCGAATCGGTATAATCGTCAGAGTGTGTAAAAAAGCCAAAATTGATTCCGAAAGACGAATTTGTTTCTTAGAGAATCCCAGATATTCTTCTATAATTTACATTACAACGAGGATATGGTTCAGGGGTGCACACCTGAATCCAGTTGGCACCGGTTTGTTGTTTAATGAAAGAAAAGGAGATTAAAGTGATGACGAAAAAAACAAAAGATCCAAGTGAAAAGCTTGGATTTGGAAATCTGCTGGCATGGAACAGCCGTATGGTTTCTACTTCAATAATGGTACTCTTGATGGGATTCTTAATGGCTTATTGTACTGATACGTTGGGAATTACCCCTGCATATGTCAGTATCATCCTTGTAGCAAGTAAACTTCTGGATGGAGTGACAGATGCATTTGCAGGCTTTATTGTAGACAGGACAAAGACAAAATGGGGAAAAGCCCGTCCGTATGAGTTGTACATTATCCTTCTGTGGGTGGCTACATGGCTGATGTTTTCCTGCCCGACGGGACTGAGCGAGATCATGAAGTGTATCTGGATATTTATTATGTATTCGCTTGTTAATGCAGTCGCGTATACATTTTTGAATGCAAGCAACACAGTGTACCTTGTACGCGCGTTTAAGGGTACCCAGATTGTAAAACTGACATCTTACAGTAGTGTGATCACTATGCTGGCTTCTGTAATCTTCAATATTGCGTTCCCTATTCTGATGTCTACATATGCACGTTCTGCATCAGGATGGAGCCTTTTAGTGGGTACATTTGCAATCGCAATGACAGCGATCGGTATCCTCAGATTTATTTTTGTAAAAGAAAAATATGATGTTGATGCAGAGAAGGAAGAAGAATCCCTGAAAATATCTGATGCCCTTGCAGTAATAAAGGGAAACAAATATATCCTGATCATTGCCTTTATGGGACTTCTGTTTAACTTTGTAACTAATATGGGAACAATTGTTTACTACTATACATGGATTGTCGGAGATGTAGGTCTGATGAGTATTGCAAGTGCCGTACAGATCATAGCGATTCCGCTGGCATTTGTTTTTCCTCCTCTTCTGAAGAAAATATCAGTGGTCAAGCTCATGTTTATCGGCTTTATCATCTCGGCAGTGGGATACTTTATAAACTTTTTTGCAGGGGCAAACATACCGCTTCTTGCAATAGCGGCTGTATTTACCGGCGCAGGAACTATTCCGAGCAGTATGCTGATCTCTCTTGCTGTTCTGGAATGTGCAGAATATAATGAGTGGAAAGGTCTGCACCGTATGGAAGGAACTATGTCCAGTTTAGTTAATCTTGCGAAGAAAGTAGGCGCTGCTGTGGGAAGCGGCGGATTAGGTGTGCTGCTTACTATCGTAGGATATAATGGAACATTAGAAGTGCAGTCAGATGCTACTTTAATGGGAATCCGTATGCTCTTTAGTATTGTTCCTATGGTGCTTTATGTATTGGTAGCAATATCGCTGACAGGATATTTTAAACTGGACAAGAGAATGGCGGAAATCCGTCAGGAAAATGAGAAAAACCGTGAGGCAGCAAAGTAAGCGGTATCAGAAAGATGGGAGCTGTAAGAATGGATATTATGGACATTTTGCCGCAGTTGACATTAGAGGAAAAAGCTTCTCTTTGCTCTGGATATTATTACTGGCATACGAAGAGTATTGAGAGACTGGATATTCCCAGAGTCATGATGTGCGACGGCCCTCACGGACTGCGCAAGCAGACCGGACCGGAAGACCATCTGGGGATTCATGAGAGCATCAAGTCAGTCTGTTTCCCGAGCGCTTCCGCACTGGCTGCATCTTTTAATACAGATGTAATGAAAGAGTTGGGCGAGTGCCTGGGAAAAGAATGCCAGACGGAAAATGTGGGGATGCTGCTCGGCCCCGGAGTCAATATGAAGAGAAGCCCGCTGTGCGGAAGAAACTTTGAATACTTCAGCGAGGATCCGTATCTTGCCGGAGAACTTGCATCTGCATATGTGAAAAGTCTTCAGGCACAGGGAGTTGCTGCCTGCGTCAAGCATTTTGCCTGCAATGATCAGGAGACCGAGCGGATGAGCATAGACACAGAGGTGGATGAGCGGACGCTTCATGAAATCTATCTTCCGGCATTTGAAAAAGTCATTAAGGAGGCAAAGGTGCGGGGAGTGATGTGTGCCTACAATTCCCTGAACGGAACTTTCTGCTCGGAAAATAAGAATCTGTTGACAGATATCCTCCGGGATCAGTGGGGATACGAAGGGTTTGTGGTGACGGACTGGGGTGCGGTCAAAGACCGTGTAGAAGGCGTCAGGGCAGGCCTTGATCTTGAGATGCCGGGAGGACCCGGCGCTCAGGATCAGAAGATCGTGGAAGCGGTGCGGGACGGAAGTCTGGATGAACGTGATCTGGACAGGATCGTAAAACGGATCCTGCAGTTTGTATCGGACTGCACAGAGCAGAAAAGAGAGGTCGTAAAGGACTACGAGGCGGATCACAAAAAGGCGGCAGAGCTTGCCGGCGAGTGTATGGTCCTTCTGGAGAACCGGGACGATATCCTGCCTCTTAAAAAAGAGACAAAGGCAGTGTTTATTGGAGAGTTTGCTGTTACGCCGCGCTATCAGGGCGGCGGCAGCAGTCATGTGAATCCATGGAAAGTGGAGGATGCATACCATGCGGCAGAATCTGCCGGAGCGGATGTCACTTTTGTAAAAGGATATGATGTAAAAAATGAAAAGGATAAAAAACTTGCCGCACATCTTATAGAGGAAGCCGTGGAGGCGGCAGGAAAAGCAGAGACAGCTGTGGTCTTTGCGGGACTTCCGGATGAGTATGAGAGCGAGGGATGGGACAGAAGTACGCTGGATCTTCCGGAAGTCCAGAACCGTCTGATCGAGGCGGTTGCAGCAGTACAGCCCAATACGGTCGTTGTCGTCCATGCCGGCGCGCCTGTGATCATGCCGTGGAGAGATCAGGTGAAAGCAATCCTTCTGGCATATCTGTGCGGCGAAGGAGTCGGAGCGGCAGAGGCGGATGTGCTGTATGGCAGCGTGAATCCGTCAGGAAAACTGGCGGAGACTTTCCCGCTGGAACTGGAGCATAATCCTTCTTACCTCAATTTCCCGGGGGCAAACGGTCAGGTAAAATACCGGGAGGGCGTGTTTATCGGCTACAGGTATTACGATAAGAAGAAATTGGAGGTCGAATATCCTTTCGGCTACGGGCTTTCTTATACGAGTTTTGATTATGATAATATCAGATTAGACAGAAAAGAAATGAAAGATACAGATGTCCTCCATGTATCGTGCCGTGTGACAAATACGGGAAATGTGCAGGGAAAGGAGATTGTCCAGCTCTATGTAGAGCCGGAAACGGATCCGGCTCTGGAGGAACGCCCGGTCAGGGAACTGAAAGGATTTGCCAAGATTGACCTTAAGCCGGGGGAGAGCAGAGAAGCAGAGTTTACTCTGGATAAGAGGGCATTCGCATATTACAGCAAAGAACTTCATGACTGGTATGTCCCGGACGGAGAATACAGGATCCAGATCGGTGCATCCAGCAGGGATCTGAGACTGGAGGATTCGGTCCGTATCGAAAGTACGCAGGCACTGCCCGTATGCTATACGCAGTATATAACGGTAGGGCGCCTGATCCGAAATGAAAAAGGAAGGCAGTTTGTTTTGAAAGCTCTTATGAAATATATGGGATTCTCAAAGCTGGAGATTGAGGAACAGTCGGATGTGGAAGAGTGTCCGGAACGGATCGAGCAGACGATCCAGACTACTATGCTCGGTATGCCTCTGAGGTCTATGGTGACATACGGGGCGCTCAGGGAAGAACAGTTGAACAGATTTCTGACAGAAATAAATCAGGAAAGTTGTTAATCGGTAAAAAGCCGTCTATACTTAGTTTTATTAGGTGATAGACGGCCTTTTGCCATGTCCTGCCTGAAGCAGCAAAGTACAGATGAAAAGGAGAAAACTATGTGGAAAGATGATGTTGCTCAGAGAGTTGCTATCCTGATGGAATACTTTTTTGTGGGAAGCGGAGTTCCGGTCTGGGGACTCGGCCCGGACGGAAAATTGTTCTATACGTCCAGCCAGAATGCGAAAGAGCTCGAACTCATTCTGAGGAGCGGGGAGTGTCTCCGCTTTGCCCTCGAGGATGCATCGGAGCTGAAAGTACCGTTTGTAATGGGAGATCCTCTTGGAATGCTGTGGGTCGGCGAATATGCGGATATTACAAAAAATATGAATAAGATGCTTGTACTGATGGGGCCAGTTTTTCCGTCAGCGGCATCGGAAAAGGGACTCGAGCAAAGCCTGAAAGCTCTTGGTGTCTCTCTTGAAATACGGAAGAAGTCCATCCGGATCATGCAGGATATCCCGATCCTGCCGGTGCCTGTCCTTGATCAGTATATCCGGATGCTCCATTATGCGATCACAGGCAGCATGCTGGATATGGATGCGGTCGTTACCCAGTATACAGAGAGAAAAGAACAGAATTCCGGACATGAAAAAAGTTTTACCGATTATGAGCGTGAAAAAAACCGGGAGCAGACCATGCTCCAGTGTATCCGGGAGGGAAACCGGAACTATCATCAGATTCTGAATGACACGGTTCAGATGTCAAGGTACAGTTTGGGACTGGACACACCGCTTCGGGAAGCAAAAGATACTTTGATCATTTTCACTGCCGTCTGTACGCGCGCTGCTGTAGAAGGCGGCCTCTCCAATAAAAACGGCCGTGAGATGGAACAACGGTATCTCCATGAGATAGAGGAGTGTACAAGAGTGACGGATCTTGCGGAACTGCGGCGCAGGATCATGGATGAATGTGTGGAGGCAGTCTGCGCCGCAAAACAGGAGAGCACAGTGTCCCGCCCCATACAGGCGTGCTGTGACTTTGTTAAGGCACATTTTAATGAACCCATCGAGCTGAAGGATATCGCCAGAAGCGTCGGATATACCGAGTATTACCTCACAAAGAGGTTCCAGAAAGAGATGGGGATCAAACTTCTGGATTATATTAAGAAAATACGGCTGAGCTATGCCAAGGTATGGCTGATCACAAACGAGAAAAGTATTCAGGAAATCAGTGAGATCCTTCAGTTCAGTACGAGAAATTATTTTACTAAGGTATTTAAGGCACAGGAAGGGATGACACCGGCAGAGTACAGGGAGCGGGCAATGAATTCAGGTGCAGAGACAGAAAAAAGCTAAATTTTCCTTTCCTTTTACGAAAAATTATCTATCCAGACGTTAGAAGATATCTTATCATACAGTTACGATCAGAATGAATGGAGGATTTGCTATGGAAAGATATCTTGATACGAGTCTGTCTGCAAGAGAAAGGGCAGAGGATCTGCTTGAAAAGTTGAGTCTGGATGAAAAAATGGGACAGGTGAACTGTCTGTTCCCGTATAATGATAACTGGGAGATAATCGAGAAAGAGGCAAAGCATGGTATCGGCGAAGTGAGTACGCTTGCTGTCCGGGAGATTGAAAGTCTGGATGAAGCCGTACAGTGGCAGAGAAAGATCCAGAAGATGGTAATGGAAAAGAGCGAGCATCATATTCCTGCCATTTTTCATATGGAGGGTCTCTGCGGACCATTTATTCAGGATTCGACAAGTTATCCTTCAGGGATCGCAAGAGGAGCATCATGGAATCCGGAACTGGAAGAAAAAATCGGAAAAAGTGTCGGACGTCAGGAACTTGCCTGCGGGATTACACGAGTTCTTGCGCCGGTACTGGATATTTCAAGAGACTCCAGAATGGGACGGCAGGGAGAAACATATGGAGAGGATCCCACGCTCGCTGCTGCGATGGGAACGGCATATACGAGAGGAATTCAGAATTATGAGACAGCGGGAAGACATGCGGAGTCAACTGCAAAGCACTTCCTCGCCTTTCATAACTCTCAGGCAGGGATCCATGGAGCAAATTCGGACACACCGGCCAGACTTCTGGATGAAGTGTACGGCAAGCCGTTTCAGGCAGCCATCCATAATGCTTCTCTGAGAGGAATTATGCCATGCTACTGTCTGATCAACGGAGAGCCGGCATCTGCTTCGAAAGAAATCCTGAACAGACTTCTGCGGGAGGAAATGGGATTTGACGGTGTCTGTGTGGCGGATTACGGGGCTGTCAGCAATGTGTATAACGTGCAGCACATAGGAGAGTCTATGACGGATGCCGGATATATGTGCATGGAAGCAGGAATGGATGTGGAGCTTCAGCAGAAAATCGCGTTCAGCGATGAACTGAAGGAAAGATTCCGTTCCGGAGAGGCTGATATGGAAGTGCTGGACCGTGCAGTACTCAGAGTGTTGGAGGCCAAGTTCCGGATGGGGCTTTTTGAGCATCCTTTTGCATTGGAAGGAGACGAACTCAGGAAAGTATTTTTTGACAGCAAGGACAGAGAAATCTCTCTGCGGTCCGCTCTGGAGTCCATGGTACTGTTGAAAAATGAGGGCGTGCTTCCGTTGGACAAAAAAGTTCGGAAACTTGCAGTCATCGGATGCCATGCGAAGAACGCGCGAAGTTTCTTTGGCGGATATACGCATCTGAGTATGGAAGAGGCGGTTCATGCTGTTGCAAATTCCATTGCGGGACTGGAAGCAGGAACGGTAGCAGGGAAAGATGTGGCTTTTATTCCGGGTACCCAGATCCAGAGCGATGAGACGGAAGAGTTTGACAGGATCCTCAAGATCCAGAAGCCGGAGTGCAGAAGCCTTCTGGAAGAGCTGAGGGAAGAACTGAAAGAGACAGAGATAATCTATGCATACGGATATCCGGCAGCAGGGAATGATTTATCCCATTTCGATGAAGCGCTGGATGCAGTGAGAGAGGCGGATGCCGTTATTCTGACACTTGGCGGTAAGCACGGATCATGCTCGGTGGCGACAATGGGCGAGGGAGTAGACAGTACGGATATCAATCTTCCGGTATGTCAGGAAGAATTTATCCGCCGGGCTGCGGAACTCGGGAAACCGATGATCGGCGTACACTTTGACGGACGTCCGATTTCAAGTGATGCGGCAGACACATATCTGGATGCTATACTGGAAGCGTGGAATCCGTCGGAGACCGGAGCACAGGCGGTTGTGCAGGTATTGACAGGCAAATACAATCCTGGTGGAAAGATGCCGGTATGTACAGCGAGAAGCGCTGGTCAGGAGCCGATCTATTACAATCATCCTTTCGGCTCCTACTGGCATCAGGGCGAGAGCATCGGCTTTAAAGATTATGTCAATATGCCTCATGAACCCAGATATTTCTTCGGGCAGGGACTCTCCTATACAACATTTGTATACTCGGATCTGGAACTTTCATCCGAAGAGATTGCGCCGGACGGGGCCGTGAAGATCCGTGTGACAGTAGAAAATACTGGAGACAGAGAAGGAGACGAAGTCGTGCAGCTTTATTTCCAGGACGTCCGCGCAAGTATGGCAAGACCGGTGAAAGAGTTGGCAGGATTTAAGAGAGTCAGTCTGAAGGCCGGTGAGAAAAAGATGATCGGATTTGACATGCAGGCGAGCCAGACAGCGTTTCTGGATAAAGATATGGAATGGAAGATCGAGAAAGGCGACATAGAGATTCAGATCGGAAGCTCATCGGAAGATATCCGCCTGACCGGAAATGTACGGATCACAGAAGACAGATGGATCGAAGGCCGTGACAGAGCTTTTTGCGCGAAAGCAGAGGAGATTGCATAACATGGAAGGCAGGTATATCTTCCAGAAAGCAAAGGCGGTATGGCTGCCCCACAGGAAACAGGAGGGGAACCCGCCATCTGATGACTGCCGAACCAAAACTGGCGCGCTATATCCGGATCAATGGAAAAGTGTACAGGAAATGATTACATTTTTGGAGGATATGTTTGATGGAGATCAGAAAATATGAGATGCTTGAGATCAGTCTGGGACATGCCGAACTGGAAAAAGCGACAGAAGAAAACGCGGCGGTGTTCCAGTTCTGCGGAACGCCAGAAGAAGAAAAGAAGCAGATCAAGGTTCCCGCGTTCCGCTGTTCGGGCGGAGAGTATCGTGTCCGTTTCATGCCGATGCATGAGGGACTTTGGAAATACAGGATACTTGCCGGCACACAGAACTCAGGGGGAGAGTTCCTGTGTACTGCTCCGGCAGAGAATATGCACGGACCGGTAAGGACAAAAGGAGAGGGATTTGTCTATGATGACGGCGTAAGGTTCCTGCCCTTCGGCACGACATGTTACGCATGGATCCACCAGCCGGAAGAGCTGCGCGGGGAGACGCTTCATACGCTGGAGAATGCGCCGTTTAACAAGATCCGCATGTGTATCTTTCCGAAATCCATGCCTTATAATAACAACGATCCGGAGGTGTATCCGTTCCGGAAAAAGGAAGACGGAAGCTGGAATGTAAACGATTCGGATCCGGTGTTCTGGGATATGCTGGATGCGCAGATCATAAATCTTAAAAAACTCGGGATTGAAGCTGATCTGATCCTGTTCCATCCCTATGACAGATGGGGATTTGCGCAGCTGACACAGGAAGAATCCTGTACATATCTCAGGTACTGTATTGCCAGACTTTCTGCCCACAGCAATATATGGTGGAGTCTTGCCAATGAGTACGAGATGGTCCATGCAAAGACTTTGGAGGACTGGGATGAGTACGGGGAGATCCTGCTGGCGGAAGATCCTTATCGTCATCTTATCTCGATCCACAATTTCCTTCAGCTGTATCCGAAGAAGCGATGGATGACACACTGCTCTGTACAGTCCGGCGATATCAACCGGATCCTGCTGTGGAAAGAACAGTACGGGCTTCCGGTTATGATCGATGAATGCGGATATGAGGGCGATATTGAATATGAATGGGGAAACCTGACAGGATTTGAGATGGTGCACCGGTTCTGGCAGACCATGTGCAGGGGCGGTTTCTGTACCCATGGAGAAACGTTCCACAGGGAGGACGAGGTGCTCTGGTGGGCGAAAGGCGGGAAACTTTACGGAGAAAGCGCGCCACGGATCGCGTTCCTCAGAGAACTTCTGGAGTCGCTTCCGGGAGAATGGAAACCGATCCGCAGGAGGATTGGAAATCCCAATGCAGATCTCTCTGATCCGGCGGAGGCGGAAAGCGAAAAAAAATTCAAAGAAATGATGGAGAAATTTCCGCAGGATATACAGGACAGTTTTTATGCGCAGACGCCGCTCCAGATCGAATCCGATCAATTCAGGCTGCTTTATCTGGGACATGCATGCCCGTCCCGGATACATATGCAGCTTCCGGATGACGGCAGCTGGAAGATAGAGCTGATCGACGTATGGAATATGACAAGAAACTTTCTAATTGAAGGAGTCAGGGGAAACATCTGCCTCGGACTCCCCGCGAAAGAGGGCATGGCGCTTCTGGCAGTAAAAGAATGAAAATGAATATAAGTTCAGGAGGAATGAAGGATGCAGTTTCAGGCACAATGGATACGCCCTTCGGAGGGGATTGGCGATGTATGCCCGGTATTCCGAAAGGAAATACAGACTTCAGGAAAGATAAAAAGTGCAGAGTTATATATTACGGCTCTTGGCGTATATGCAGCGGCCCTGAACGGGCGCCGCGTGGGAAAATATGTGCTGGCGCCGGGGTGGACCGCATATGACCACAGGCTCCAGTATCAGCAGTATGATGTGACAGATATGCTGGGTGAAGAAAATAAGCTGGAGATCACAGTAGGCAAAGGGTGGTACGCATCGCCCATGCCCGGCTGGAATGAGTCAGCCGATAAGCTACGGAGAAAAAACAGAAAAACGGCGGCATTTGCCGAACTCCATATCACATATGACAATGGAGAAAAAGAAATATATGCCACGGATGGTTCATGGCAGTGGGCAGAGAGCCCCATACGCTTCAGCGAAATCTATGACGGTGAAATCTGCGATGCCACGGTACAGCCGGAGATATGGAAGCCGGTCTGCACCGCAGAGAGCCCGACGGATCGACTGATTCCGCAGGAAGGCGAGGAGATCCGGGAGAAAGAGACCGTTATGGCGAAAGCGGTATTTACAACGCCTGCCGGTGAGACAGTGGTGGACTTCGGACAGGAAGTGACCGGATATGTGGAAATCAGCGTCAATGCTCATACAGACGACAGAATCCGGTTCCAGCACGGGGAAGTCCTTGACAGAGATGGAAATTTCTACCGGGATAATTACCGCTCGGCGAAGGCAGAGACCGTATATATCTGTTCGGAAGGAAAGCAGACATGGCATCCGACTCTTACCTTTTTCGGATTCCGGTATATTAAGCTGCTGGAATTCCCCGGAGAGGCAAAGCCGGAAAATTTCCGGGCAATCGTTGTTTATTCTGATATCAGGCAGAGCGGACGGATCCGGTGCGGCAGACCGGAGATCGATCAGCTGATCTCCAATATATTCTGGGGACAGAAAAGCAATTTCCTTGATGTGCCCACAGACTGTCCGCAGAGAGATGAGCGGCTTGGATGGACCGGCGATGCTCAGGTCTTTGTTAAAACGGCAGGTTATAACTTTGATGTGGAGAAATTTTTCCGCAAATGGCTCAGAGACCTGAAAGCCGATCAGAGACCGGACGGATCCGTCGGGCAGGTGATCCCGGATTATATGCCGGAGGAAGCGCCAAGCGCGGCGTGGGGCGATGCTGCTGTCATCTGCCCGTGGCAGATCTATGAGACATACGGCAATGAAGAAGTGCTCCGGGAACAATTTGAAAGTATGAAAAAATGGGTGGACTACATTACTTCCGCTACTAAAAAACAGTATCTCTGGACCGGCGGCGTGCATTTCGGGGACTGGCTGGGACTTGACGCCCCGTCGGGAAGCTACAAAGGATCCAGCCGGGAAGATTTTATCGCATCTGCATTTTATGCCTGCTCTACAGAATTAGTTATAAAAGCAGGGCGTGTGATCGGAGCGGATGTCAGCGGTTATGAGCGGCTGTACAGAAATATTGTGGAGACTTTCCGAAAAGAATATCCGGAATATCATACGCAGACAGAGCATATTCTGGCAATCCGTTTCGGTCTGGCGGAAGATCCACGCAGGACGGCGGATGCGCTTGCGGATATGATCTGGCGCGACGGCATACAGATGCGCACGGGATTTGTGGGAACTCCGTACCTTCTCCATGTGCTCAGTGATTACGGACATAAGGACCTTGCTTATTCTCTTCTCCTGCGCAGGGAGTATCCGTCATGGCTTTACTCTGTGGATAAAGGTGCGACAACAATCTGGGAACACTGGGACGGAATTATGGAAAACGGGGAGTTCTGGAGCACGGATATGAATTCTTTCAATCATTATGCGTATGGCTCCGTAGCGGACTGGCTGTACGAGAAAGCCGCCGGGATCATGCCGGCGCTGCCCGGATTCGAAAAGGCAGTCATATGTCCGCATCCTGACAAAAGGATGGACTGGATGGACGCAGAAATTGATACAAGGCACGGAAAGATCCGGTCTTACTGGAGCTGTGAGAAAGATACCGTCCGATATGAGATATGGGCAGATATGCCGGTGACCGTTGTCATCGATGGAAAGGAAACAGAGCTTGATCCGGGAAGATATACATTCTGGGGCAGGGCAGAGTAAAAGGAGAAAGATTATGTACAAGGCATTTTATCCGGGAAAAACATGGCTGGATACGGAAGGAAAAAGGATCCATGCCCATGGCGGCTCCGTCATGTATATCGAAGGAACCTATTACTGGTATGGTGAAAATAAAGAGAAAACAACAGGAAAAGACGATATCTGGCACTGGGGTGTGAGGTGCTATACTTCCAGAGATCTGTATAATTGGGAGGATCAGGGTCTGATTATCCCTCCTGAGGAGGATCCGGCGTCTTCCCTGCATCCTTCCGCTATGATGGACAGGCCGCATATCATATATAATAAAATGACAGGGAAATATGTATGCTGGCTTAAGATCATGAACAGGGATGGCACACAGTCCGAGACAGTACTGACTGCAGATTCAATCCTCGGACCTTATACAAAAGTGCGTGAGGGACTGCGCCCCCTCAATATGAGCGCCGGCGATTTTGATCTGGCAGTCGCTCCGGACGGGAAGGCATATTATTATTTTGAACGGGTGCACAGCGAGACGATCTGCGCGGACCTGACAGAGGATTATACAGATGTGACAGGCTATTACAGCACACATTTTCCCCATTCGCATCCGCCCTATGTGAGGGAAGCGACGGCGCACTTTTGCAGAAAGGGAAAACATTATCTTGTTACATCAGGGACGACAGGATATCTCCCAAATCCTTCGGAGATCGCAGTGGCGGATACATGGCATGGTCCCTACAGAGTCCTCGGAAATCCTCACCCGGACGATCCGTCTATGACTTCATGGCATTCCCAGATTTCATCGGTCTTTAAAGTAGAAGGAAAGAAAGATCTGTATATCGCGGTGGCGGACCGGTGGGTGCCCGGACATATGGACTGGAAATATGAGAATTATAAAAAAGTTTTTGAAAAGATGTTTGATCCGGATTTTGAGGGAGAAATCCCGACAAAGGATTACGAGCTGGACAGCAGCATTAATACCTCGCTTGCGGATTATGTGTGGCTCCCGTTCCGATTTGACGGAGAAATGGGATATCTGGACTGGAAGGGTACATGGAAGATCGAGGATTATGAATAATTCCGGAAAGATAATAAAGCTAAAAATTACCCCGGCAGACAAAAACGAATCTTAGCAGATTCGTTTTTTTTATGTATGATTTCATCATAAGATGTGCAACCAGCAGAACAAGTTTATGAAAGAAGAGGTAAAACAGAATGGGAAAAACAATCTATGACGCTACAAAAGATCCAAAATACAGTAAGCCTTTTATTGACGTGGATGAGCAGCGTGAGCGTGTGCTGCCGGACGGTACGAGGCTTCCCTACCGGTATATGCATGGAGGATTCGAAGGAACAAATCTGAAATTCAGTTTCTGCTTTCCGCCGGAAGAAGAGTACAGAGGCAGATTCTTTCAGTACCTGTCTCCATTCCCGGGACCGAATGAAGAAGTCGCTTCTCTGAACAAGACGGGAGAGGATGACGTGATCGCCTTTTCTTTGCAGAACGGCGCTTACTATGTGGAGAGCAATATGGGTTCAAAGATGATGTTCGGACCAAGTGAGTCCCCCACAAGTCTGTTTGAGACCAGTGCTGCCGCTGCGGAATATTCCAGAGTGAAGGCAAAAGAGATCTACGGATGCGAGAGACCGTTCGGGTATGTATTCGGCGGAAGCGGCGGAGGATATAAGACAATGGCGTGCGTGGAAAATACGAATGCATGGGACGGCGCGGCGCCCTATGTGATCGGATCCCCTGTATCCCTTCCCAACACGATCACCATGCACGCCCAGGGTCAGAGATGTCTGCGGCGTGTATTCGGGAAAATCGTGGACGCTCTTGACGCAGGCGGAAGCGGCGATATGTATGAAGGGCTGGATGACAATGAAAAAGCAATGCTCAGAGAACTGACACTGATGGGCTTTCCGCCAATCACATGGTTTATGGAAGCGGCAGGCAGGATCGACGACGGCTCCCTTCCTGTACTGATGCCCAATATCAAGGCAAAGGATCCTCAGTATTTTAAAGATTTTTGGGAAGTGCCCGGATATATGGGGGCAGATCCCGAAAGCAGTGCTTCCAGAGACCGGCTGCAGTTCAGAGGGATTGTCAGAAAGGTCCATGTGCCCGGGACAGTAGAAGAGACTTCGGAGATAGACGGAAGAAACGGCGTGGATGACGCATGGAAGAAGATGCTCACGAACGGGAAAGACGCATGGATCGAACTGGAGGAAGTGCCTCAGGGAGATCTCTATCTGGGCGGTGTAAATATCACATTTGAGACAGGAGATGCCAAAGGCAGGCAGCTTCTTCTGGGTGATATTAAAGGAAATTGTCTCGTGATCGGTATGTGTTTCGGAAAAGATGATCTTAAGGGGGTTCTTTCTGCCGTAAAACCGGGAGACGAATTAACGCTTGATAATTCTGACTATATTGCAGCTCAATCCTATTACCGACATCAGGTCCCGTCAGATCCTGCCTTTCACGCATGGGATCAGTTCCGTGATGAAAAGGGAAATCCGGTGCTGCCCCAGAGGGATAATGTAATGGGATATTCTATGACAGGAGTCCCGCCTCAGGACGGAGACATCCAGTGCAAGGTGATGATCACACAGGCATTGATGGACGAGTCTACATGTCCGTGGTGCGGAGACTGGTATAAGAATAAGATTAAAGAGACAAAGGGAACAGATGAAAATGTAAGGCTTTACTATATGGACCGCTGCCTTCACGGAGATACATCCAGTATGGAGAGCAACATGATCATCAATTATATGGGAGCGCTGCATCAGGCAATCCTTGATCTGAGCGACTGGGTGGAGAGAGGAATCGAACCGATACCGTCTACCGTGTATGAACGCGACGGCGGACTGATCACGCCGGCGGAAACAGCCGGAAAGCGAAGAGGAATGCAGCTTCTTGTCAGTCTGTATGCACAGGGAGAGACATGCGCCCATGTTAAGGCTGGAGAAGAAGTCCACTTTACCGTTCACGCGGAAGTGCCGGAAGGAGCGGGACAGATTACGGCGGTAGATTATGATCCGGTGGAGATCAGCAGACTTCCGGGAGAAAAAGTCTTCCTGAACCGGGCGGATTTCACAAAGTATGAGAAAGACGGGATCCACGGCGCAGACGCCGAGTTTACCTATGTATACGACAAGCCGGGCACATATATGGCTTCAGTCCGTGTAAAGTCCAACCGGCACGGAGACGCCTCGGATCTCTTTACGCAGATCAAAAATCTTGCACGCGTAAGAGTTGTTGTCGAGTAACAGCACAAAAAGCAGAAAGAGGAGAAGGAGAAATGAAATTAAAAGACGGAATTAATTATGCGGATTTTCTGGATACCGTAAAAAAATGCAACAAAGATGTGCTTTTCGAAACACTGGACGGAGATCAGCTCAATCTGAATTCCACATTATCGAGATTCCTGTTTTCTACAGTGTCCGGACATGACGGGATTATTAGGAGCGGAACCGTAAGATGTCAGTGCGAAGAAGACAAAGAGATCCTGAAAGAATTTATAACTGAATAAAGTAACTGTCAGAAAGAGGAGTCTGGAGAATGAGGAGGAACAAAGATGTTTGGGAAAAAACGAGAGAAAAACCCTGACAGAGTAGGTATTGGAAGATTCTGGGCATGGGGGTCAAGAGAGGTATCAGAGACATGCAGTGTACTGATGCTCGGTTATTTTATGTTTTACTGTACGGATACACTTTATCTCGATCCGGTAATCCTGGGTATCCTGCTGGCAGTAAGCCGGGTGATCGATGCTATTACAGACGTGATTGCTGGATATCTTGTTGACCGTACAAAGACTCGTCTCGGGAAAGGTCGTCCATATGAATTATGTGTGATCGGCACATGGATCAGCGTGATCCTGATGTTCAGCTGCCCGGCGAGCTGGGGCGATACACCGAAATACATATGGGTACTGAGTATGTATCTGCTTGCCACGGCATTGTTTAACACTTTCCTGAACGCAGGGGAGACGGTATATATGGTGCGCGCATTTAAGAGAGGACAGATTATCCGTGTGCAGTCTTTTATGGGGGTTATTTCAAGTATTGCGGGATTTGCATTCAATATTATCGCCCCGCAGCTGATCGCAGCATATGCTCCGGCTGGCGGCGGTTGGACAAGGATCGCGATCATGGTCGGATGTCCTGTGGCTATTATCGGTATGATGCGTTTCATCTTCATTAAAGAGACAGAAGATGTGGATGCCGATTCCAAAAGTTCAGAAGAAATCAGACTTAGAGATGCAGTAACGATTCTCAGAAAGAACAAATATATCTGGATCATCGTGCTTTTTACACTGTTTACTAATTTTGCGTCTAACCTCGGCCTTCAGGTTTATTATTTTGAAGTAATACTGGGCAATGTAGGGCTTCAGAGTGTTGCGTCCGCGCTGACAATCTTTGCCCTCCCGTTTGTCTTTTTCTTTCCGAAGCTGCTTAAGAAAATGCAGGTCCACTCTCTGATGGCTCTTGGCGCAGGAATGTCCATATTTGGTGAGATTGTCTGCTTTTTCGCAAATACAAACCTGATCGCGTTTCTGATCGGCAACTTCTTCGTTATGATGGGGGCGCTTCCTATGTCACATATTGTCCGCCTGATGATCTTTGACTGTGCATCTTACAATGAGTGGAAAAAGATGCCGCGTATGGAGGGTACACTGGCTGCTATTCAGGGATTCGCAAAACGTACGGGAGGAGCAATCTCAGTCGCATTCGGCGGAATCCTTCTGGGACTGATCGGATACAATGCCCAGATGGAGATTACGGCAGGTACAATGATGGGAATCCGTTTCGGACAGACACTGCTTCCGGGAATTTTCCATCTGATCACATTCCTTATCCTCTTCTTCTGCTATAAGCTCGATGATATGATGCCGCAGATCAACGCTGAAAATGAAGCGGCAAGAGAGGCGGCAAAAGCGGAGAATGAGAGTGTGTCTGCTGAGGTATAGATATACATCGGAAAGGAAAGTTATGAAAGAGATCATAAATATCAATAAAGACTGGATTTTTGAAAAAGAAGGTGTATGTGCCTGCATTGATCTTCCGCATACATGGAATGCGAAAGACGGGCAGGACGGAGGCGATGATTATTACAGGGGAGTGTGCTGCTACAGAAAAAAGTTTGACAGACCCGTACTGGAAGATAAAGGACAGGTATATCTGGAGTTTAACGGTGTAAACTCTACGGCAGAAGTATGGCTCAACGGTATAAAACTTGCGGTTCATGACGGAGGATACTCTCGTTTCCGTGTGAATATTACAAAGGTGCTTCGGGATAAAAATGTGCTCGAAGTCAAGGTAGACAACAGGGCGAATGACAGAGTTTATCCTCAAAAAGCGGATTTTACTTTTTACGGCGGGATTTACAGGGATGTGAATATGATACTTGTGCCGGAAGTCCACTTTGATCTGGATTATTACGGGACTCCGGGAATCAAAGTGACGCCCTGTGTAGAAGGAAAAAATGCATCTGTCACGATTCAGGCATATGTAAGCGGAAAGAGTGATGCGGTCAGGCTGAGTATTGAAGGAGTGGACTCCGTTACAGTTCCGTGTAAAGACGGATGTGTTGAGGCAGTGATCTGTATAGAAGATGTACATCTCTGGAATGGAATCAGTGATCCGTATCTGTACCATGCAAGTGCAGAGCTACTGTCAGGAAGCGAGATAACAGACAGAGTGGACACTGATTTCGGGTGCCGGACGTATCGTTTTGATCCGGAAGAAGGCTTTTTCCTGAACGGACGGCACTGTCCGCTTCATGGCGTGTCAAAGCATCAGGACCGCCGGGGCGTAGGAAATGCCATAACAAGAGAAATGCTGGAGGAGGATATGGATCTCATTGTTGAGATGGGAGCCAATTCCATCCGTCTGGCCCATTACCAGCATGACCAGTATTTTTATGACCTGTGCGATCGACGCGGTGTGATCGTGTGGGCGGAAATTCCGTATATTACAAGACATATGCCGGATGGCCGGGAGAATACTGTATCTCAGATGCGGGAACTGATCATCCAGAATTATAATCACCCGTCTGTTGTGTGCTGGGCATTGTCTAATGAAGTGAGTGTTGCTGGCGTTACAGAGGATTTGCTGGAAAACCACCGGATCCTCAATGATCTGGCACACAGGCTGGATGCAACGAGGGTGACAGCAATGGCAGATGCATTTATGCTGGAACCGGAGAATCCGATCAATGATATCCCCGATATCCTTTCCTATAATCTGTACTATGGATGGTATATGGGAGAGCTGGAGGATAATGACCGTTTTTTTGATGACTTCCATAAGAGATTTCCGAAAAAGTGCATAGGTCTCTCCGAGTATGGGGCAGATGCACACTTCAGGCTTCAGTCGGCAAAACCTCAGCGGGGAGATTACTCGGAGCAGTATCAGTGCGTGTATCATGAGCATATGCTTAAGATGTTTACGTCCAGACCGTATATATGGGGCAGTTATGTGTGGAATATGTTTGACTTCGGAGCGGACGGAAGAGAGGAAGCAGGAGATAACGGTGTGAACCATAAAGGTCTGGTAAGCTTTGACAGAAAAATCAGAAAAGACGCGTTTTATCTCTATAAGGCATATTGGAGCAGTGAACCTTTTATCCATCTGTGCGGGAAACGGTATGTGGACAGGGCAGAAAATATGACGGAGATAAAGGTCTACACTAATCAGGAGCGTGCGGCACTGTACTGTGACGGGAAGCTGCTTGATGAGAAGGAAGGCGCCCATATCTTTGCCTTTATAATACCAATCTCAGGAGAGCATACGATTGAGGTTCGAAGCCATGGGCTGAGCGACCGGATGCATATCAGGAAAGCTGACAGTCCAAATCCGGATTATTATCTGGAGACGACCTCTGTCCGGAACTGGTTTGACGAGCCGGGAATGGAAGTGGTGCCCGGGTATTTCTCCATTCAGGATACGCTGGAAGAGATTAGAAATAACGAGGAAGGAAGAAAACTGATCGATGATCTGATCGAATATGCCAGGGCTGCCAAAGGCGGGGTGACCAAAGCCGTCAAAAGGACACCTCAGATGCAACAGATGCTTTACCGCTCAACAGTGATCGGGCTTATCCAGATGGCAGGAGGAGCGATTACTCAGGAAATGGTAAGGGAACTGAACCGGAAACTGACCCAAATATCGAAAAAGAAGAGCGAATGAAAGGCAGGTAAGAATTTGATATCCTTGCCCTCTTGATCATGCATCCGAAACGTGTCTTTACCTATGAGATGATCATGGATCTGGTCTGGCATGAGGACTATTCGTTTTATTCACGTAAAGCGGTAAATAACCATGTGAGTAATCTCCGAAAAAAGTTAAAGATAGCCCCAGATATCCCCGATTATGTAAAAAGTGTTTACGGTGTTGGCTATAAATCTGAGGTTTGAGGAAAAAACGCACTGATATCAGACGGCGCTTTTTTCTGCCTGATCTGTCGGAATTTGGATACTTCGGGAAAAAGAATAGAATATTTCCACCTATGCTCTCCCATATAGAAGGAGGTTGACGATAAACAGTCCATAGGTTCTCCTTCGTGGAGGGAGACCAGAGTGGATGAAGAAAAAGCCGGAAGTTCGGCCCCGGAAACATCGGGTATATTTTAATAACGGTCCTGTAATTCAACTGCGGATTACAGGGGCGTTCCATTCGACAAAAAATGACATAAATTTTTCGCTTTCTGTTAATTACAGAAGTAATCCGTATCAGTGTGCGTCTGTCTGTTGGCAGGCGCCTCTTTTTATATACGGGGGAGAAGATCATTTTGACGAAAAGCAGAGCAGATGCCGGTCCCCACCTTCGATTTTGATTTTCGGTTCAATCAAAAAATCAAGATTGGAGGATTATCATGAGAGAAATTAATCTGCGGGAATTTTACCCGGAAATATATAAAGAAGACTATGTTGTTTCACTGCCGGACGAGGTTGTAGAAGTCCTGTTGGAATTCGTACGGGGAGATACCGCTTACCGGATCCGTACATACCGGTACAAAGCATATTATTCTCTGGATTGTGGCGATAACATTGAAAGAGAAATGAGCCACCATGTTCCATCTGTTCAGGAGATTATAGAGCGGAATATGGAAGAAGAAGAGCTCTATGCCGCGCTCGATCAGCTTACTGAAAAACAGAGGAAGAGAGTGTATGTGCTTCGCAGGAAGAGAGAAGGGATTAATAAAGCTCCCAGGGCAGAGGTTGGGATAAAGTATTTTATCGAGCGGGAACGGTGGGTACAGATCAACCATGCGAAATATCTTGGCTAATCTTTGCAATATTATTTGTTTCGGATTATAGAGCCATATTTTAATCTGAATCAAAAAAGAGGAGGATAAGATATGGACAGAAAGATATTTTTAGAAAAAATCTCCTGTACTGCAAAGGCCCTGAGAGGTTCCGGAGAATTGAACATCCTGGTGAAGTCCGGGGAAATGGAAGTATCTGCTGCATCAGAGCATCTGGCAGTCAGCAACCGCTTCCCGGTGGACTGCAAGGACATGAGTATCGCGGTCAAGGCTTCCACCATGATGGCTATAGTCGGTAAAATTCCAGAGGACGAGATTTCTCTAATCTTGAATGGGGAAACCGTCTTGGTGAAATGGAAGACCGGAAAGGCAAGTCTGCCTGTGTTCGAGTTCAGGGAGGTCATGAGGCACTGCGGGGATAGTACCGTACATCCGGTACATCACCTCACGCAGTATGTCGGGCAGGTGGTTCACTCCTTGGATAATACGGGATATTCCGTACAGCGGAGCCTGCGGATCATAAGATACTCTTTCACGCCGCCTTCCTTCTTCCGGATACGTAGTCTGGTACAGCTGGTGGAGCAAAAGCGTTGGGAAGGAATGATATAGGTACCTTAGTGCCGGGTAAAGCAGCAGATTTGACTCTGCTTGACTGGAGTTCACTTTCCTATGCAGGAGGCCGAAATGATCCTGCTGACTGTATCGTACTTAGTGGTGATGCCCGTATGGTGGATACTGTTATTGTCAACGGAGAGATTGTTGTTGAAAAGGGGCGATTGCTACGCATTGACGAATGGCAGAAAAGTGCATATGCTGATGAGATTAGTCATGAATTACTTCAGAGGGCTTCTAAGCACTTTCCCGCCCTTCAAGAAGAAATCATCTCGTCTGTACAGGAATCTACAGGAGGGGCGTTATGAGAGAAAAAAACTGGCTTACTAAAATTATAGTAATTCTTGTTGGCTCAATTATTTCTGCTTATGGAATTACGCTTGCTATGTATGCCGGATTCGGCAGTGCAACTTTGGCCGTATTATGGCAGGGAGTCTCCAAAGTTACTGGGATGAGTATCGGAATGACTTCTTTTGTGGTAGCAGTGGTCATGATCGTATTTGTTTGGTTTTATGACCGTTCACAGATCCATATTGGAACTGTTTTGTATCAGGTGGTATACAGTGGGTTTGTAGAGATATTCAGTAGGATACAAAGATACAGCGATATTGTCTGGATAAATTTCCTGCTGATGTGCATCGGTATTATTCTCTTTGCAGTAGGAACTGGCATCTATGCATCAGCAAATCTTGGGCGTGGTTCTTATGAGGCAGTGACATTTTCTCTGGCAGGGAAAAATGGATGGCCTGTCAAAATTGTCCGTATAATATTGGATGTGGCGATGGTCGTTATCGGGGTTTTGCTGGGAGGTAGCTTCGGTATTTGTACGATTATTACAGTTTTGATATCAGGCCCAATTATCCAAGCTACTGTACAGCGAATGAATAAATTTGTTTTTGGAGGGAAGTAAACCATGTATGATATAAAAATCAAAAATCCGGTATACATTATTAGTATAATCGCATAACCATTATTGCTATAAACTAACTTGCCTGTTCCTGTACCTCCTTCTGTAGGCAAATTCACTCTTTTTGCCTCATTGTACAATACATGCATTTCCGCTTCAGACATAAAGTGAATCTCTTTTTTATGTGTTTTAACAGTAGCCTCCGTTGGAAGGGTGACATAATCCATATAGTTATATGCAAGATCATTTCGCATTGGGTTAGAAGCATAGGCACAACACTGTGAAATTAATGTGGCAACCTCTTTAATAGTTTTTAGAGAATAACCATGCTCTCTTAAAGCATCAATATATGATTTGAAGATATTTATCCCAACTGCCGGATCTGAATTTATCTGTGACAATTGCTTATTCCATAAGTCGTATCCTTTGAAATTTTTTATTCTGACACGAATTGCCGTTTCATATCCATCAAATGTTCCTTCCTGCACAGTCGCTGTTTTTTCATTGTAAAGCCAATTCTCAATATATTGTCCGAAAGTGAGTTGAGGTGAAGCTGTAGATGGACTGAGTCTCGTTTGATTTAATGATTTTTCGAATTTTTGCCGTTTATGGTTTACTTCAGAAGAAGTGGCTCCGTAAAAATATTTGTCCTCGGTTGTTCCATCAAAATAAACATATGTCTTTCTGAAAAAGACATAGTTTATCGAATTAATTGTTTTTGTTCCCCATGAGCCTTCATTGTTCATGCGTCGTTTCATTTTAAAACCTCCCATAGTTAACTTGTTCAGAATAAAAATGGAAGTATTCAATGAATATATAAGAATGATTAATAAAAGTTAGTTGACTAAATGAAAAAATACTTGGATTATATTATTAGAATTGTAAATGAAACATGGCGAAAAGAAATTACCCTAATTTTACCCTAGTTTAGATTCCTAAACAGTCTAAAATATACAATAGTCAGAAAATTCAAACAATAAATGGAATGAATATTGTAAGAAATAATGCACAAAAATACTTAAAAAAAGGCTTGCAAAAATGCGATTGTTAGTGTATTCTATACAAGAATTAAATAAATTTTTTAGATAATCCCTTATCTAATATATTTTGGCGGAATAGCTCAGTTGGCTAGAGCACACGGTTCATACCCGTGGTGTCGCTGGTTCAAATCCAGTTTCCGCTACTTCTTGAAAACCCCGTGTTTACGGGGTTTTTTCAATATACAATTCTAAATGATATCCCATATTCATCTTCTTTTCATCATATAATGCCTGACACCAATGATAAACGATAAAATATAAGCATTTGTCTAAAAACAGATGAACTGATAAATTAAAATTATGAAGGCTGAATGCTTTTGAAACTGTTGACAAGAAGGAATTTACAATAATAGTAGGGAGGCAGATATGAAAAGAAAAGTTTTAACAGCGATTTGTATCGGTGCTGTTCTCGCAACATCCGGATGCAATAGTTCTGCTGATACGGAAGAGGATACTACGGTGGCTGTGGGAGCCGAAGAGAACAGGGATGAAGGAGATACAGCTCCTGAGACGGCTCCCTCATCAGAAATAGACGGAACAACGGAGACAGAAGAGAGCGGGACTGGTTCAAACGGCGATGTGCTTGTAGCTTATTTTTCATGGGCGGATAATGCAATTCTTGAGGATGATGTGGATGCTGTCTCCTCGCCCAGTGTGATCCCTCCGGGAAATGTACAGCAGCTGGCAGGCTGGGTGCAGGAAGAAACAGGCGGAGACCTGTTCACAATCCGTGTGACAGATCCTTATCCGAGCGACTGGGATGCGTGCCTGGAACGGGCCAATCAGGAACGCGGCGAGGATGCTCGGCCGGAGTTACAGGAAAGAGTGGAAAATCTGGATGACTATGACACGGTGTTTCTCGGATATCCCAACTGGTGGTACGGAGTGCCTATGCCTCTTCTGACATTTCTGGAAGAAAATGATCTGTCAGACAAACAGGTGTATTTATTCTGCTCCCACGGAACCGGCGGGCTGGCTCAAAGTGTGGAATTGATCACAGAAGCTGCGCCTGGTGCAGTAATCTCAGATAATATCTTTGACTGCTATGAGGAAGATGCATCTTCCTCCCGGGAGGATATTCAGGAATGGGTGGCAGGAATCGGATATTAAGGAACGATTGTCATTGATATTGAAAATAAGGGAGATGAATAAAATGAAAGTATTAGTAATTAACGGAAGTCCACGTGCAAAAGGAAATTCGGATCTGTTGTGTGATGAATTTATCCGTGGCGCAGAAGAAGCGGGAAATCAAGTGGAAAAAATCTCTCTTCGTGAACACCAGATACTGTGATGATATAATCCATTTAATCGATTATTACATCATACAGTCATTTGAAGCGGTGGGGCTGATGAACTTCCGGCTACCGTGATGAAATATTTCTTCGAGACAACGAGAGCAGTGACTAATATGCTTCTGAAAGGGGCAATCCGCCGTTATCAGAATCTTCGGTTTATCGTGCCCATGGAGGTGCATTCCTGACGATACTGTCGGACAGACTGATTCCGCTTGCGAGGGTTCTGCTTCAGGACGAGGAATTGGATAATAGATAAATATAATCTTTGGCAGGAGGTAATAAGATGGAACTGCGTGTACTGAAATACTTTCTGACAATAGTGGACGAAGGATTTCTGTTTAAACAACAGGCGGAAACCATCGTAGAATTGGCGGACAATCTGGAACAAACATTTATGGATCAAAAGGATATTATTTGCGGTACCATCCGGATTGGCGCTTCAGAAGCAATGGGCGTACGCACGCTGGCGGTCTGCATGAGAGAATTTCGTGAGAGATATCCAAATGTTCAGTTTGATCTCTATAATGGGATGGCGGATAATATTAAAGAGATGATAGAGCATGGGCTGCTGGATCTTGGTCTTGTGCTGGAACCTGTTGATACCGCAAAGTATGAATATGTAAGACTCCCTCAGGAAGAAACATGGGGAATACTCATTCGGCGGGATCACGAGCTTGCAAAAAAAGAGACGATAACAGTAGAGGATATAAAGCAGTATCCTCTGATCCTGCCGGGGAGGGAGAATGCAAAAAATCATGTTCTCAACTGGATGCACTGTGAAGAAAGACATCTGAATATTCCGGCTTACTATAATATCCTTTCCAACAGTGCACTGCTGGTGGAGGCGGGAATAGGCTGTGCAGTTTGTCTGGACGGCGCTTTGTCCATACATGCGGATCAGGAACTCTGCTTTCGCAAGCTCCTTCCGGAACATATCACCAGAAGCGTGATCCTATGGAAAAAGAACCATCTGTTTTCCAAGGCGGCATCTCTTTTCGTACAGACGATACAGGAACATTGAAAATGGTTATGGCATCAGCATATACGGTTGATGCCGTAACCATTTTCAGCATACGGAGAAGGAATGCTTATCCATAATAGACAGGCATTAGACAGAGGAAATAGTAGCTGTTTATAATGAAAAAAACAGCTGTAATAAAGACCATTTAAAAGCAGTGGGATGATTTCGGTTATCAGTCTGTGCGCGCAGGAACTGCTTTGTTATTTTCGTAGATTGGTGAGAAAGGATAGAGTTATGGCGAAAAGAAACTTAGCCAAAACATATGAAAGCAGAGGGGATAAAGTCGGATAAGATCGAACTGAGGCATAATTTTATCATACATGACAGGAATGATTCATGATAAAGGACAGGTATTAGACAGGATCCGAGAATCAGAGGATAATGAACTAAGAGAAATTCAGACGAGCGGGCGCTGAAAAATAAGTGGTAAAGGATGAATGATTGTATGGAAGGAAATATTTTGATCGTATGCTATTCTTATTCCGGAAAAACCCGTAAGATTGCAGAAGTGATACAGGAACAGACAGGTGGAAGACTCAGCCAGATCTATCCGAGGCAGCCTTATCCGGCAGATTTTGATCGCCTTTTGAGTCAGGTGAGCGAAGAAAGCAGATCCGGAAAGTTTCCCATGCTGCTTCCTGTAACCGAAAGTGCTGACATATATGATGTAGTCTTTGTCGGTTCGCCCAACTGGTGCGGAACTATCGCACCGCCGTTGGCGGCATGGCTGAAGAAAAATGATATGGCAGGGAAGGTCCTTCTTCCTTTTTTCAGCCATTGTGGCGGAGAAGATAAAGGAATGAAAGAGACGGTAAGAAAGCTGTGCCCGGCAGCAAAAATAGGGAGCAGCCTGTATGTACTGGAAAACGGAAGAGAAAATCTGCAGGATATGGTACAGACATGGTTGGAAGAAAATTTCCAGAAAAAGTGAAAGGAAAGTTGACAACGATGAGGGAAGGAAAGAAAAAAATGAAACCAAGATCAAAGATCAAACTTGCAGTCGATCTCCTGATGACGCTGTCACTCTTATTCCTGATGGGGTATCAGTTCTGGGGAGAAACGGCTCATGAATGGGCGGGGACAGGAATGCTCGTGCTTTTTATTGCACATCATCTGCTGAACCTTGCCTGGTACAGGAATCTGTTCCGGGGGAAATATACTGTAATAAGAGTTCTGGTCGATGTGGTGGATCTGGCGCTGCTTGCAGTTATGATCTGCCTGATGGCAAGCGGGATCACAATGTCCCGGCATGTGTTCGCATTTCTTCCGATCGCCGGAGGTATGGGAACGGCAAGGCTGGTACATATGGCGGCCTGCTACTGGGGCTTTGTGCTGATGGCGGTGCACCTGGGATTCCACTGGGGCATGATGATGGCAAGAGTGAGAAATATTTCAGGAGCAACAAAACCATCAGAGATCCGCCAGGTGATTTTTCGGATTTCAGGTATCGTGATCGCAGGATACGGTCTCTATGTATTCGTGACAAGAGATCTGGTGACTTACATGTTTCTGAGGACACAGTTTGTTTTCCTGGATTACAGTGAGTCCCCGATATCTTTTTATATAGATTATCTGGCCATGATGGGGCTGTTTATCTGGATCGCCCACTATCTGTCCGTGGTTCTTAAGAAATAAACAAAAATATTTAGAAACATGAAAAACTGTCGCTACATAAAAAGGTGGATTTATGAGAAAAAAAGTTATGATCACATTGATTGCCGCAATGACTGTTACGGGCATGCTTGCCGGATGCAGCCAAACAGAGGAGCCGACAGAAAATGTATCTGTTGAGACTTCAGAGCAGACAGAAGATGAAACAACAGAAGAGAATACTCAGGGAGAAGCGGGCAGCTCATCTTTTGAAACTGACAGTGCAGATACATCGGGATCTCCGGCTGTTTATATGACTACAGACATCAGTTCGGAGGGGCTGATCGCAGTCTATGAAGCTCTACAGGCGTCACCGGAAGGAAACTCCTACGATCGTGGAATGTAATACGGCATACAGCGGTGCCGGCGGAAGTATATGGGGCGGCGGTCCCTACGGAGAAATCGGAGATTCTCTGGAAGATGCGGATATGGATGCCGTTTCATCCGCAAGCGTTACCAGATATAATGACCAGATTCAGGGAAACACCCAGACGATCGCGCAGATGATACAGGAAAATGTGGGCGTCTATTCCTATGCCCGTGGCGTCATTCCTGGAAGAATATGATTTCCGCTACTCTGATGAACTGGTTCCACTTGGAAAAGTGGAGAGCGGGCTGGAGGTAATTGCAGGGCAGACAGACGATTTTTCTGGAGAACTGGAAATAATCGGATAACGGAAAGAGAGTGTATACGAGTATGGATATTTTTGAAAATGTAAAGAAAAATTTCGGCTTTGGGTGTATGAGACTTCCGATGAAAGACGGAGAAGTGGATACAGAGGAATTTTCCCGTATGGTGGACGCCTTTCTGGACAATGGATTTAATTATTTTGATACAGACCATGGATATCTGGACGGAAAGAGCGAGACAGCGATCCGTGAGTGTCTGGCATCAAGATATCCCCGGGATCGCTATATCCTGACGGATAAACTGACAAGTTCTTATTTTAAGAAAGAGGAAGATATCCGTCCATTGTTTGAAAGCCAGCTGGAAGCCTGCGGAGTAGACTATTTTGATTTTTATCTGATGCATTCCCAGACAGCAGAGAATTTTGAGTATTTCAAAAAATGTAATGCATATGAGACTGCCCTTAAACTGAAACAGGAAGGAAAGTTCCGTCACTTTGGAATCTTTTTCCATGACCGGGCAGATGTCCTTGAGCAGATTCTGACAGAATATCCCCAGATTGAAGTGGTGCAGATCCAGTTCAATTATCTGGACTATAATGATCCGGCAGTGCAGAGTCGCCAGTGCTATGAAGTCTGCCGGAAGTTCGGAAAACCGGTCCTTGTCATGGAGCCGATCAAAGGCGGCAGCTGTTGTGGTCAAGCGTTTTTGTAACACTTGTGGCTAAAAAATATCGATTTATGCAATTCGAGCTTGATAGGGCGT
>CALWFV010000025.1 GCA_944377745.1 uncultured Mediterraneibacter sp. | reverse complement strand
ACTGTGGATAAAATTTTTTTCATTTTCAGCAGATTGAATAAAGAATCTTATAGCTGGCGTGGGTGTGAAAAGTAACGCAGGGAGAGGCAAACTAATAGGGGACAGCATTCTTTCTTTACAATAATTTCTGCAAATGCTATAATTGAAAAAAATAAAAGGAAGGAGGAACATCATGAATTACGCATGCATATCAGACAGACCGTTTATAGCGAAAAAGAGTTTGTCTGCGAAGAAGAAACTTACACCTGAGGCAAGATCAAGAAAAGCATTTATTCGTTCGCATAAATTCAGTATCGATGTCAATCCTTCGACTCACGAAGCAAAGATAAAGATTACGAAGGAGTAATAATGAACAGTAGAATAAATGTTGTTCCGTATGATGCCAGTTTGTAAAAACTGGCATCATCATTTCATTCAGGCAATTCTTATCTGGATCGATTTTTATGCGATCCCATTTCATTGGATGACGGATTTGGAAAGACGTATATATTTCTGTCATCAGACAACAAAATGATCATCGGATATTACAACTTAGGTACAGGCTATATCGAAGAAAACGACGACGGAATTATTCGTAAGATAGGTGGTGCAGTACATATTAACTGTTTCGCTCTGGACGAGAAATTTCATGGAGTACTTCAGACAGTTACGAATGATGGTGTGAAAGTAAATTTATCAGACCTTCTGCTTGATGATTGTCTGGAAAGAATTGAAAATATGCGCAGAGAATGTGTCGGATTTGCTTTTGTTACCTTAAACTCCACAAAAGAAGGATACAGCCTTTATTTGAGAAATGGTTTTGAAAATCTGGAGGAAGACATGAATTTTGCCATAGAAGATTCGGATCAGGAATGTATTCCGATGTATTATATTATGGATTTGGAGATGTAGATATAAAAAGTTCGAGGAGTGAGACATGTTTCAGAATTTATCCAAGAGCAGAAAAGAGATGGAAGAACTCTCTGCGTCACTGGAGAGCCTGATCAATGGAGAGGAACCCGCCCTTGACCGCGTCAGCGAGGACACTCTTCCGTCAAAGATCCGGAGCCAGATCCTGCGCCTGAACGATAAGATGCGGGGAAGCGAACAGGCTCTCCTGCAAGAACGGGAAGAGATACGGGGGCTGATCGCGGACACGGCGCACCAGCTCAGGACGCCTCTTGCAAATATGGAAAGCTATCTGTCTCTGCTGAAAGCGGATCTTGAACGCCGGACGGGGACCAGTGAGAGTATCCGCATGGAAGACCAGGCATATTATATCCGGGCGATCGCAGAATCGGAGGAAAAGATCCGGTTTTTGACAGAAAGCTTTATCAGAATGGCCCGCCTGGAAAACGGGATCATACAGATTCGGAAAGATTCCCGGGATATGGAAGGAACTCTTCTCGGCAGTATCCTTCAGGCAAAAAAGGCCGCGGATGAAAAACAGATCGAGATACGTCTTACCATGAGCGGGGAGAGCGGCCGGACGAAGAAAACGTCAGGCCGGGAGAAGGGGAAAGAAGCGGGATCAGCCGTTCTCCACGATCCCCAGTGGCTGGGGGAGGCGGTGTTCAACCTGCTGGACAACAGCATCAAATATTCCCCGGAAGGCAGTACGATCTATGTGAGTACAGTGAAAAACGAGATGTTTTTCCGGATCGAGGTGAGAGATGAGGGAACCGGGATCGAGGAGGGGGAGGAGAACCTGATCTTCCGGCGTTTCTACAGAGGAAAGCATGTAAACGGACAGAACGGGTTCGGGCTTGGACTTTACCTTTCCCGGGAGATCGTGCAGAGACACGGCGGTTTTATGAAGGTGAAGCGTCTGGAACCGGGACTCTCAGTGGGGATTTATCTGCCAGTGGACTAACGAACGAATTAATGAACTAATAATGTACTAATATGCGGAAGTAATGTATGGAAGCAGCAGAAAGCAGCCACAGAAAGCAACCGCCACCCCGGCGATGAACGAAACGGGAAACTGTAAGCAGTTTGTAAGTATTCCCTGTTAGACTGGAAATAAGAAAACATCACAGGGGGTATCTTATGGAAGTATTAAGGACAGAAAACTTAAGGAAGATCTATCAGACTCCGTCGGGAGAAGTGCGCGCTCTCGACGGAGTTTCCATTTCGATTGAAGAGGGAGAATTCGTCGCGATCATCGGTTCCTCCGGGAGCGGAAAGACCACTCTTCTGAACATGCTGGGAGGTCTTGATGATCCGACAGAAGGGGATGTTATTGTCCGGGGGAAGCGGCTGGGCGGAATGAAGGGAGAGGAACTGACAGTGTTTCGCAGGAGAAACATCGGGTTTGTGTTTCAGAACTATAATCTGATGCCGATCTTAAGCGTAAAGGAGAATATCACTCTTCCTCTGAAGCTGGACGGGATGGGGATAGACAAGGCGTTTCTGAACCGGATCGTTGACAGTCTGGGGCTCAGAGAGAAACTGAGTGATCTGCCGGAAATGCTCTCCGGTGGACAGCAGCAGAGAGTCGCCATCGCCAGAGCGCTCAGCACCAAGCCTGCGGTCATCCTCGCGGACGAGCCCACCGGCAATCTGGATTCCGTGACCGGAACAGAAGTGGTGGGACTTCTCAGATCCAGCGCCGCTGCCTTTAACCAGACTATCGTCGTAGTGACCCACAATGAGGAGATCGCCCAGATGGCGGACCGGATGATCCGGATCGAGGATGGAAAGGTAAGGTGAACGGCATGAGGAATAACAACAGAGAAGTCATCCGCATGCTGGCGCGGGAGAGTTACCGGGCAAACCGGAGCAGGAACCGGATCCTGATCACTGCCGTGGCGTTTACGGTGATGATGCTGTTCTGCGTGTTCAGCCTTGCCATTGGAAAGATCGCGACGGACTGTCTGCTGTATACACGGAACGCCGGCACAGCGGCATACACCATGCTGGAGCGGGCAAATGAGGCTCAGAAGGAAGAAATCGACGCTCTTCCCTACATAAGAGACACCGGTTTTGACGTGGTATTCGGATACACGGAAGAGTACAGTTGTGAGGTGATGGATAAGACGACGTGGGAGATCATGCAGAAACCCGCCTACTCGGATATCCACGGGACATACCCTGAAGAGAAAGATGAGATCATGCTGTCCATGCGTGCGCTGAACGGCATGGGGATCACTGATCCGGAGGTGGGTATGGAGATCCGGGATCGGATCCGGCTTACAGACGGAAGTGAGACAGAGGGCGTCTTCCGGCTGTCCGGATTTTATACAGAATATATGGATCCCACGATCACGGTCCCTGCCGGATATTTTTCGAAGGAGTTTCATGATACTCTGGATGTGGATACGGACCAGTCGACGATCCTGCTGATCCGGCAGGACGATGGAATCACAGACGAGGATATCATGCAGCGGCTGTATACTGACGTCACCATGCGTGATGACAGCCAGCAGTTCCTCGGCGGAAATTCATTTACATGGCAGGCAGTATATGACATGACGGGAGGCTTCGGGACAGCGGCGTTCCTAGCCCTGCTCATACTGGCAGGCGCGGGAATGCTGCTCTACAATGTGATGCATATCTCCATCAGCCGGGATATCAGGCAGTACGGGCTCTTAAAAACCATGGGTGCGACGAAGGCGCAGCTTGAGCGTATCGTGTTCCGGCAGACAGCTTATACAGTATTATGGGGCTGCCTGGCAGGCACCGCTGTGGGGAGCGTTATTACAGTGACTGTGATCCCCGGACTGCTTTCCGGAATGTATCTCCACGGGCTGGGAGATGCGTCGGCGATGATCGCGTTCCGCCCCTGGCTGCTCCTGCCGGCGGTCTGCTTCGGCGCGGCGGTCACTTTCGTCAGCGCGGCGCTGGCGGTGAACCGGGCGGCGGGAATGTCCCCGGTAGAGGCAGTGAAGTATACCGGGCAGATTGTCCGGCATGTACGCAGGATGGATGGAAAGAAATCCGGCGGAAAACTTGCAGAGGAAGGAAAGAGGTACTCAGGACAGAAAAATCGCAGACAGAAAATTCAGGAGGAAGGGATCGAAGATGACAGAGGCGGGATTGTCCTGATGGCGTGGAGAAACCTGTTCCGGGTCCGGAAACGTTTCCTCGTCACAGTAGTTTCCCTCCTGTTGGGGATCACGGTCTCTCTGGGGGCGGTGGTATTGACCCGGGGGACCGATGAGACGAACCGGATCAACTACGAGAGACCGGACTTCAGCGTTGAGGTGATGATGAACGCCATGTCTGTAGACGCGTATCATTCTGACCAGATCTTTTTTCCGCAGGAGATTCAGGAGCAGATCCTGAATATGAGAGGAGTTACCGGAAGCCGGATCGCAAGGGGCGGATATGGGAGGATCTCTCTGGATGAAGAGGCAATACAGGTTTTTGTGGGAACTACCGGGAGTGAGGCAGAGACAAGTTCTTTTGTGGTGCAGGCAGTGAGTGATGAGTGGCTGGCACAGCTCGAAGAGTTTGCTGAGGAAGAAAAACTTGATCTGGATGTGGAGAGCGTGAGGAAAGGGGAAGGGCTGATCTTCCTGCACTACCGCGGGCTGTCCCGGATCGAGGAGGAGAAAGGCAGAGAGGATATCGGAAAGGAACTGACTCTTACAGACCTGGATGGAAACGGGGCGCAGACAATGCGGTTCGCAGGATATCTGGATTGTCTGAAGAGCGGGCTTCCGGATCTGAACAATACGGCGATCGGACCGGGTATCATTTATTTTCTCGCAGGAGAGGAGGGCTTTCAGAAACTGGGTCTGACAGAGCAGACCTTTGAGATCGAGCTGGAAGCAGCCCCGGAGTATGAACCCACAATGAAAGCGACGCTGTCGGGGATCACTGCGGATTATAACCGCGCTCATGGGCTGATCAGTGAGAGCAGCAATGAAGTGAAGCTGGGAAGCCTGAACATGTATGCGAAATCGGACGAACTGGCAGCCAGAAAAGATTATATCTCTTCCAGCCGGACCGCTATGGGAGCTCTGTGCATCCTTCTGATCCTGATGGGACTGGTAAATTATGTAAATGTCACACTGACCGGACTTGCCATGCGTAGAAAGGAGTTTGCCGTGCTGGAGAGTATCGGACTGACCAGGCGGCAGCTTAAGCGGATGCTTCTCCTGGAAGGTGTGTTTTACAGCCTGATCGTCACCGTTCTCCTGCTGACCGCCGGAACCGGAGCGCTGTATGCATTCGGTGCGGTCATGGATGAAAAGATCGTCTATTTCGTATTCCGGTATCCTGCGGCGGAAACTGCAGTGTGTATCGCACTTCTGCTTGTGATCTGTACTGCGGTGCCTCTGATCCTGTTTTGGAGGACAGAGCGGGAGAGCGTGGTGGAGCGGCTGAAAGCCAATGTGACCTGATGACGACGGTCTTGCAGGAAGATTGCTGAAACAGGTTTCAGATCATTATTTCTTATCCTTTATTTTGCAGATGATCTGCGTCATGGTCCCCATAGGGCAGTAGACGCACCAGCTTCGGGGCTTGAACAGTACCATGGTGATCAGACCAAGCACTGTGGAGGTAAGCATTACACTGTAAAAACCGAAAGCAAACTGAGCTGCGCCGGGATGGATCAATGTACCGTGGTAAGCCCAATGCCACGGTACTTTAAAGGTCCACAGCAGCGTTACGACCTCTTTCAGGTCCCGGGCTCCCGCAAATACCAGATAAGTATTCCACAGCATCAGGAAGAACATTGCGAAAAAGAAGATCAAAAATCCGTACCGGAACCATTTGCTTTTCATCCACTTTGGAATATCTTTTTTGCGGGAAAGCCCGAAGGTGCCGCCCAGCAGACCGAACAACTGACCTCTTCCGCAGTAGCGGTTACAATACCCCTTTGTGCCCTTTATCAGTGAGATGAGCAGAGGGACAAAAAAGCAGATCAGTCCCAGCCATGCGAACATAATATTGAAAAAGCCCAGAATCAGATAAGTGAGAGAAAGGATCCATAAGTAATCATACCATTGCTTTTTCATGCTGTCACCTCCTTGACCGCGATCACACTTGCCGGACATTCTTTTGCACATTTCCCGCATCCGACGCATTTCTCCATATCCACCTGAGCCATGATCCCGCTGATGATCCGGATCGCTCCAAGGGGACAGACTTTCACGCAGCAGCCGCAGGCTACACAGTCTGCCTGCTCCACGAAAGCTTTCCGTTTTTTCCGAATTGAAGACATGATGATTTTTCCTCCAGATTGATTGATATTACCGGACAATTATACATCTGAAATCCGTCCCTTTCTGTGATGAAATCACAAAACAGACAACGAATCGTTTGAGGACGGAGGAATGCCCTGTGAAAAGGGAATTAGAGAAACCGGCTGGAAACAATATGGATCACGATGAGCACACAGAAAAGGACAGCAAAGATCCTGTGAAGCCTCAGCCATGCTCCGGGATTCATCCGTTTTTTAAACAGAGACAGGATCAGAAGTATGAGCAGGCAGAGCCATGCCACTTTTCCGCTCATCATCGCCGGTTTATTTCCAGAGAGGATGCCATGAACGAGTGAGACGATCAGGAGGAGCACTCCGTAAACTGCATGCGGTCTGAGGAGCATCTTCAGAGAAGGGTGCTTCTGTGCCGCGGCACTCTTTCTCAGCGGAGCAAGCATACACAGCAGGAGCAGTGCAAAGGAAATAAGGATCATAAACAGGTTCAGAATAGTCATAAAAGTTCTCCTTTGTATATCTTATAGTTAGAAACAACTAACAATAATACATGAAAACGATTCTCAAGTAAAGAACTTTTTGATTCTGCAAGATGTGAACGGTAATTCTGTCAGTGATTATTTTTTATAAATTGTGGATCACATTTGGTAAAAAATGTGGTATCCTGTCATTATCCGATGCGGAGAGCGTTCAGCTCGATCAGACCGCAGAAATTATCATCATTATTTCAGACCCGTATATCAGGGAATTTTCACAGAAGTGAGAGATGGAAAAAGTGACAGGGGTGATGCCATTGCAGAGATAAGCGAAGTAAGAATGATCTGAATTTAACATTGCGACATGGAAACAAGATGTATTATACTTAAGGGAGACTAAATGGAAAAAACAAAACTACAATGGCATCCGGCCTTTGGCGCCGCGCTGCGTATCACACTGCAGGATGAGATGCAATATCTGGAGATGCATGAAGAACATCTGCTGAGTAAAAAGCCTCTGCAGATGGATGTACTTATCATTAAAAAATTGCAGGATGTTCAGATGAAGAAAACTACTGGATCCAAAGCATGCGGACTGATCTTCGAGCAGGCGAAGAGATCCGAAAGCTGATGAGAGAATATGAGAAACACAGGAAATCAAAAGATTATACTGCTGTGATGAATCTGATCACAAGGGCAAACTGGGAACAGATGGAGGTGGAAAAGAAAATGTGTGATGCATTAAACGAACTGTTTGCGGAAGAGTTGAAAGAAGCGGATAGCAGAGGCAGAACAGAAGGATTGAGGCAGGGAAAGCGTGAAATGATCTTTGCATTCTTAAAGGCAGGCGCAGACATTAAGATGATCAAAGAAGCAAGCGGATTAAATGAGGAGGAGATCGAATCAATCCGTAGAGAGATGGAGCAGACATAAGGTGAAGGAAAACGGGCAGGAAACGGTGATATTTAAGAAACCGCTTCCTGCCTGTTTTTTGCGACGGCGACGAGCTAAAGTGCGAGTTTCTCCCAGACCTTGACGACCGCACACACTTCCGGTGATTAGCTCCTAAAAATTATTTATAAAATTTACAGCTTTCACTAACCTTTTCTTATTCCCGCGCGTTGTATATTATAGAAGTTGACTTCATAAGCAGAAACGAAAGGAGGACAAGATGGATTCGGATTTTTTTCTGATACAGAAAATGAAAAACGGAGACGACAGGGCGATCGAGAGTTTTGTCCGGAAATATTACCCGAAGATCTTCCAGTACTGTCTCCTTCATATCCGGGACCGGGGAGATGCCGAGGATCTGACCCAGGAAACCTTCCTGAAGTTTTTCCAGTCTTTTGAACGGTATCAGCACCGGGGAAAGTGTTCCGCTTTCCTGTATGCCATCGCCTCCAACGCCTGCAAAGATTACTATAGAAAGGCAAGAGAGCAGTATGTGGAAGAGGTCCCCGAGAAGGCGGAGGAAGATCAGGATATGGGATCGGCGGAAATACGGATGGATGTGGAGAATGCCGTTGCCCGGCTGCCGGAAGAACTGCGTGAGACTGCGATCCTCTTCTTTTTTCAGAACTTGAAGCAGAGGGAGATCGCGAAACTTCTGGATATCAAGGTGTCCCTGGTAAAATACCGGGTGAACCGGGCGAAGAAACTGTTGGGAGAATATCTGAGTGATGTATCTTTGGAGCGAAAGGAGGAATCGTAATGGAACCTTTTGAAAAGAAAATACAGGAGTATACAGAGACTGTACAGAAAAATTGCATAAAAGAGTCCTCGATCCTGGAGACGATCCGGAGCTCGGAGGATGCGTTTATAAAGCAGGAGGACCGTTTGATGACCTACGCAGAATTCCTCTATCAGCAGTTCAGATATATCGGGAAACAGTGGTGGATCCTCCAGGGGCTGGTGCTGGCAATCCTGCTGTATCTGCTCAATGACTCAGAAGGAATCTACGCGCAGAGAACACTGGGGGCGGGGGCTTCGCTTTTTGTGATCCTGGTCATCCCGGAGCTCTGGAAGAACCGCAGGACTTCTTCGATGGAGATTGAGGGAACTTCCTTTTATTCCCTGCGTCAGATTTATTCGGCGCGGATCCTGCTGCTTGGAATGGCAGACCTTCTGCTGCTGACTCTGTTCTATATGGCGGCAGTATGGACAGCTCAGCTTTCTCTGGGGACGTTCATCATCAACTTTGTCGTTCCGTTCAACATTTCCTGCTGTATCTGTTTCCGGGTCCTGTGCAGCAGGAGGGCGGAGATGGAATACCTGGCAGGCATCATTTGCCTGGCGTGGGCAGCGGTCTGGATGATGATACTGGGGCAGGACCGGATCTATGAGAAGATCGCGGTGCCTGTCTGGGCAGGGCTTCTGATCTGCTCTTTTGCCTATCTGGTCTGGTGCGTCAGGAAGGCGCAGAAAGACTGTGAATCAATCTGGGAGGTAAATCGTTCATGGAATTAAAGATAAAAGGACTGACAAAAGATTTTAAAGATTTCCGTGCTGTGGATCATGTCTCCTGTTCGATGGGACAGGGAGTTTACGGACTGCTGGGAGTAAACGGGGCGGGAAAGACCACGCTGATGCGTATGATCTGTACCCTGCTGAAGCCCACGGAGGGCTCCGTCACATGGAACGGAAAAGACATTTTCAAGATGGATGCGTCATACCGGAAAGTACTCGGGTATCTGCCTCAGGATTTCGGATTCTATCCGGATTTTACGGTACAGGATTATATGATGTATATCTCATCCATCAAAGGACTGCGTCCGATGACTGCGAAGAAGCGGACAGAGACGCTTCTGGATCAGGTGGGACTCCGGAAAATGAAAAAGCGGAAGATGAGGAATCTCTCCGGGGGAATGCAGCGCAGAGTGGGGATTGCCCAGGCTATGCTGAATGATCCGCAGATCCTGATCCTGGATGAACCCACCGCGGGACTGGACCCTAATGAGAGGATCCGGTTCCGGAACCTGATCAGTGAGCTTGCGGAGGACCGGCTGGTGCTGTTGTCCACCCACATCGTATCGGATGTGGAATTTATCGCCAACGACATCCTGCTTATGAAGGACGGGAAGTTCTTCATGAACGGAACCGCGGAGGAGATCGTCTCTTCCATGGATCAGGCGGTGTGGAGCTGTACGGTCCCGAGAAAGGAAGCGGACCGTTATCTCAGTAAATATCTGGTCTCCAATGTGAAGACTGTCCCCGGCGGGGCTGAACTTCGTATCCTTGCAAAGCGCTCTCCGGCGGAAGGCGCCGTCATGGAGGAGGCAACGCTGGAGGATGCATTTTTACTCTATTTTGGAGAGAAAGCGGGTGAGGAACATGATGGTGAAGTATGAGTTAAAAAGGATATTTACAAAACGGATGAACCGTCTCCTGCTCGCCGTGGCAGTGCTTATCGGCGTTGTGATGAGCGTGTTCGCAGTGACAAGTGAGTGGTATGTAGACAGTGACGGAGTCAACCATGAGACCCCTGATGCGATACGGAGACTGACGCAGGATAAAAAACAGTGGAAAGGGGAACTTACCGGGGACGTGATCGCGCAGATCGTGGCGGACCGTCAGAAAATCGCGCGTGACTATCCGGACGATGTGCCGGATACTGTATATGGAGAGCGTATTCAGGCGTACTCGGATATTACACAGATGGTGGACAGCATACTTGGAGGAGATGAGGGATATGCACCGGATGCGCTCCTTGGAATTACGACAGATCAGGCAAAAGATATCTATTCCATCCGGGAGCAGTATATAGAGCAGCTCATTCAGAAGTATGGGGATACCCCGGAAAAGCAGGAGTTCTTAAGAACTCAGTATGAGAAGACGGATACCCCCTTTTACTATGAACCGGCAGATTCGTGGGATAACATGCGTTTATATGCCACCACCTATGGGATAATACTTGTGGTGCTGATCGGATTCCTGGCGGCAGGAATCTTCTCCGATGAATTCTCCCTGCGGGCGGACGCGGTGTTCTTCTCCTGCAGGTACAGCAGGACGAGAGCCGTGCGCAGCAAGGTACTGACCGGACTGCTCATGGCGACGGTGATCTACTGGGTGGGGATGGCGCTGCTCTCCGGCATCTCCTTCGCCGTGATGGGAGTGAGCGGATTCAATACACCGTATCAGGTTGATTCGCCTTACTGTATTTACAACATGACCTTCGGGCAGCTATACCTGATCATTCTGGTGTGCGGATATATCGCCAGCCTGCTCTCTGCATCTGTTGCCATGCTGGTGTCAGCGAAGACCCACTCGGCGAACATTGCGGTCTGTATCCCGTTTATCCTGTTCTGTGTCTCGCCATTTATCGGAAGAGCGATGCCCTTTGGTACCTTTTTCCAGCTCACGCCGGATCAGCTCCTGAATATATTGAACTGTGCAAGGGATCCTTACATCTATCAGATCGGAAGCATGGTGTTCCGGCAGATCCCGTTTGTCATGCTGTTCTATACTCTTGTGGCGGCGGTGTTCCTTCCGGTGATCTATCAGTGCTATCGGAGATATGGGCTGAAGCGGAGATAAAGACTTACCGGTTCAGCACTTTCAGTCCGCGGAGAATGATATCCTCTGTCAGAGAGGCGATCTCATCCGCGGATTTTTTGCGCGATACGCCCAGAGGGCGACCGCCGTGCTTGCACGAGCGGGCATCCGATGGGCAACGGCGCTGGATGTCCAGTGGACATCCTTGACTTTAGTCCGATTTCATACTATACTCTCAGTACGAAATCAGACTAAGGGAGGTTTATGATGAAAATCCATCAGGAAAATGAGGTGCAGCAGTTTAATCGCCTGTATAAAGAACTGGACGACATTTATCATGAGATCGCGCTGGCGATCGGGGTATCGGACAGTGCTCTTGCTGTGCTGTATGTGGTCTGTACGCTGGGAGACGGGTGCCTTCAGAAAGACATCTGCAGGGAAGCGTATGTAAGCAAGCAGACGATCAGTTCTTCCGTGCGCAATCTGGAGAAGAAGGGCTTTCTCTATCTGGAGAAGAGTGGAAGGGACAAGCATATCTGCCTCACGGAAAAGGGAAGACAGTTTGTAGAGCAGAAGATCCGTCCTGTGGTGGACATGGAAAACAGGGCGTTTCTGGAAATGGAACCGGACGAACGAGCGGAGTTCATCCGCCTTTCTCAGAAATACGTGGACCTGTTCGGCAAAAAAGAAAAGGAACTTCTGGAGGTGCTGACATGAAGCTGATCCTTCATTTTCTAAAACCATACAGATGGCTCTGTTTGTTCACGATCCTCGCCATGCTCCTTGACGTGGCGGGAGGACTTCTTGTGCCAAGGCTTACCGCGGATATGATCAACATCGGTGTGGAAAGCGGGAGCCTTGACTATATGATCGGGAAGGGAATCGCCATGCTGGCGGTCACGGTCTTTTCCGGAGCAGGCGCGCTGCTGGGAAGCTGGCTGTGCGCGGATCTGTCGGCAAAGATCGGGGAGGATATGAGGAATACCGTCTATGAAAAATCTCTCACTTTCTCCGCCCACGATTTCGAGCAGTTCGGTACCGGTTCCATGATCACCCGGACACTGAACGACATCAATATCATCCAGCAGTCCGTGGTGTGGTGCATCCAGATGGTACTGCCCGTGCCGGCAGTGTGTATCATGGGCGTGGGAATGGCGTTTGCCATTGACACGGTGATGGGCTTCCTGCTCATCGGAGTGACGGCGCTGCTCATCGTGCTGGCGCTCCTTGTGACCCGGAAGGCGTCCGAGATCTTTGGGCGGCTCCAACGTCTCCTTGACCGGATGAATGTGGTTCTCCGGGAAAATCTGACCGGGGTGAGGGTGATCCGTGCTTTTAATAAAGAGAAGGACGAGGAGAAGCGGATGCGGAAGTCCTTCGAGGACTATGCCCAGACAGCGGTCAGTGCAAACCTTCTGTTCGCAGGGCTTGAGAGCATGGCGTTTTTTGTCATCAACATCTGTATTGTCGCCATCCTGTGGATCGGGGGCGACCGGATCGGCGCGGGATATATGGAGATTGGGGATATCACCGCTCTGACGGAGTATTCCATCCTCATCCTGTTCTACATCATCATGGCGCAGATGGTGATCATTCTTCTTCCAAGAGCAAGAGTATGCATCGGGCGAATCCGGGAAGTGCTGGAGAAAGAGCCAGAGATCCGCGACGGGGAGGGAAGGATCGACCCCGCAGGGAATACGGAAGACAAAGAGGCAGGATGCCCGGCGGATACCGGACGGGAAGCAGCCAGCTTTTCCAATGTCACTTTCCGTTTCCCGGATGCGGATGAAAATGCTCTGACAGACCTGAATTTCACATGCAGGAAGGGAGAGACGACGGCAGTAATCGGCGGGACCGGAAGCGGAAAATCCACCATTGCCAGGCTTCTCCTGCGATTCCACGACGTGACGGAGGGGACAGTTTCTGTAGGAGGAGCCGATGTGCGGGATATTTCTCAGAAAGAACTGAGGAGCCGTATCTCCTATGTGCCTCAGAAGGCGTGGCTCTTTTCCGGAACCATCGCAGACAATCTCTGTTATGGAAAAGAAGATGCGTCTGAGGAAGAGATGCGCCGGATCCTTTCCGTAGCGCAGGCGGATTTTGTCAGCAGTCTCGCAAACGGGCTGGACGCCCATGTGGCACAGGGCGGGACCAACTACTCCGGCGGACAGAAGCAGCGGCTATCCATTGCCCGGGCATTGATGAAGAAAGCAGATCTGTATATCTTCGACGACAGCTTTTCTGCTCTGGATTTCAAGACAGACGCGGCGCTCCGGAAAGCGCTGAAGGAAGAAGTGACGGATGCGGCAGTGCTGATCATCGCCCAGCGGATCAATACGATCCTGAATGCGGACCAGATCATCGTCCTGGACGAGGGCAGAATCGCCGGTATTGGCAGACATGGGGACCTGCTGGAAAACTGCCCGGTATACCGGGAAATCGCAAGGTCACAGATGAAAGGAGGCGGGGAAGTTGGCTGAGAATAAGGAAAATGAAGTGAGTGTTTTCGAGGGCGAGATGGAATTTGCCCTGCCGTCCAACGCCATGACAACGGTGCGGCGGCTGTGGAAAGCCATGGGAAGACAGCGTCTCCGTCTGGTGATCGTGGCAGTCTCTGTCGTGTTTTACACCGTGCTCTCCGTGGCAGCGCCGGTCTACAGCGCCGGGATCGTGGACCTGCTCTGGCGGGAGATCCGCTCGGCGATAGAGGAGGGAACAGCGTTTCGCGTGACCTGGGAGCAGGGCGGGAGGGAGATCATGATCCTGCTGGGGATCTACACGGCGACAGGGATCCTCTATACCTTCCAGAGCTTCGTGATGGCGAGTTTTGCGGAGCGGCTGAGCCTGGAACTCCGGACTCAGATCAGCCGGAAACTGGAACGGCTTCCCCTGTCCTTTTTTGACAGCCATAAGCCGGGGGAGGTGCTGAGCCGTGCCACCAACGATCTGGATAAGATGTCGGAAGTATTGCAGACCGGGCTTTTAAAGCTGTTTACCGCGGTGGGGATGGTGGTTGGATCGCTGATCATGATGTTCCGCTTCCATATCGGACTGACCCTGGTCTTCCTCCTGTTCACGCTGCTCTCCATGTTTTCCACGAAGCTGTTTGCTGCGAAGACGCTGCGCTATGCGACACTGAGGCAGCAGGCGGTGAGCCGGGTGACGGGACAGGTGGAGGAGTCCTACAGCGGGCGCACGGTGATCCGCTCCTTTAACCGGGAGGAGAAGAGCGCTCAGGAGATGCGGGATGTCGTGCGGGAACTGGCGGACACATCGCGGAAGGCGGATTTCATGATGAATGTGGTGAACCCCTTTATCCGGCTGGTGAACCGTCTGGGACAGGCGGCGATCGCCGTCTTCGCGGGAAAACTTCTGTTGGACGGGGTGATGACGGTGGGAACCTTTCAGGCATTCTTCCAGTATGTGTATCAGGCGTCGGAGCCTTTGACTGAGGCGGCGTATATGATCAACTCACTTCAGTCGTCCATCGCTTCCGTAGAACGGATCTTTGAACTTCTGGATGAGAAAGAAATCCTGCCGGATCCGGAAAAGCCTGTCGTGACAGCGGGGATGGCAACTGTGGCGCATGAGATGCAGGAAGCTGCGGGAAAAGGGGCGGAAGGAAGAGTGGAATTTCAGAATGTGAGGTTCGGTTACTCGCCGGATAAGATTCTCATGAGAGACATCAGCTTCACAGCAGAACCGGGGCAGAAGATCGCCATCGTGGGGAGTACCGGGGCAGGCAAGACTACGCTGATCAACCTGCTGATGCGTTTTTACGAGGTAAACAGCGGACGGATCACTCTGGATGGGATCCCGACGGCTCAGATGTCCTATGAGGGACTGCGGAATAATTTCGGAATGGTGCTTCAGGATACCTGGCTGTTTGAGGGGACCATTGCGGAGAATATCGCCTATGGAAGACCGGACGCCTCCCGGGAGGAGATCGTCGCGGCGGCAAAGGCGGCACGGGCGGACTTCTTCATACGGACTCTTCCGAAAGGCTATGATACGGTGCTTGGCGGGGATGCGGACAATATCTCCGCAGGACAGAGACAGCTTCTCACCATTGCCAGGGTCATGCTCTGCGATCCGGCGGTGTTGATCCTTGACGAGGCGACCTCCAGCGTGGACACCCGCACGGAGATGGAGATCGGGAAAGCGATGGGTGAGCTCATGAAAGGACGTACCAGTTTTGTCATCGCCCACAGGCTGTCCACGATCGTGGATGCGGATCTGATCCTCGTCATGCAGAACGGAGATATCATTGAAAAGGGGAATCACCGGGAGCTGCTGAGGGCGAAGGGAGCATATGCGGAGCTTTACAACAGCCAGTTCGCATAAAAAAACAAAAGATAGAAATAAAATAATGGAATGCAATAAAGTATAAAGACTCCGCCTTTCAGGTATCCTAGATCATACAGGGATACGGTAGAAAGGCGGAGTTTTGTTATGTCACCAGAAATTTTATCCGGAACAGAAATAGAGAAGGGGTTCCAAAAGGCACTGGAAAACAGAGAATTCTCTGTCTGGTACCAGCCCCAGGTGGATATGCGGACCGGAGGGATCCGTGGAGCCGAGGCTCTGGTGCGATGGCAGACAAAGAACGGGGAAATGATACCTCCGGATCTGTTTGTGCCTGCGTTGGAGAAAAAGGGGCTGATGCCCCTGCTGGATGAGGAGGTCCTGCGGATCGTGTGCGGGGATATCCGGGACGCAAAACAACGGAAAGTCAGTTTCTGTCCTGTGTCGGTCAATCTGTCCCGAATGCATGCAGGACGGCGCGAGATCATGGGAGTGTTCCGGGAGATCACAGAAGAATACGGGATCGGGAAAGGGGAACTTTCCTTTGAGATCACAGAGACTGCGGCGGGTCCTGAGGATGGTGGCGATGACGGAATGTCACGGCTGGTCAGATATCTTCGGAAAAAAGGATTTCAGATCGCCATGGACGACTATGGGATGGGAAGCTCTACATTGAAGCTGCTCCATGAGATCCGTTTTGATATCCTGAAGCTGGACAGGTTCTTTGTGAGCCGGATCGGCGATCCGAAAGCGGATGTGATTCTTGCGTCTACCATTGCGATGGCGAAAGAACTGGGGCTGGAAGTGGTTGCGGAAGGGGTGGAAAACAGGAAACAGACACAGTTCCTCCTCCAACATGGCTGCTGTATTGCACAGGGGTATTATTATTCCAGACCGCTCACAAAAGAAATGTATCTGATACAGAGAAGGAATCCGGAGGCAGGATATGTTCCTTTCCGGGAAAATGACAGAACCGGCTGCGGGGAGGAAATGATATGAACCGGCTGTACCGGAAGCTGGCAGTCACCTTTCTGATCTCTGCTCTTCTGTTTGTCGGTATCTACGGAGTTACCCTTTATGCCAGAGGGAGGGCGGAGAACGGAAGGTATCTGTCTCAGCTTCTGATCAGCGTAGAAGGAAATCTGGAGCATACTTATGAAAAATACGAAGAAATGCTGGGCAGTCTGTCAGAAGAGTATGCGAACCAGGCACAGACAGTGGAATATATCCTCTCTCATGATGCGACACTGACCGGGACTGCGGGACTGGAGGTCTTGAAGGGACTCATGGGGACAGGAGACATTTCCCTTATTGATCCTTCGGGAAAGATTTTTGTAAGTACGAATGAGGAACTGCTGGATACCCGGGAAGAGAAAGGCGTGATGACAGAGATCCGCGAGCCGTCGGGGACGGATCAGACGACCTGTGCGGTACGTATAGATGACCCGGAATTCCGGGAACGTCCGAAGTACTTTTATGTGGTTTACGGTTCAGATTCTGACAGCTTTGCGGCGGTACGGATCGACGCTGATCCGGTCCGTGCGGATCTGATAAGCGGGAAAGAGATGGTCAGCTCTATTTTGAGACAGGCGACGACAGAATACGAAACCAGCATTTTTGCTGTGGGAAAGGTGAGCGGGACGATATTCGGGATCACGGAGAACAACCGGCAGGAAATCGGTTTCAGAGACGTGGAAGAGGGGGAGCAGCTTCTGGATTATCTGGAGGGACTGCCGAAGGAGATGCCCGTCCTTCTCGATACAAACGGCGCGTATCAGAATGCCGTGATACGGGAACTGGACGGCATGTATCTTGTAGCGTTTTCCGGGCTGGAACGGGTGGTCTCCAACGTTCTGCTCACATTCTGGATCGGTATGGCGGCGATCGGCGCGATCAGTGTCCTGACGATCCTGCTGGTCCGTTTCTATCTGAAGAAATATTTTTTCCAGCATTTCGAGCAGATCAGAGACGGAATCTACGGTATCCTGCGGGGAGAGCGGGATCCGGAAGCGGAGGCCAGCGAGATACCGGAACTCCGCCCTCTGGCGGATATGATCTTTAAGCTGGAGCAGGAATATGTAGAAAAATCCCGGGGGATATACCGGATGGAAGGACAGTTGTCTGCTGCAAGGACGGAGGCCGAGTTTGACCGTCTCACAGGTCTGTATAACAGAAACGGGTTCGACCGCCGTGCAGAGGAATTTTTAAAGAGAGAGCATCCGGAAGGTGTCCTGATCCTGTTTGACCTGGACAACTTCAAGAGGATCAATGACTCGGAAGGGCACCCGGAGGGAGACAGGGTCTTAAGAGAGTTTGGAGAATGTCTTTCCTCAGCTTTTCGAAGGGATGATGTGATCGGACGGCTGGGCGGAGACGAGTTCATAGTCCTGATCCCCAATCCGGTCTCCGCAGGGAAACTGGAGGAGAAGTTTTCCTCGCTCCTCGGGGAGATCCGGTCCGTTCTGAAAACGGATTATGAGAAGTACAGAGTTTCCGCCAGCATCGGCGCTGTTTTTGTGGACGGGACGATACGGGATTATGAAAAGCTGTACCGGTGCGCGGATACGGCGCTGTATATTTCAAAATATCTTGGAAAGGACCGGTTTTATATCAATGACAGGAAGATCGACTGCATGAGGAGAGAATGCATCGGATGCCGGGAAGACTGCCCCAGAAGCAGGATATTGAAGGAAGAAAAGGCAGACGGAACAGGGGAGAGTGATAAAAGATGAAAAACTATATCATTATCCCGACTCTGGAGCCGGATCAGGAGTTTGATAAGAGAGTAGAGAAACTTCGAAAAAAGATACCGGCACAGATCGTGGTCGTTGACGACGGGTCAGGGACAGATTATCGGGAGATATTTGACCGGGTCGGTGAAACAGGCGGATGTACTGTGCTGCATCACGGAGCAAACCTGGGAAAGGGCAGGGCACTGAAGACCGGATTTGCATATGTGCGGCATTGCATCGAAGCGGAAATGGAAGCGGCTGGCGGGATTTCAGAGACAAGAAAACCTGTTGCTGTCATCCTGTGTCTTGACAGTGACGGGCAGCACTCGGCCGAGAACGGATCGACGGTGCTGGAACGCGCAAGATGCTGCCCGGGTACGCTGATCCTGGGCGGAAGGAATTTTTCGGAAAGCGGTGTCCCGTGGAAATCCCGGCTGGGAAACCGGGTATCATCCGCGGTGTTCCAACTGATCAGCGGGAGATATTTAAGCGATACCCAGACAGGACTGAGGGCATTTGATGACAGTCTCCTGGATCTGATGCTGGAGATTCCCGGAGAGCGGTTCGAGTATGAGATCAACGTCCTTCTCACATGTGTGTCCCGGGGGATCCCCGTCAGAGTGGAGAAGATCGACACGGTCTATATTGACAAAAATGAAGGTACTCATTTTCATCCGGTCAGGGACAGCGCTGCCGTTCTCGGGGCTCTCTTCCGGGAACCGCTGCGATTTGGCCTGTCCTCTCTGCTGTGCGCCCTCCTTGATCTTTTCCTGTTCTGGCTCATCGAAAAGACGACAGGAGTGACCGGACAGCAGGAACGATTCTGGCATATTGCGGCGGCCACTGCAGGAGCGCGTATCCTCTCCGCGTCCGTGAACTTTACGCTGAACAGATACTGGGTTTTCGGCAGGGGAAAAGGGTGGATCAGTATTCGACGATATCTGATCCTCTGTATCGGCATTACGGCGGCGTCTGCGGTGTCAGTGTCCGCGGTCTCGGCGCTGTTTCGGGCAGATCCGACCGCGGCAAAGATCTTCTGCGATACCGTGCTTTTTATTGTATCCTGGCGCCTCCAGAGAAGCCGGGTCTTTCCCGGGCAGAGAAAGGCAGGCGGACGGCATGGGGGATGAGAGAAAGAGGAACCGCTGGTTTACGGCATCTATCCTTTCTTCCTCGGTTTACCTGATCTGGAGGATCTTTTTTACGATCCCCTGGTCGGAGGGGATCCTTCAGGCGGCAGCGGGGATCGCTCTGGTCCTGGCGGAGACAGTGACCACTCTGGGAATGGCGGAACTGATGATCGGCAGGATGAAAAGCTCCGCTCACGAGATCCCTCTCCCGGATGTTCCTCCGGAGAGATTTCCGGATGTGGATGTGTTCATCGCTACACACAATGAGTCCGCTGAACTTCTGTATAAGACCATCAACGCCTGTACCTTTCTGGAGTATCCGGACAAAGAAAAAGTACACATCTATGTCTGCGACGACGGAGACCGGAAAGAGATCCGGGAGCTGGCAGGACATCTGGGAGTCGGGTATCTGGGACTTTCCGAAAACCGGCATGCCAAGTCCGGAAATTACAACAATGCCCTTGCACATACGGCCTCTCCTCTGATCGCCACATTTGACGCGGACATGATACCCAGGAGAGAGTTCCTGATAAAGACGGTGCCGTACTTCCTGACACGGGATATCCGTATGGGACTGGTCCAGACCCCTCAGAGCTTCTATAATCAGGATCTGTTCCAGTTTAATCTGTTCTCGGAAAAGGGCATCCCCAATGAGCAGGATTTCTTTTCCCGGGAGGTCAATGTCCTGAGAAACGCAGCCAACGCTGCGGCGTACACGGGAAGCAATACGGTGATCCTTCGCGCGGCGCTGGAGGAGATCGGCGGATTTCCATACGATACGGTGACGGAAGATTTCGAGACCAGTCTCCGGCTTCAGAAAGCTGGGTATATCACCTATGCATCGTCAGAGGTGCTTGCCGCGGGCCTGTCCACGACCACGGTAGAGAGCATGATCGGGCAGAGAGTCCGATGGGCGAGAGGCGTGATCCAGAGCATCCAGAATACAGGGGCGGTGTTTTCAAGAGAACTGTCCCCGGCGGCCAGGCTGTCCTACCTGAACGCCTACCTGTACTGGTGGTCCTTCCTGTGCAGGATGATCTTTATCCTTGCTCCGATCCTCTTTGCTCTGTTCGGATTCCGGCTGGTAGAATGCGGATTCTGGGAACTCCTTCTGTTCTGGCTGCCCTCCCACCTGATCTATCGGGTATCTATGGAATATCTCAGCACAAATATCCGAAATGTGCGGTGGAGCCAGATCATCGATACGATCCTGGCGCCTTATCTGATCGTCCCGGTTTTTCTGGAATCCATAGGTATACACCGGAAAAAATTCAGGGTTACGGATAAAAAGAAACGGAAGGTGAGGACCGCTTCCTCGCGGTATCTGATCCCCCACGGAGTGCTGATCCTGCTGACAGTGGCGGCGATTTTACATTTTGCACGGGGAAAATACGGGATGGCTCTTGTGTACAGCAGCGTGATCCTGTTCTGGCTGAGCTATAATCTGACAGGACTTTTATATGCGGTGTTTTTTATGCTCGGCAGGGAGTCCAGGAGGATCTCGGACCGGATCGGTGCGGAAGAAGAGGCGGAAGTCTGGTTCCGGGGAGAACGGCACAGCGGAAAGACGGTTGACGTTTCCGAGGCGGGAATCGCCCTCAGGTTCCCGGAACCGGTCTCGCTGTCGAAAGGCGACCGGTTCCGGGTGCTTGTCACCACCCGGTATTATCGGGCCTCCCTGAAGGCAGAGTGTGTGTACAGCGGAGAAGAACACAGTGCGGCAGTGGTCACTCCGGAGACGGAAGAGGACAGACGAAACTGGCTTCAGATCATTCACGACAGGGAACATTCACTGCCCAGGGAGATCGATCCGTGGATGACCATATATGATGAGCTGCGCCGGAACATTGAGCTGCGCTGGGGAAAAAGAAGAGAAATGTGAAAGGAGACAGGGAAACGAATGGAACTGACAGGAAAAATACTGGGAACTGCGGCGCTCTGCCTGTCCATGTGGGGATACTTTTTCGTGGTCTTCCGGTTCGGCAAAGTGAAGATATGGTTTGCGCCCATTGTCTCCATGACAGGAATGGGGCTTGTACTGTTCTGGGGCGCGCTTGCGGGAGTCCTGAAGCAGACGGCCGGCCTTCTGTTGCTGGGAGGACTTGCGGGAGCGGTATCTTTTCTCGTTTTACTATGCCGGAAAAAGATCTATCTTCCGGGACTGAGTCTTTTCGGAGTCTGTTTCGCCGCAGGGATCGTTGTGTTTGCCCGGCTGACACTGAGCCTGAAATTCGTCCATTATGACAATTTCTCCCACTGGGCCCTGATCGTGAAATATCTGCTTTCCGCAGATCAGCTTCCGGGTGCGGACACAGAACTGATCCATTTTCGGGACTATCCGCCGGGGAGCAGCCTTTTTATCTACTATATATGCAGATATGCCGGACATTCCCAGGGAGTCATGCTGCTTGCCCAGAACAGCCTGATCTTTGCCTGTTTCTTTTCTGTCTTCGGCATTGTCAGGGAGAAGCGCCGTTTCCTTCTCTATTCCTTTCTGGGAATGGGATGTGCGGTTCTGTCCTATCTGAACCTGACGATCCGGATCAACAGCCTTCTGGTCGATTTTCTCCTGCCCCTTCTGTCCATGGCGTCCTTTGCGGTCAGTTATCGTTGCGGGGAGGAAAAGGGAAAGCTGTGCATCCTGCAGATCCTTCTTCTCGGTTATACCGGGATCGTGAAGAGCACAGGTCTGTTCTTTGCTGGGATTGCCGGAGTATATGCTCTCTGGAAGATTTTCAGACAGGAGAAGACTATATCAGAAAAGATGATCCGGTGGCTCCTGCACGCAGTGTTCCTGGTCATCGGTATGGCTCTTCCGTTCCTGGCATGGCGGTATCATCTGGAGACGGATCTGGCTGGATTTACGGGAAAATTCGAGATTGGAGACGGAGGAAGCGAAGGTGCTCCGGTGGGCGAAGTGCTGTACGACACCGTGATCAGGGATTTTATCCGGATGGCGCTGGATCCCGGAGAGCGTGCCGTTCAGGTCTTTCTCCTCTGCAATGTGCTGTCACTGGCCGCGGTCCTCTTTGCCCGGTTCAAGATGAAACGCCGGTGGAATCTGGGGAAGGCACTTGTCATAGCGGACATAGTGGCCCTTCTCTATCATGTGGGAATGCTGTATATGTACCTCTATACCATGCCCGCGGAGGAGGCGCTGCGCCTGGCAGGATTTGAGCGGTATGCCTGCAGCATCATGGTGCTGGGGGCCGGGATGCTGCTCATGGTGACAGTGACGGATATGGAAAGATCCTTTGCCGTGAGCATCGACGAGAGAGGACCGTACCGGGCATACTCTTCTCCTGCGGCGAAACGGAGATATCAGTACGGGGTTCTGGGAACTTTCCTGGTGGCAGTGAATTTTCTTTATTCAGAGGTCAACGGATTGAGGAGCATTCAGCAGGATTACGCGAACACCCTTCCCGGCAGGGTGGAGAGAATCGTGGGAGACCACTGGTATGAAGGAACAGAGATGGATGAGAAAAGCTATCTCGTTGTCGCTTCGGACCGGGAAGGTCAGGTTTCGGACGGAGAGGTCCGCTATGTGTGCCGGTATTTTCTCTGGGCGAAGGATGTGGATGTGACAGATGGAACGGACGGGGAGCTGCTTGAGGAGACGGATGGGAAATATGACCGGGTGATCATCCTCGACCCGGAGGCGGCTGAGTATCCTGTCCGCGTTCAGAGATAAAAAGTCATAAATTCCTCCCGGAGAGCATATGCTTTCTGCACGGGGGTGACAATCTTGAATCATAGATCAGAAGAAAGGGAAAGCCGTTCTGCGGGAGAAATGACCGCAGGCGGTTACGTATATTCATATATCGAGCCTTCTCTGCTGGAGAGGGCGATTGCCATGCTGGGAGAACTGCTTGTTTTTTCCTGTGGCTTTACCTTTGAGGGGAATCTGGTCCTTCCTTCCGGAAACGATCGGTGGATAGTCCGGATGGCAGAGGAGAATCACGTGAGACCGGTTCTTGTCCTGACTCCCTTTTCAGAAGGTGCCTTTCACAATCAGCTTGTCAGGGTGATCCTGGAAAACAGACTGATCCAGGACCGGATCATCGCACAGCTGTCCGCTCTGACAGAAGAACAGGGGTACAAAGGGGTGGACATTGACTTTGAAAATGTTCTTCCTGCGGACCGCGTGCGGTATGCAGAGTTTGTGGGAAGGGTGAGGGAAAGACTGGGTGAGAAGGGGTGCAGCGTTTCTGTGGCTGTGGCGCCTAAGACTTCGGATTCGCAGAAGGGACTGAATGTGGAGGGGACGGATTATGGACTTCTGGGAGAAAATGCGGACCAGGTGTTCCTGAAAACATATGAGTGGGGATATATCTATGGACCGCCCATGGCGGTGGCTCCTCTTGATAAAGTGCGTCAGGTGGTGGAGTATGCAGTGACAAAGATTCCGGCGGAAAAGCTGATCCTTGGGATACCAAACTACGGGTACGACTGGGCACTGCCGTACGAACGCGGGATCACCCGCGCAGGAAGAGTGGGAACCAGGGAGGCGGAGGAGACAGCGGCAGAAAATGGAGCGGTCGTCCGATATGCCGAAATCGCGCAGAGCCCCTGGTTTACCTATCTGACAGGAGGTGCGGAGCATATCGTGTGGTTTGAGGATGCCCGGAGTATCGCGGCAAAATGGAATCTGGCCAGGGAGTTCGGTCTGTCAGGGGTAAGGTACTGGAATCTAATGCAGGAATTCCCGAAGGGGTTCAATCTGTCCCGGAAGGGCAGACAGAGCGCTTCCTGTATAGGATAAAATAGTATCCGGCTCCCAGGGCATCCGCAAGGAACCAGCCGATGGGAACGGACCACCAGATTCCGACGACACCGAATGCGGGAACCGCAGAGAGTGCATACGCCAGAGCGACCCGGGTGCCGAGAGAGACGACGGTCAGAATGACGGACATTCCCGGATTGCCGATGGCACGATAGAGGCCGTAGAGCAGGAACAGGATCCCGATGAGGGCGTAAAATGAGCCTTCAATGCGCAGATAACGGGTTCCTTCCGCGATGACGGATGCCTCTCCGGAGTCAATGAACAGCCCCATCAGCGGACCGGCGAAGACAAAGACAAGGAAAGAGACAGCCAGGCTGAACAGGACAGAAGCAGCCACGGCACAGCGGATGCCTTTCCGGATCCGGTCATTCTTTCCCGCACCGTAGTTCTGGGCAATGAAGATGGAAAACGCGTTGCCGAAATCCTGTACGGGAAGATAGGCGAAAGCATCAATCTTTACTGCGGCGGCGAAAGCAGCCATGATCGTTGTGCCGAAGCTGTTGACCAGTCCCTGTACCGCAAGGATCCCCAGGTTCATGATGGACTGCTGCATGCAGGTCAGTCCGGAAAAGCTTGTGATCTCCCGGATCCGGCTGAATCGCAGCGGCACATCTTTATCTTTCCGGAGCAGCCCGGGAAACCGGATCCGGCTATAGATGGTGATGCCGATCCCGGATACGTACTGGGAGATGACCGTTGCCTCAGCGGCGCCGGCAACTCCCCGTCCAAGTCCGGCGACAAACCAGAGGTCAAGGATGATGTTGAGTACGGCGGAGACCGCGAGGAAGATCAGCGGTACCACAGAATTCCCCAGGGAGCGAAGGAGTGAGGCGAAGAAGTTATAGAGGAAAATGCCGATCAGTCCTGTAAAGATCACGATCAGATATTCTTTCATCAGTTCCACCAGTTCGCCGGGCGTGCGGAGAAACCAGATGATCCAGTCGATTCCGGCGAAGATCAGGATATTGAGCACTACTGTCACAATCCCAAGGAGTGTGAAAGAAGCAAGGATCCCTTCTTTCAGCCCCTGATCATCCTTCTGACCGAAGCGGATGGAGAAGACAGTGCCGCTCCCCATGGCGAGCCCCAGGATAATGGAAGTCAGGAAGGTCATCAGGGAGAAGGCGGATCCTACCGCCGCCAGCGCATCCGCGCCCAGGAATCGCCCTACGATCAGGGTATCCGCGATATTGTAGCACTGCTGAAGAAGATCACCCAGGATCATCGGGACAGCAAAACGAAGCAGGGTCTTCATGACAGGTCCGCGGGTCAGTTCATTTTCCATTTTTATCATATCTTTCTTTTAGTAATTATTAACTTAACATTCGTAATATATGATAAACTCAGAGAGAACGATTGTCAACCGGAAGAAAACAAAGTATAATGTCAGATAACAGTTCAGCCGTCAGGGATGGGAAAGGCTGATTTATGCTTGCATAAGGATCAGCCTTTCCCATCCCTGACAAGCTGAGCGCCTGTTGATGAGTAAAACAGCGGCGGAAGCCGCGGTAAGCACGAAGTGCGGTTTTACGAATAGCGCGGACTGAACGTCAACAGGAAAACAGAAAAAAGGAGGCGCTGGATAATGTTTTTGGACGGACTTGACGAACTGGACCAGAAGATCGTGGCACTTCTGATCCGGAATGCGAGGATGTCGTATTCCGAGATCGGACAGCAGGTCGGTATCTCCCGGGTGGCAGTGAAGATGCGGGTCCAGGCTCTGGAGCAGAAAGGAATCATAGAGGAATATACGACGATCATTAACCCGCAGCGGATCAGCGGTGCAGTGTCCTGTTATTTTGAGATCGAGACAAAGCCGGATACTCTGATGGACGTGGCGGAGATCCTGGAGAAAAATGATACGATTACCCAGATCTACCGTGTCACGGGAAAGAGCAGGCTCCATGTCCATGCGGTCGCATCATCCAACGAGGAGATGGAGAAGCTGATTTATGATACGGTGGACCGCCTTCCCGGAGTGGTGGAATGTACCTGTAATACGATACTTTCCAGGATCAAGGATATCAAGGGACTCAGACTATAGAGGAAAAGGAAGTAGACAGAAACCAGGAGGAAGAGGATATGTCAGGAGAGATCATCGTATTCAGCTTCACGCGGACGGGAACCGGACTGAACAGAAATCTGTGTGGGAGGATGCGGAAAAAAGGGGAAAAATGCATCGGCTATGCGCCGGAGAAGTTTGCTGAGAACGGGATCGAACCGGCTTTCGGGAAGATCAGTGAGATCATTGGCGGAAGCTGGGGACAGAGCACCTTTATCTTTATCGGCGCTGCAGGGATCGCGGTCCGGTATATCGCTCCTTTTGTGAAGGACAAGTTTACGGATTCCCCTGTTCTGGTGATGGATGAAAAGGGGAGATACGTGATCCCCATTCTGTCCGGACATGTGGGCGGCGCAGTGAAGATAGCGGATGAGATCGCAAAGATGACAGGAGCGGAGGCGGTCCACACCACTGCCACGGACGTGCAGAAGAAATTTGCGGTGGATGTGTTCGCGGAGAAAAACGGGCTGCGTATCACAGACCGTCAGATGGCAAAGGAAATCTCGGCGGCAGTTCTGGAGGGAGAGAAGATTGCGTTCTGTGTGGCGTATCCGGACTGCCGGATCGAAGGTGCGATCCCGGAGGAGCTGGTCCTGTGCGAGGAAACCGAGGAGGCTTTTTCATACCGGTATGGGATCCTTGTTGCGGACGGAGATGATGGCCGGGGAAAGAGTGCCGGGCGAAAGTGCGATGAACAGGGCGGAGTCCTTCTCCTGAAACCGGGAAATGTCATCGCCGGAATCGGCTGTCGGAAGGGGATAAGGATAGAAACTCTGCGGAGCGGACTTGAAAGCGTTCTGGAGGAAAATGGTCTCAGTCTGGATCAGGTGGAGGGGATCGCCAGCATCGATCTGAAAAAGGAAGAAACAGCGATCTACAGTCTTGCCCGGGAACTGGGGATCCCCTTTGTCACCTATCCGGCGGAGGTCCTCAAAGAGATCCCGTGCGTTACCTCGTCTTCGGACTTTGTGGAGAAGACGACAGGAGTTGATAACGTGTGTGAGAGGGCTGCCCTTACATGCTGTCCGGAAGGAAAACTGATCCAGGGAAAATGCATCAGGGATTCCATGACAGCGGCGCTGGTGAGGCGGCCGCTGAGGCTGAATCTATAGTAAGGTATGTTTAGGGGGCGGATGCTGTTCGTCCGCTTTATGAAGAATACAAGAATATATAATGAAGGATGAGAGAAAAATGGGTGCTGTCAGGAAGCGAGAACGTTCCGGCAGTACCTTTTTGTGTGATAATCCCGGCAAGTAACTGCCGTGTTTGCACGAGCAGGATCATCAGAAAAATTACTGATATTGTGATCATTTTCAGCAATCCGGATCGTTCTATTATATAGAGAGTGCTCTTTACGGAGGAAAAATAATTTGACGCGCGAAGATGAAATATTTGAGAAACTGAAAAACGGTGATGAAAGCGGAGTTAGCGAACTGGTGGGACTGTACTATGAAGATATCCTGAGATACTGCATGTTCCGGCTTCCGGACCGGTATCTGGCGGAGGACGCCGTACAGGAGACCTTTCTGAAGGTGTTCAGGTACTTTGATGATTACCGGCACAGAGGGCGGTTCCGTGCTTTCCTTTATAAAGTTGCGGGAAATACCTGTATTGATATGATGAGAAAAAAGCGGTGGGATCCGATCCCGGAGGATGTGGCACAGGAAGAAAGCGGCATGAGAAAGACTGAGGAGCAGGAGGATTTCCTGCGGATCATACGGAAAATTCCGCCGGAGCTGGGAGAAATCGTATTCCTCCGGTTCTCCCAGGAATTAAAGCTGAGAGAGATCGCAGAGACCATGGGGCTCCCCCTTCGGACCGTCCAGTCCAGGCTTCGGCGGGCGCTGAAGCTGCTGAGGACAGAGATGGAACAGGAGGGAGATACAGCGAAAGAAGGAAACAGATCAGGCGAAAAAGAAATCCGCAAGGGAGGCAGGGCAGAATGAACGGATTCATGAAAAGGAAACAGGCGGAGGTCTGGCTGAAAGAGGGATTGAGAAAAGAGAAAATGATAACTGTGGCTGAGAAGGAAAAAGTGGATCGGACGGCACTGCTCTCCGTTCAGGCATACAGAAATGCGTTGGGAAGAAAACGGTCTCTGAGTTTTTGGGGACTGCTCCTTCGCCAGGTCCGGTATACCGGCTGGATGGTCTGGCTCTGGCAGGCATTGCTTTTTCTGGGGATCATGGCGGTGTACCATGCGCTTTTCCGGACTGAGGAGGGGACTGTGGATCTGTTTCTCTACAACAGATTCCAGAATTTCCTGTGTGCGGCGGGAATCCTTTCTGCATGGAGCAGCGTGCCATTTCTGTTTCGGTCGTATCGGTGGAAAATGGCTGAGGTGGAGGCAGCAGCAAGGTTTTCTATGATGCATCTGCGTGCAGCACAACTGCTCCTGATCGGGGGAGGAGCAGTCCTCATGGTCGCAGGCGTGGCGGGGGCAGCTCTTCTGCAGACTGCGGCCGAGACAGAGGAAGTGGGAGCCTATCTGATATTTCCTTTCCTGCTTTTGGGAAGCTGTATCCTTCATTTCCTCCGGAGGGGAAGGACGGCCTTTCTGCTCCGTGACAGCAGCGCAGCAGGGGCCGTGTTGCTGGCGGTTTCTTTGGGGTGGAGCAGGATTTCTCAGGAGGCCGGATATGAGCCGGGAAGCCCTGTCGTATGGAGCCTGTGCGCAGTGATGATCCTTGTATGGGGATACCAGATATGGACATGGAAAAAGGAGGAGGAAAACAGATGGAACTTGGCATAAAAGGACTGACCAAACAGTTTAAAGACAAGACCGCGGTGGATCATGTGAATCTGACGATCACACCGGGGGTATGGGGACTGCTGGGAGCCAACGGAGCGGGGAAAACCACTCTGATGCGGATGATCGCAGGGCTGAGCAGACCTACGGAGGGAACCGTGACGTACGACGGGATCGAGATAGGAGCTCTGGGAGAAAAGTACAGAGATCTTTTCGGATATCTGCCACAGGAATTCGGGTTCTACCCGGAGTTTACCGTATGGGATTATCTGGATTATATCGCGTCCCTGAAAGGGATGTCCCGGAAAGAGGCAGCGGGAAAGATCGAGAAGCTTCTCCCTGTATTCGGCCTCTCGGATGTGCGTCGCAAGAAGATCACGAAACTTTCCGGTGGAACAAAGCGGCGTGTAGGGATCGTACAGGCACTCCTGAATGATCCGGAGGTACTCATCCTGGATGAACCTACCAGCGGGCTGGATCCGGGAGAGAGGGTGAAGTTCCGGAATCTTCTCTCCGAGTTCGCCTCGGACCGGATCGTCCTGATCTCCACCCATATCGTATCGGACGTGGAGTATATCGCATCCCGCAACGCGGTTATGAAGGACGGGAAGATTATTGCGTCGGGCACGACAGAGGAACTGGTCAGGGAGATGGAGCACAAGGTATGGTCAGCGGTGATCCCGGAGCATGACTTGTGCAGTTATGAGAGAGAGACGCGGATCGTCAGCATCCGAAATGAAGGGGACCAGACCGTTTCTGTGCGCTATCTGTCTGAGCGCCCGCTGACAGAGAATTCCAGGGAATGTGAGCCGCGGCTTGAGGATCTCTATCTGTGGCTGTTCCCGAAGGAAGGAGAGGTGAGATAGATGAGATTGTATCAGGCTGAATTAAAGAGGATACTGAAGACCAGATCCGTACAGATCCTGTTGGCGGCGGCAATCCTGCTCTCAGCAGTACTGGCTTATTTTCCATGTACATTTGTGGCATATGTCTACGAGAATGAGAGTGGGAAGGAGGTGACGCTGACAGGGCGGGAGGCGATCCGGATGATACAGGAACGACAGGGGCAGTATCAGGGAGAGATCACGGAAGAAAAGCTTGCCGACGCGGTGAGACAGTATGACGAGTTTGCCTCCCGCTATGAGGGAGGGCTTCCCAACGGTATCTATGATGAGAGAGTGACAACGGTGGATTCCTACAGATATGTATTTGCGATCAACCGTCTGCTGACCAGGATGCAGGAAGTAAATGCGGATCCCAATACCGGGATCGCACCGGGGATGGAGGAGCTGACCGAAGCAGACGCGCAGGACTTTTATGAGCAGTGCAGACAGCATGTGAGAGATCTGATCTATCTGGAAAACGGACACGGGGCGAAGGTGGACAGCGCGGTTGCGCAGGCGGAAATGCTTTACGATAAAGTAAAGATGCCGTTCTCCTATTATCCATACATCAGTACGAATGCCATAGAGTATACTGGACTCTGCGTTCTCTTTCTTGTTCTGATCGGCATGATCCTGATGGTACCGCTGTTTGCCAGCGACCGGCAGACCCAGGCAGACCAGATCATCAAGTGTACAAAACTCGGGAAACGCCGGCTCGCGTCAGTCCGAATCCTGGCGGGTGTGACTGTGGTGACGGTTATGTATATGGCAGGGATCGCCCTGTTCCTTCTGGTCATGAACAGCCTGAATGGATGGGAGAGTCTGAAGTCGTCAGTGCAGATCACGGTTTCAGCGGCGGTATTCCTTCCTGTCACCGTAGGAGGGCTGGAACTGCTCATCTCGGCAGCCGGATATATCACACTGCTTGCGACAGTCTGCTTTACTCTGTTTCTGTCCGGGCGGATGAAAAGCGTGTTTGCCTCGGCGATTGCGGCCTTTGTCTTTTTCCTGCTTCCGATGGTGTGCTATAGGATCTTTGACGGAAATGCGAGATACTGGATCTGCAGTATCCTTCCCTCCGGGGGGACGGGGATGTTGAACAGCTTTACCTATTCTGTGATAGATGCAAAGTTTGCTTTCATCGGAGACCAGGTAATCTGGACGCCATATCTTATGATGGCGGCGGCTCTGATCGAAGTCATTCTTTTTATCCCTCTCACAGTTACGGGATGGTGCAGGAAAAGAGGGTGAATAAATAATATGATGTTGGGGGCAAAAGCCCCCAACTATGATGCCCGCGGATTGCTCCGTGCTCCGCGGTCTTCGCTTCCGCTTCGGTCGGCGCTAAGCGAACGTCCACCGGACGTTCAGCGCCCCACAATCCGCCCCAATATTCGCATATCGTGGGATATACATCCCACTTTTATGCTCATATCGGGGCGGGTCCCAAGGTCTTTCACCCACTTATGAGCAAGCTCATGTGGGCTTAGACCTTTTGACCCTGGCATCATAAATGAAGAAAAGAGGCGCAGGATGTGGATCAGTTTCACATCCTGCGCCTCTTTTATAAACTTGTATGTCAGAATCAGAATTCAGACTGGAGAGCGTCGTATCCGGTCTCTTTCGTACGGATCCTCATTGCGCTGCGAATCTCATAGCTGAAGATCTTACCGTCTCCGACCTCGCCGGTATATGCGGTTTTCTGGATCGTGTCAATGACTTTTTTCTCCCATTCCTCGGAAGAGACAACAATCTCGAATTTGATCTTAGGCTGAAGGAAAAGGTCAACCTCGGATCCACGGACGATCTCCTTGTATCCGCGCTGTACGCCGCATCCCATGATCTGAGCCACGGTGATGCCGTTTACCTGGATCTTGTTGAGGGCCTCTTTAATCTCCTCATATTTTTCTTCCCTGACGATTGCTTCTATTTTAATCAACATAGTCTGTTCCTCCTATCCTTTCACCTTTATACCAGAATATTTCTATTTAGTCAAAACCGTTGAAGGACGGGTAAGAATTCTCGCCGTGCTGTGAAGCATCCAGTCCAACGATCTCATCCTTCTCATCGACACGGAGCTTCGTGAAGATCCGGATGATTCCGATACAGATCAGGGAGCCGACTACTGCGACAGCGATCGTTACAAGGATACTGATGATCTGAGCAACAAACAGTCTTGTCTCACCGAATACGAGACCATCCCACTGAGCAACGGAGTTGATGGAACTCTGACCGAAGAGTCCTGTTGCGATTCCTCCCCAGATACCGCCGATACCGTGGCAGCCGAATGCGTCGAGAGAGTCATCGATCTTCAGTTTCTGTTTGATGATATTCATCATTGTATAACAGATCGGGCTTACAAGCGCGCCGATGATGAAGGATGCCCAGATCGGGACAAAACCTGCTCCCGGTGTGATCGCCACAAGTCCGACTACAAGACCTGTGCAGGCGCCTACCAGCGTCGGTTTTCCGTCTTTGACTGTATCGATGAGCATCCAGGAAAGCAGAGCCGTTGCCGCTGAAATGGATGTTGTCATGAATGCGTGAGCTGCAAGTCCATCGGCTGCAAGTGCGCTTCCGGCATTGAAGCCATACCATCCGAACCAGAGAAGAGAAGCACCGATCACAACGAACGGAATGTTGTGTATGCGGTAAGTTGCTTTGTTGTATCCACGTCTCTGACCAAGATAGATAGCAAGTACAAGTGCGCTTACACCGGAACTGATATGTACTACGTTTCCTCCGGCGAAGTCAACAGAACCGATCGCAGCCAGGAATCCGCCCTGACCCCATACCATATGTGCCATCGGATAATAAACGATGATCGACCAGAGTGCAATAAAAGCAAACAGTGCCTTGAATTTCATTCTTCCTACGACCGCGCCGGTGATCAGCGCCGGTGTGATCATAGCAAACATCATCTGGAATCCGGCATATACAAGATGCGGGATACTGTCGGAATAAGGACCGGCATCCCAGCCTACGCCGTTTAATGCAAGCCAGTCAAAGCCTCCGATGACTCCGCCGTGGTCCGTTCCGAAAGCAAGTGAATAACCGAAGAGCGTCCACATAAATACGGAAAGTCCCATGATCGCCACGCAGGCCATCATCGTGTTAACAACATTTTTCCTCCTGACAAGACCGCCATAGAAAAAAGCAAGTCCCGGCGTCATAATAAATACGAGCGCCGCGCAGATCATTATAAATCCAGTGTTTCCTGTGTCCATAAAAATACCTCCCATGTACCTTTGGATTTCCGGACTTTTATCTGCCGCCGTACGTCAACAGGAAAAAGACCGTAAACAAGAAAAGACGCCTGATGGGTGAGGGCGTTTCTTTTGCCTCATCATCAGACGTCTTTGTCTTGTGGCTTAGTGTAGCAGAATAAAAAATAAAAATCAAGCGAAAAACAAATAAAAATAAAGTTTTTGTTAAAAAATAAAGAAAATTTTAAAAAAAATTGATAATTCTCGGGCAGATTTACAGAAATATCAAAGAAAACATGCTATTACAGGTTATATCCATACCCGGGAACAGGATTGCAAAAATGAGAGGCGGGTGGTATGATTATTTTACATCAAAATCCCAGATTAAGTTTTTCTATAAATTCATATATCTGGAAAGTAACACGGTTTTCGTGTCATATCTCAATTTATCATGGCAATTCAGCCGGAGATACCATATTTTGATGAAATTATAACTTACAAAGGAGGAACTTTATGGGAAAAGCGGACATTGCTGTGAAAAACTGGCTCAGCGACAATGAGCGTTTTGCGGATCTGTTTAATGGCATGATCTTCGGCGGACGACAGGTCGTCAGACCGGAAGAACTTGAAAACATGGACAGAGAAACAGATATTATTGTTACTGATAAAAGAGCGAAGAGCAAGGGAATGCAGAGGCACCGGGACGTTGTCAAACGGTGGAAGAAGGGGCTGAATCTGGCTGTTCTTGCATGTGAAGCGCAGAACGAGATTCATTATGCTATGCCTGTAAGAAACATGACACAGGATGGAATATCTTATACGGAACAGATCCGGCTTTTGTGGCAACAGCGGAAAAAAGAGAGAGGGAACGGACAGCAGACGAGAAAGCTGACCGGAGCAGAGTATCTTTCACGGTTTGGAAAAGACGACAGGATATTCCCGATCATCACTCTTGTATTTTACTATGATGTGAAAAAGTGGGACGGAGCCGTGGATCTTTATGATATGTTCAGGCTAAATGAAGAATTAAAAGATGAAAAAATCCTGGAAAAATACATACCGAATTATCGGATCAATCTGATCGATGCGGGAAATATGGAGCATTTAGAGCAGTTTCATACAGATTTACAACAGGTGTTTGGAATGTTAAAATGTAGAGGTGAAAAAGAGAAGCTTCAGAAATACATACAGGAAAACAGAAATTATTTTGAAAACGTAGATGTAGAGACCTACCAGGCTGTAAGAGTATTTCTTCAGTCAGAAACCATGCTGAAAGAGATACCGGTAATGGAGAAGGAGGAAAAGATCAATATGTGTCAGGCAATGGAAGAATGGTATGCAGATGCGGTCAGGGAAGGGATGGCAAAAGGGATTAAAGATGGAAGACAAATAGGAAGAAAAATAGGGTTCGAAGAAGGACGAGCGGAAGGACGAGCGGAAGGACGAGCAGAAGGGCTCGAAGAAGGACGGGCGGAAGGACAGGCAGAAGGACGAGAAAAAGGGCTCAAAGAAGGACGCAGACAGGAAAAAAACGCTATTATCGTAAAAATGCTTGAGGGCGGTATGACTGTAAAGGAGATCAAAAAGTTCACGGGAGGAACAGAAACAGAGATCGAACAGGCCCGCCTGGAAGCTGCGGCAGGGAAAGAGTTATGACAAGACCGGGAATCCTGATCTTTGCAGGGACAACAGAAGGGAGAAAGCTTGCGGAATATGCATCAGAGCATGATATAAACTGTTATGTGAGCACTGCAACTGAATATGGAAAAAGTATTCTCGGAAATCTGAAAGGAATCGAATGTATCTCCGGTCGAATGGATGAAACAGAGATAGAAGATTTCGTGAAAGATCATGATATCCGTCTTGTGATCGATGCAACTCATCCGTTTGCGGTGGAAGTAACAAAAAATATCAGAGCAGCCTGTCTGAATGCAGATACACAGTATATCCGCTGTCTGAGAGAGGGCGGGAAAAAGTCTGATGTTTGTGAAGACGGCGAAGGGGAAAATATTGTTATTACCGGTTCCGTGCAGGAGGCAGTGGAATATCTCCGACATACTCAGGGGAATATTCTGATCGCTACGGGAAGTAAGGAACTCCATCTCTATACTGCCATCGAAGGATATGAAAAGCGCTGTTTTGCCCGTGTCCTGTCTACCAGAGAAGCGGTGGAGGAGAGTGTACGGCTGGGATTTAAAGGACGTAACCTGATCGCCATGCAGGGACCTTTTTCTGCCGAGATGAATGTGGCTCTGCTGCATCAGACAGAAGCAACATATTTTGTCTCAAAAGAGTCGGGAAAAGCAGGCGGATTTGAGGAAAAGGTAAAGGCTGCCCGGGAGACAGGGGCAGTGCTCGTTGTTGTGGGACGTCCGGAGGAAGAGGGAGAAACACTGGGGGATGTGACCAGAATGATGGAACACTTTAATGCAGGTAAAAAGAAATAATCAGTATCCTTACATCACAGGCGGGATATATCCCGCCTGTATTGCTTTTGTTACAGCCTCCACTGTTGAGGAGACGCCCAGCTTTTCAAAGATATGCTGGATATGGTTGGAGAGAGTCCTCTCGCTGATGAAAAGTTCTGCAGCGATATCCCTTCGCTTTTTCCCGCTGCAGAGCAGGGAAAGGATCTTCTTCTCTGCGTCAGTCAGCTCCTCAGGAACAGCATAGTCCTTTTCTGTCGGGAAACAGGTCTTTCCACTATAAACATCAGCCAGTGCTTTTACAAGGGTCTCAGGCCGGATACTTTTGTTCAGAAATCCGCTGAGACTCTTTTTTCTTGCTTCATAGCGGTATACAGGGAGATCATATCCGGTCAGGATTATGATTTTCAGGCCAGGATGGCGAGCGAGCAGAGATGCGGCGGCTTCCAGCCCGTCAGAGCCGCTGTTCTTTCCAAGATTTATATCCATGAGGACAATGTCAATCCTGTTGCTCCCTATTAGTTCTTCCAGATTTTTCGTATCTTGTACAGAGATGAAATGTTCGATTTCATCGTATCCCTCCAGGGCAGCCGAAAGGCTGGCAGCAAAGAGAATGTGGTCGTCAACCAGTAAAATGTTCATAAGAATTCTCTCCTTTCATGGGAAGTTCAATTCGTATTTCAAAACCTGAAGAGACGCAGGAACAGACTGATACGGTGCCTCCAAGTGAAGAAATGCGATCCTGTATGGAGATAAGCCCTTTGTGTCCCTCCGGAGAAGAAAGTTCAGAGTCCGGCGGAGAAAAACTTCCGTTGTCGCCTGCAGACAGACGAATCCTGTTTTTTCCCTGAGACAGAGATATCTTGGCCTGATCCCCGTCGGAATGCTTGTATATGTTGGTAAGCAGTTCCCGGATGATCCGGAAGATCAGCATGTCATAGGGTGCCACGAGAAAAAGGTCATCCGGGCAGTCAAAATGGATCTGGATTTTCCGTCCGGGAAAAGCCGCGGAAACCGTTTCTATGAGCATGGCATAGTTTTCCCGGGGAGTCAGTCCCTGGCGGAGGACAGGATGGTAGTCCTGCATCTGTTTCCGGATCCGGGAATTCAGACTGTCCAGGGTATCTGAGGCCAGTTCCAGCATCTCAGGACGGTCGGGACAGTTCAGGAGATTCCGGACGGCGTGAAGATCCTGGAGTACGTTATCGTGGAGATAGTCTGCAAATTCTTCCCTGAGTTTTTCCTCTTCCCTCAGACGGTCGAGGGCAGCGGAGTAAGGATCCGGCTCACTCCGCTGCCGGAGACTCTGATCAATGCAGATGCCGCACAGGAAGACCAGACAGGTGAACAGATCCGCCAGTGCAAAGAATCCTCCGATCCCGGCTCTGGTAAGGGCGGACATGGCTCCACAGAGGAGAAGCGACGAGATGGTCAGGGACGCAATCTGTTTTCTGTTCAGGAGGGACAGAAACGGAGTGGGTCCTTTCTCCTTCAGAGCGATGCCGTGAACGCTCAGAAAGAAAAGCAGAACCGGCAGGTAGATCCCGAAGTTTTCCAGCGCGCCTTCCCTGTCTGCTGCAAACCTGCAGTACAGGAAAAACAGGCACAGAGTGGCTCCCGCGGATGCGAGCAGAGGACGCCGCTCGCTTTTCAATACAAACAGCACCCGCTTTCGATGGAAGAGCAGCAGGAAGATAAGGATCGCAGGGGTGCCGCAGAACTGGATGCCATAGAGAAGACTGTAGGTGCGGCGGGAAAAGCAAAGCACGAGGATGGCGGCCAGAACGAAAAATGCGAGAAGGAAGTCTGCCATCTTCCGGAACCGGTATCCGCTGCCCTGAAATAAAAAATACAGAAGAAACCGGGCGGACAGATATCCGATCACTGGTCCCAGGACGAGGAAGAGGAAGGAGGGCATATGCCGGTACTCCGGAGCCAGCAGGATATACCAGCCATCCAGGGCGAGCAGAGCACAGAACAGGGTGAGGACCCGGCTGCCTTTCAGATTCCTCGAGTTGATATAGACGATATCACCCAGGATCAAAGTGGTCAGGGCAAACGGTACGACCTCCGAGGGATTCCGGCCGGCGCTGCCGGACAGGAACCCCTGGGAGAGAAAAAAACACACATAAAGGAGCATTCCTGCATGGTTTACAAAAAAGAGCAGTTTGGTGGTCAGCAGTTTCATGGTTCAACCCTCCCGGTTCCAGAATCTGTGAAGACCGCCCGGCAGCAGGCGCGCACGGTGATCAACCAGTATATCAAATATATCACTCCGGTCAACAACACTGCAAGAAGCACCGGCAGATACAGGAGAGGAGAATTTCCCAGAAGATTCTGCATCAGCGCGTTTTTGTAGACAAGAGAGGCGAACATACAGTCCACAAGGCCGAAAAGAAAAGGAATGGCAAAAAAGACAAGTACCTGTCTGCGGATGATCCGGCGTATCCTTTTCCGGGAATAGCCCATTTTCCAGAGGATCCTGTAATCGCTTTTGCTGTCTGATACCGCGGTCAGATTGTTGAAATACAGGATGCTTCCGGAGGCGATAAAGAACAGCACCACCAGAAATCCGATGAGCAGAAAGGTGGAACTGTTCACAGAGAGCAGTTCTCTCTGACGGTGGGAATGCCCCTGAAGGTAAGGACTTCCGTCAAGCAGCTGATCCAGTGCGCTGTACAGGCGTTCATTGTCTTTGACCCCGTTTCCGTTGATGCTGAGGATGCTCCGGCAGGGAAGATCTGAGCCGCTTATTTTCTGAAAGAGATCATCACTGACGATCAGAGTTCCCACACTGTTTGCAAAAGAAACGGAATTATCCATGCTGGTCTCCTTTACAGTTACGGGGATTTCTTCACTGTCTAGCTGAAGAGAATACGTCCTGCCTGCCTCAGAAGAACTGTCCCGGTCTGGCTCGTATCTGATCAGGATGCATTCGTCGTCTTTTAGTGTGGGGAGCTGTTCTGCGGCTTTTTTACGTCCCTGCGCCAGCAGGAGAGCGCGGTGACTGCTCAGGGAAATGCACTCGAATCCGGGATCCCTCAGGGTTTCGCCGCTTTTGGAATTCTCCTGTGCTGTTCCCAGACTGTATTCAGGCGGCAGGAGTGCCTCCGGTGAACCAGAGCTTACAGTATAAATATCAGTCTCAAGGAAAGAGGCTGCTCCGGGATCAGAGGAATACCGCATGACGAGAGCTCTTGCCTCGGATATCTCATCCTTCTCTGTAACCCGGAATTCGATTTCTGAGGGTGTGATCCGCGAGAGCGCAGCCACAGGGTAATACAGAGAGAGTGCCATAACGCTTGAAACAGTGAGCGCAGCGGCAGACAGCAGAGTAAGCATGATCAGCGTTCTCGCTCCGGAGCGGATCCGGTAGATAAAACCGGGGATTAAAATGATCCGGTCCGGCGTATAAAACCGGTCTGCGTTTTGCCTGTCCTTATCAAGAAGAAAGGGGAGGAAAGCGAAGATAAAAAGCACTGTCCCGCAGACCAAGAGAAAAAGGGTGATCATACCGGTGAGGTAGAAACCGGAAGTGATCCAGATGGAATCCTCACCTCGGATGATATCCAGTGAAAGAAGATATCCTGCCCCGGTCATCGCAAGTCCGGCTGCAGCCGGGAGACGGCGGAATTTCATTTTCTTCTCTGCCTTTTTCCTGGAACGGACCAGTCCGATGAGAGGAGTTCGGAGGAGGAGAGAAGCGTTGGAAACAGAGAGCAGCAGGATGATCACAAGGAGAAATCCTGCCGTGTATACTGCGGCACGGGGAGCAAAAAAGGGGATGCCGGAAGGATCTATATACAAGTCCAGCAGAGCAGTCACGGCGAGAACGATTCCGCGATGGAGGCAGGATCCGAAGAAGAGTCCAAGAAGCAAAGCTCCTGCGCAGAGAAAGACATTTTCACAGCACAGCAGGGCAAGAATAGAATTCCTCCGGTATCCCAGCAGGGCGTAGATGCCCAGTTCTTCGCTTCGTCGGCGTAGAAAGAAGCGGTTGGAATACGTCATGTAAAAGATGACGAAAGCCATCAGGAAGATCGAGATCGTCCTGCACATGGATTCTACACGTCCGTCAGAGGAAATCTTCTCCACAATGATATCGTTCATGGAGAAAGAGAGAAAGGAAAAGAATACGGTGATGACGAAAGCGGCGGAAAAAAGGTACAGAGCGTAAAAGGAAAGATTTTTTCGTATATTTTTCAGGGATATGGTTAATATATTCATAGGAAGTCTCCAATCTTCTCCAACTGTGCGGTTGCGATCCGATAATCCATTGCATGCAATTTATTGCAATGCCAATGGATTATCGGATCAGCAACCCACTTATCAATGAGCAAAAAGCGGATGCGTCAGCAGACGCAGGAGTGCGTTAGCACGATTTTGCGAATGGATAAGTGGTTTGGATGATTCTTGAATCAACTAACCGCACAGCTGGAATCTTTTTGATTTACTTATATTACTTATACATGTTCTCGCGGCTGCGTTCTCAGCCGGTCCAGTCTTGCGGTTTCCAAGGTGATATCGTGATAGAAATCCTGCCGGTCTCCGCTGCGGAACAGTTCGCTTACAATATGACCGTCCCGGAAGATCAGAATGCGGTCCGCAAAGCTGGCGGCATAGGCGTCATGTGTGACCATAAGGATCGTGGTCTGGAGTTTACGGTTCGCTTCGCTCAGAGTATTCAGCAGTTCCGTGGAAGAAGCGGAGTCGAGAGCGCCCGTGGGCTCATCGGCAAACAGGATATCCGGCCGTTTTATGATGGCTCTGGCTGCGGAAGCTCTCTGCCGCTGACCGCCGGAAAGTTCGGAAGGATATTTGTCAAGCTGTGCGGCGATGCCGAACCGTTCCGCGAGCCGCTGTACTGCGGAGGCAATCCTTTTGGCGGGAATTTTCTTCAGCGCAAGAGGTACGGAGATATTTTCCCGGATGGTGAGGCTGTCAAGAAGGAAATATTCCTGGAAGATAAAGCCCAGACGATCTTTCCGAAAATCTGCTCCTCTGTCGTCGTTCAGCGTTCCAAGGCTTACGCCGCTGATCAGGATTTCCCCGGAAGTAGGACGGTCTATGGTGGACAGGACATTGAGAAGGGTGGTTTTGCCCGAACCGGAAGCACCCATGATTCCCACGAATTCACCCCGGTCTACAGAAAATGTCACACTGTCCAGCGCGGGAGCGGAACTGCCGGGATATCTTTTTGAAAGCTGTTTTGCTTCTAAAACTGGTTTCATGATCTTGTTTCCTCCTTTATACATACACCGAAAAACGGCATTTGTTTAATCTATGGTTCTATCATACGCCAGGGAGGAAAGGGATACATGAGTAAAAAGCGCAGGATTGCAATGGCAGATACACAAGTACAGAACCCCGAAGCACCCCGCGGGCGGCTGTTGTAAATCAGAGTATACTGTGCTAAGATAAAGAAGACTTTACAGGGAGGTGCCGGAAATGGGGCTGATCCATATTTACTGCGGAGACGGAAAAGGAAAAACGTCGGCGGCAATCGGGCTTGCCGTGCGTGCGGCGGGAAGCGGAATGAATGTCCTGTTCACCCGGTTTCTGAAGAATGAGTTTTCCGGGGAACTGAAAATACTGGATGAGATCCCCAGGATCAGAGTCCTTCATCTGGAAAAGTCATACGGTTTCTTTCAGACGCTGAGCGAAGAGGAGCAGAAAGAAGTGTGGAAGATGTACGCGGAACTCTGGAATCTTATATCAGAGGAAATATCAAAAGGCTCCTGGGATGTTCTTATCATTGATGAGTTTATGGCCGCGTATCGCTATGGACTGATAGAACATGATGAAGCTCTTCGTTTCCTTCGGGAGAAACCGGACCATCTGGAAGTCGTCCTGACCGGGCGGGATCCGGATCAGGCTCTTGTGGAACTTGCCGATTATGTATCGGAGATCCGCAAGATCAAGCATCCCTTTGACCGGGGGATCCGGGCGAGAAAAGGGATAGAGTATTGAGTATGGTGCTAACTGTACTCGCCCATGCATACATCTGAGAGATCAGAGGAAGTCAGGTGAGAATCCTGCGCAATACCCGTTGCTGTATTGGAGGAGCGGCGTTCCATTCTGCAGAGCAGAAGCCACTGCGGGCGAGAGAGCCTGTGGGAAGGCGGGACAGACGTGTTGATCCCTGAGCCAGAATATTCACTTTCAGATTGGGGTTACGGGAATATGACCGGGTATGCTGCAGATTCTTTCGTTTTTGTGGCACCTGGGAGGTATTCGGCAGTCACATCAGGACATTTTCTTTTGTGGCTGTAAGGAACAGCAGATCAGCATGGAATGGCTGAGGCTGCAGAAAATGTCACAAAAAGGAGAGGAAAAGCATGACAAAAAAAGAAAAAATCTTATTGAAGGCATCCATCGCGCTTGCCGCGGTGTTCGCCGTCGCACCTGCATCCAATGCGATGCATATCATGGAGGGCTACCTGCCGGTAGGATACTGCGTGGCATGGGGAGTCATCTGCCTGCCGTTTCTGATCGCAGGATTTATTTCACTGAAAAACAGGATAAGGGAAAACAGAAGAAACATGACGCTGATCGCGATGGCGGGAGCGTTTATCTTTGTGATCTCCTCGCTGAAAATCCCGTCCGTTACAGGAAGCTGTTCCCATATGACCGGGACCGGACTGGGAGCGATTCTTCTTGGACCGGCGGCAGTGAGTGTGCTCGGGATTATTGTACTTCTTTTTCAGGCAGTTCTTCTTGCTCACGGAGGACTGACCACACTGGGAGCAAATACATTTTCTATGGCGATCGCAGGACCTTTCGTTTCTTTCGGTTTGTATCACCTGTGCAGAAAACTGAAGGTAAACAGTCGGGTAAGTATCTTCCTGGCGGCGTTTCTGGGAGATCTGTTTACATACTGTGTCACCAGTATCCAGCTTGCTCTTGCCTATCCTTCGGAGGCGGGCGGTGTGGGGGCTTCCACACTGAAATTCCTGGGTGTTTTTGCCCCCACGCAGCTTCCCCTTGCAGTTATTGAGGGGATCCTTACAGTGGTGATCGTTATCGGGTTGGAGACTTATGCTGTGCCGGAGCTTAAGAGCATCGGATTTCTCAGGGAAAAGGAGGCGAAATAAGATGTCGAAAAATACAAAGACAGTTATTATTCTTCTGGCGGTCGCTGTACTGATCGCGGCAGTGCCTCTGTTTGCATTGAGGAATGCGGAGTTCGGGGGATCGGATGACGCGGGGAGCGTCATGGTCGAGGAAATCCAGGGAGAATATACGCCCTGGTTTACCCCTGTTCTGGAAACAGCCCTTGGCGGAGAACTTCCCGGGGAAGTGGAGAGTCTGATCTTCTGTGTGCAGACCGGGATCGGAGTCGGAGTGATCGCTTTTTTCATGGGGCGTTTTGTGGAGCGGAAGAAATGGATGAAAGCGATGGAGGATACAGATGATCCTCATAGATAAACTCTGCTACCAGTCCGGGCTGCGGTATGTGAATGCAGCGGAGAAGTTCGTGTATGCCGTACTGTCTCTCGTGTTCTGCATCGCAAGCTCTTCGGCTGTGGTGGCGTTTCTGGTTTTTCTGACAAATGGTATTCTGACTGTGGGAAAGGGGAGGATTCCTCTTTCCCATTATATAAAACTGTTGCTTGTTCCGGCGGTGTTTCTGCTCCTTGGGACTGTTGCGATACTGATCGAGTTCTCCAGGGTACCGATGGACGCCTTTGCATTTCAGATAGGAAGATGGTATCTTACAGGAAGCAGGGAGTCTCTGATCCATGTGTGCCGGCTCTGGATCACAGCGCTTTCAGCGGTGAGCTGCCTGTATTTCCTTTCTTTGAATACAACAATGACAGATATTCTGGAGGTACTCAGAAAGATGCGTCTTCCGGCTCTTCTCATCGAGTTGATGATGTTGATCTACCGGTTTATCTTTCTGCTCCTTGAGACGGCGTCCGCGATCATGACGGCACAGGAGTCAAGGCTTGGAAACCGGGATTACAGAACAAAAATCCGCTCTTTCGGAGCGATGGCATCTGCACTCTTTGTGCAGTCGATCAGGCGTTCCAATGCGCTTTATGATGCCCTGGAGTCCAGATGCTATGACGGGACGATACGTGTGCTTTCACAGGAACAGCCGGTAAAGAAAAAGGAGATCATGTGGATTGTCCTTTTTGAAAGCCTGCTTTTATTGATAACGATATGGAGTATAATAGGATGAAACAGAATAATGAATGGGTCATCGAAGCGGAACATCTTTCCTATGCTTATGATGGAAATGAGAAACCGGCCCTGGATGACCTGAATCTGAAGATCCGCCGGGGGCAGAAGGTGGCGTTCATGGGCGGAAACGGTTCGGGAAAGTCCACTTTTTTTCTGTGTCTGAACGGTATCCGGAGACCGGGAAAAGGAAGAGTGCTGATAGATGGAACGCCCATTGCCTATACAAGAAAGGGACTTCTGGATGTGCGGCGCAGAGTGGGGATCGTGTTCCAGGAACCGGATGACCAGCTTTTTTCTGCCAGTGTATATCAGGAGATTTCTTTTGGTATCCTGAATCTCGGCGCAGATGAAGAGACAGCCCGGAACAAGGTGGAGCAGGTGATCCGGGAACTGGGGATCAGCTCCTTTCAGGACCGTCCTGCCCATGCTTTAAGCGGCGGGCAGAAGAAGCTGGTCGCCATTGCGGATATTCTTGTCATGGATCCGGAGGTCATGATCCTGGATGAGCCGGCTGCGTCTCTGGATCCGAAGCACACGAAGATTGTCCGGAAGATTGTGGAAAAACTGACGGAGAGAGGAATCACCGTACTGATGGCCACCCATGATATGGATTATGCTTTTGGCTGGGCGGATGAGATTGTGCTGATGCATGAAGGGAGAGTGCTGAAAAAAGGCATGCCTCTGGAAGTCTGCGCTGACCGGAAGGTATTGGAAAAGACGAATCTTGAGATGCCGGCGGTGCTGAGATTATATGAAAAAATGAAGGAAAAGGGAATGGTATCTTCACAAGGGGAGGTACCCAGAACAATGGAAGAACTGGAAAGGAGACTTTTGTGATGAAAAAAGGAATCCTCGTGGTGAGTTTCGGGACGAGCCATCTGGACACTCTGGAGAAGACGATCGCGGTCATTGAGAAAGAGATTGCGGATCGGTTTCCGGATGCAGGGGTATACCGCGCCTTTACAAGCGGGATGATCATACGGAAATTGAAACGGACAGAACAGATCCACATTGATACGGTAACGGAAGCGCTGCAGCGCATGTCTGAAGACGGAATCGATGAAGTGATCGTTCAGCCCACCCACATCATCAACGGGATCGAGAATGACCGGATGATGGAGGACCTGATGGAGTACATGAGCCTTTTCCGGAGAATACGCGTGGGTAAGCCTCTCCTCAGCAGCGTGGACGATTATAAAAAATCTATCCATGCGGTGATGGCAGAAACGGAACTTTCGGAAGGGGAGATGCTCGTCCTTATGGGGCATGGCACGGATCACCATGCCAATTCCGCCTACCCGACACTGGAATATACGTTCCATGCCCTGGGCTATAACCAGGTTCTTGTAGGGACTGTGGAGAGTTTTCCGGAACTTAAAAATGTGATGGCAAAGCTGAAGATCGCGGGAAAGAAAAAAGTCGCTCTCATGCCGTTCATGCTGGTGGCGGGAGACCATGCAAAAAATGATATGGCGGGAGAAGAGGACTCCTGGAAAAGCGAGCTGGAAGAGGAAGGGTATGAGGTTCGTGTGATCATGAAAGGTCTTGGCGAATTCTCAGGGATACGTAAGATCTTTCTGGAGCATATAGAGGAGGCAATGTAATGGGACACTTTTATTTCGCCCGTCACGGGCAGACGGTATGGAATGTGGAAAATAAGATCTGCGGAGCGACAGATATCGAACTGACGGAAAAAGGACATCAGCAGGCACGGGAACTGGGGAAAAAGATTCTTGAAGAAAACGTGCATATCGATGAGATCATCTGCTCCCCGCTGATCAGGGCAGAGAACACTGCACGCCATATATCAGAAGTCACCGGGATACCCATGCGCGTGGAACCAAGGCTGAAGGAACAGAATTTCGGAAAGTATGAGTCCACGCCCAGAAACGGCGAAGAGTTCCAGCATGCAAAGACCTGCTTTGCAGACAGTTATGAAGGCGGAGAATCCATGATCCGTTTCTGCCAGAGAATCTATAATCTCCTTGATGATATCAAAAAGGAATCAGATGGAAAAGTGTATCTCATCGTAGCGCACAATGGTGTGGCGCGGGCGGTGCAGTCCTATTTTACGGATATGACGAATGAGGAATTTGCCAGATTCGGGATCAAAAACTGTGAATTAAAAAGATATGAATTCTGTTAAAGAAATGGATAAAAGGGTGGAAAAGGAATGTGTCCGGAACTGAAACGGACGCATTCCTTTTCCATATTCTATAATCTTTCAAGTGTCTTGACATTTCTACTTTTGTAGAATATAATTATTCTACAAAAGTAGAAAAAGAGGTTTTGATTAGTATGAATAAGAAAGAAATGAAACGGCTTCCAGAAAGTGAACTTGAGATCATGCAGATCATATGGAAGGAGACGGCCCCGGTTTCCAGAATTACAGTAGAAAATGCTCTTCGGAACGATCACCCTCTTGCGCCTACTACAATCCTGACTCTGCTGACACGGCTTTGTGAGAAAGGATTTCTCTCATTGAAAAAAGATGGCCGTACAAATCTGTATGAACCCTTGATCACGGAAAAGGAATATCTCGCGGCGGAAAGCAGATTGTTTCTTGACAGGCTTTTTCATGGCTCTGTTGCAGGATTTGCTACGGCATTGTGTAACAGCGGCATAAAAAAGGAGGAACTGGAAGAACTGAGACAGCTTCTTGAAAAGGGGGAACTGTAGATGAGTGAATTGACTGTTGCTTATTTTTTTAAGATAGTCTGGGCGCTGTTTTTGGGAGCTATGCTTGCAGCCGGCTTTCGGTCTTCGTGGAAAGCGGAAAACGGCCAGAGAGGCATCCTCAGTGAGAGCAGATCTGAGACTACGGTATGGATCGATCCGATCGTGTTCCCGGTACCTATCGCCATATATGCAGTCATGTCTGTAACAGTATTGAACAGAGAAGGACAGGGGCTGTTAAATCTGATCGGTTTTGTGAGTAATATCTATTTGTTTACCTGTATCTATTTTATACTGCTCCTGTTTCTCCTGCCGATCCTGAGAAAATATTTCACCGCCAGAATGTGCGCTACTTTATGGCTGATACCGGTATTCCTTTTTTATCAGCCGCAGATGAACGTGACGCTGGCAGTCCGTCCTCCGGCAGCGGTAATCTATATTCCGGGAGGAGTTATGAGGGCTGCGGTCTGTGTCTGGGTGACAGGAATGATCGTTATAATGGGAGCCCAGACAGCATCCCATCTGTTGTTTGCCATCAGGATCAAAAAACATTCCCGCCCGGTAACGGAAGGAGAACTCACAGAAAAATGGGAGATGCTAAAGGAAGAAATGGGCTTGAATATTCCGATCAGACTGTGGTACTGCAGTGTGATCAAAACACCATTTTCCATAGGTATGCGCAAAAGGAACAAGATTACCTGTCTTCCGGAAAGATCTTATACGGAAGAAGAAGCAGAGCTTATCTTTTTGCATGAACTGCATCATATCCAGCGCAACGATACGCATACGAAATTTTTTCTGAAGTTCTGTACTGCACTGGGGTGGTTTCTGCCTTTTATCTGGATTGCTGTAAAAAGGGCAGAAGCGGATCTGGAACTGTCCTGTGATGAGATCGTGCTGAAGGATGCAGACGATCACAAAAGAAAAAAATATGCTGAGCTTCTTCTGACGACAGCGGGGGGAACGATAGGATTTACCACCTGTCTTTCGGCTTCTGCACAAAGCCTTCGATACAGGATGAGAGCAACGCTGAATGAGAAGAAAAAAAGAATCGGAACAGGGCTGCTGTTCTTTATAATGTTTTTTAGTTGTTTTTGTGTCGGTAAGACTGCATTTTCAACAGATCGCAATACAGTAGAAAATATTCTGGGACAGGACTCTTTTGAAATAACTTCAGCATTTTATAGAGGGGATTTTGAAAAGGGCGAGAAGAAGGAGATCACAAATAAGGAAGAACTTTTGGAATATATATCAGGAATCCGTGCTGACAGACTACTCTACAGGTATGATGAGATGCTGTTGAACAGCAATGAACCAGTAATTTCGGGAACAGATATGTCAGATAGTATAGAATTCAATCTGTTTGGAAAATATCTCGAGGTTATACGGTATGAAACCGGGGAAACATCGCTGTATCACATTGTGGATCCGATTGATTGGGAGTATATGAGAAAATTATAACAGGTGTGCAGGGGAGGAGAAGATAAAATGATAGTGAGTTCCATATTCATGCCAGATTTTTTATCAAAGAAATAATGTCAGAATTGTGCGAATTGTCTGAAATAAATAAAAAATAGAAAAAACATTGACAATTAGTTCCAGCAGTGGTAAGATAGCACCTGTCGCTGAGGACAGGAACTCACGACCGCAGGAAAAGGACCATGACCGGAGACGCGGAGGCGGAACGACCGGAGGGGACGGAGCGGGAAGGAGGGACTGGGAAGGACGGAAAAACAAATGAAAAAAGTTGTTGACAAAGTCCTGCTGATGTGATAACATATATAAGCTGTCGCTTGAAGCTGACCGAGAGGAAAGCGGAAAGGACAGAAAAGAAAAATAAAAAAGTTCTTGACAAAGCGAAAGAGATTTGATAGAATATCAAAGCTGTCGCAAAGAAAGAACGACAGGAACCTTGATAACTGAACAATAGACAACAACCCTTGAAAATTTCTTTGAAGAGAAAATTTCTAAG
>CALWFV010000024.1 GCA_944377745.1 uncultured Mediterraneibacter sp. | reverse complement strand
GAATTTTTTTAAGTTACTCAAAAAAGCTACAACATACAGCCATAGTATTGTCATTTGCAGTTAAGTAAATGACATTGCGTGTGAACTGTAACTTCCCAAAACCTATGCTCCGCTCTCTTATTATATGCCCCTCTAATCGATCAGATCATTCTGGAATCTGGACAGATGCTCATACGGCAGGATCAGCCTTCCCCTATACAGCCCGCAGCCGTCATTCATAAGACTGTTATTTACAGCCGCGAACATGTTCACGTCCACCTTTGCCAGATCCAGCTCCTGCAGTTTTCTGACTCTTTCATACGCCTCGTCAAAGTAGATACTCTCCCCCTCCGGGATAATGTCTCGTCTGGCGCGTTCGCTTTCCTGTTTCTTCTCATATCCAAGATGATTTGCCGGGCCGATCTCCGCTATGTCATCCATCTCCTTGGTGCGAAGCTGCATTTCCATATAGCATTTTGCGCTTTCGTCAAAAAATGTTATATGCAGTGACCTGTATCCGTCCCGTTTTGCATGGCAGATGTAATCTCTGTAATAGGGGCGCACCACATCGCTCAGCAGCGAAGAGTCGCTCTCCTTTACGCCCATGGCAGGTTCTGCGCGGAATCCCTGCTTTTCGAGGAATCCTTTCATAACGTTAGCGATGGCATAGAGGTTACGGATTTCCTCTTTTTCCCGTTCTCTGTCATCTCTGATATGGCACTTTGGCAGAGATATGACAATGCGGTATGCGATCAGATCCCGAAATCCATCCAGCTTCTTTTTCAGTTCTTCCAGGGGTGGACAGACTCCATGTTCCGTATAATGATCATAGATATATTCCACAATATAACCGTTAAATTTTGTTTCCGCGCGGATCAGGGATTTGATTCTTCCTTTAAATGTAAAAGAGAGACTGGCATATTCCTTTGCCATATATTTATAAAACTCCCGGATCTTCTGTGACTGTGCCGTCAGGAAATCATTGTGCTCCAGCAGGTCTGAAGTGCGTTTCAGGAACATGGCATGTATCCGGTCCACCTCGTTATGATTTTCTTCCGCCGAGATTTGCAGATCCCGGGTATATTTTTTCAGGATTTTCAGCACCGTGTCCCCTGAATACAGGTAATCGTTTAAAGTTATCATCATTCACACCCACTTTTTATTTTTTTCACAGACTGTTCCTCATTTATATTGATTTTCCAGCTCATGAATCTTTCGTACCCCTTCCGGGTTCTGTTTTTTCAGACGCTGTTCCAGAATATCCCTTTTTTCATTCAGATGTTCTCTGATATTCGGATGTTCTCTTAGAATCCTGTCACGCAGCACTCTTCTCCTACGCTCGATCAGCCTGATAACAAGGGTACTGTTTTCTTTCAATTCGTCCGGGAGATCATCGATATGAAGCTCCAGCCTTCTGAGAAGCTCATCTTCATCCAGAGGTCCCAGCGAATGCCAGTATTTCAGCTTTTCTTCCAGTCCGGCCTCTGACAGCTCCTCCAGATCCGAAATCCCATGGATCTGCTGAACGATTGATTTCACCTGCTTCTCGATCTCCCGCACCGCATCCGGTCCGAATGCCCACGCGAACTCTTCCAATGAATTCTCTTCCTCCGGCGAAAGGGCGAAATAGAGATTCCTCCGCGCTCTTTCCCTCTCGCTCTCCGGGATATCCAGAGGGAACGGCTCTTTCATTCCCATATCATAAAGCGCGGAAACGATCGTTCTTCTCACCATCCCCTCCTGTATCAGCCAGCCGATGCCGAGCTTTCTGAACTGATCGTTTACATTTTGCGAATGCTCGGTTATGTAAAATCTGATATTTTTCTTCTTCAGTCTTTCCGCCAGAGCAGTCAGGCCGTCCGCCGCCGTGATATCAATACTGTTGACAGCGCCCGCATCCAGAATGACCGCCTTTGTATCTTCTTTTATGTTTTTCTCAATATCTTTCTGAAGTATCTTGATATTTGCAAAAAACAGGTTTTCACTGAACCGGTAGATCAGGACATTTTTTACCGGCCACGCAGCCCGGTTCCTGTCCAGATCATAAAATTCCTGCTTTCCCGGCATCATTCCCCTGAAGTGCCTGGGCGGATTCGTCGCCTTTATGATCACTGCCACGAAGGAGAGAAGGATTCCCGCCACAACGCCGTAGATCGTTCCGAGGAAAAGTACAACGACGAACGCAGACATAAAAATAAGGAACTCCTGTCTGCTCACTTTAAACAGACGGACAGCAAGATGGACCTCCACCACATTCAGCAGAGCGGATATCACGATCGCTGTCAGCACAGGAACCGGAAGATAACCGATAAATCCCGTGGCGCACATCAGGATCACACCCATCACGATCCCCGCTGTCAGAGACACAGCCTGAGTCTGTCCCCCGTATTGTTCGTTCATGGAAGTCCGGGAAATGCTTCCGTTGACAGGGCAGCATCCGACGGCCGCCGATGCAATATTTCCGGCTGCACAGGCTAAAATTTCCTGCCTGTCATCGAGACTGTATCCGTTCCTGGAAGCGAAATTATTTTCAGCAAGAAGCGTTTCCGCCATAACGACAACAGCCACCATCAGTCCGCGGCCGAGCACCGCCGAAAGATTGAGCTGCGTAAGATCCGGAAAAAAGAATCCCGGAAGCCCTGTATCCACATGCGCCAGGAGCGTCACTCCGTAGTCGTCAATATGAAAAAATACTGTCAGACAGACGCCTGCTGCCATGACCGCAGCCGCCATAGGAAATTTCGGGATCAGCCGTTTCCCCGCGATCAGGAGGACCAGCGCCAGAATTCCAAGTATCAGAGAAATCCCGTTTACATGGAGCACTGCCTCCGCCAGATGAAGGAGCAGTTCCGGAAGCTCGCCTGTCCCGGCAGATCCGCCCAGCAGCTTGGGGATCTGCATCAGGATGATCGTCACAGCGATCCCGCTGATAAAGCCCCCCATGACCGGCGTGGAAATAAAATCCACGATCCGGTCCGCATGGAGGAAATAAAATAACAAAAGCCACAATCCCGCAGCCAGCGCGATGGCCGGCACATACTGCATAGCCTCGCTGCTCTCGGCGCCAATCCCCATGGCTGCCAGAGCGGCTCCTACGATCGCCGCGGGCGCAGCGTCCACACCGAATATAAACTGCCGTGAGGTTGAAAACAGAGCAAAGAAGAGGATCGGTAGCAGGGAGCCGTACAGCCCGTAGGCTGCCGGAAGCCCTGAAATCTGCGCATATCCCATAGAAATAGGGATAGATACAGCAGCAATGATAACGCCGGAAAAAATATCTTTTGCCAGATATTCCTTTTTATAGTTTCTTAAGGTAGGAAAAAATCGTATTTTCATTATTGTCCTTTCTGCTCCTCTCCGTCATGATATTACTATTATAGTACATATCTTTTCCTCTGGCAGTCCCGTCTTCCAAATTCATGGCGGTCTTCTGTTCAAGCTCATGTCTGATTTTCAGAGGCTTCCTGTGCATTTTCAGACATATCATGTATCTTTGGAAATTCCGCCCAGCTCTGAATTTTAATACCTGTTCAATATCATACCCCAGGTTTATTTTTTGCATTCTTTTCCAGTTCCAACAGAAACTTGTCAAAATCCGACATATATAATCTGTCTTGGATCACACGATACTTTTTAAACTCTGTCTCTGCTTTTGCTTTTGCAATCTCTGCCGTAATTTTTCCCGCATCCTGCAATATTTCCCTGTCATCTGCCATCAAAAATAAGTCTAATCTCTTTGACCAGTCCACCATCGTCATAGGAATATGACGTTCAGCTCGGTCCTCAGCCAGATCAAGGTATGCGGATACAATTCGCTCCAGCGAACGCATTTCCTTTTCTGTGAGATAATTCTTGACAATACTGACATCACTTTTCACAATTTTCCCTTCCGGTGCCGCCGCCCAGGAAGTAAGCCCCATATGCGGTTTCTCCGCATCAGCCCGTTCATAGATCAGTTCTGCTGCCGTATGCCCATGAACCGCATAATGCATTTTATTCTGCACCTTGGCAAAAAACTGCTTTGTCGTTTGAGCTGTCCGGTCGTAATCAAGAGATGTTGCATAAATATCCGTGATTTTCTGATAAAACCTGCGCTCCGACAAACGAATTTCACGTATCTGTTCAAGCAGTCGGTCAAAATACTCTGTAGTGAGCACAGAACCGCCATTTTTCAGGCGTTCGTCATCCATAACCCAGCCTTTGATCGTATAGTCCTTCACAATACCATTAGCCCATTTACGAAATTGAACTGCTCTTTCGTTATTTATCTTAAAGCCAACCGCTATGATCATTTTAAGATTATAATGAATTACTTCACGGCTTACCTGACGGGAACCTTCGGTTTGAACTATTCGGAATTTCCGGATAGTTCAAACAGGTTCAAGTTCCGAATCACTATAAATCTTTTTTATATGCTCATTTACTGTACGGACATTTACATCATATAGTGTCGCCATCATCTTCTGTGTCAGCCAGATATTTTCATCTTCATATCGCATTTCAATACTATCCTGCTGATCACCGATGGATGCAACATAGATCAGATATTCCGCTGCGCTGGAACGGATACTTACTTCGCCTTTTTTTCTATTCAAACAGGATTCCTCCTTTATCTCTTCATGAGCCCTCTTCAATATGATTCTACTGTCAATTTTATCAGACTCTCCCTCTTTCGCCAACGTCCATTTACCTTTACTTTTTTCAGCTTTTTCTCACCCTTTTTTTCAAACATTAGCGTCTGACTTCACCGCCCTTTTCTCTCACCATCTCACCATCCTCACTCACCACTTCACGCTCACTTGCACGCCCTCCGCCGTATTCTCAACCTTCAGTTCCATCCCATGCAGACGAAAGATCCGGTCCGCCAGATACAGGCCCATTCCGAGATGTTTCTCCCCGGACGCTCGTTCCCTGCTCTCCCTGCCGCCTCTGCGCAGCATTTCACAGACATGGGGAAGTTCCTCCTCCGGGATCTGTCCCCCGGTATTGGCGATCACGCATTTCTCCCGGTCCGCGTTGATCCGTATCCGCCCTTCATCCCGGTTGTAGCTGACCGCATTGTCCAGCAGGCATCGGAAGGCTTTTTCCAGCATTTTCCTGTCTCCTTCCACCTCTGCATTTTCATCACATCGGATCTCTACCCGGATCCGCCGTTCTTCTGTCCTCAGCGCAATCCGCTCCGTCTCCTGTTTAAGGAGATCGCAGAGGGAAATCTTTTCTTTCTGTATATTCAGTTCATCACTGTCCAGCTTTGAGACCTGGATCATCTCTTTCACCGTGTTGTCCATTTCCTCTGTCTGCCCGATGATCTGGTCCAGATAGTATTCTCTCTTCCCCGTATCCGGGTTCTCTTTCAGGTTCTCTGAAAATCCTCTTATCACACTCAGCGGAGTCTTCATCTCATGTGCCATAGCGTTTGTAAAGTCCCGGCGGTATACCTCGGCCTGCGCGCTTTTCCGATAGCTCTTCTCAAGCGTCCTCCACACGATCAGGATACATACGAGCAGAAGGAACGCCCCGCTCACATATACATATTTCATATAGTCCAGAGCTGCCAGCCATGAATGGGATGTCATCCGGAACTTCATCGTACACGTCTGGACACCGGATCCGCTGTCCGCATCCCCGAACAGGAGCGGGATCGTCACCTCAGAATCAACTTTGTCCGCAGCGTACTCGGTATACTCGGTCCCTTCAGTGTTATAGCCGCCCTGGATCTGATCCGGAAATCCGGTCAGATACTCGTCCTTCTTCCATTCCTTCCAGCAGCTTTTCCCCTGAGACTGCGCCGGGAAACTCAGATTTCCAACTCCAAGTTCTTTTCTGCCTTTTGCCGCATCGGGATTCTCCCACGACCATACTTCTTCGGAGTTCTCGCAGATATAGCTCTGTTCATTGTCTATGGTCATCATCTTGCCAATCCAGTTTTCTGCCTCTTCCTGAGTCGCCTTTCTCCAGCTTTCACGCAGGACAGTGATCTCCGCCGGTTCTCCGTTTCGGTCCATGCTCGCATTCTCCTGATACTCCGTCCACTCGTCCTGCTCATAGACGCTCATGCTTCTTCCTGTCTTCGCGTCATATTCTGCCAGTTGGTCCAGTTCTTCCTCTGTAAGCCAGTCATCCAGCCTCCAAACCAGAGGCCCGTTTTCATTCTCATCTCCCGGCATCATTGTATATACCGGTCCGCTCTCCGCGATCTTGTCTCCGTCCTCATCCCACACAGCGCCGGACCAGAGCATATACGGCAGTTCCCCTGCCCCCGCATTCACGGCAAGGATATAGTCCATCGTATTTCCGCCCCACTCCCGGCCAATGCTCACACCTTCGTCCGCCGCCTCCTGCGCCAGTTGAGTCTGGAACCACCTTATATCGTCGCTTAAGCTCTGAAGCGCCTCCTGGTGATCCTGCACAAATTTCCCCTGCACAAGATACGTCGCCGCCCCCATGATTCCCATATACAGCGCCACAAAGACCAGAACAAATTTCTTCATCACACCCGAAGGCGTATAGCGGATCTTTTTCTTCTCCTTTTTCATGACGGCACCTCCATTCTGTATCCGGATTTTCGCACAGTACGGATCACGCAGACGCTTCCTGCCAGCGCCTTGCGCAGCTTTTTAATATGATTGTCCACCACTCTCTCATTTCCGTCAAAGTCATATCCCCAGAATCGGATGAGCAGTTGTTCTCTTGTAAAAGTCCGGTTTGGATTTTCCAGGAAAAAGAGCAGCATTTCAAATTCCTTTGGCGGCAGGAACCGTTCTTTCCCCTGTACATACACCTTTCTCGTCCCCGCATCCACTTCCACATCGCCTCTTCGGACCCGTTCCTCCGGTCTTCCGCCCCGGATCCGTCCCATCATCGCCATCACTTTTGCATAGAGTACAGGAAGGGAAAACGGTTTCGTCACATAATCATCAGCGCCGACCGCATATCCGTTCAGTTCGTCCGCCTCCAGCACCCTTGCCGTGATAAAAAACACCGGCACGTCACTGCTCCGCCTTATCTCTCTGCACACAGAAAATCCGTCCATTCCGGGCAGCATCACATCCAGAAGGATCATCTGCCAGTTTCCGGACGCCGCCATCTCAAGAGCACTGTTTCCGTCATGTGCTTCCTCTGTCTGCCACCCCTTTGCTGAAAAGTAATCGCTTACCGCTTCCGCCAGAAGGCAGTCATCCTCCACGATCAGTATCCTCATTTTTGTCTTCCCCTCTCCGATACGTTCTTCCCTCTTCTTTGATCTTATTATACAGGATATTTATATCTTTTCTGTATCCTTTTGGAGCCGTCATCGCGCAATCACCGGAAGTGCCAAAAGGCACATTCCGGGATTGTAAGCGGTCGCCAAGGTCTCCGGGCAAGCCCGGACTTTGGCTCGTCGCCGTTGCAAAAAAGGCCTGACATGTTCTATGCCAGACCCATTTTCTCTTTATACCTTTATACACATCCTCTATTCCTGTTAAAACTTTATCCACACTCTGTTACTTGATTTTCCTCCACCGCATCGTGATCATCGGGATCTGGAATGCCAGCATGGCGATCCACCCCACGAAATTCGCCCATGCCAGACGGTCAAATCCACCGTGCATGATATGGATCATGAGCCATGCGGAGAGGAATCTGGCGGACATGTTCAGGACCGTACTGATCAGAGTGACCTTCAGATCTCCCAGTCCCCGGAAGTAACCCTGTATAATGTTGGTCGCGGAGGGCATATAATACATGAACGCGATGAGCTGGAGATAGGACACTCCAAGGCTGATCACTTCCTCCGATCCGTCGCTGACAAAAAGCTGCATGATCTGTCTTGAACCGAAGAAGACCAGCAGGGCGATCACCGTCGTATACACTACCTGAAGGATGATAGATGAGAGAAATCCTTCCTTCATCCTCCTGATCTTTCCCGCGCCCCTGTTCTGCGCCATAAATGTAGTCGCGGCATGGGCAATATTCTGCTGAGGCGTCATGGCGAAATCGTCCACGCGGTTGATGGCGGTAAACGCCGCGATGAACGCTACTCCCTGAACATTCACTACAGTCTGCACACAGATTTTTCCGAGCTGGACGCACATCTGCTGAAGGGCACTGGTGATACCGTAGTTAAAAGTCCTCCACAGAATAGAGCCGTCAAACACCTTCCACTTTTTTCCCAGACAGAGCAGCGGAACTTTTTTCTTGATATAGACCAGGCAGCAGAGGCAGCTCAGCGCCTCGCTGAGTACGGTTGCAAGCGCGCTCCCCGGCACGCCCCATCCAAACCCGACGACAAAAATAAGATCCCACACCACATTGAGGAATGCGCTCACGATCAGAAAATACAGCGGGACTTTACTGTCCCCCAGAGCCCTCAGCGTGTTGGAGAAAAAATTGTAGACAAAGGTAAAGATCAGACCCACAAAAATGATCCTCAGGTACATTTTTGCGTCGCCGATAATATCCGCCGGCACCTGAAGGAGCTCCAGAAGCGGATGCGCAAAAAGGATCAGCAGGATCGCGATCGCCGCCGAAAATCCCAGTCCGCCCAGCATGGATGTGCTGATCTGCCGCTCCAGCAGGTCATACTTTTTCGCTCCGTAATGGGTGCTCATAAGGATTCCGGCTCCCATGCACATTCCACTGATGAACAGGATCACCATATTCATGATCGGTCCGGCCGTTCCCACCGCCGCCAGGGCATCATCCCCGACGAACTTTCCCACGATCACGGAGTCCGCCGCATTATAGGTAAGCTGAAACAGGTTTCCCAACACCAGCGGGATCGTAAATTCTGTCAGTTGAGGGATGATACGTCCCTCTGTCATGTCTTTCGTCATTTATCCGTTTCCTCCCGGTTCTTCTTCCAGTTTCCAGTGGGACAGCAGTTTTCCAAACTGCCGTGCAAGAGTCCCCACCAGAAGCGCTGCTGCCACAGTTCCCTCTCTTACTCCCTGAAGGCGTCCCGTGAACACGATGGACAGGATACAGGCGATCACTACAAGGGTCACATCAAATCCCACCTTCATATGTCCGAACTTTACCGGAAGGACTTTGCAGATCGCAAGGACCACGCCCTCCCCGGCAAGGACTACAACTCCTGCCTTCACTTCCAGGCTGACTCCCACAGCGACCAGAACGATTCCGATCAGGCAGAGGATCCACTGCTGCCAGTATGTATGGTATGAAATTCCCTGAACCGCCCACACGCCGAAGTCTGTCAGATATCCGAAGAAAAACGCCACCGGAAGCTGCATGAGCTGGATCGGGTGATAATTCCGCCTCAGGATCAGGATCTGAAGCAGGATAAAGACACAGTGCATTGTGATCGTTGCCGTCCCCACCGTCAGAGGAGTAAACAGGCTGACCACATACGGCACACTGGAGATCGGCGACGTTCCCAGGCTCGCCTTGATGGAAAACGCCACGCCGAACGCCATGATCGCCAGCCCCACAAGCAGAAGCAGATATCTTTTCAGAATATAAACATGAAGTCGATTCAATCCTACCATTCCTTTCCATAATATAAATATAAACCTTGCTGCCCCGGTCCTTTCCTCAGCAGCAAAGAAAACTGTATATCTCAAACGGTTCTATTATACCACTGCTTTGTAAAAATGATATAAAAAATTTCCCCAAACAGAAAAAGGCCCGGCGCTTTCGCGCCGAACCCGTCCTTATGCTTTATGCCCTTTCGGGAAAGATCATCCCTCAATCGCGATGGTCTTTTTCGTCTCAACTTCTTTTGCGTCCTTTTTCGGGATGCTCAGTTTCAGGATACCATCCTCAAATTTCGCCTTGACGTCTTCCTCTGTTACAGCATCGCCTACATAGAAACTTCTCTGCATTGCACCGGCATAACGCTCCTTGCGGATGTATTTGCCCTTCTTATCCTGCTCGTCTTTATCCAGACCCTTCGCAGCGGAAATGGTCAGGTAACCGTTCTCAAGTTCGATGTTGATCTCATCTTTCTTGAATCCCGGCAGATCAACGTCAAGTTCATATCCTGTATCATGCTCACAGATATCTGTCTTCATGATATTCTTTGCATTCTTACCATACAACGGATTCTTTCTTCCCCAGAAATCCCTGTCAAAATCAAACCAGTCATCATCAAATAAGTTCTCTCCAAAAATACTCGGCATTAACATAAGTCATTACTCCTTCCATTATTGAAACATTAGAAATAAGTTTTTATGAGCTGCTTTCGCAGTTGCCATCAGCACTCTTGAAGTTGTCTCAAGTGTTGCAAGCTGTATCAACTCGGGATTCGGAACTCCTCGGAACCTTTTTCCTTTTATCTTCGTTCCTTTCTGTTCCTCTTCCTTTGTTCTAGTTGTAATATAGCACCCGTTATTAGCACTGTCAACCCTCGAGTGCTAATTTTTTTAATTTATTTGGATCGTGCTATTTTTCTTCTACAAGTTCCCCATTTTCTATAACAATTGTTTTATCCTGAAATTCTATCGTCCATCTGCATGGGTTATCTTCCGTTCCGAGTTCATCTTCCCAACGCATTATATCTTTCCCTGAACCTCCGATTTTTCTTGCGGAAAGGATCTTTAAAATCGATTCATTTTCACTTACGCTGCCTGAAAACCACAATTCATATCCCGGCTCAGATTCTATCGATAAATATGCTTTATCTCCGCGAACTCCGTAATCGATCTGCACATCCTCAAACTTCACGCGGCTATACGTCTGCGAAAAGACAAATGACAGAACAATTACTACAACTAAGATCGATGCTGCCAAAAGTCCTGCAACTTTTCGTCTGTTTCTTTTCTTTATTTTTCTGAGCAGTTCTACATCCTGAATCTCTTCATCACTTATTGGCGTTGCACTTTGGATCTCCCCTGTCATTTCCTGGTAATATATTCTGCATTCTTTACAGGTCCTTAAGTGTTTTTCAATTTCCACATTGCTTTCTTCACTTGTCAGACCATCAATATACAGCGGCAGCAGATCACGAATCATCTCACATTTCATGGCGGCTCTCCTTCCTTATTCTCATCTTCCCACGATAAAATGTAACTCTTGCCCAATTCTCATCTTTTCCCATTATTTATACCGCCTTGTTTACTGTTATGTCTGAATCATATATTAATCCGACATAACAGTAAACTTCAAATAATATTTAATTCGTATCAATATATAAAAAGGGCACTCTTTGAAAGTTTCCTTCCAAAGAGTGCCCGATTCATTTCTTATCTTTAGTACAGCTTCGCCCCAGCCGGGATCCTGTCATCCACCATCAGCAGATTCAGCGCTTCTTTTCCGTCGTACTCATGTACCGCGCTGATCAGCATTCCGCAGGAATCAATTCCCATCATCTTTCTCGGCGGCAGGTTCACGATCGCGATGCAGGTCTTTCCGACCAGCTCTTCCGGCTCGTAATACTCATGGATACCGCTTAAGATCGTGCGGTCTGTGCCTGTCCCGTCATCCAGAGTGAACTGCAGCAGTTTCTTGGACTTCGGTACGGCAACGCATTCTTTTACTTTCACAGCCCGGAAATCAGACTTGCTGAATGTATCAAAATCAACAAACTCCTCGAAGAGCGGCTCAACCTTTACTTTGGAGAGATCGATCTTCACCCCCGGTGCTTCCTGTGCGGAAGACTGTGCCGCATTGTTTGCCTCATTCTTTGCAGCCCCCTGAGACTTCATGGTCGGGAAGAGCAGCACATCACGGATGGCAGCGCTGTTCGTAAGCAGCATGCACATCCTGTCGATTCCGAATCCGATACCACCTGTGGGCGGCATACCGATCTCCAGTGCGTTCAGGAAATCCTCATCTGTATGCTCGGCTTCCTCGTCTCCTGCTGCCGCATTCGCGTCCTGCTGAGCGAAACGCTCTCTCTGATCGATAGGATCGTTCAGCTCGGAGTAAGCGTTTGCCATCTCCCAGCCGTTCATGAAGAACTCGAAACGCTCTACATAGTCCGGATTCTCCGGTTTCTTCTTTGTCAGCGGAGAGATCTCGATGGGATGATCCATGACAAATGTCGGCTGTACAAGGTGTTCCTCAACATACTCCTCAAAGAACAGGTTCAGGATATCGCCTTTCTTATGTCTCTCCTCAAACTCGATCTTGTGCTCTTTCGCAAGTTCTCTCGCCTGCTCCAGAGTCTCCACTTCATTCCAGTCAACGCCTGCGTACTTCTTCACGGCGTCTACCATTGTGATACGCTCGAACGGCTTTCCGAGATCCATCTCGATATCATTGTAGACAATCTTTGTCGTTCCGAGCACTTCCTGTGCCACATGGCGGTACAGATTCTCTGTCAGGTCCATCATTCCGTTGTAATCTGTGTATGCCTGATACAGCTCCATGAGCGTGAACTCCGGATTGTGTCTTGTGTCAAGTCCCTCGTTTCTGAATACCCGGCCGATCTCGTATACTTTCTCAAGTCCTCCCACGATCAGTCTCTTCAGGTAGAGTTCCAGAGAAATACGGAGCTTCAGGTCTTCATTCAGAGCATTGAAGTGAGTCTCGAACGGTCTTGCGGCAGCGCCTCCGGCATTTGCAACAAGCATCGGAGTCTCAACCTCCATGAATCCCTGTCCGTCCAGATATTTACGGATCGCGCTGATGATCCTGGAACGTTTGATAAATGTATCCTTTACTTCCGGGTTCATGATCAGGTCCACATATCTCTGACGGTAACGTATATCCGTATTGGTCAGTCCGTGGAACTTCTCCGGAAGGATCTGGAGGCTCTTGGAGAGCAGGGTCACATGGGATGCATGTACGGACATCTCGCCTGTCTTTGTCCGGAACACTTCTCCTGTGATACCGATCACATCACCCACATCCAGCTTTTTAAACTCTTTGTAGTTCTCCTCGCCGATGCTGTCACGTGCCACATAGGACTGGATATTCCCCTGCAGATCCTGCACGTTGCAGAAGGATGCCTTTCCCATGACACGCTTGGACATCATACGTCCCGCGATGGACACCTGTTTTCCTTCCAGTTCATCAAAATGGTCCTTGATCTCCTGGCTGTGGTGTGTCTGATCATACTTGGTGATCACAAACGGGGCTTTCCCGTTCTGCTGAAGTTCCGCAAGTTTCTCGCGGCGCACCTTTCTCAACTGGTTTAAATCTGGTTCCTGTCCGTTTTTCTGCTGCTGAGCCACTTTCTCTTTCTCCTTCCTTTATAAGCGAATTCAGACCTCTTGAAATAAGAGGTCTGTCTGAAATCCTTTGTTTACTTTGAACGGCTGATCTCAAGCACTTTATACTGGATCACTCCGGCCTGCGTCTCCACGTCTACCACATCGTCCACTTTCCTGCCCATCAGTGCCTGCCCTACCGGGGACTCATTGGAGATCTTGCCTTCAAGGCTGTTGGCCTCTGTGGATCCGACGATCTTGAACTCCATCTCTTCATCAAAAGTGATGTCGTATACCTTGACCGTACATCCCACATTGATCTTGTCAAAGTCAACTTCGTCCTCTACAACGACCTCTGCATTTTTCAGGATTCCTTCCAGCTCCTCGATACGAGCTTCGATATCGCGCTGCTCGTCCTTCGCCGCATCGTACTCTGCGTTCTCGGAAAGGTCTCCCTGCTCTCTCGCCTCTTTGATCTTGGCTGCGACTTCTTTCCTCTTCACTACCTTCAGATTCTCAAGTTCATCTTCAAGTGCCTTCAATCCGGCATAAGTAAGTAATCTTTTCTTTGCCTCTGCCATTGGTTACGCTCCCTTTCTGTTACTTAAATTTTCTTTCTATCGGGTACAAGATTCTGGGTCTTGTCTGTTTTCTTTAAGTCTATTTCGCAATTTCAATATTATAACCAAAACCTATAGTGATGTCAAGAGATTTTCCAGCTCTCCAAGGGACTCCACAGCGTTGATCTTTTCCCGTAATCTCGCCGCTCCAGGTATCCCCTTCGTATACCATGCCACATGCTTTCTCATCTCCCTGATCCCCGAATATTCCCCCTTATATTCGAGCTGAAGACGGGCATGGCGCAGCATCATTTCTTTCAGTTCCTCTTTTCCCGGTCTCGGCGGGACAACTCCCGTTTCTTCATAGGTTATCATCTCTGAGAAGATCCACGGATTTCCCTGGGCTCCCCTGGCGATCATCACGCCGTCGCATCCGGTCCGGCGCACCAGTTCCTCTGCCCGCTCCGGCGACGTCACGTCTCCGTTTCCTATGACAGGAATGGATACCGCCTCTTTTACCTGACGGATGATATCCCAGTCCGCCTTTCCGCTGTAGTACTGTTCCCTTGTCCTGCCGTGTACCGCCACTGCGGCGGCTCCCGCCTCCTCGATGATTCTGGCGATCTCCACCGCGTTGACATGGTCATCGTCAAATCCTTTCCGGATCTTCACCGTGACCGGCTTCTCGATCGCCTTTACCATGGAACTTACGATCTCGTACACCAGCTTCGGATCCTTCATCAGCGCGGATCCCTCGCCGTTTTTCACCACCTTCGGCACCGGGCACCCCATATTGATGTCCAGAATGGCAAAGGGACGCTCCTCGATCCGCTTCGCCATCTCGCTCATGATCTTCGGGTCTGAACCGAAAAGCTGAAGGGAGACCGGCCTCTCATCCGGATGGATCGTGAGGAGCTGCTCCGTGTTGCGGTTATTGTACATGATCGCCTTGGCGCTCACCATCTCCATGCACAGAAGCCCCGCCCCCTGTTCTCTGCAGAGCAGACGAAATGGCAGGTCAGTGACACCTGCCATGGGTCCTAATATATATCGGTTTTCAAGTTCAACATTTCCTATCTTTAATCCCTTCATCGTTTCCTCTCTGTCACTTCTCCTTCCTTCTTTCGTAGATCAGTCTCAGCCCGTTCAAAGTGAGCTGCGGATCGTAAAGGTCAATGCAGTCTGTCTCCTTCGCGATGATCTTCCCTAGACCGCCCGTTGCGATGACATAGGCGTCTGTATAACCCGACTCTTCTTTCATCCTTCTTACGATATATTCCGTCTGTCCCACCGCGCCGAATACGAGACCTCCCTGCATTCCGGTGACGGTGTCGCGTGCCAGGATGGAATCAGGCTTTTTGATCTGGATCGCCGGGAGCATTGCCGCTCCTCCCCAGAGAGAGCGGCCCGCAGTCTCGATCCCCGGCGCGATGATGCAGGCTTCCAGCGTGCGTTCCGGTCCCACCAGGTCATAGGTGGTGGCGGTCCCGAAGTCGATCACGATGGCCGGACCCTGAGCGATAGCATAGCCTGCTACCGCGTTGACGATCCGGTCCGGACCTGTCCGGGACGGGTTGTCCGAGAGCACCTTCACGCCCGTATCTGTCTCCGCGGAGACGATGAACGGTGTTGTATCCAGATATTTTATAATGCCGCTGGTAAACGAGTGCATGATATCAGGCACCACAGACGCGATGATGACCGCGTCGATCTTCTTCGGATCGATTCCCCGGTGTTCCAGTATCCCACAGATCGTGAATCCGTATTCATCGGACGTCCTCTGACGCTTCGTTGTCATGCGGAACATACCAAGCAGGAACTCGCCCTCGAATACGCCCATGGTGATATTTGTATTTCCGATATCAATGGTCAGCAGCATCTTTTCTCCTCCTGTGCATTTGTGCTTTCCTTATATTATCAGGGATCCGCCGCCTCCGTCAAGCTGGTTCTGCCTTGCCGTTTCTCCCCGGCAATGGTAAAATAAGCAGAGGCACCATTGCATCCACAAAACAGGTTCTGACAGGAGCGTGATGATACATGGCTGAAAAAATTCGAAAAAAAATTTCAATCGGCATCGAAAACTTCGAAAAAATCCGTGCTGAAAATTTTTACTATATTGACAAGACCGGCTTGATCCGGGATCTTCTCCATAACTGGGGAGAAGTAAATCTGTTCACCCGCCCGAGGCGATTCGGGAAATCGCTGAACATGAGCATGCTCAAAGCATTTTTTGAAATCGGCTGCGACGAAAGCCTGTTCCAGGGTCTGGAGATCATGAAAGAAGAAGAGCTGTGCCGAGACTATATGGGAAAATTCCCGGTGATCGCCATCAGCCTGAAAAGTGTCAATGGAAATGACTTTGAAACCGCACGTAACATGATGTGCTCTGTCATCGGAAAAGAAGCCCTCCGCTTTCAGTTTCTCGCAAAAAGTGAACGGCTGACTGAGGTAGAGAAAGCTCTTTACTCTCAGCTTATCGCAGTCGATGACAATTCCGTCTTCAAAATATCGGATGCTGCCCTGATGGGAAGTCTGTATATGCTTTCCGCCCTTCTCAAAAAGCATTATGGCAGTGATGTAATCATGCTGATCGATGAGTACGATGTGCCGCTGGCAAAGGCAAATGAAAATGGCTACTACGATCAGATGATCATGCTGATCCGTAATATGTTCGAGCAGGCACTAAAAACAAACGATAATCTGAAGTTTGCAGTCCTCACCGGCTGTCTGCGTGTGGCAAAGGAGAGTATCTTCACAGGCCTGAACAATATGAAAGTCCTCTCCGTCACAGATGTACGTTTCGATGAATATTTCGGCTTCACTGACAGCGAGGTCCGCGCTCTTCTGGAATACTATGGTCTTTCAGACCACTATGACACGATAAAGGAATGGTACGACGGTTATCGTTTTGGGAATGTAGATGTATACTGTCCCTGGGATGTACTCTGTTACTGCGACGCGCTCCGCTCTGATCCCGAAGCGCAGCCGGAAGCCTACTGGTCAAACACAAGCGGGAACGAAGCCCTCCGCCATTTTCTGGAGCAGGCTAACGCCGTAACAAAACGTGAGATCGAAGGGCTGGTCTCAGGAGAATCTGTAAAAAAAGTTCTCCGCCAGAACCTGACATACAAAGACATGTACGCCTCCATAGATAATATCTGGAGCCTTCTGTTCACCACCGGCTATCTGACCCAGCGCGGCGTTACCAGCGAACGGGAACATATCCTGGTCATCCCCAACAAAGAGATCCGGAACATTTTTACCGAGCAGATCTTTGAGTGGTTCCAGGATACCGCCAGAAAAGACGGAACTTCCCTGGAAACGTTCTGCATCGCTTTTAAAAATGGCGATGCCGAGACAGCCGAGAAAAAATTTACCGAATATCTGAGGCGTACTATCAGCATCCGCGACACAGCCGTAAGAAAAAATATGAAAGAGAATTATTATCACGGCATCCTACTCGGGCTGCTCAGCTACAAAGACTCCTGGTATATCACGTCGAACAGAGAGTCCGGCGACGGTTACTGCGATATCCTTGTAGAAACAGACGACGGGGATACCGGAATGGTGATCGAAATAAAATATGCCGAGGACGGGAACCTGACAGCGGCATGTGAAAAAGCCCTTCAGCAGATCGAGTCAAAAAACTATGCTAAGAAGCTGCATGAAGACGGTATGGAAAAGATCCTGAAATATGGCATAGCGTGTTACAGGAAAAGATGCCATATCGCCATGAGTGAGGAAATAGCTGTGTAGCCGCTGACTTCCGTCCTGAGCAGACCAGAAAACAGTGCTGATCTCGAAAAACTTTCTGCGGGGAGGGAGGATGTGGGCGGACGACTTCGTAGGGAAATTAGTAAAACTTAAAGTTCCGGGTACGGACGTCAGAACAGGGGGTGAGATTGTCTGAGCGCAGCGAGTTGCTCACCGCCTGTTCTGGCTTTTAGTCCGTACCCGAAGCTTTTTTAGTTTTCCTTATTTCCCGAAGCGGAGTCCGAACGCATCCTCCCTCCACGCAGAATACACGTTCGAGGAAATCAGAACCTCTTAATCTTCCTCGTCGTCGTCTTCTCAAACTCCGTATCCCGCACGATCAGGCTGTAGATCTTCTTCTGGGGCGCCGCAGTGCGGTTGTACTCGTCGATAACTTCCTGCAGTTTCTCCCTGACGTCCTTGATCCGTTTCTTCTTCACGTAATCCTGATCCGGATAGATCTCTGCCTCGATCACGCCGCCTTTCTCGCGGACAAGCACCTCTCCCACAAGGCGGTTCGTACTCAGCGCGTTCTCCAGCTCTTCCGGGGAAACATTCTCGCCGTTCTTCGTTATGATCAGGTTCTTCTTGCGTCCGGTCAGGTAGACAAAGCCGTCCTCATCAACGTAGCCCAGATCTCCGGTCTTGAGCCAGCCGTCCTCCAGGGTCTCCGCCGTCTCTTCCGGCATGTTATAGTATCCCTGCATCACGCTGCTTCCTTTTACCCACAGTTCGCCGTCCACGGTCTTCGCCTCGCAGTTGGGGAGAAGCTGTCCCACCGCGTCTTTCCGGATGTTCCATGCCTGGGTAACGCTGATGACCGGCGCGCACTCGGTCATGCCGTATCCCTGCTGGATCGTGATATCATATTTTTTGAACAGGTCGATATAGGAAGGATCCAGGTAAGCTCCGCCGCTGCAGATCGTATGGAACTGTTTTCCGAACACCTGGTTCTTCACGATCTTCGCCGGGAGAAGGGAAGCCTCCTCCAGCTTCTTCGCCATAGTCTCGATCATCAGCGGCACCATCAGGATCATCTCCGGCTTGAAGAGTTTGATGTTCTTCGCCACGCGCATCAGGGAATCATTGATGCAGATGACCGCTCCCAGCGACACGCCTTTGAGGATATCCATGCTCAGGCAGTATGCGTGATGGATCGGAAGGACCGTCATGATCACGATGCGCTCCGGGATCTTCATGTCAAGGCAGGTCGCGTTCTCCGCCACGTTCCGGTGGGTCAGCATGACTCCCTTGCTCTTTCCCGTAGTTCCCGATGTGAACATGATCGTGCAGAGCTGATCCGGATCCGGCTCGTAATCAAAGCTTCCTCTGTGTTCCTCGATCAGCTTCCAGAAAGAATATGCATGGTCATCATGCTCTGCCTGCTGCATGGAGACCATAGTCTTCAGCTTCGGGCAGCGTTCCTTTGCGATCGCCGCCACATCCTTTCTCACTTCATCATAGACAAAGACAGTGGAATCCGAGCGGTCGATCAGATCGCACACATCCTCCGCCGGGAGGTTCACATCCAACGGCACGATAACGCTTCCGCTGTTGACTGTTCCAAAATAAGTTACGAGCCACTCGTAGGAGGTCATCCCGATCACCGCGATATGGCTCCCCTGCTCGCCCATGCATTTCAGAACATTTGAAAAACTCTCGCTGTCCTCTTTCAACTGCGTGTAACTTTTTGATCCGATCTCGCTTTTGCTTATTTTATAGCGGATCGCATCCTCCGGACCGTATTTCTTCTCTGTTCCGGCCAGGATCTCACGTACGGTACTGCAAAGCATATTTCCCCTATCCTTTCTCCGCTTCCGCGCGGACATAAAGAGACAGACCGCTGCAGCCTGTCTCTGTCTTCTGTTCCAATTTTGTTTCTATGATTCAGCAGTCAGTTTCTCAAGATAGTCAACCGCTTCCTGCACAGTGCGGATATTTGCCGCCTCCGTCTGCTCTACCTCCACATCAAACTCATCCTCGATCTCTCCGAGCATGCTCATGAAGTCGAAGGATGTAAAACCGAGATCCTCCATGAAACGGGACTCCGGATGGATATTCTCCGGCTCTACCTCAACATAGTTGCAGATGATATTTACTAATTTCTCAAACATGGTCGTTCTCCTTATACTAATTTAATGATCTCTCCGATGGTCAGGTCCGGGTTCTCCGCACCCTTGAACATGATCTTGCAGAGGTAATAATACAGGTACTCAAGTTCCTCCCTGGACACCGCCTTGATCTGATGCTCAAAGTTGAAGTCCAGACCGTTGTCCTCCGGGCGGTGCATTACCGTCAGATACATTCCCTGGGGGCAGATGCCATTCGGATACCATTTCGTCTTATAACGGATGTCACCCAACTGATCCAGACCTTTCTCCTTCAATGTGAGAGGCTGGTAAGTCAGAGAGATGGGCTCATACCCCAGTCCGGGCTGGGGCTGCGGATACGTCTTTGCCCGGTATGCAAAATACGCGGTCGGGTCATAGTTTGCGTGGCGGAAGTATTCGTTCTGCTTGTCGCGGATCGCGTACACGCCATCGATAAACTTCATATCCTCCGGGAAGATCGTGCGGAACGGGAAGGAATGGATCCTTGTGCCGCCGGACTTCTTTTCTTTCAGGGTCGCGCGGCGCGCGATCGTCGTCGTCAGGGACACGTCCTCAAATCCGTTCATCTTCTGATAATAGGTACGCAGTCCCATAAGCAGAAGGCACGCAAGGGAAACATGATATTTCTCGCAGAAATCTATCAGCCGTTTCGTAGGCTCCTCTTCCAGATGGAAGATATCCAGCGCGGATTTTGTATCGTCCGTCACACAGAACGCGGAGCGGAGTTCCGGATTCTTGAACATTTCCCGCATGGACTCCAGTTTCGCCGTCCCGTGAAGGTCATTGTAGATCGGCTCGCCCTTCTCGATCTCCTTCTGGAAATACTCGGCGTCTCTCTGCTGCGCCCTGCTTCCGGCTTCATAAGCGAAATCGCGTTCAAGCTGTTCGATATAGGACGCCATGTCTTTCGGATACGGGACTCCTTCATACTTGGCATTGCAGTACAGCTCGATGATATCCTTAAGGAAGCAGATCAGCGACTGGGCGTCCACGATCATATGGTTCCCCAGGAAATAGACTCCGTTAAACCCGTCCGGCATCTTGATCATGACGATCCTGGTCAGCGGGGAATCGAACATCTTGAACGGCACCGTCGTCCATTTCTGCATCTCCGCCTCAGCCTCTTCGACTGTCCTGTCTGAGAAATCAACAAATTCGATGTCCTTCTCCTCCGGATCCATCACATACTGATACCAGGTTCCCTCTTTGTCTTTTGCCAGACGGACGCGCATGCCCTCGCTTCTCGCATACGCCTCGTTGATGGATTTCTTAAGCTGATCCCAGTCAAGCTCCACCTCGATGGTCAGGCTTGTCCCGATATTGAGCACCGCCATGTTCGGGCAGTGGGGTGCATAGTAAAGATGGAATTTCTGTGCCACTGTCAGCGGGTACACTTTGTGCCCCTTCCTTGTTCTCATCATTTCATTATCCCTCCGATAAATGTATCCAGAGCCCCCTCATAGGCTTCTGTGTCTTTGTAATAGCTCTCGCCGTGTCCCGCCTCTTCAACGATCAGTTTCGTCTTCGGCGAAGCACAGTTCTTATAGATTTCTTCACACATCCAGCATGGAACAAAGATGTCCTTCCCGCCGTGGATAAAGAGGAACGGCACCTCCGCCTTTCTCACTTCGACCGCCGCGTTGCACTCATTCAGACCATAGCCTGCATTTCTCTTGTTCAGCTTATCCGCGATCTGGATCATCGGGAATGCCGGAAGGTGATACATACTGTGGAGCACATGGGTAAACACGTCTTTCGCCGAGGTAAACGCACAATCCGAGACGATCCCTTTCACCTGCGGCGGCAGCTTCAATCCGCTCATCATGCAGACCGTAGCGCCCCCCATGGAGTTTCCATGTAGGAGGATCTGGGCGTCATCGCCGATCTTTTCGATCATCCATTTCACCCACTCCATTCCGTCCAGCCGGTCCATTGTCCCGAACCCGATATAGGTTCCCTCACTCTCGCCGTGCGCGCGCTCATCGATCAGAAGCATCCGGAATCCGTGGTTCAGATAATAATAGGAAAGACTTCCGTAATCATTGGTTCCCTGGCTGGTATACCCGTGGAAACAGATAACGGCTTTGTTCCCGCCGTCCCCCTCGAAATATGTACCGTGGAGCTTCAGCCCGTCGTGGGAAGTGATCCACACATCCTCGTGGGGCTGTTCCATCATCCAGTCCCTTCTCTGTGACATCAGAGGGACATACTGTTCCCAGTCCACGCCGGACATTTTCATAGTCCTCTCCACTTTCGCGTTGTAGCGCTTCATGGTCCTTCTGTAGAAATACGCTGTCCCACCGGCCTCTGCCGCTGCCACAGCTCCAAGAAGGACTGCAGCTCCTTTTAATAATTTACCCATTTTTCTTCACCTGCTTTTCTGAAATTTCTTATTTCTTTTTCTTCTTGCTGTTGATCAGGTCTTTCAGCTTCAGCGCTTTATCGATATTGCCCTCCACTTTCAGTTTTCCCAGCGTCACCGCAAGGATCGGATCCGTCTTACCGTCCGCGATCTTGAAGAGTGTCTCCGCCGAACAGGTAAACATGGCGTCGCGGTCAAAGTACTCGTACGGCTCCACATAGAGCTTTCCTTCCTTTACTTCCGCATAGAAGATGCCTTCCGCCTCGCCCGTGATATTGAACTGATAGGCAAGGTGTTCGTGGATATCGCTCACATCCGCGTCCATCAGCATCCCCTTTACTTTTGAAAACATGTCTGCGTAGGTCATAATTTCCTCCTTTTCGACCGATCCGGTCCCATTTTCGACCGGCGGTCATTCCTTTTCTTCTGTTAGATTATCACCTTTTCGACTGCCGGTCAACAGGCGTTCCTCTCAAAATAACGGGGGAAATCTTTTTATTTTTTGTGAAGTTTTCTCGCTGGCTCTTCAGGCATTCCTGTGCTATACTCTGATTGTATTTGTATTATTTTCAGAAGAGAGCGTTCTCTCTGATACAGTATCCGGCACAGCCGCCGGCAGCATTTTGAAAAGGACGATGTACAATGGCAAATCAATTAAAATATGACCGCATCCTGGACGCCCTGCAGGAACTCCTGGAAAACCGGAAGCTCCAGTCCATCTCCGTCAGCGAGATCGCGCATACCGCAGGGATCGGGAAGGGGAGCATCTATTACTATTTTCCGTCCAAAGACGCGATCCTTGAAGCGCTTGTGGAGCGCAGTTACGAAAAACCGCTCAAGACTGCAAAGGCTCTCTCCTCTCAGACGGATATTTCTCCGTTTACGCGGATGGCAATGATCTTCCAGGCTTGCCGGAACTCTTCCTCCGAATTTATCAGGTCAGGAGAAAGCGAAGGCACAGGAGCGCAGGAGAAGGCCTACCTTCACCAGAAATATATCAACCACATCATCACAGAACTCAAACCTGTTCTCGCCGAGATCATCCGCCAGGGCATCGAAGCCGGCGAGATCCACTTTGACGACGCGGAAGCTCTGGCCGAGATCGTGCTGATCGTACTCACAGTGAAGATGGACGATACCCTCGCTCCCTCCACCCGTGAGCAGAGCGAGCGCACGATAAGGGCGCTGATCTGTCTTCTCGAGAAGGGCACGGAAAATCCTCCCGGATCGCTGAATTTTCTGATGAGTTAAGGGAAGAGCTATTGACAGAATATTGTTTTTGTGCTAATTTGCTTCTATGGATTGTAACTAAAGAATCTGGTTAATATGGCGAATAAAGGATTTTATTCGCCATGTTTTTACCGAAGCATTAGCACTCATTCGCTTCGAGTGCTGACAAGCATTTGCAGCAAATAAGTGCTGACACAGCGGTCCCGGACTGATTTTCAATGAGATTTTACCGGCTGCCGGGAGCGCTCCCATAAAGGAGGCAGACGATCATGATCATAAGACCTGTTTACAACCTTCTTCTCCTGCCGGATGTGTCCTACTATTTTAAACGTGATTTTTTCACGGACTTTGGCGCAGAGGAGCTAGAGAACGGTTCTGATATCCTCTTCATTTTTCTGAAGGAGGAAAAAGAGAGCGGCGAATACGCTGCAGAAGATTTCTATCCCATCGGGCTGTCGGCGCGGGTCGACGGGATGGGCGAGGAGGATTCCGTCGCTGTTCGCACTCTGGAAAGAGTAGATGTATCCGAACTTGCGAATGACAACGGCAGACTCACCGCCTCTGTCACCCTGCGCCCCGAGGCGGACGATCTGACCGAGGAAGAAGCGGCCCAACAGTTTTCCCAGATGCGGAATTCTCTTCTCCGGTTCGTCCAGGGCTATCAGTGGGGACTCTGGGCGCGCAGTTTCATCCTGCAGCGCAAGAATGTCCACGATCTTGCCTGTGCCCTTTCCGATTATCTGAACCTGAACGCGGAGGAGAAATACAAAATCCTTGCCGTGGACTCCCGCAAGGCAAGATACGCCATGATTTCCGCGGCGATCAACGAGTTCATGGAGGTTGCAAGGGTCTCCGAGGAGGCTCAAAACGCACAGAAAGACGGGCAGGAACAGCTTTACCGGGAGGCGGCGATCAAGAAGCAGATCGATTATCTTCAGAGGGAGTTGGACGAGATGCACCCGGAAAATGTTTCCGATGTGCGCAGATTTGAGAAAAAGATCCAGGAATCCGGCATGAATAATGAAGCCCGCCGGGAAGCGGAAAAAGTGCTGAACCGGATGCGTCAGGAGGGCAAGGACAGCCATGAATACGGGCTTCTCTATGATTATCTCGACTTCGTGACCAGCCTTTCCTGGAAAGCGCCGGAAGTCCAGCCCATTGACCTGGACAGGGCGGAGTCCATCCTCGACGAGGATCACTACGGGCTGAAGAAAGTGAAAGAACGTATCATCCAGCAGCTCGCCGTCATGGCTCTGAATAAAAAACAGTACGGCTCCATCCTTCTGTTCGTGGGAGCCCCCGGCACCGGAAAGACCAGTATCGGTCAGAGTATCGCACGGGCGCTGGGACGGGAATATGTGCGGATCAGTCTAGGCGGCGTCCGGGACGAAGCTGAGATCCGCGGACACCGCCGGACCTACATAGGCGCCATGCCCGGAAGGATCATGGAAGGGATGAAGCGCAGCGGCGTCTCCAATCCGGTCATGGTACTGGACGAGGTGGACAAGCTGGCGAAAGATTACGGCGGAGATCCGGCGAGCGCGCTTCTCGAGGTGCTGGATCCGGAGCAAAACAATACATTTACGGACCACTATATGAACGTGCCCTACGATCTGTCCAACGTGCTCTTTGTCTGCACCGCGAACACTACGGACACCATTCCCGAACCGCTGCTGAACCGTATGGAAGTGATCTCCTTCTCCGGGTACACGGCCCTGGAGAAATACCACATTGCCAAAAAGCATCTGCTCCCGAAAGCGGAGGCGGCAATGGGGATCGATCCGAAGACGCTGCGCCTCACCGACGGCGCTCTTCGGAAGATGATCGACGAATACACCATGGAATCCGGCGTCCGAGATCTGAAAAAACTGATCGACACGCTCTGCCGGAGCGCGGCCGTTAAGCTTGTAAGGAACGAGGAAACTCCGCTCACCGTGACAAAATCAAACCTGGCCGAATATCTGGGCCATAAAAAGATGCACCATGACCGGAAACTGACCGCCAAAACCCCTGGCGTCGTCACCGGTCTCGCATGGACCCGCGCCGGAGGAGAGATCCTCTATATTGAGAGTAAGCTTACCAACGGAAAAGGAGAACTCCTGATCACCGGCCAGCTCGGCGACGTCATGAAGGAATCTGTCCAGATCGCGCTGACTCTGGTCAAATCTCTCTATCCGAAGGAGAGCAAAGTATTTGAGGATCATGACCTTCACATCCATGTTCCCGAGGGTGCGGTTCCTAAAGACGGACCATCCGCCGGCATCACCCTGACCACTGCGCTGGCTTCTCTGATCACAGGCAAGGCAGTGGATACAGACTGCGCCATGACCGGCGAGGTCTCTCTCCGCGGCGGCGTTATGCCGATCGGCGGCCTTCCTGAAAAACTGATGGCGGCGCAGCGCGCAGGGATCAAAAAGGTGTTCATCCCCGCGGACAATGTGGAAGACCTTGAGGACGTGGCGGAAGAAGTGAAGAAAAAGCTGGAGATCGTCCCGGTGAAGAAAGTGACGGATGTGCTGGGACAGCTTTTGAAATAAAGGGGACTGCATTTCGGAAATGATGAGTGTCATTCCGGAATGCAGTCCCGCTTTTCCTTACTCTTCTTTCTGATCGTCTTCGTCGTCGCTCTCTTCGTTGTCGATCTCCTCACCCAGATAGAATACCTTGAAAAACATCTCCAGCGACTCAAAGAGTTCCTGCTTTGTCTTCTGTAGTTCCTTGATCTTGAGCACACTGCCGATCTCGTCAAAAAAGAAATCATTCTCCTCGTGGTCTACCTTCAGCTCCAGATTTCCCTTTTCGTCAAACACCAGCATCAGGATGCCGCCCACGTCTTCCGTGTACAGCACACACATGATCTGCAACTCCTGCCGGATGCTCTCCGGCAGAGAATCAAATTCCGGATTCAGATAAAATTTCTTTTCATATGCGTTCGACACACACAATACCATTTCGTTGTCCATACAATTTTCCTTTCTGTCAGAATATTTCCCCTCACAGGTGCCGTGTACTTTGTACAAAGTACACGGCACCTGTGACGAAGGTACACGGCACCACCAGAGCAAAGTTTTCTGGCAATTCAGACATATCCATACACACCACGGACGGACACCTCTCCGGAAGAGATCTTTTCTTCCGTCCCGTCCTCACGGCGCACGATCAATTCTCCGTTTCGGTCAATCCCAAGCGCATGGGCCGTATATGTTTCTTTTGCCCCGAGGATTCTCACATCCCTGTCCCGGTTCACGAGCATGCTGCCGTATCTCTCCATCAGGCCGGACAGATCTCCTGTCTGTATAAAGATCTCATAATCAGCCTCAAATCTTTTCATAACAGCGGCGATCAGCTTCGCCCGCCTTACTTTATGCCCTGTCTCGATCCGCAGAGATGAAGCTGTCTCCCGGATGCTGTCCGGAAACTCTGTCATGTTCACATTGATGCCGACGCCGATGATCACATGGTCGATATAATCCACCTGCGTGCTCATCTCAGTCAGGATCCCCACCAGTTTCCTTCCATTTATGATTACGTCGTTGGGCCATTTGATCTGCACCTTCACATCCTCGCAGTCCATGATCCCTTCCGCCACACTGCACGCCATCACAAGAGTGAGGGGCGGAGCGGCCGATGGCATGAGGTCCGGTCTCAACAGGATAGACATATAGATGCTGGAGCCCGCCGGGGATTCCCAGGTCCGTCCCCGTCTCCCCCTGCCGGCAGTCTGCATATCCGCCACGGCAAGCGTCCCGTGGGGCGCGCCCTCATCCGCCAGCTGACGGATCCGGATGTTTGTAGAATCCGTCTCCGGATAATAATAGATCCTCCTGCCTGCCCAGCGGGTCTCCATCAGACTTTCCAGTTCTTCCCGCGTCATCACATCAGGCACATCCAGGATCCGGTATCCTCTGTTCCTCACAGCCTCAATCTGGTACCCCTCTTCCTGAAGCTGCCGGATCACCTTCCACACTGCAGTCCTGGAGACTCCCAGTTTTCCGCAGATCTGCTGCCCCGATACGTAATCATCCGTTTCCCGGAGCATTTTCAAGATTTCAGTCTTCACAAGTTTCCTCCAAATTAATGTCTGATAATTCACCCCAAAAGGTGCCTGACACTTTTTCATAAGTGACCGGCACCTTTCGCATAAGATTTCCATCTGTGCGGTTGGATGATTCAAAAATCATCCAACCCACTTATCCATTCGCAAAATCGTGCTAACGCACTCCTGCGTCTGCTGACGCATCCGCTTTTTGCTCATTGATAAGTGGGTTGCAGATCCGATAATCCATTGGCATTGCAATAAATTGCATGCAAATGGATTATCAGATCGCAACCGCACAGTCGGAAAAATTTTCAGAATATTCAGGATTTTTCAAGCGTCGCCATCATGACTGCCTTGATGGTATGCATCCTGTTCTCCGCTTCATCAAACACCTTGGACTGAGCTGACTCAAACACTTCGTCCGTCACTTCCATATCAGTGATCCCAAAGCGCTCTCCCATCTCTTTCCCGATCTTTGTCTTCAGATCGTGGAAGGCCGGGAGGCAGTGCAGAAAGATTGCTGTATCCTTCGCATTTGCCATAACCTCTTTCGTCACCTTATAAGGCGTCAACTCGCGGATCCTCTTCTCCCATACTTCGTCGGGCTCGCCCATGGAAACCCACACATCGGTGTATATAACGTCAGCGTCCTTTGTCCCCTCCATCACATCTTCTGTCAACGTAATGGTGGAACCGGACTCAGCCGCATATCGCTGACATGTCTTTACAAGTTCTTCGTTCGGGAAGTATTCCTTTGTCGTGCAGGCCACGAAATCCAGCCCCAGCTTGGAGCAGGCCACCATCAGAGAATTCCCCATATTATAGCGGGCGTCTCCCATATAGACCAGCTTCAGCCCTTTCAGCTTTCCGAAATTCTCGCGGATTGTCAGCATATCCGCCAGCATCTGTGTAGGATGATATTCGTTGGTCAGGCCGTTCCATACAGGCACGCCTGCATATTTCGCCAGTTCCTCCACGATCTCCTGTCCGAACCCGCGGTACTCGATCCCGTCGAACATTCTTCCCAGGACCCTGGCGGTATCCTCGATGCTCTCTTTCTTTCCCATCTGAGAGCCCGTCGGTCCGAGATATGTAGTTCCCATTCCCATATCATGAGCAGCCACCTCGAATGCGCAGCGGGTCCTGGTGCTGTCTTTTTCAAAGATCAGTGCAACGTTCTTTCCTTTATAATTGTCCACCGGTACACCCTGTTTCTTTTTCTCCTTCACTTCAGCCGAGAGATCGATCAGATAGGTGATCTCCTCCGGGGTAAAATCTTTCAGTGTCAAAAAGTTCCTTCCTTTTAAATCCATGACTTATATTCCTTTCTCTATTTACTAATATATATGCATTATCAACGTCACAGTCTCAACGCCCCGCAAGCGGTCCTGACGCGGAGAGCAGGACTGGATCGTGCCAGCACAACGAGCGTACATACAGGTAACAATCAGGTGTAAAACCCATACACCTCTGTCTGACTCTGTTAGTATACTACACTTATGCATAAAAATGCAATACTTTGCATAAATATTAATCCCTTCTCTGTCTGGAAGCCTCATACATGAGAATGGAAGCCGCCACGGCAGCATTCAGAGACTCTGCTTTTCCCTCCATCGGGATCAGAATCCGGCAGTCTGCGGTCCGGGCAATTTCCTCCCTCAGGCCATTTCCCTCATTCCCGATCATGAAAGCCGTTCCCCTCCGGTAATCCTCCCGGTCATAAAACTCTTTTCCCTCAAGATGTGCCGCGTACACACGGATCCCTGCCTTCTTCAGATCCTCCATCGCCGGCGGAAGATCCTCCGCGCAGAGGAACGGCATACGCAGCAGAGCTCCCATGGTAGACCGCACGACTTTCGGATTATAGATGTCCACGCAATCTCTGCTCATAAGGATACCGGTTGCCCCGGCCGCCTCCGCGGTCCGGAAGATCGTCCCCATATTCCCGGGGTCCTGCAGATTATCGAGGACAGCCACCAGGGCCTTTCCCGGATTCCACCCCAGAATATCCTGCATACTGTATTCCCGTCTCCGGACAACGGCAAGAATCCCCTGGGGCGTCTTCGTATCCGAGACATGGGCAAATACCGTATCTGGGAGCAATTCCGTTCTGCATCCATCCAGCGAGGACGAAGCCTTTTCCCCGGCATTCGCGCCGCTCTCATGTCGTCTTGCATAACTCTCCGAAATCCAGATTTTTTCGATCTGCCCTCGCCATTCCGGATCCTCAAGGAGCTCTCCTGCCATCCGCGGTCCTTCCACAAGAAACACGCCTGCTTCATCCCTCGCTCTTCTCTTTTTCATCAGCCGCACCAGTTCTTTTACCTGTGCATTGCCTGTACTTGTGATCATCATTTATTCCCTTTCGCGTCAAATTTTTCCAGTACATCGTTCGCCCCGATCAGGATCAGGATGCCCTCTGCCGGAAGCGGCTTCTGAGGATCAAAGGTCACGTCAACCTCTCCGTTCAGGATGATCCCCACCACATTCACGTCAAACCGCTCCCTTACCTTCAGTTCCGCAAGGCATTTCCCGACCCAGCTTTTCGGGACCGCCGCCTCCACAAGACTGTAATCATCGGACAGCTCGATCCAGTCGGTGAACTCCCGCGCCACCAGGTTTTTCGCCACTCGGCTTCCCATCTCGATCTCCGGGTAGACTACCGCGTCCGCTCCGACTTTCTTTAATATCGTGCCCTGGAGCGTGTCCTTTGCCTTTGCCAGCACTTTTGGTATCCCCATCTCCTTGCAGATCATGGTCGCCATAATGCTGGCTTCAAAATTCTCCGAGACCGCAACCACAGCTCCGTCCAGATTTCTTCCGCCGAGCGCCTGAAGTGCCTCCGGGTCCGAGACGTCAGCCTTTACCGCATAGGATACCTGCTCCGATATTTCCTGTATCTTCTCAAAGGAATCGTCAACAGCCAGGACGTCACAGCCCATTTTCTCAAGAGTGAGCGCCACACTCCATCCGAAACTTCCAAGTCCCAGCACCGCAAATTGTCTGTTCATCATCTTTTCTCCTTCTGCCCCTGAATAATCTTCTATCCAATCATGATCTTCTTTTCCGGAAGTTCCCGGAACTGTACGCTTTTATCCGCTCTTCCCGCAAACACGAGCGCCATCGTCACCGGACCGATCCTGCCCGCATACATCATGATCATCAACACGATCTGACTGGCTGTCGTAAGATTCGGGGTAAGATCCGCGGAAAGCCCCACCGTTCCGATTGCGGACGAAGCCTCGTACATCAGATCGATGAAATCGGTTCCCGGCTCAAATACAGAGAGTGCCGCCACACCTGCGAGCCAGAACAGGAACGTGAGCAGCATGATCGTGATGCCGGATCTCACGGTCCCCGCGTCAATCCGTCTGCCGAAGCACTCCGTGTCTCTCCGCCCTCTCAGAACAGAGACTGCCGTCAGCAGCAGCATCGCTGTCGTAGTCGTCTTGATCCCGCCGGCCGTTCCCGCCGGAGAACCGCCAATAAACATCAGGATACACCCCAGCATCTTTGAGCTGTCGGTCAGCCCCGCCTGAGACACGGAAGCATATCCGGCGGTACGTGTGGTGACGGACTGGAAAGCAGACGCCAGCACCTTCCCGGGGGCGCTCAGGTTTCCCATTGTATCCGGATTGTGATATTCCAGGAGAAAGAAACCCAGAGTTCCCGCTAAAATAAGAAACACTGTCATTGTCAGGACGATCTTGCTCTGAAGTCCCAGTCTGGTAAAGATCCTTCGCCGGGGCACATGTTTTCCGCCCTCCTGCCTGACAGTGGAGATCACATCATACCATACCGGAAAACCGAGGCCTCCCATCACGATAAGAAACATGGTAGTAAAGTTCATCAGCGGCGAATCCACATACCGCTGAAAACTGCTGTCCCCTATGATGTCGATCCCGGCGTTGCAGAATGCCGACACCGAATGGAACACTCCGTACCAGATTCCTCTCACAACTCCGAATTCCGGAACAAACCGGATTGAAAAAAGGACTGCTCCGATCCCCTCCACGAGAAACGTTCCTTTCAGGATCCGAATGATAAAGCGGACGATCCCCGACAGCGTATCCAGACCGTACGCCTGCTGAATCAGGATCCTTCCCTTCATCGTGATCTTCTTATTGAGCAGAAGAAAAAAGGCAGTCGTACAGGCGATCACGCCCAGACCTCCGATCTGTATCAGGATCAGTACCATGATCTTTCCAAAAAGCGTAAACTGCTCCGCCGGCACCACCGTGACCAGCCCTGTCACGCACACGGAAGTCACGGAGGTGAACAGAGCATCCACAAATCCGATGGGCTTCTGATTGCACACCGGAAGCCAGAGTATGATTCCGCCGAGGAAGATCACGCCGAAGAATCCCAGAGCAATGATCTGCATCGTACTGAGCCTGATCTTCCTCTGACTTTTTGCATTTTCTTTCATTCTTCTATTTGTCTCCTGTTTTGTATGACCTGATTTTTATATTATCACAAGAGATAGGATTATTCAATTTTATGAAAATTTCTGCAAAAGTCTAAATTTTTTCTTTTAAATGATAAGTAATTGATGTAAAATTAATGTTAATGGATTCCTTTTCTTTTTGTTTGTAGGCATTTTTGTTTGGCTTTACACAAAAAGGACTGTGTTTCCTTAATCTATATCTATTGAACAGACAAAAGACAACGCAAAGTATGGAGGACTCTGTTTACATGAAAGCACCGTGGGAATATCTGGAAGACTTAAACGAGATTGTCTATGTGACCGAGACAGAAACAAATAATTTAATTTATATGAACCGGTACGCTATGGATAAATTCTCGATTGATAAAAGAGAGGACTATTCTGAACAAAAATGCTATATGGTGCTGCAGGGCCGCTCTGAGCCATGTCCATTCTGTAATACTTTCGTTCCTGAGGAAGAGGAAATTACTGAATGGGGCGGCTCGGTTCCACGTCATCCGTTCCTCTTGAAAGATACCCTGATACTGTGGGAAGGTATGAAATGCCGTATGAAGATTGCCGTGGATATAAAAAGGGATGCTCTTTCTATAAATAGTCTGCTGCACTGTGAGGCGCTGATAGATGCCTGTCTCGTTCAGGCAAATGCAGTTTCTGACCCGGATGAATCGCTGAATACCATGCTGCAGACGGCAGGGGAAAAGCTGAAATGCTCCCGCGCAGACATCTATGAGGGGAGAACAGCGAAACAGTTGGCTCACAATTACAGCTGGATATCAGGGAAAGAAGATGCCGAAAAAAAATCGGGAAATGCGGAGAACAGCGATTCAAATCTGTCGGATCTGTGGAACTGGTATAGAGACGCCTGCTACGGCGGCTCTGTATTGATTACTGATATTGACGGTTTCAGGGAAGAGAATCCAGGGCTGGCAGAAAAGCTTGAATCCCCCAACAGCCATTCTATAATCCTTGTGCCGCTCTTATCCCGAATGGAACTTCACGGATTTCTGAGACTTGACGATCCGGAAGTTGATTCACCGATGAATGTTATACTAATGGGAAGGATACTGTCACATTTTGTAGTTACTCTGCTGGAACGCAGAGATCTGCAAAGGCATTTTGAATACCTCAGCTATCATGATCAGCTCAGCAATGCCCTGAACAGACATGCAACACGTAAATATATAGAAGAAAAGAAGCTTGCATGCCCAATAGGCATCGTTCTCTGTGATATTAATGGCTTGAAAGTCATCAATGATCTCCAGGGACATAAAGGGGGAGACAAGGTAATCATTGCTGTGTATGATACGCTGGTAAGCGTGTTCTCAGCAGAAGAGGTCTTCCGTGTCGGTGGTGATGAATTCCTGGTCTTAGCCCATTGTGATGAGGAAAGCGCATTTGAGATCAAACTTGATCTCCTTCAGCGTAAAATGATGGAAAACAATTACAGCCTGTCCATCGGCAGTGTATGGGTTACAGATGAGGAAAAAGATCTTTACAGTCTTATAAAGATAGCCGATCAGAAGATGATTGAGGAAAAAGAGAAGTTCTATGCCAGCAGCAATTCATTGAAGGGCCGGCTGCTCAGTCTGAAAAAAAACAGACTGAAGGAAGAAGAAAAACTCAGAGAGGGAAATGCATTCTTCCGTTTTATCAAAGAGTACTTTTTTGACGCAGATACTTTCTTCCGCGCTGTCGCTCCAGATGTGTCACAGTCCTTTTATTTCTTCGGCGATGTCAGGCGAAAGGTATACTATATCTCTGACAGCCTGAAAAAGGAATTTAATTTCTCCGACAATCTTGTTTATGATTTTATTTCTATATTAGAACAACGAATCGTCAAATGCGATATCAAGCGCTACACGGAAGAAAAGGCCCATATTCTGGCGGAAAAACGGGACTGGAACAGCTCCCATTTCCGTATATATAACGCGGACGGAAAACCGGTATGGATCCAGTACCAGAGTATTATAAAATGGAATAAGAAAAAGACAAAACCTTACTTTCTTGCCGGAACGCTTACCTTTTCCAATAATGAGGAACTGCCGGCAATAGATTTGAGTATGAAAAACCTCTCCTTTGCCCTGGACGAGATCAGAAAGCACAGCAAAGGGGGGCAGGAGCAGATTTTCCTCTGTTTTTCTCTTAACAATTTCTCCATCATCAATCAGCTTCTTGGCAGAGAGAAAGGTGATTCGATTCTGTGGGATATCATCATCCGGATACATCAGAAGCTGGGACATACTTTCAGAATTATGCGCCTGGAAGGGGTTCATTTTATCATTTTTTCAAAGCAGATGGAAGATCCGGAAAGCATTGTAAACGAGGTCTGGAGCATTGTAAAAGACATATATAACCAGTATCAGATTCCGATTATTTACCCCTGCTCCATGGGAGTGCTGAGAAGTCCGCGAGATGGAAAAACAGTGCAGGAGCTGGTGGAGAATGCCTCCGTCCTGCTGAATGCAGCGAAGGAGGCAAAGGGAAAACGATTTGTGGAGTTTTCACCTGAAATGGCCGAAAATTACAAATACCAGTCTGAACTTGATGCTGCTCTGAACCGTTGTATAAATAATAGTTTTGAAGATTTCAGAATAGTGATTCAGCCTCAGGTGACTGCAGCAGACGGAAAAATATATGGAGGAGAGACTCTCCTGCGCTGGAAGTTCAAGGGTACTGACATATCGCCCGCGCAGTTCATCCCAGCTCTTGAAAAAAATGGCCTGATCAATCCTGTGGGAAAATGGGTATTCACCCAGGCTGTTCACGCCTGCAAGAAGATACGAACGATCTTTCCGGACTTTCAAATATCTGTCAATGTGAGTTATCAGCAGATCATCGATGGTAAATTTTTGGATTTTATCAGGAAGACACTGGAATACAGCGGTGTGCCGGGTGAGAATATCCTGCTCGAACTGACAGAGACTTATTTTAATGAGATGCCGGAACAGTTCGAAGCGTTTGTAAAAGCGTGCAGGGAAATGGGGCTCAAATTTGCTCTGGATGATTTCGGCACTGCATATTCCAGCCTCCAACTGCTCCTGCAGTATCCCTCGGATCTGGTAAAACTGGACCGCACAATGATGAGAGAGATCACCTTGTCCAAAGAAAAGATGAACTTTATCATGAGTATCATCTATGCCTGCCACAAATTCGGTAAGAAGGTCTGTGTGGAAGGCGTCGAAAAGCAGGAAGAACTTGAGGCTGTCCGAAGGACAGATGCCGATTTTATACAAGGATTTTATTTCTATCAGCCCCAGGAACTGGAGGATCTGTATCAGATCTTGCACAGAGAGAAAGATGCCGGTATGCTTTATGAGAAATCAAAGAAGGAGGAATAGCAGTATGAGTAGTGATCAGGCGGAAAAGGCTACAGCCGCATACGAACTCGCCCTGCAGAATAAAGGGGCTTTGTGTGAAGTGACAACAGTCGAGAATGAATTTCTCTTTGTGGGGACGATCGGCGCATGTGACGAAAAAACAAAAGAACTGCGGATCGATCTGCGCCGGAAAAATGGAAGGCTTCGCAGCGAAGATTCGGAAACGGATGTCAAGATTGCCCTCCTTCATGCTCAGGCAAGAGGAGATGTGATACTTCTTTACGGAACAGCCTATCAACGTGCGGATACTTTCTGGTATATCCGGCTGAAAGATGGCGGGCGGTATAGTGAGAGCAGGGGAAATTTCAGACTGTCCGTAAGATCGTCCTGCGCGGTACGTACCGCCAGCGGAACAGAGGAGACCGACTGCAAGATCGTGGATATCAGCATCACAGGAATCGGTTTTCTGAGCCAAAAGGAATATGCGGTCGGTGAAAATCTGACTTTTTCAGGGCTGAGACTCCTAGAGAATAGCGCTGATCATGTTCTTCCTGCGGAGATCGTCCGCAGACAGGAAGTGTCTCTCGGAGGCGAAACCTCATGTTTTAGATATGGATGCCGTTTCCTTGATTTAACGGAAAAGGAAGTGGATATGCTCTGCCATGATATATTTGCCCTGCAGTCAGTCGGGCTTAGAGGAGGTCGATAGAGGTGGGAAAGCATGAAGCAGCGATCGGAAAACAGTTCCGAAAACTTTTTCTCGGTTCATCGATCGTTGCGGCCATAAATTTTGTGGTGACTCTGATTCTAAATCTGCCGTATCTGCCGCAGTTTTATCTGATATCGACAGGGATCTTCAGTATTTTCGCCGTATGGGCATCGCTGGAATATTTTGTCATATGCTATGTTGTCAGTTTTCTGGTCGTCATGATCCAGGCTTTTATCTCTGTGTATTCAGTGGGGGACGACTGCGGAATACAGCTGTATCTGCTGACTTTGATCGTGCCGGCAAACTATATCCACCTGACAAATCATTCTCTTAGCTTTAAGAGAACGTTTATCATCGGGGTAGTCTGTGCAAACATAGCGGTGTATCTAATAGCGGACGAAATTATTGACCAATTAATTTCCCCGCTGAAAATACTGGAGGAAAGCTCAGAAATCTTTTTCACATTCCTCAACGCTGTAGGTAGCCTTTCTTTGTTGTTCTATGTGAGTTCTATTTTTGCCGGAGGATATCAGAAGGAATTTGAAAAATTAAATGATGAAAATCACAAACTGGAGAGAGAGTCGAATCTGGATAAGCTTACCGGCCTGATGAATCGCCGGGGCATAGAAAACTATTTGCACAGAAGGTACCGTGAATGGAAATTGATCCACTCCCCGTTTACAGTTGCGGTTGGAGATGTTGACTATTTTAAACAGATCAATGACCGCTTCGGCCATGACGCAGGGGATTTCGCGCTCTCCCAATTGGGCATGCTGATGAAAAGCATGGTTCCGGAATATGCCATGGTAAGCAGGTGGGGCGGAGAAGAGTTCCTGTTTGCATTCCCACTGCCGATGGAAAAGGCCTGTGAGATCCTGGAAAAGCTGCGCAGTGAAATAGAGGCACAGCAGTTTGATTATCAGGATAAGCAACTGAAGATCACGATCACAGTCGGAGCCGCTGAGGCCGCCGAGGCCGAATCACTGGCTGATCTGGTGCGCCTTGCGGACCGGAGGCTCTATCTGGGGAAAAGAGCAGGACGCAATCGGATTGTTTCAAAAGACGAATGAAATATCATTAAATGCAAAGAATAATTACTGCAGGATTGACAGCCGGGAAACTTTTTAGTATCCCCGGCTGCACTCTTCATAACCGCTCTCATCAAACTGTTTTTTAATTTTCTGAATATTTATATATTTTATATTTTTTATCAGATTTCATGTTGACATTTCGATTATGATGAGTTATTATAATTACAACAAAAGAAAAGGAGGACGGACCACCAAAAACTTAATCTTTACTTAAAAATTCTAAAGAAAAGAGGTATAGTCCAATGGGAAGGTAAATTAAAACACGGAAAACACTATTCGGAAGAATAGTTTCAGATAGATAAAAATAAATAAGGAGGTCAGGCCCATGGATGTAATAAGCTGAAAATCCACTGTACGAAAAGGTGATCGATACAGTGGATTTTTTATGCCCTTATATATACCTATCTTTCCTGTTATTTTCTGTTCTCCCATGTCATAAGATATTCCTTTTCCCCTGTGTTCTCATCTGTTTTTTCCCGCTCGATCTGAAATCCCTCTCTCTGATAAAAGCGGACAGCCCGGATATTTTTCTGATATACATTTAAGGATAATTTTACCTTTCTCTTTTTCGCATGCTCCAGAAGTTTTCTTCCGACTCCCATAGAGCGCGCCTCTTCACAGACAAAGATTCCTTCTATATAATCCCCGTTCAGACCGATAAAGCCAAGGATCTCATTGCTGCCGGGGAACAGATCATTAAAAGCTGCTTCCTCCGATTCCCTCTCATAAACGTATACTTCCGCCTGCGGCAGCCTCTCTTTTACCGCCGGAAAATTCTCCTTCCAGTACCCCACCGGGATAAAATCATGGGCCTGCAGGTTTGCAGACAGCCAGATTTCCGCTACTCTGTTCAGATCTTGGTCCTGTAATCCTCTGATCATAAAAGCCTCCTGTTTCTTCTCCGTTCTTTTTACCGATCTTTAATCCAGCATCTCAATGTCCACCGTTGCAATCGCAGACTGTGCCGGTTCCCCTGTCACAAGATCCTGAGGCGCGGGAACGAGCATCATAAAGCCGTCTTTCCCATAACGCTTTTCATAGCCGCTCGCGTATTCCTTATCTACCGAAACATGCTGTACCTGCCCGGTGATCATCGCGGTGACTCCCGCGCCGCTCAGGTCCTCCGCGGACCGCAAAGTGCATTCCATATTCATAAATGCTTCCTCGATGACCGGGGCATGGATCGTCTTTGCCGACGCAAGAGTAAAACTCCCCACCTGAAATTCATCGGTTTCATAGTCATTATTGTGAATCGTCTCCACCAGTCTGTCATAATACCGGATCGTGAGAAAGTTAATACAGAAACATTGCTCCCTTAAAATATTCGCATAAGTATGTGTGTGCTGATACAGATTCCCCATCACCGCAAAGAATGCTGTTTTATCCCCGTGGAAACAGCTCCAGGCATGAAAGCAGACATTCGGCTGTCCGTTCTCTTTCCACGTAGTGATAGCGAAAAGCACTGTCGGAATCCCCGTTGTTGTCTCAAAGTGGGAAAAAAGTTCGAATTCCTCCGGATATAACAACTTAAAATATTGAGGGAATTCTTTCCCGATCTCAATCTTCATCCTTCCTTCTCCCTCCTTTTATGGACCGCATCCGACATTTCCAGCAGCTGCGGATACCTGAAACAGGATCCCATATGGTCGTTGATGATCCCGCATGCCTGGAGATGGGAGTAGACTGTGACTGAGCCCATATACTTCATCCCGCGTTTCTTCAGATCCTTGCTCACCCTGTCGGACAGACCGTTCCGCGCAGGAATCTCGCCTCTCTGGTGTCCGGTATACAGGTACGTCTTTCCCTTTGTAAAGCCCCAGATATATTCGCTGAAAGAGCCGTACTCGTCCCGTATCTTCTGGAAACACCGGGCATTATGTATGACCGCTTCGATCTTTCGCCTCGACCGGATCATCCCTTCCGTGTTCATGATCCGCTCAATATCTTTTTCCCCGTATTCTGCCACTTTGTCAAAGTCAAACTCATCAAAACATTTCCGGAAGACCTCACGTTTCTGTATCATCATGTTCCAGTTCAGTCCACACTGCATGACCTCCATCATCAGAAACTCAAACTGCTTCTGATCATCGTGGAGCGGCACGCCCCACTCCTCGTCATGGTAGCGGGTCATTTTCTCATTACATGTGCACCAGGGACATCTGTTCACAGGATCACCTCTCTTTCCCGTCTCTCCTTCAACTTTACCGTTCTACCACAACCGTCAGCATGACCAGATCTTCTTTTCCGGTATTGACGATGCTGTGCTCCGAACCTTTCTTGCAGACATGACAGGTTCCCGCAGCCAGCGTTTCCTCCTGTCCGTCGCAGATGGCTTTCCCGGTTCCGGAAATGATATAATTGATATCGTCACTCGTTTCATGCCTGTGCAGACCAATCGAACCTCCGGCATGGATCCTGCACGGAATGATCTTTCCCGCATCGCTCATGTACATTCTTGCTGACATCTCCCCGGTGCCGCCGTTCATTCCCGGCACCGTCATCTCCGTTATTTCATTAAAGTTGATAAGCATATTTGATTCCTCCTTCATAATTTCCTGTAATTTCCAAAACATTTCCATCCGGATCAGTAATGTTAAAATAGTAATACGGCATATGAACATTGACAAATAGTATTTCTGACACTTCTCCAATAGATAAGTCTTGCCTTCTTTGATTAGCTTTTCGTCATATTTTCTGTTATAAAGAGAATTTCCGCACTCGAAGGATACCTATCTGTCTTCATTACAGAGGATTGGTTCCTGTTGCAGAATTTCTCTATAAAAGTTTAATGATCTTTCCATGTTATCGACACAAATATAAGTTGTACCCAATCGCATAATCCTCATTTCCCCTTCATTTTCAGGTTCCACTGCTTTAAATTCTATAAGCTTAGTTTATACCCTTCTCACATTTTCAGCTCAAGCAATTCCGGCGAAATATATTCCTTATAAATCTCCTCTATAATAGATTCAGCTTTTTAAGACTGATAAAGAAGAAAATTTACAAAATAACTATCGTATCCCCATTATATCAGCGATTCGCCTCCCCTTCAATAATCCTCAATACCGCGACACACAAATTTGCATTGTCTTTGCCTGCTGCCTGTGCTATCATATTATCCACAGATAGCAGTCCTGCACAGTACTGCCACCATATCTGATATGTTCCATTTTCATTTCATATCCCGGATACCAGATATCCGGAACTTTCTCATCTGAATATCACCGTCCGCTTCGGACAGATATCCAATGAATAAACTCAACGGAACTGTAACCTTGAAATATTTCATAATTTATAAAATATCAAAAGCAAACTGCTGTCGTGTATGCTATTATAATGATATGGAGATAGTTCCTGTGCCGCTGGAAACAGAGGTAATATTGCAGGATAACAAAAGAAAAAACTCGTTTGTCCATTCCGAAGATCTGGTGCTGAAATCCGCTGCCGCTTACTTCGGAGATGAACTGATCCACTGGCTTGGGATCAAAGAAAAGGCTCTCCGGCCTGCTCCTACAGAGATCGTAGAACTTGAGGCAAAGCACATGTACGAAGACTTTCTCTACGAAATGGAAAACGGCACCTATTATCATTTTGAATTCGAGAGCGACTTCATCTCTGAAGAAGACCTGAAGCGGTTCCGCGAATATGAATCATCCACTGCAAGGCTGTACGGCGCTCCGGTAGTAACCTACGTTATCTGTTCTTCCAAAGTAAAAAAACTTCGGGATAGCATCACAGAAGGGATCAACACTTACCGCGTAAGGCTTATTCAACTAAAGGAATACGATGCAGACATGGTATTAGAAAAACTCATTGGCAAAACGGAAGATTCAGTCACCCGGATGGATATCATTCCCCTGCTCAGAGCGCCCCTCATGGGCGGGCGCTCTGAGCAGAAAGACCGGATTCTCCGTTGCATAAGTATACTTAAAATGCGGAAGTTGTTTTTCAAAAAAGTGAAATCCAGAAAATGGAAGCAATCCTGTATGTTCTGGCATCAAAATTTCTGGATAACGAAGAATTAGAAGCGATCAAGGAGGCGATCACAATGACAAAACTCGGACAGATGATATGGGATGATGCGATAGAAAAAGGTCGAAGGGAAGCTGCTGAACGTTATAGCCGACTGATCTTAATACTCAACAAAGAAAATAAAAATGACCTTATCATAAAAATCGCATCCGATCCGGAATATCGCGAGACTCTTTATAAAAAATACGGCATCTGATAGCACAAAAGTCAATTATTCTATTATTTTTTAAGTATGAAACAAGGGGCATTATCTGCCCCTGTGTTTCCGCTTTCATTTCTGTTGTTTCAATTCGAATCTTCTCTGAATCTCAGCCTTTTTTTCTGCTCTGTTCTTCTCCCTTTCACCTGTCCAGCTCCATTTTCAGATATACCATATCCACAAGCTGTTTTCCGCACTCATAGATCGGATGGTCATAGTGCTCTGTAAAAAAATTCCTGACAACATGGGATCTGCGGAAGCCACATTTCTCATAAAACGGAAGCGTCACCGGACTGTCTCCTGTTCCCACCTGCAAAATACAAAAACGGTTCCTGTAAGTATCCGCCACAAATCGGATCATCTGTCTTCCATACCCTTTCCCCTGACTGTCAGGACGTACCGCCAGATTTTTGAGCTCCAGTATCCCGTTTCCCTCATCTGTCACAACGCACTCCGCTCTCACACCGCCATCATCCAGAACGTACATGTCGCCCCGCTCCAGATACCTGTCGATCATGTCTTCCTGTTCATCGGCAAGAAGAAGCAGCGAAAGATATTCTTTTTTATCTATTTCTATTTTTCTAATCTCCATTCTCCGTCTTTTCTTCGAACCTTTTCCCGGAAATAATTCTTTACAGCTTCTCTTTTTTCTGAATTGTTCTTATGTATCACTTTGGCAGTCTGCTCACCTTATCGTCCTCGACCAGGATTGCCTGATAGTCGTTTATCACCTTCAGCTCCAGTTCTGACGAATATTTTTCAATGATTGCCTCCGCCCCGGGTCCCATCTCCGGATGTCCCAGATGCGGCACCAGATAGAAATCCACCAGTCCCAGTCCGGTACGATCCGCCAGTTCCGGCGCTTTTTCCGGCTCGTCCATCTCTCCGGAAAACCCGATGTCCGGACACGCGGCAATAGCGCCTGCGGACTCCCCTATATATAGTTTTCCCTTGTTTACTTCCTGAACAATGATCTTATCCGCTCCAGATTTCTTCAGTTCCTGAAGCAGGAAAAATGTGTTTCCGCCTCCGACAAATATCATGTCATTTTTTGTCAGTTTTTCCTGCACGCTCTCACGGGATGCGGTGGAGACTTCCAGTTCATCAACGATCAGACCCAGTGCTTCCAGCATCCTTGTTTCTTCTTCCGCCATACCCTCGATTTCCTCCGCGATCGCCGCCGTAGGGATATAGGTCACTGTTTTTCCTTTTAAGTCCGGCTCGCTCTCTCTGAAAAGCTCTGTTACATTATGCATCCTGGATACCAATAATACTCTTTTCATTAGGTAAACCTCCTGCCTGTGATCTTTATTTCTTCATTCTTCGTCCGGCTGCTGCCCGTCATGCGCCAACCACTGGCACTCCGTCAGCTTCATGTCAGAAAACACCGCTTTAAAGGACGAGTCCTCCGGCGAACAGGCATAGATGCCAAATCGGATCATCCCGCCGCCCTTATGCATATGGCAGATCCTCATCTGCTGAAAATGAATCCCATCCGAAGAGCATTCAATGCAGTAGTCATCCTCTCTTCTGCTGAAGCGGTACCACATTGATTTTACCGACGCATCGATCACCGTTGTCGCCCAGTCAGAGTATCCCTCATTTGTCACTACACTTCCCATATGCTGATACGCCTCATTCTCATATTCAACAGAGCCCTTCAGCCAGTTCTCGCTGTCCAGATACATAACGATCCCGCACTGATCGAATCTGTGGTGGCTTTCCTGAAAATCCGTCCTGACAACAAAGCTGAAATATTTCTCCTCTGTCTCCATCTGGAACACAGGAGCGTTGTCATTCCGAAAATGATAATATGTCCTCTGCCACAGATCCGTGTGAGGTTTTGTAACAATCTCCACTGTGTCGTCTTTATTGACCGTCCAGCTTTCCGGTTCCCTTGTCCATACAAATTTACTAAAATCCATTTTATACCTCCGTTATGTTCATTTTATAATCTGTTTTTCACAAAGTGCACTTTCCGAATTCTCCCGGTATTTCTTATATACCCGTTTGCCTCTCGTAGCGCAGTTCTGTTATCCCATTCCAGCTTCTGGTTTCCAACAGTTTCAATTCCATTTTTTTCTCCATTCTTCCGAAGAGCCGGATCCCATCTCCCAGTACGACCGGAATGATCGAGATATAGAACCTGTCGATCAGATCATCCTGCATGAGCTGCCGTACGATCTCTGCTCCTCCGCAGATCCAGATATCTCTGCCTTCACTGTTTTTCAGATCCCGGATCAGGCTTGCAGGAGAGTGCTGAACAAATTTTATCTTCTCGTCCGGCTCCTTCTCATGGTGTGTGATCACATATGTTGTAAGATTGCTGTAGACCCATTCATTCGGAGAAAGTTCAGTCGCCACCTGATGATAGGTCTTCCCCCATGATTACCGTATCGACCGTTTGTATAAATTCCGGATAAGTCCCCTCATTCTCATCCGCAGGATCCTGCCCTCCCAGCCAATCCACCTGTCCAAACTTATCTGCAATATATCCGTCCAAACTCATCGCAATATATAAAATCGTTCGTCTCATTCATCCTCTCCTTTATATCTGCAGCGCTCATCCTCATTATATCAATGCGGTTCATTTCCTTCAATGAGATCATGCATCAAAAAGTTGCTTGCCCTCTTTTTTTCTCCATGCTATCATAATTTCCAAAGCCAGAAGTTTTACACAGTACTGCCGCCATATCGCTTTGTTCCATTTTCATTTCATATTTCGGATGTTCTTCATCCGAAGCTTACTCATCTGACTATCCACGTCCGGTTCGGGCAGATATCCAATGAGCACATTAGAAGGAACTTTCAAATTTTAATATCGTAAACATTGTAACAGTTCAAAAAAATTACAGAAATAAAAAGCAGACTGCTGGCTGATATGCTATTATAAAGATGTGGAGACAGTTCCTGTGCCGCTGGAAACGGAGGTCATCTTGCAGGACGACAACAAAAGACAAAACGGTCCCGCTCATTGCGAGGACCTGGCACTCAAATCTGCCGCTGCTTATTTTGGAGACGAACTCATCCACTGGCTGGGGATCCGTGAAAAAGCGCTCCGGGCGGCTCCCACAGAAATTGTCAATTTGGAAACCAGGCATATGTACGAGGATTTTCTCTATGAAACGGAAAACGGAATGTACTATCATTTTGAGTTTGAAAGCGATTCCATTTCCACAGAAGATCTCAAACGGTTCCGTGAGTACGAGGCTTCAACCGCAAGGATTTACAATTCCCCGGTTGTAACCTATGTCATATGCTCTTCCAAAGTAAAAAATCTTCAGGATACTCTCACCGAAGGGATTAATACTTATCGGGTGAATCTTCTGCGTCTGAAAGATGACGATGCCGATAAGCTCCTTGAAAAAATAACCTCAGATCCGCCCAGAGAGTTGACCAGAGGAGATATTATCCCCCTGCTGTTCTCCCCGCTCATGAGTGGAGACAGTGGGCAGACCGAACGTATCCTGAAATGCATACAGGTACTGAAAAATGCAGAGATGGATTTTCCCAAAGCAGATATCGAAAAGATGGAAGCTATTCTGTATGTGTTCGCAGTAAAATTTCTGAATAACAATGACCTGGAATCAATAAAGGAGGCGATTGCGATGACAAAACTCGGACAGATGATATGGGATGATGCAATAGAGAAAGGACGGGAAGAAGGCGAACGTATCGGTCAGGAACGTTACAGCAGACTGATCATGATACTGAATAAAGAAAAGAAAGATGATCTCATTCTGAAAATCGCAGCAGACCCGGAATACCGGGAGGAACTTTATAAAGAATACGGGATCTGATCTGTGTTTCTTCTACCGTCCACGAAATACACATGCCGGGAAATGACGGGATCAGTGACAGGCACTGTTCCCGCCTTTTTCCATCACAATCTTTTATATGGTCCGCACCATGATATACTCTTCATCCGTTTCCTTCACTGTTATAAATCCTGTCTTCTTATATAATCTTACGGCAGGATTTTGTTTCTGTACCGACAGAGACACCTGTTTATATCCTTTCTCTTTCATACAGGACAAAAGAAACGAAAGCAGTTCCTTCCCGATCCCATTCCCCCGATAGTCCTTATACACAGCAATGGCAAGGGAGGGGGTCTCATCGTCTATATGTCCATAGTCGTCCATGATCCTCGACCATGCGACGCCAATGATCTTTCCATCCACTATCGCTGACACGGCGCAGTCGCCCTCACCCTGTCCAAAGTCAGAAATATAAACCTGTAATTCCGGCTGCTCAAGGATCGACCGTTCCGGCGCTTCTTCACCTTCAGGGACAAAGATTGCCTCATAAAGAAAGTCTTTCAGGACCGGGTACTCCGTTTCCTTCATGATCCGCACTTCAAAATGAGGCGCAGGCTTTCCCTCTCCTTCTTTCAACATTTCCACAATCGGATCCAGTCTTTTCATATCCACAAAATCCACCTTCTTTCCGTATATTTCGATCATTGTCCGGGTTTTCGCATCCTCCTGCTCTAATTATGCCAGATATGTTTTCCCCTGTCATGAAAATTCAAAAAACTTAAGAATATGAGTCACAGTTCAGCCGTCTCTTGACAATCCATGATCTGAACACTATAATATCTTTTGTTCGAATTCAAATTATTTCAATTCAAACTTTTTATTTGATCCGAAAATCCTGTAAACTGAGCAAAGTGTGCGTAAACGCACAGCTGCTGCCGCACATCTGAAAGGAGCGATATCATGTCCCCAACATTTCACTATCTGATCATGTCGGAACATTCCATGTTTCAGAAAGAACTTTTGAACAGGCTCAAAGATTCCGGCCTGACCATAGGACAGCCGAAAGTCTTGGACTACCTGAAGGATCACGACGGGGCCGGGCAGAAAGATATTGCCCGGGGATGCCATATTGAGCCGGGTACGCTCACCACGCTCCTGAACCGCATGGAGGTCTCCGGACTTGTAGAACGCCGGATGTTGAACGGAAACCGCCGCAGTCTCTATGTTTTTCTGACAGAGAAGGGGAAGGAACAGCTTGCGCTGGTAACAGAAACATTTTCGGAAATGGAAGAGAAGGCCTTCCGCGGGATTTCCGAATCGGAACGGGAAGCCTTTATGAATGTGTTTCTCCGGATCTACGAAAACACTTTATCCTGACGTATTCATCGAGTATATGCAAAAATTTATTCCAACGGACGGTCCGCTTTGCGCTCCGTTTGTTATTACGAGGGAGGACTGATAAAATATGGAAAAACTGAAACGCTACATTGTATTTCTCATCGGACTTTTTATCAACTCGCTGGGAGTCAGCCTGATCACAAAGGCGAATCTGGGTACGTCCCCGATCTCATCGATCCCCTATGTACTCAGCCTGAACTTTCCGTTTACGCTGGGACAGTTCACGATTGCCTTCAGCCTTCTGCTGATCCTGATCCAGCTCATCATCCTGCGCAGGGATTTTAAGGCGGAGCACCTGCTCCAGATCCCGATTTCCATCCTGTTCGGATATTTCATCGATCTGACCATGATGCTGCTCTTTTTTGTTGACCCGCAGAGTTATATCTCCTCTGTGGTCTATCTCCTGATCGGATGTCTGATCCTGGGATTCGGCGTGTACACGGAAGTTCTTGCAAACGTAGCAATGCTTCCGGGTGAATCTTTTGTCCGCGCCGTCTCCTCTACATGGAAGACAGAGTTCGGTTCGACAAAAGTTGCCTTTGATGTGTCGCTGACCGTCATCGCGGCCGTCCTTTCCCTGATCTTTGCCCATCGTCTTGACGGGGTCAGGGAGGGAACGATCATCGCGGCGCTGCTGGTAGGATTCATCGCCCGTCTTTTCGGACGCTGGCTTTCTTTCCTGCCGTCTCTGCTCTTCGGATCCTCCGAAAGCAGACAGGATCAGACTGCGCAGCCTCATTCTGAAAATCATGATTCCGCGCCTCATACTGTCATTGTCATCGGGCGCCAGTACGGAAGCGGCGGACATGATATCGGGAAGGCGCTTGCCGAAAAGCTTGGATTTGCTTTCTATGACAACGAAATCATTCAGATGACGGCGGGTTCCACCGGATATACTCCCCAGTTCATCAAAGACAGGGAAGAAAATATGACCAACAGCTTTCTCTATGACCTGGTAAGCCAGATGTATATCTATTCGGATACCCAGGAAGCGCCCAGGGACGCCATCTTTGAATCAGAAGGGAAGGTCATCCGCGAGCTGGCGGAGAAAGGAAACTGCGTTATCCTCGGACGCTGCGCGGATTATTTTCTCCGTGACCGGAAAGCCTGTCTGAAAGTCTATCTCCACGCACCGGAAGATTACCGTGTAAAACGGATCATGAAAATCGAAAACCTGTCCGAAGAAGACGCCCGCCAGAAGATCCGTAAGATGGACCGGAGACGTTCAGACAACTATCATTATTATACCAAACGGATCTGGGGACACTCAGGAAATTATGACATCACGCTGGATACCGAGATCGGTGCAGAGGCTGTCCAGGAGATCATCTGCCATATGGTGACACAAACGCGCAAGATACCTTTCTGATACCTTCAGTATAAAACCGGACCGGACGCTCTTCAGCGCCCGGTCCGGTTCACTTCTACTTTGTCCAGGATCCCGTGGGCTGTCACTCCGGGATGAGTGACCTTGATCCTGCATATCTGCTCCACAAACTCCTTCTCCAGTTTCATATCCGCCGCGATCTGCTCCACCTGCTGACCTTTTTCCATCCGCTTCAAGATTCCGCGGATCGCGGGGAACAGATCACCGTCCCGGGCCGAAACTTTTCTCCGGGACGCCTCATGCTCAATATCGATCCGTTCCACGCTGCAGGCATCTCCGTCGATCCGGAGTATCGCCAGAGTAATGTCCTGATCAAACCGTCTCTTTCCGCAGCTCCCCGGGTTCAGCCAGAGCCTGCCGTCCTTTTTCTCTTCAAAATACCTGTGTGAATGCCCGAAAATAATGATCTGACGGTCCCCAAGATCTGACGGAAGTTCCTTTTTATTGTGTACCACATAAAAATTCATTCCTGCCAGAGTAAACTCCAGATGATGGGGCAGCTGTTCCGCCCATTCTTTGTCATTATTTCCCCGCACGATATAGATCGGCGCATCTTCTTTTGCCGCCGCTTTCATCTCATCAATAATCTTCTGCGAATTGATATCGCCGCCGTGAATGACCGCATCGCATTCCGAGATGACCTTTGACGCCTCCGGTCTCAGAAGTCCGTGAGTATCTGATAAAACCGCGATTTTCATACTCTCTGCTCCTTAGTTCAGCTTTTTCCCGTCGGAGAATGCCGTCCCCACTTTTTCTCCCACTCTCAGATAGGTATGGTTTGCAGGATCATAGGAGAGGGCCTTAAGTTTCTCCGGATCGATCTTCCCCTCTCCATCCAGGATTTCCTCGTCCACACTCACATTGACGATCTCCGCCACGATCCGAAGCGTCTTATCATACTGATTGATCTCCTCTACTCTGCACTCCAGAGAGATCGGGAGTTCCTCGATCACCGGGGCATCAACGAATTCGCTCTTTACAGTATGGAACCCGGACTTCTCCCTCTTGTCCGGCACATCATGCCCAGATACGATTCCTACATAATCTGCTGCCACAAGATTTTTCTCATCTGCGATGCCGACTGTAAACGCCTTTTTCAGTTTGATATTGTCGGAAGTTTTATGCCGTACTCCGATATTGATCTGGATACGGTTTGAGTTCACAATCCCGCCGTAAGCCACATTCATCGCATCCACAGTTCCGTCCTCGCCATAGGTCGCTACGATCAGCACTGGCTGGGGATATACATAAGGGTTTGCTCCAAGATTTTTACGCATTTTGATTCCTCCTAGTATAATAATGGTGTAGTCAATAATGACTACGGATTAATAGTTACAAAGTCTAAATGAATAACTGAAGGAGGGATTCCCTCTCCATCAGAAGTTTGTTGTGGTCAAGCGTTTTTGTAACACTTGTGGCTAAAAAATATCGATTTATGCAATTCGAGCTTGATAGGGCGTT
>CALWFV010000023.1 GCA_944377745.1 uncultured Mediterraneibacter sp. | reverse complement strand
TTCTCCTTCTGGAATCGAATATGTGTCGATTCTTCTCATTGGTTGCTCTTATTTTATTAAGTTTCCGAGACTACACAAATTCTTGAATTTTGTGCAAGATAGAGTTATTATAACATCACATCAAAATCCCGGACAGATCAGATTTCTTATAGCTTCAAAGTCCGGAGCGGAAAACTGTCTTTAGCAGACGGCACATATCTCGATTTTCATGGCGTTTCAGCCGGAGATACCAAATTTTGATGAAAACTTTTATAAATATTGAGTACAGAGGAGGAACTGCCTATGGGAAAAGCAGACATTGCAGTTAAAAACTGGCTGAACGACAGGGAAAGATTCGCAGACCTGTTCAACGGAACGGTATTCGGAGGAAAGCAGGTGGTGCTGCCGGAAGAACTGGAGGATATGGACAGAGAGACGGATATTATCATCACGGACAAAGGTGGGAAGGAACGCGGCGTTCAGCGCTACAGGGACCTTGTGAAACGCTGGAATCATGAGATCCTGCTCGCTGTTCTTGCATGCGAGATTCAGGATAAGACCCATTACGCCATGCCGGTGCGGAATATGCTCCAGGACAGTCTTACATATACGGATCAGATCCGAAGCCTGTGGAGAAAACGCGGATATGGGAGAAACTCTTCAAACGCGAAAGGTCAGAAGAAAAAGGAGAATGGACAGGGGATGACAAGACATCTGAGTGCGGAAGAGTATCTGTCCCGGTTCCGAAAAGAAGACAGGATCTATCCGGTGATCACGCTGGTGTTTTACTATGATGTGAAGAAGTGGGACGGAGCAGTGGAGCTTTATGACATGTTCCGGCTTGACGCTTCGATGAAGAAGGAAATCTTGATAAAGGATTATCTTCTGAACTATAAGATCAATCTGCTGGATGCGGGTAATGTGGAAGATGTGAGCTGGTTCCGGACGGATTTACAACAGGTGTTCGGCATGTTAAAATACAGAGGAGAGAAAGAAAAACTGCAGAGATATATGCAGGAGAACCGAGACTATTTCGGACAGGTCGATGTGGAGACGTATCAGGCTCTGGGCGCGTTTCTGCATTCAGGGAAGAAATTAAAAGAGGTTGTGGATTCCGGGGAGGAGGAACAGATTGATATGTGCAAGGCATTGGATGATATTTATGCGGATGGCGAAAAGGCGGGAAGGACTCAGGAAAAACTTATTATTATCACGAGGATGATAAAAGAAGGCATGTCTGCTTCGGTGATCAGGAAGTGTACAGAGGCGACGGATCAGGAGATTGAGCAGGCGAGGAATGAGATGAAAAGTAAATAATGGATGAAAAAAGGAGACTGCGCGCCTCCTTTTTTCTACGATATCCGTCGGACACAAAAATCTTTTTAATTATCTTCTGATCCCCATAATCTCTCTTGCCTCATCCGGCGTTGCGGTCTCGAAATCCATAGCCCGGATCAGCGCGGCAAGTTTCTCCACAAGCTGATAATTATACTGCGCGTTTTCCTGAGGGCTTAAGTGGTGGCTGTCCTCGAAACCGATGCGGACGATGGAAGCTCCCATGGCGATGGCAGCCGCCAGAAAGTTCCAGTTGTCACGCCCGAAGTGGGTGACGCCCCACTTTGTCCCGGCCGGGACAAAGGAGCGGAAGGCGGCAAGGCTCTCGATGGTGGGCTGCATCCCGCCTTTGTGCCCGAATACAAGGTTGAAGAGAATCGGATCACGGTAGGGAACTTCTGTGGTAGTGGTCATAATATTGTGGATCATGCCGATATCAAAAACTTCGATCTCCGGGATGATCCCACGGTCGTATACCTGCTGTGCGCAGTAGCGGATGTCGTCAAAGGAATTGATGTAGACCGCTTCCCCCAGATTGGTCGTGCCTCCGTTCAGGGAAGCACTTTCCGTGGGCTTATAATCAAGCGGGAAGCAGCGTTCCTCGATGGTGAGGTCGGATACGCCTCCGGTGGATGCCTGCACTACCACATCCGTCTTAGCAAGGATCTTGTCAAAGCATTCTGACATATAGGAAATATCTGGCGTGAGGGAGCCGTCGGGGCGACGGCAGTGGAGATGGCACATTGCGGCACCGAGCTCTGCACTTTTCGCCACATCTTCTGCCAGAGCGTCTGCGTCTACGGGAGTGCCGGCCTCGACAGGCGCCAGTGAGATGATTACTTTTTTCATATCCATATGAAACCTCCTGTATATGTAAACATGATGATTCTGATGAAAAGAGAAACAGCGGTTTTCACGGAACTGTTCAGGTCAAAAACCATTGCATTTAACGGAGCAGTTCTTCCACGATTTCTTTCAATGTTTCCGGAGCCCCCACATTTCCGGGGAAGATGATATAGGGCATTCCAGGGAAACGGCTTTCCGGTCCGGTGAGCCATACCGGGATGCCGGGCTTTACCTGTCCGAGGACAAGAGCTTTTCTGACATGAAGTCCTATGGTCCCCACATCGCTGGATGTGATGCCGCCTTTCGCGAGGATAAAGGAGGGCTTCACAGACAGCAGAGATACCACGGAGGTGAGTGCCTCGGAAATCCGGACGGAGAGGGAGAGAAGGTCTTCCTCACTGAATCCTTCCGGCGCCAGAAGTTCCCGGCTGGTGTAGATCAGTACTGTCGTGCCGGATCGGATCAGTTCTTCTGCCCGGGCAAGGACCCGCCGGGTCTCACCCTCAAGCCCGCCTTCTTCAAAATAGGTGCTGACACGGAATTCCAGCGGCTGAAGAGGCAGATGAGCGTTCAGCAGCTGCTGAAACTGCTGCGTTGTTTTTTTGACATGGGATCCGATGATAATAAGCCCGCCGTTTCGGGAATCATCGGGGCGGAGATCCTGCCGTGTAAGGAGCGGTTTGTCCGAGATCCCGCCGATCACCTTCGGCAGAGCCGCGGCACAACGGGCGAGGTAGTGGCACTCTGTCTTCATGGCGCGGATCCATGATACAGTGAATACTTTCAGGTCGGTATAGCAGACTGCATTGACGATGATTTTTGCGAAATCTTCCGCTTCCATAAGTTTTCGGGTGATCCCGTCATAATCCATGGCGCGGAGTTCTTCGATGGAGATGCAGATGCAGTCCTCTTTTCGGAATTTCCCTTCTGTTTTTTCTTCTATATATTCTGTCAGGTCGGAAGCATGAAAGGAAAAGGTCTTATCCCTGGCAAACTCTGTCTCGCCTGCCGGGATCAGTCTGTCGCCCTCCCGGACGTAATGGATATTGTTTACAGTGAAACGTCCGCCCTCCGGAAAAAAAGGACAGATGATCTCTCCGGAAAAAGAGAAGCCGGAATGAGACTCCAGAGTTTCTCTGAGAAGTTCCGTTTCCAGAGGGTAATGTCCCCTCAGGGTACTGTCGCCGCGGGAAAGAAGGAGAAATTTTTTCCCTGTTTCCTGTGAGACCTGGTATACGGTTTCGGCAATCTCGCGGTGGAGCTGTGATGTGTCGGCCTGAGAGAGACTGCGGGAGTTTGTCAGGATAAAGAACATAGGGGAAGGGTCTGAGAATGCTTCCCGGATCGTCTCAGGACTCCAGTCTGTATATACATATATGTCGTGGACTGTCTGGATCCCTGTAGGGTCATCATCCAGCACCACGATTTTTCTGTTAAGATCCCTGAGTTCCTTTTCAAGTACCGGGGAGACAGAATCGTCGTCCGCGGGGACAAAAGAGTCAAGGATATCAAGTGGCTGTGTTTCCATAGTTTATCCTTTCTCCGGAGCAGGTCAGATGACCTGGCTCCAGAACTGGTAATGATTTGTTAAAGTTGTCTCGATCTCATCAAACTGTCTTTCTCTGATCAGCGTGATGATCTTTTCGTGAAGTTCGATAAATGTATTTTTTTCATTCTTGTCCAGAATTATCTGAAGAGCGTGATCCCGGGAAGGACGTGTGATCCTGTCCACATAGGAATAGATACTGTAAAGCATTTCGTTTCCGGTAAACCGGGTGATCTCCATATGAAAATCAACGTCGGCGTCAAAGATGGCTTCCATGTCAGGCTCGGGAGCAAAAACCAGAGTTTTCAGGCGCTCGAGATGAACCGACAGCATATTGAGCTGGTCCTCAGTCACAGTGTCCATGACAGTGTGGAGGATCCCGATATCAAGGACTTTTCGGAGAAGGACTACGTCCTCCGCAAAATTTCCCTGAAGAAGAATGCCGTAAAGCATCGGATCCAGCATCTTCTGGGAATATCTGTCATTGATGAAGGTGCCTTCCGCGCGTTTGATGTAGACGATCCCATAAGCGCAGAGTATCTTGATCGCCTCCCGGACAGAATTACGCCCAACCTGAAAGGCCTGGCACAGTTCCGGTTCGGTGGGGAGTTTGTCTCCGGGTTTCAGGTCGCCGGAAATGATCTTGTCTGTGATCTGTTTTACGATACAGTCTACTACATTCTCCGTTGTCAGGGGCTGAGAAAATACGTTGCTTTTTCCTGCCATACTGTTCTCTCCTTTGTCTGAATATGCTATTAAATGGATAACACATTGATGATTCGCTGTTCGGTGTGGGGGAAGATCTGCCATACAGAGATTCCCGGCTCAAGGTAACTGACGAAGAGCCACCGGCATCCAGATTTTCATCTCGCCATACCCGCGGTTATCCCAGGCAAAATAAGGGATCATCCGGATCTTTGTCGGCGTGAGTCTGCGGACAGAAAGCGTCTGATATAAGGCACCCGGATCATAGTCTTCTTCATGGCATACGGCCAGCGCGCTGCCTTCCAGCGCCATCATATCCCTTCCTTCGATCTGCATCGGTACAGGATGGAAGGTTTCCGTGGGATCCAGCATCAGATCATCCAGTGTGTCCAGTTCACTGTCCGGGTTTTCTATGCAGTATACGAGCGGACCCCGCTCAACAGCTGCCTGACAGGTGTTTTCTTCCACCAGAGCATGAGACACCGTGTAACGGGAGGGCATGTCCAGGTACAGTTCCACAGAGACATGATCCCCGGAGACGGAGACGGACTGATAGGAGTCGGCCTGCTCTCTTGTGAGTTCGAGCTTCGTGTCCCCGCAGATGATATGTCCTTTTTCGGCCCATCCGGGGATGCGGAGTTTCAACTGGAAATCACCGCCGCGGATATCAGAGAACGTAAATCGGATCGTTCCGTCATACGGATAGGCTGTTTCCTGTTCTACGGTGAAGGCAGTTCCGCAGGGAAGCTGTACCGATGCCCTGTTTGCACCGTATATGCCTGTCCAGAGCGCATCATCAGATACAGTATAAGCGTATTCGCTGGATTCCGCAATGGTGCGGGCCAGGTTGGGCGGGCAGCAGTAGCTTAAGATATATTCGCTCCTTGTCAGCGGCCAGATCAGCTCGTAGGGCAGCTCTTTTGCCCGCCGGAGCATGTTTTCGTAGAAATATTTTTTCCCGTCCAGACTGACTGCGGCAAGGTTGACATTGAGCATGGTGCGCTCGATCAGGTCAAAATACTCGGCTTTCGGCTCCAGCTGGAACATGCGGTACGCCCAGAGTACAGAACCTACAGAGGCGCAGGTCTCGTTGTAAGCTGTGATATTGGGAAGCTGATAGTCATAGCCGTATGCCTGGTGTACTAGCTGATGGATGAAAAACTGTCCGTAGGGAGAGGCTCCGTTGTAAAGAGCTCCGCATCCGCCGGTGATATAGAGCTTCTGATGGATCAGATTATCCCACACGCTGTGGAGTACATTAATATATTCCCCGTCTCCTGTTTCCAGGCAGAGATCCGCGATGCCGGCATACAGATAGTTGGCACGTACGGCATGGCCGATGATCTTACGGTGTTCCTTCACAGGGATACGGTCCTGATTGTCGTCCAGACCGTCTTTGACCGAATCACGGAGCCGGATCGCCAGTTGGGCGAGATCGAGATATTTCTTTTCTCCAGTGGTACGGTACATTTCCATAAGCCCCATATAATGGGAAGGGCATACGGCGGTCTGGACATTGCCGGTGCGGGCGCTTTCATGATAAAGGTGATCGAGATAGCCGGCGGCCTTTTTGGCGATATCCAGGAAATTGTCTTTCCCTGTGAGACGTTTGTGAAGGCATGCCGCAGTAAACATATGCCCGAAATTATAGACTTCGAAGTCGTTGATGTCGCCCAGACGGGAGATACCGTTGTTCTCCCTCTCGCCGATGATCTGCTTTGTGGAGATATAGCCGTCGTCAAGCTGGGCGCGGCCGATCAGGTCGATGTATTCGTCGAGCTTGTCAAGGAGAGCCTGATCGCCGCTCAGAGACGCACTGTATACGGCGGACTCCATCCATTTATAAAAATCTCCATCGCCGAATACGGTCCCGTCAAAGGAACCTTCCGCGTCGCCTGCACAGATCCGGAAATTTTCCAGAACATGGCTGATGTCCTTGGACTCGAACATCTTCTGAAGATGAGGAACAGTGTTTTTGGTATTTGACTCCTCCGCATCCGTCCAGAATCCCTTTGTCCAGCGTGTGCAGCCGCAGGGAAGGGGAGAGACTTTGGCGTAAGGAGAATTGTGTGTATCAGTCAGCATATCATAACCTCCTGGTTGGGAACTTTTGCCCCAACATCTTAATAATGATAACAAATAGTTTCAGTATATCAGAGTACACCCTTGGATTTCAGCGCCTCTTTGAGTGCTGCCGCGCCGTACCTTGGGCTGGAGACGACCGGAACACCGATCTTCTCTTCCAGGTATTCTTCACAGTACGCCATGGAACCCTGGCAGAGGAGAAGGATATCAATCTTGTCTTTGATCTGCTCCGCATTATTTAAAAGAAGGGTGCGAAACTGATCCTGATCCAGACCGAAGGCGCCGTCGACAAGACTGTCGACAAGGGTGATCTCCCGGTTCATTTCACGTGCAACACGTTTTACCGTATTTTTCGTGGGCTCCAGTGTGGTGGGCAGGGTTGCCATCACGCCGATGCGCGTACCCCTGCGGACTGAGTCTCGGCACATCTCTTCGTCGATGCGGACGATGGGAACCCCGATGTAGCGGGCTGCGTCCTGGATGCAGTCAGCGACTTCACCTACGGAAGAGCAGATATTCAGGATCGCGTCGGCTCCGTCCTGTGCCGCCTGCATGAACATGGAGATCAGTCTTGCCGCCGGAGCAGTAGTCACATATCCGTGTTCCCGGATCTCGGAGAGAATGGAAGGGTCTTCATAATGAAGGAGTTCCGCTTCATCGCCGAGTTGTTTTCTCACTTCTTTATTAACGAGTTCGATCAATTCAGGTGTGGTGCTGGTGTAAACCAAACCGATTTTCATGGTATTTGTCCTCCTTATTCTGGTATAAACATACTACGTAGGATGTTTAGATGTTTTTATAATTACATAAAAGTATAATTTTGTAAAGACTATAAAAGTGACAAGATTTAGAAAGATAATATGTGGAAAATTCACAAGGGCTTTTTAAAGTGTGATAATATTTGTGTTTAATAAAAATAACTAAACTATTTATAAAAAATTAAATACGAATTATAGGTATATTGCATAAAAAATAGATGCAAATATGAGATAAAATAAACAAAAAATGAATGAGATATTTAAAAACTATTGACAATCTGGAAAAATGGAATATTATTTTGTTAAAAGATTTATAAATTTTTAAAACCAAATTTAAAAAGGAGGACATGAAATGAAAAAGAAAATTTTGGCATCCTTACTGGCGGGTGTGATGGCGGCCTCTGTGCTGGCGGGGTGCGGAAGCGGGGCAGCTTCAGATTCGGCCGCTCAGGATGAACAGACATCGGAGGCGGGAAAGAGCGAAGATAATGAGATCACTGTATGGGGCTGGGATAAAAATATGAACGGCTATGCTCTTGAGGAAGCGCAGAAAGTTTATGGTGATGGTGTTAAGATTAACTTTGTTGAGATGGCGAAAGATGATTGCCTTACAAAACTGCACACAGTGCTTGCATCAGGTGTGACAGATGATCTTCCGGATATCGTTCTTATCAGCGATCTGAATGCGCAGGGCTATCTGATGTCCTATCCAGATGCGTTTCGACCGATGGAAGACGTGATCAACTATGATGATTTTGCCGAGTATAAGACAGCGGCTGTCAGTTATGACGGAGTCACATATGGGGTACCGTTTGACAGTGGAGTCGCAGCGCTTTATTATCGGACGGATTATCTGAGTGAGATTGGCTATACAGATGAAATGATGCAGGATCTTACCTGGGATCAATATCTGGAACTTGGGGAGAAACTGAAAGAAAAGGGACATATGCTTCAGACATTCAATCCAAATGATATTGCAGAGTTTCAGATTATGCTCCAGTCGACCGGAAAATGGTTTACTGATGCAGAAGGGAACGCAGATTTTGCAGATAACGCTGCATTAAAAGAGTGTTACGATATCTTCTGCAGATTAAATGATTCGGACTTTACCAAGGTTGTGAGTGACTGGACCGAATTTGCAGGTGCTGTAAATGGCGGAGATGTCGCATGCGTTCTCAGAGGGTGCTGGATGACATCTACGATCATCCAGTCAGAGGATCAGAGCGGAAAATGGAAGATCGCTCCTGTTCCGAAGATGAGTACAGAGGGAGCGACTCATTACTCAAATCAGGGAGGATCAAGCTGGTTTGTATTAAAGAACAGTAAAAATTCTGAACTTGCAGCTGATTTCCTTTCAAAGACCTTTGGCGGAAGCACAGAATTGTATAATACGCTTTTGTCTGAAAAAAGTATCATCGGAACATATCTTCCGGCATCAGATGTCGAAGCGTATGATCAGGAATTTGAGTTCTTTGGCGGACAGCAGGTAAACAAACTTCTGGCGGACTGGATGAGTAAGATTCCGGCTGTCGATACCGGAGCGTTTTCTGCAGAAGCACAGTCAGCTCTTCTTGGTGTTACACCGTCTATCCTTGAAGGCGGAGATCTGACAGAAAATCTTCAGGATGCCGAACAGCAATTCGAACAGTCTATACAGTAAATAAAATTGTGAAACCGGGAGGAATGGTGCTGCTATAAAGGGATTCCTCCCGGATTTATTCAGTCGAAAAGGAGAATCATATGAGCTTAAAAGGAAAGACAAAGACGGCACTGACGGGTTGGTCAATGGTGACTGTTGCGGCGATATTTGTCCTTGTATTCAGCTATATACCGATGATTCAGGCGTTTTTCCTTTCGCTTCAGACAGGAAAAGGCGCAAATTTAAGCTTTTCAGGGGTTGCAAACTATATCAGGATGCTCCAGGATTCCACCTTCTGGACGACACTTGGAAATACTCTTTTATATGCAGTGGTGCAGATACCGGTAATGCTGCTGCTTGCACTGCTGATCTCGGTACTGCTGAATGACAGCAAATTAAAAGGAAGAGGTATATACAGAACATGCATTTTCCTTCCTTGTGTCACATCCATGGTATCTTATGCTATTCTTTTTAAAAACATTTTTGCGGTAGACGGAATTGTTAACCAGATGCTGTTGAAATTGCATCTGATTGATGACGCGATTCCGTTTGTACTGGACAAAAACTGGGCTAAGGTTGTTATAATTTTTGCCCTGATCTGGAGATATACAGGGTATTATATGATCTTTTACCTGTCCGCAATGCAGAACATCGATTCGTCAATCTATGAAGCGGCAAAAATGGACGGATGCAGTTTCTTCCAGTCCTTTTTCCGCATTACGATGCCGCTGCTCAAACCAATCATATTTTTGACAAGCATTATGGCACTGACTAATACGCTTCAGTTGTTTGATGAGGTGGTCAACCTGACAAATGGAGGTCCGGGAGATGCAACCAGGACAATATCAGAATATATTTATGATCTGTCATTTACTTATGTGCCGAGTTACGGATATGCCGCGGCGGTTTCATATGTAGTATTTGTTTTGATTATCATATTAACGATAATTCAGAAAGGGATAACAGGTGAAAAAGAATGAGAAGGATAAAGTCATTATTTAAACACGCGTTTTTAATCTTGTTTTCGCTTATCTGCATTTTCCCGTTTTACTGGATGATCGTGAGCGCGACAAATGTTTCGAAGGATATTACAATGGGCAAGCTTACTTTTGGAAATGCCCTGTTAATTAATGTAAGAAATGCGTTTCAGAATGCGGATATTTTGAGGGCATTTATGAATTCGGCATTTCTGGCAATTGTAATCACAGTATTGTCTCTTCTTATATGTTCAATAGCGGGATATGCTTTTGTGATTTTCCCGGGAAAAGTAAAAAATATTCTGTTTCTGGCGCTGATCGCATCAATGATGGTTCCTTTTGCGGCAAAGATCATTCCGATGTTCCGAATGTTTTCCAATCTGGGGCTCCTTAACAGCTTCGGTTCTATTATTCTTCCTGCGATCGGTACGCCGTTTCTGATCTTCTTTTTTAAGCAGAATACACATGCATTTCCGCTGGAAACAATACAGGCGGCCAGGGTTGATGGTCTTGGAGAATACGGGATTTTTTTCAGAATATATATGCCTATGATGAAATCGACTTATGCTGCTGCGGGAATCTTTGCGTTTATGGCGAGCTGGAATAACTATATGTGGCCTTTGATCGCACTGCAGAGTACAGATAAATTTTCTCTTCCGCTTGCCGTTTCAAATCTGGCGGCGGGATTTACTCCGGATTATGGAATGGTTATGGTAGGCATCATTATCTCAACTCTTCCGACAGTACTTGTCTTTTTCCTGCTTCAAAAGGCATTTGTAGAAGGAATGGTGGGATCAGTGAAGTAAAATATTGCAGGGATTTATTGACATTTGAAACCGGGTATTAGATAATTTATAAAGATTTATAAAATTTTAGACGGGGGATGAAGATTGATGAAAGTAAAGGAACTGGCACAGAAACTAAATCTTTCACCGGCTACGGTTTCACTTGTCTTAAACAATCGTCCGGGAATCAGCGAAGCAACCAGAGAAAAGGTCAGAAAAGCAGTGATTGAGCTGGGCTGTGAGGATATGTTCAGCGGCAGAGGAGGTCAGAAGAAGACTATCCTGTTCGTGGTGTATAGAAAAAATGCGACTCAGGGGGATGGTGCCCAGAGATTTTCACAGCTGTTTTCAGAAATAATTGAAGGTGTGGAAAGTCAGGCGAAAAAAAGAGACTTTCAGCTGATGATCAGTTATATGGATCAGCAGTCTTTTCAGGATGAATTGTTGAGGATCCGTGGAATCAAAGCTGATGGAGTGATTTTGCTTGCAACAGAAATGAACGAAAATCAGCTGGATGCATTTATGGAGCTTGATATGCCACTGGTAGTACTGGACAACTATATTGGAACAAAGAAATATGACAGTGTGACGATTAATAATGAACAGGGTGTTTTTGAGGCTGTTTCCTTTTTAAAGGAAATGGGACACAGAAGGATCGGATATTTTCATATTACACAGAATGCAAATAATTTCAGGGATAGATATTTTGGGTTTTTTATAGCGATGGAACGCCTTAATATACCGATAGAAAAAAAGTATATCCTGGAGTTTGATACAAATGGTGGGGATTCACTTCAGGAAGAAACCCAGAAAAGACTGGAATCATTGAAAGAAATGCCGACTGCATTTTTTGCAGATAACGATATCCTTGCAATTTCTGCGATTCAGTCTCTTAAGAGACTGGGATACAGGATTCCGGAGGATATTTCTGTGATTGGTTTTGATAATATGCCCTTGTCTGAAATTCTGGATCCGCCTCTTACAACAATACAGGTTCAGAAGAAAAAAATGGGAATTGTGGCAGTAAATCTTTTGATAGACAAAATGGAGGAAGAAGGGGAAGGAAATCTGAAGATGGAAGTATCCGCATCTCTGATCGTCAGACAAAGTGTGAAACGATTAGAATAGGAGAACAGAGTATGGAAAATAATTTAAAAGTTCCTTTTATTCTGTATGGAGGTGACTATAATCCAGATCAGTGGGACGATAAGACAATCGACCGGGATATGGAACTTTTTAAAAAAGCGGGGATAAATCTGGTGACGCTTCCGGTTTTCTCGTGGGCAAAACTTGAACCGGAAGAAGGTGTGTACAGCTTCGAATGGTTGGATAGAATCCTGGATAAGCTGTGGAAGAACAGGATTTATGTTTTTTTGGCGACGCCTACAACGGCACAGCCGGCGTGGATGTCCAGAAAATATCCGGAAGTGCTTCCGGTGGATATTGCCGGGAGAAAGAGAACCCATGGAATGAGAGTTTTTTTCTGCGTTAACAGTGAAAAATACAGGGAACGTGCGGCTGCTATTGCGGAAGCGATGGCGAAACGCTACAAGGATTATCCGGGATTGTTAGGCTGGCATGTTGCAAATGAGTATGGAACATATTGTTATTGTGATAATTGCCAGAAAAAATTTCGAGAATGGCTGAAAAGAAGATATGGAACGACAGATAATTTAAATGAGAAGTGGAATACTGCATTTTGGGGCAGAACAGTGTATTCATTTGATGAAATTTATCTTCCGACAGAGAAAAATGACGATTATCGTTTTTTCCCTGCAGTGCAATTGGATTATATGAGGTTTATGACCGATTCAACGAAAGAATGTTTTTTGAATGAAGCCAGTGTGCTGAGAAAATATACCCCTGAGATTCCAGTATTCAGCAACATATCCGGGTTCATAAAAAAGCTGAATCAGTTTGAAATGACAGAGGTTATGGATTATGCGGCCTGGGATAATTATCCGTCTCCGAAAGACGACCCTAGTTTTCCGGCAATGAAGCATGACATTATGAGGGCGCTGAAAGATGGGAAATCGTATATCATTGCAGAACAATCCCCAAATCAGCAAAACTGGCAGCCTTATAATAAAATAAAGCGTCCGGGGCAGGTGCGGACGATCGCTTATCAGGGAATCGGGCACGGGGCAGATGCATGCCTGTTTTTTCAGATGAGACAGTCTGTAGGAGGACAGGAAAAATTTCACGGGGCTGTAATCTCACATGCTGACAGGGATGATACCAGGATATTCCGAGAGATCAGTCAGATCGGAAAAGAACTGAAAGGTCTGGGAGACCGGGTTCTGGGAGCAAGAGTTCCGGCAAAAGTGGGAATCCTTTTCGATTGGGATAACTGGTGGGTGCTGGAACTGTGCAGCGGTCCTACTCAGGATATGGACTATCTGAATCAGGTACACCATTATTATAAAGCATTTTTTGAAAATCATATTTCCGTGGATATTTTGAAAGTGACATCGGATTTTGGAAAGTACCGCGTTATTGTGGCTCCGCTTCTGTATATGATGAAAGAAGGGGTAGCTGAGAGACTAGAGAAATTTGTAAAATGTGGCGGAACGCTGATTACTACATATATGAGCGGACTTGCAGACGAAAATGACAGGTGCATATTCGGAGCCTATCCGGGAAAATTGAGGAAAATGCTTGGAATATGGGTTGAAGAGACAGATGCAATGTATCCTGATGAGACAAATCAGATGGTGATCCGGGAATGGAAGGGAGTGAATGGTACGTATGTATGCGGCTTTTTATGTGATCAGATACATACGGAATCAGCGAAGACTCTGGCTGTCTATGGAAAGGATTTCTACGAGGGCAGTCCCTGTATGACAGTGAATGAATATGGAAAGGGAAAGGCATATTATATCGGTACATGCCCGGAAGCGGCTTTTCTGAGAAAGTTTACAGATCAAATTTGTGAGAATAACGGTATTGTTCCTTATATTGATGCAGAGGATAATATTGAAGTCTGCGTTCGTGAGAATGAGAAAGGTACGACAGTATTTCTTATCAATCATGCAGAGGAAGATACCATTGTAAATTTGGATGACAGAGCATTTTATGATCTGCTGACAGGTAAAACATTGACAGGAAGAATTACTATGGGGAAAAGAGAGGTGCTTATTTTGGCACCCTGCGAGGCGGATGATGAATGAAAGAAAGATACAGAGAATAACGAACAGAATTAAAGGGATTTTACAACACGAAATAAAAGAAGAAAAGATTGCAGGCGGTCAGGCAGCCTGCTTTCTTCGTGGAAAAAAACTTGTTCACGTATGTTGCGGAAAGGCAGATGTTGAACTTGGATCAGATACAGGACCAGATACGATCTACAGGGTTTATTCCATGACAAAACCAGTAACTGCTGCTGCGGCAATGTGTCTTGTGGAAGAGGGAAGACTGGATTTGAACACTCCTGTCCGTGAATATTTTCCGGAGTATGGAATGATGAAAGTCAGGAGACCGGATGGACGATTGGAGCCTGCTGACACCATCAGGATAAGTCATCTTCTGAATATGACTTCAGGGATCGTTTATCCGGGAAGTCAGGGAGTACAGAAAGAAATGGATGATATCATGGAAGGACTCAAAGAAGGGGGAAAGATTGGCACACCCCATTCTACGAGAGAAGTGGTCAGGAGGATGGCGGAATGCCCTTTGATTTTTCAGCCGGGGAAAGCATGGAATTATGGATTCTCGGCAGATGTGCTGGGAGCAATCCTGGAGGAAGTGTCAGGATTGCGGCTGAGCGATCTTTTTAAAAAGTATATTTTTGATCCTTTGGAGATGTATGATACCGGATTCTATGTTCCCGAAGAAAAGAGGGGAAGATTTGCCCAGCTGTACCGGAGGACGGAGAAAGGACTGCAGATCGAAAAAGAAAGATACCTTGGTCTTACGTTGTGCCTGGAACCGCCGGCGTTTGAATCGGCAGGAGCCGGTTTGGTGTCTACAATGGAAGACTACAGTCATTTTGCGAATATGCTTGCATGTGGTGGGATATGGAAGGAAAGGCGGATACTGAGAGAAGATACAGTGAGGAAATTTACTGTGAATGGTCTGAACAGCTCTCAGACGGAAAGCGTTTATTTCCCTCAAATGAGAGGGTATGGATATGGTTATCTAATGCGTGTTCTAGTAAATGATGATGCGATCCCTGGAACCGGTCACGCCGGCGAGTTTGGATGGGATGGATGGACAGGTCCATATTTTATGGCTGATCTGAACAGAAATTTTTCCATACTGTATTTCCTGCAGATCAGTGCGTATCAGGATTGGGATGTGATCTGGAAAATACGTAATGCACTTTATGAAATTTGTGAATAATTTGAGGTGATCTTATTCCCTGAGATCTTTATAGAATAATTGTCTGCAAAATGGAATTGAGACGATTTGTATAAACTTCCTGACATGAAATTGTGGAACATGCATAAAATGTCCTCTTTTTTATGTTGCAACAATAAAAAACTGAACAAAATATAAAAAAATGCACACTGGTAAATCAAACGTAGGATGTTTAAGATGTAATCAACAAGCAAATCCCGGGACGCAAAACAAAAAGAACAAATGAAAGAAAAGGATAAGGGAGGAAAACCGATGAAAAAAAGAATAATCGCATCGATGTTATGTGTAATGATGACAGCGTCACTCCTCGCAGGATGCGGCGGCGGATCATCTGACTCAGGAGCCGCAGCGGACGAAAGTTCCACAGCCTGGCAGGATGTAGACTACAGTGGAGAGGATCCGCAGCTTGAGAAGAGCATCAAGATCCTGTCCATCTGGGCGGAGGACAACGATAACGGAATCCTGATCAATAAGATCTGTCAGGATTACAAAGATAATGTAAATCCAAATTTCGACTGGGAGTATGAGTATGTTGCAGCAGATGATCTGACACAGAAGATCGCAACACTTTCTTCTTCAAATGATCTGCCGGATCTCTTCGCATATGAGGCGGGAGCTCCTCTGACAACCCTTATCGATGCAGATAAGGTGGCAAATGTATCCGACCTGGTAGATGCGCTGGATGCCTGGGATTCATTAAGTGAAAGCGCTGTATCTATTATGAAAGACCTCTCCGGAACAGAAGATCTTTACGATCTGCCGCTCGGTCTGAACGTGGAAGGATTCTGGTACAATAAGGCATTGTTCGAGAAGGCCGGAGTTGAGGTGCCGACGACATGGGATGAGTTTGATGCAGCTCTTGAGAAACTTGACGCGGCAGGGATCCAGCCGATGGCGACAGGCGGATCTGACAAATGGCTTGCAACACGTCTGATCAACGCGTATGCGGTAAGGACCCTTGGAAACGATGTGATGACGAAGGCGGCAAACGGAGAAATTCCTTATACTGACGAAGGACTTGTCGCAGCAGCGGATAAGCTGGCGTCATGGGCTGATGCGGGATATTTCGGAGAAGGCGTGACAACAGTTGACGCGAATACAGCAGCATCCATGCTGATGAACGGACAGGCAGCAATCTTCTACACAGGCTCCTGGCTGACACAGAACCTGACAGACCCGACACAGAACACAGCAGGCGAGGATGGAATTGGATTCTTCAATATCCCGGTATACGATGAGTCGATCAGCTCTTCTACATCCTACTCAATGAACTGTGGAAATATCCTTGCAATGGATAAGGCAAAACTTGATGAAGGAACAGCATGGTTCATGAAATATTTCATTGAAAACATGGGTAATGTTGCAATGGAAGAACTGGGAACTGTAAAAGGATATACGTATACGACTTCTACAGAAGATATGGATCCGTACACACAGCTTGTCCTTGATGAGATCGCAAAATCAACAGAAGGATTTGCATGGTGGGAAGCTAAGATGAACGCGGAAGTCTCCAGCATCGCACAGGAGAATGTTCAGCCGCTTCTCAATGGAGATATGACAGGACAGGAATACATGCAGTCGATCCAGGATGCTTATGACATGAGCGGAAACTAAAACATCTGGTTTAAAGCAGGAGGAGTGTTCGGAGAAGCCATTTGGATCCCGAACGCTTCTCCTTTTTTAGGAAAGGACAAAACGATATGAATAAAGTATTAGGAAATAAAAAAGCGATCGCGCTGTTTGTTGTCCCCGCGCTCATCCTTTATGCTATTCTCGTGCTCGTGCCTGTGGTATGGTCGCTGTACTACTCTCTTTACAGCGGCAGCCCAGGTCTGCAGTGGGAATTTACAGGACTGGACAACTATGTGAAACTTTTCCATGATAAGAACTTTGTTAATTCTCTGATCGTCAATGTAAAATATGTACTTGCCGTTACCGTGGGGCAGGTTGGGCTGGGACTTCTTCTTGCCCTGATGTTCAAGTTCTGGCTGAGCCGCTGCAAGACGATCGTGCGTACTCTGGTCTTCTTTCCGGTAGTCCTTCCGACTGTTGCTGTCGGACAGCTTTTTGCGAAGATCTACGAGATCCAGCCGAATTACGGACTGCTCAACTCTCTTCTGAGTGCAGTGGGACTGGACAATCTGGTACAGGCTTGGATCGGACAGGAGAGTACCGCGCTGTGGGCGCTGTGTGTCATGGACGTGTGGGTTGCGATGGGATTCTATTCTGTGATCTTTTACGGAGCGCTCCTTGATATCCCGGATGATATCCTGGAAGCGGCAAGGATCGATGGGGCAGGAAGTTTTGGTCTGTTCCGCCATATCCTTCTTCCGTTGCTCCGCCCGATGATCATCACATGTCTGGTATTCAGTTTTTCAGGAACAGTGAAAATGTTTGAATCGTCACTGGCGCTGACAGGCGGAGGTCCGGGATCGGCTACGAAGTCGCTGTCCATGTACATGTATGACGTTTCGTTTACCTATAATAATGTCGGATACGGAAGCGTTGTGGCTATCGTGATCTTCCTGATCTGTATCCTGGGATCGATGCTGATCAACCGGTTCGACGTGAAAGAAAAATATTAGGAGGAGATCAGAATGAAAAAAGTGAAATCCGGTATCAAGGGCGTTATCATCTTTCTCATCTGTGTCCTTGAAGTATATCCTCTTTTCTGGATGCTCACAGCATCTTTGAAGCAGCAGCACGAGTGGAGCGACAATCCGGCCTATGCGCTGAACGAGGGATTCTATTTTGAGAACTATGTGGATGCCTGGACAAGAGGAAACATGTCAACCTATTTCCTGAACAGTCTGATCTGTACGGTTGTATCGCTTCTGTTTATCGTGATCTTTGCAACGACAGTGGGCTTTGCCGTGACAAAGATGAAATGGAAGATGAAAGATACTGTGGCGAAGATATTCTCCCTGGGTATCATGATCCCGGTCGCTACATGTCTGATTCCGCTGTTCCAGATTTATAACAGAACAGGACTGCTCAACACAAGAATATGTCTGATCATTACGTATATCGCGTTCGGGCTTTCGCTTTCCATATATCTGGTACAGGGATACTTGAGATCGTTTCCGGATGATATCATGGAAGCGGCGGTGATCGATGGATGCGGAATCTACAAAATGATGTGGCATATCGTTGTGCCTCTGATGAAGAATGCGATCGTTACTGTGCTTGTACTCCAGTTCTTCTTTAAGTGGAACGACCTGCTGTTTTCCATGACATTTATCAGTGATTCTTCCCTGAAGACAGTGCAGACCGGACTGCTGTATTTCTCCGATGAGTTTGGAAACAAGAACTGGGGCGCCATCTTTGCATCCGTGTCCATGAGCGTTTTCCCGATGCTCCTTGTATACATGGGACTGAACAAGAAGGTAATGGAAGGAATGACTGCCGGCGCAGTGAAAGGATAAGAGATGGACAGAGAAAAATGTACTCGCTATGCGGATGAACTGCAGAAATTTGTGATGGATCACACGAGTGACGTGCTGAAACAGCCGAGAAGTTTTATCCGGTATCCCTTTATCGATCCGGGGTCTGTGTATGACGGAAACGTATGGGACTGGGATACCTACTGGTCGGTCTACGGTTTCCTGAATCTGGCGGACCGTTATGACGATGGGGAGACAAAGGATCTCCTGATCGAACATGCAAAGGGAAATATACACAACTTTATGGATCATCAGCTTGAGGACGGATATATTCCCATGATGATCGAGGTAGCGGACTGGCCGGAGCCTTATCTGAATATGAAGCACAAGGAAGGCGTGCTCATGAACATGCATAAGCCTTTCCTGTGCAGCCAGATCGTGCTGATCAGTGAATACATAAATGATTACTCATGGTGTGAAAGATATTTCGACAATCTGGAGAAATATTTTGAGTGCTATGACAGGAACTACTATTTTGAACACTGTGGTCTGTATGTCTGGTGTGATGATATCATGATCGGAATGGACAACGATCCGGCGACATTTGGAAGACCGAAGTTTTCCACTGCGAATATTTTCCTGAACAGCTTTCTATGCGTGGAACTGGAAGCCATGGAAAAAATATGCGGGGTGTTTGGAAGAGAGGACCGGACAGGACATTACCGTGAGAAACGCGAAAAACTCGTGGAGGCGATCCAGAGGGAATGTTGGGATCCGCGGGATCGGTTTTTCTACTCGGCGGATGTGGACATCAGGACACGGAAATTCGACTGGTTTCACGAGGGACTGGGAGTATTCTGGAAAACTCTTCCCATAAAGGTGAGAGTCTGGTCAGGGTTCATCCCCATGTACGCGAAGATCGCCACAGAGGAACAGGCGGCAGAGATGGTGAAACACATCTTTGACGAAGCTACATTTAATTCAGACTATGGAGTAACGACACTGGCGAAGGATGAGAAGATGTTTGACCTTTCTGTGACAAACAACCCGTCAAACTGGCTGGGACCGATCTGGCTGATCGCAAACTATGTGGTATTCCGGGGACTGATGAATTACGGGTACCGCAAAGAGGCGGAGCTGATGTATGAGAGGACAGTGAAGCTTCTGGGCACAGATCTGGAGAAGACAGGAAGTCTGCACGAGTATTATAACCCGTTTACAGGAGAGCCGATCATGAACGGCGGATTTATCAACTGGAATATCCTTGCTTTGAATATGAGAGATGAACTGGATGGAAAGGAGCCCATGGCACAGTGGAGAGGAATAAAATGATCCGAAATCCGGTGCTAAGGGGATTCAGCCCGGATCCCAGTGTGGTCCGTGTGGGAGACGTATATTATGTGGCGACGTCCACTTTTGAGTGGTTTCCCGGGGTAAAACTGTACCGGACAGAAGACCTGGAGCAGTATGAGCAGATTCCTTCGCCTCTCTTGCGGGAGAGTCAGCTTCATATGGAAGGAAATCCGGATTCCTGCGGTGTGTGGGCACCGGACATCTCCTGGGACGGAGAGCGGTTCTGGCTGGTTTTTACAGACGTAAAGACCAGGGGAACCTCAGGGTATTTTAATACTCACAATTACGTTGTGTGGACAGATGATATTATGGGGAAGTGGTCGGAGCCGGTATATCTGAACAGTACCGGCTTCGACCCGTCCCTGTTTCACGATACGGACGGAAGGTCCTATCTGGTCAATATGATCAACGGATTCAAAGGGATCCAGGTGCAGGAATTTGACAGAAAGAGCAAGAGACTTGTCGGTCCGGCAAAAAATGTATGTGCCGGAACCGGGCGTGGGTTTACGGAAGGACCTCATATTTACCATATCGGAGACTGGTATTATCTGATGATGGCGGAGGGAGGAACAGCTTACGAACACTGTGAAGTCATGTGCCGTTCGAGAAGCCTGTGGGGTAGCTATGAGCAGGATCCGGAGAATCCGATCCTCACTTCGGATTGGGAAGATCCGGACGCGCTGCAGAAGTGTGGCCATGCAGATCTGGTGCAGACGCAGAACGGGGAGTGGTATCTGTTTCACCTCTGTGCGAGGCCGGACGACAGAGGGCTTTGCGTTCTGGGAAGAGAGACAGCCGTTCAGAAAGTGTCCTGGAATGAAGACGGATGGCTGCGCCTGAACGCCGGGGGAAGATACGGGAGAATGACAACGGAATCCCCTGAGGGGCTCAATGCGGCCCGGTCAGAGAGCAGGATAGAGGACCCGGAACGGTTTGATAAGATCAGGCAGAGCAATGAGATCAGATGGTGTGAGACAGATGTTGGCATACCGCACCTTGCCCGGCCATTTTCTACTTTGCGGGTGCCTCCGGAGAAGATCCTATCCCTGACTGAGCGGAAAGGGTGGCTCCGTCTGTATGGACATGAATTTCTTACTTCCTGTTTCCGTACCAGCCTTGTGGCGGTGAAACAGTCCCGCCGGAAGAGCGGGATGGAGTGTGGCATGGAATTTATGCCCCGGTCGGAACGGCAGGGGGCGGGAGCTACATATTTTTATGATACCAGTAACTTCTTCCTCTTCATTCTGACAAAAGACGGAACGGACAGAGTTGATCCATCTGCGGATCGAGACGGATGAGGACGGAAAGTCTGCGGTGTTTTCCTGGTCCCGGGACGGACAGGAGTATAACAAGACAGCAGAAGCAGATACGCAGATCCTGACGGATGAGCATTGTGTGGGATTTACAGGGGCTCATTTCGGGATATACTGCCATGATATGGATACACAGAGCAATTATGCTGATTTTAAATATTTCAGAGTGCTTGAAAGCGGGGAATGACAGGCCCTGCATCAGGACGGACAGCAAAGCGGGTCGTATGATCCGCTTTCTCTGCACAGGCACATTGTGAAAACGACAGAGGAGGGAGAAGAACAGTGGAACAGAAGGCGATAAAATACAGTGATAAAGTACAGCGATGGGGAGCGTGGGAGATAAGCATTCAGGGACCGGACTGTGGAAATCCGTTCACGGAACAGTGGATAAAGGGTACATTTTCCGGAAAGAGTGAGGAAAAAACAGTCAAAGGTTTTTATGACGGAGAGGGAACCTACCGGCTCCGTTTCATGCCTTCTTTTGAAGGAACATATAAGTTCCGGGTTGAGACCGGTTTCGGGATATCGGAGGAGGGGACCTTTGAAACGCTCCCGGCTGAGGCAGGGAACCACGGCCCGGTCAGAGTGGCGGATACGTATCATTTTGCCTACGAGGACGGCACACCCTACTATTCTGTGGGGACAACCTGCTATGTGTGGGAACTGCAGTCTGACAGCCGGATCAGGGATACACTTGAAAACCTGAAGAAAGCCCGGTTTAATAAGATTCGTTTCTGCATTTTCCCAAAACATTATGCATATAACCTGACAGACCCGAGGAGTTTTCCATACGAGGGGACACCCATGGACTGCAGTGTGCTGACCGCGGACAACTTCAATGATTATGATGAAAAATCCGAGGGAAACCACTGGGACTTTACGAGATTTAATCCGGAGCACTTCAGGCATATTGAGGCTTGTATACAGAAAGTGATGGAACTGGGGATCGAGGCAGATATCATTGTGATGCATCCCTATGACCGGTGGGGCTTTTCCTGTATGTCAAAAGAAGAAGACGATCTGTACTGGAGATATGTGCTGGCAAGGTTTTCCGCATACCGGAATGTGTGGTGGTCCCTGGCAAATGAGTATGACTTGATGGAACATAAGACGCTGAAGGACTGGGAACGATATGCACGGATTATCTGTGAGGAGGATCCATACAGCCACCTTCGATCCATTCATAACTGCCATGGTTTCTACGACTACAGAAGGCCCTGGATCACCCACTGCAGCATCCAGAGGCAGGACCCTTATCTGAGCGCGGAAAATGTGGCGCAGTGGAGGGAAATATACAGAAAACCTGTAGTCCTGGACGAAATCTGTTATGAAGGAAATCTGCAGTTTGGCTGGGGAAATATCAGTGGACGGGAGCTGGTCAGAAGATTCTGGGAGGCGTTTTTAAGAGGCGGGTACGCAGGTCACGGCGAAACCCTTCTCAATCCGGAGGAGGAGCTGTGGTGGTCACACGGAGGGAAACTCCGGGGAGAGAGCTGGAAAAGGTTTGGATTCCTTTATGATATCATCTCAAAAGTGCCGGGGCATGGGATCGCACCTTATGATCTGAAGTGGGACTGTGTGTGCGGCGTTCCGGAAAGCGAGTGGAGAAGAGCGGTGAAAAGCTGGTACCTGATCTATTATGGATTTACCTGCCCGGCGTTTAAGGAATTCTATTTTGACGACACGACAGAATTCCGGGTGGAGGTGATCGATACCTGGAATATGACTATTGAAGACCGTGGAACGGCAAAAGGGAAATTCCGTGTGGAGCTTCCCGGAAGAGAGTATATGGCGGTGCGCCTTACACAAAAAAAGGAAGGTGCCGGAAGAAAATAGATGTCGGAGCTGTCCGGCAGGAGGAACAGCGGTCAGAGGCGGCCGGATTGTGTGGCGGACAGACAGCGGCTGTGTTACAATGTCGGTATGCGTCTGCGCAGGGGAAGCGCAGAACCGGCGGATAAAAGAAAGTCCGATCTGAGAGGATCGGCGGAGAGGGAGGCGTAACAGATGATGAAAGAGAGATTCCTGCGTCAGAAAACGTGGTGGAAAAGACATACGATTCAGGAGCAGATCTTTCTGGCCATGCTCTCTTTTACGATCTTTTCTCTGGTAATCCTTGGGCTGATCGCCTACTATACGAATAAGAGTTCCATGGAGAAAAACTATCAGGTGTCCCATGAGACCACACTACGGAATTCCAGCAGGGTCATGGATCTTGTGATGCAACCCATCGTGGACAACAGCCGTTCTATCCTGCAGAATAAGGAGCTGGGGACACTGCTGGGGGGAAAACTGGAATACAACGGGATTGAATTTTTACTTTCAGATCAGAGAAAGCTGGATACCGTACTGGAGACTGTTACAAGGCAGGAGAAATCCATCAACAGTATTGCCCTGATGGACTTTTATGGACATTATTATCTGATGAGCAATACAAGCAGTGGAACTTACAGTTTCTATTATTATTACCGTGACCATGATTTTAAGGAAGAAGAGTGGTATGAAAAGACCGAGGCAGCGCAGGGGCGGGAAGTCTTCTGGGGACGTGGTGTGCTCGGGGGATGGGATCAGGATGGAATTGTCTGTTTTACGAAGATCCTCAATGACACATCTTCCGGAGAGCCTATAGGATGCCTTGTTGTAAATCTGAGCAGAGAGATGTTCCGGAATATGATCGTCAAAGGGGACGAGGGATATAAGACCAGTATGTATATGATCGTGGACCGCGATCATGGGGACAGGCTGGTGTTCAGTGACAGCGACTCCGATGAGATTACGGATGTTCTGAATGCGTTTACCGGAAAAGAGGAAAATAAGAATTATGTCTTTTCTTCTACAGAAAATTCACTGACCGGGTGGAGTATGGTAAATGCTGTGGAGAAAGATGAACTCAATGTTACAAGCAAGAGCCTGCGCAATATCGTGATAGCCTGGGGCGTCGTGCTTGGAGCGCTCTGTTTTATCCTGGCAAAATTTATCTCCCGGAGTATCACGAATCCTCTGAAGCAGCTTGAGAGGACGATCAGCAGTGTGGGTGAAGGTGAGAGAAATATTACGGAAGAGTTCGACGACAGCGAAGTGGGCCGAATCGGAAATAAGTTCAAGGAAATGGTAAACACGAATCTGGAACTTTCCGAGAGACTGATGGCTTCAAAACTCAATGAACGTGAGGCGGAACTCCTTCTTCTCCAGTCCCAGATCAATCCTCATTTCCTCTATAATACGCTGGATTCTATCTACTGTCTCGCAATCATACACGGGGATGATCAGATTGCGGAGATGATCCTTGCCCTGTCGGAGAACTTTAAATTGTCGCTGAACAACGGGGAAAAATATATGACTGTGCTGGATTCCATCCGCAGGGTAGAAGATTATATGAAACTGCAGAATATCAGGTATAATGACCGTTTTACTCTGTATGTGGATGCAAAGAGAGATGTGCTGTCGTGCAGGATCATTTCGTTTATCCTCCAGCCATTTGTCGAGAACGCCATGTACCACGGACTGGAACCGAAGATGGGGAAGGGAAGAATCTGCATTACAGCGCGCAAAGAGGGAACGAAGATCGTGATCGAAATCTCAGACGACGGTGTGGGCGTTGCGGATATGAGCCGCCTGGAGAACGGATACGGCATAAGAAATGTAAGGGAGAGGATCCGTCTCAATTACGGTGAAAATTACGGAGTTACCATAAAAAGTGAAGTTGGAAAGGGAACAACGGTGAGGATCGTTGTTCCGGAGAAACCGGGGAGGATATAGAATGTACCGTTTGGTAGTGATCGATGATGAGTATATTGTGGTTGAGGGAATCAAGGCGATGATAGGAAGACAGAAACTCGACTATGAAGTGGTGGGTTCGGCTTACGACGGGATCCATGGCCTGGATATCATCGAGAAATATAAACCAGATCTTGTGATCACGGATATAAGGATCCCGGGAATGGATGGTCTGTCTATGATCGAGGCAGCGAAGGAAGTATGTCCGGATACGGCATTCGTAGTGATCAGCGGCTATACGGAATTTGAGTATGCACAGAAAGCGCTGCGTCTTGGCGTTATGGGATATATTGACAAACCGATCAGTATGGAAAAACTTAACGCAGTGCTTGAGACGGTGGAAAAAAACTGTTTCAGGGCAAGGCGGGAAAAGAACGAATACGAGGAGAACAGAAGGAGACAGGAGAAGATCAGCAAGATCCTGGAAGAGGGGATCAATGGAATGCTGAATGAGAACGTAGAGAAATTTTACCGGTCCGCAAAGGAAATCTTTGATGAACTGGAACTGCTCTATCCGGATGATCAGGAACTGCGGCGGGAAGTGTACAAATATCTCTGCATGCTGTGTGATATCCTTCAGGAGAATCGGAAAGATATCCCCAGAAATGAACTGGTTTCGTTCCATGAAATGGAAAAATGTACGGAAAGAGAACAGATACGGAACTATTCTCAGCGGATCATTTCGGATATCGGGAAATACCTGGAAGCGGAAAAGACCGGAAGCAGGCATGGTACGATCCTGGAACTGCTTGCATATATCGAACAGCACTATAATGAAGATATCGGCCTGAATGAACTGGCGGACATGGTGCAGATGAGTCCGGCTTATCTCAGCGTGCTTTTCAAGAGCGAGGTGGGAATGTCCTATGTAAAATATCTGACAAACCTGAGGATAGAACATGCAAAAGAATTCCTGAAAGAAGGAAGAAAAGTTTATGAGGTGAGTGAACTTGTCGGATATCATCACTACAGATATTTCAGCGACACGTTCAAGAAATATGTGGGACAGACTCCCAAGGCATACACGATGCAGGTATGGGGCAGGGCGGATAAAGAAAACCCGTCCGATGAAACTTGACATTCGACATATTTCGCGGTATCCTTCTAAAGGACATAAAAATTGAATAAGATTGATGACAAGGGGAGCTTGTATTACAGGCTGAGAGGAAGTTGTAAACTTCGACCCATAACCTGATTTGGATAATGCCAACGTAGGGATGCGTTCTCAATGAGTGTTATTTTGAGCCCTTTTTGTTTTCAGTCTTGAAGATAAGGAGGGTTTTATTATGTTCAGTTTTCTTGTAAATGCAGAGGGCGGTCTGACGACTGCCGGATATGCGGTATGTATTGTGATCGGTGTGGCGCTTTTTATCGCGGCGCTCGTCTTCGCTGGAAAAGTTTCAGAGAGAAAGAAGATGGGGACAAAGCAGCTTGTGTTCTGCGCTATGGCACTGGCGCTTGCGTTTATCACATCTTACATCAAGATCTTCAATATGCCGTGGGGAGGAAGCGTGACGCTGTGCAGTATGCTTTTTATCGTTCTTGTTGGAAACTGGTACGGTCCGAAGGCGGGCATTCTCGTGGGACTGGTATACGGTATTCTTCAGTTTATCCAGGAACCTTATGTCCTTTCTTTCTTCCAGGTGTGCTGTGACTATATCCTTGCTTTCGCCGCTCTGGGTGTTGCGGGATTTTTCGCAAAGAGCAAAAACGGTCTGATCAAGGGTTATATCGTTGCGGTGATCGCACGAGGAGCGTTCCATGCGCTGGGAGGATATCTCTACTGGATGGACTATATGCCGGAGAACTTCCCGAAGGCGCTGAGCAGCCTGTACCCGATCCTGTATAACTACAGCTACCTGCTGGTGGAAGGTGTGATCACGGTGATCATCATCTGTATCCCGGCGGTGGCAAAGGGACTGAACCGGGTGAAACAGACCGCGCTGGAGTAAAAATATAGGATGGATGAAAATGCCGGAGAAGTGCAGATATCAGGTTCGGTGTGAACAGGAACCATATCAGCATAGCTCCGGCTTTTGTGCAATAAGCCCGGCAAGCGGACGCCATGCTTGCATGAACTGCCCGTTGCCGATCAGTTTCGGCGTACTTTACACTGAAATCCCGGCATGATAAAATACGGGAAAAGGAGGAAGCTCTCATGAAAGATCCTAGGGTCCAACAGAAGAGAAACGGAAGTGATCCGGAGATACAGTCAGGTTTTTATGTATTAAAGCATAAAGATAAAGACGTCTCAATGATACAGATGGATAACTTTACGGGAAGACTGGAATATGTGCTGGCGGTCTATCTGCCGGAGGAGCTGCCGGTCGGATGCAGTGGAGACGGCAGCAGTCTTTCAAGGTGGTGGAGCCTGCGGGCGATTCCGGATTCAAGAAAAGGTCTGCGCCAGGTCCTGAGCAGAACCGGCATGGAGACAAGCCAGGCTCTTCTGCTTCACTCTTATGGATTGAGTCTTACGGATCATTACTGGCTGCAGCCGGTTGACAGAGAACTATACTGGGAAGACCTGAATTTTTTTGAGAATGATTTTCCTGAAGAGCTTGGGAACCTCCTGACAGATTCAGAAGTAAATGAAGAGGGGGATGACAGACTCCTGAAAGCTTCTCCATCAGCGTCTGTGAATGGAGATATGAAAAAGAAATGGGTCATAAGAGACGGAGAACGCAGCCTTTTGAAAGTGAATACAAATTATTACGGTCAACAGGCAGTAAATGAAGTGATCGCCGGCAGGCTGCATGAAAGGCTTGGTTGGAAGAACCATGTTTCCTACAGTCTGGAAAGGATCAGGATCAGAGGAACGGACTATCCATGTTCGCTGAGCCCGCTGTTTACTTCAGAGACAAAAGAATTTGTCTCGGCATATCAGCTTTTGATGGACTATAAGATCCCCAATGAAAGTTCGCTTTATGCTTCTCTGGTATCAAGAGCGGCCACAATGGGACTGGAAGAAGAAAAGATCAGCCGTCAGATGGAATATACGATCATGACAGATTTTATCCTGTCAAATACAGACCAGCATCTGAACAATATGGGATTTCTCCGGGAACCGGAACAGCACAGATTTACGGATATGGCTCCGGTCTTTGATACGGGAAACAGCCTTTTCTATGATCGGGATGTGATTCCCCACGGGGAAAATCTTCTGGATATAAAGGTAAATTCTTTCAGCAGGCGGGAGACGGAGATGCTGCGTTATGTGAAAAATATCCGTCTGGATCTTGAAATGCTTGCGGATTTCCCGGATGAGGCGGAAAGCCTTCTGCTGCAGAATACGAAGATGCCGGAGGAACGGGCGGAAGAAATCGCGCATACCGTCAGGGAGAAGATAGAGTATCTGAGGATGTTCCAGAACGGGAAAAAGATATGGGAGCGGGAGAAATACTGGTAATGGAGGGAAAAAGGAAAGTGAAGATGAGACGGGAGGGAAACAGACTTTTTATCGGGGAAGACCCTCAGCTCATCGTGGAACTGGAGACTCAGGAAAACTATATTAAGGCGGGGGACCGCCTGATCGAGTATCATCGAAAAGTCAGGCTGAGTCCGGATCTTCTTGCCGGAAAACGGGCTAATGTGCTGGAGACAGCGCTGGAAGCTTACTATCTGCAGGCATGCCGTGTGGCGGAAGGAATCCGTGTGGCAGAGGAATACCAGGCACGAAAAAGATGTTGAAAAAGAAAATGAGGATACCTGACTACAGGTCATCCTCATTTTCTTTTTCAGGCAGGATAAATTCCACCCCGTAAGCCCCATCCCTATTTCGCGGAAACTGAACCCGTCCCCCATGTGCCGAGATGATCTGGACAACGATCCGAAGTCCCATGATATGCAGGCTGCTGTTTTCTTCCGCCCGCCCCTGGAGCACATCCACGACCGCTTTCGGGATCCCGGGACCGGAATCGGAGAACCGCCAGATCACGTTCCCCGTGTCTGAAAGAAGACAGGCACTGATCCGGCAGCCGTCCGGATTATGCCGGATGCTGTTGCCGAGCACATTTCTCAATGCCCGTTTCATCAGTCCGGTGTCTCCGGTCAGGCGGATCTGTTCCGCCTCCTCCGAAACCTTTACATCGATCTCATAACATTCCTGCAATCCTTCATTATAATAATCCGCCGCAATCTCGCGGAGAAGAACAGCCGGATGGTATTCCTCCATGTGGAGCGGCTGGGCGTTGTACTCCAGCTTGGAAGTCAGGTTCAGATCTGAGATGAGCTGCCGGATGATCAGGCTCTGCCTGCGGATGCTCTCGGCACGCTGATGATTTTCCGGAGAGAGTGTTTCTTCTGCGGCCAGCGCCTCAGCGTATCCTGTGATCAGGGCGAGGGGCGTGCGGATGTCGTGGGAGACGCCGGAAATCCATTCCGTACGGGCGTTATCCCGCTGGCGCAGCTTTTCGGACTGACGCTCCAGTATACGGGAAGTCTGGTTCAGTTTCCGGGCAAGCTCTTCCGTGATCCCTTTTTCCGACAGCAGGACAGGGCGGCTCTCAGCAAGGGCGTCCACGCCCCGGGCGAGGGGGCGAAGGGAGCGGTAGAAGCGATAACCGAACCAGAGTGCCAGACCGAAGATGAGGATCGAATTCAGTACAAAGAAGATAACGATGTACTGGTAGAGTGCGTCCAGATAGACATTGTTGAAAACCAGGATGACCCGGAAAAACCGGCCCGGATCCTGCCCCAGTACAAGGAGTCCTTTCCCGTATTCCCATACCCGCACAGGATAATCTTCCAGATACCACCGGCTGAAGGAGGCAACATCCGCCAGAGAATAAGATCGGGGAAGTTCCTCCGGGAGCTGCCATTCCCAGACTGCATCTCCGTTTTCGTCCAGAAGCATTCCCCAGATATATTGATTCTCGTTCAGGACGTCGATGCCCTGCTGAGAGATCTGCCATCCTTCCGGCGTCTCTGTGAGCTGGGACGCAATATCCTCCATCTGCCGGGAGGCGGAAGTGGAAGAAGTCCCTTCCATCTTATTGAGTCCTTCCTCGTACTGCAGCGCCACATAAGACAGCACCAGGATATTGAGTACCACAACAAAGACGACCAACAGTATGGTGCTGGAGATGTAGCGTCTTATGATCTTAAACAGGCTTTTCATCGGTCTTCTCCTCTTTCTTCAGACGATACCCCAGCCCCCGGGCGGTCAGGAGCCATTTCGGGGAGGATGGATCATCCTCGATCTTCTCACGGAGATGGCGTATGTGTACCATCAGTGTATTCTCGTAACCGTAGTAGGAATCTCCCCACACAGCCATGCACAGGGCGTCAAAGGTGACGATGTTTCCCCGGTTCTGCGCCAGTTTTCTCAGAAGCTGGAGTTCTTTTGCGGTAAAGGTCCTGGTCTCCCCACGGAAGGTCACAGATGCTTCCGCGAAGGAGATGCGGTGCTCTCCCAGTATAAGTACATCCGGCTCCCCGGAGGAAGGGCCGAAGCCGGGATCCGGAAAACGGGGATCGCCGGACCGGTTCCCGGAGCCTCCGAACCGGTTCCCGGAATTGACAGGGGCGTTCCCGGCAGAAGAACCGGCAAGCCGGGCAGAGGGAAAATAGGTCCGCTTCAGCACCGCGTTCACCCGCAGCAGCAGTTCCTGGGAGAGAAACGGCTTGGTAATGTAGTCGTCCGCGCCGAGACCCAGACCGAAGAGGCGGTCATTGTCCTCGTCCTTTGCAGAGAGAAACAGGATCGGAACATCGGAAATATCCCGGATCCTGCGGAACAGGGTGAAGCCGTCCCCGTCGGGGAGCATGATGTCCAGGATCACCAGCTGGGGCAGTTCCTCTTGAAACATGCGTATTGCCTCTTCACAGGTGTGGGCGCAGGAAACATTGGCGTAGCCGTTCCTCCTCAGCATATCCCGGACCATGTCCGCGAGTTCTGTATTGTCGTCTACGAGCAGGATCCTGCTGTCGTACAGGTTCATTGATATCGTCTCCTTTCGGATGGTTTTCTGTTCAGAGTATAGCACGGATAAGAGAAGAGGGAGACAGATTTTGATGGAATTAAGGTAAAAATAAGGTGACCTTCATCGCCGGATAAGCGGCAGCCTCTACACTGTAGGAGGAGCCGGACAAAAGCGGAGACGATCGCAGCAGAAAATCAGTCAGCTATCTTGAACATTCCGTAGCCGGCGATGAAAGGAGAGAACATACCATGGAACATATCATAACAACAGATTCCCTGACGAAGAGATACGGAAAGAAGTATGTAGTGAAGAACCTGGATCTGTTCGTTCCTACGGGAAGCATCTACGGCTTCCTGGGACCAAATGGCGCGGGAAAATCCACGACCATGAAGATGCTTCTGGGGCTCGCAAAACCCACCGGCGGGGAGATACGGATCTTCGGAGCCCAGCTGGAGGAGAAGAACCGGCTGAAGATCCTGAAACACACCGGTTCCCTGATCGAGTCCCCGGCGCACTACGGACACTTGAGCGGGAGGGAGAACCTCCAGATCATCTGCACCTTGAAAGGAATTCCGGAGACAGAGATCGACTCGGTTCTGAAAACCGTGCGGATGGAGAATCAGCAGGATAAAAAGGTGAAAAATTATTCTCTGGGAATGAAACAGAGGCTGGGGCTTGCGGCCGCGCTTCTGGGGCGCCCCAGGCTTCTCCTTCTGGATGAGCCTACCAACGGGCTGGATCCGGCAGGCATACAGGAGATGAGAGAGCTGATCTGTTCTCTGCCGGAGCGGTTCGGCATGACAGTCCTTGTCTCCAGCCATCTTCTGAGTGAGATCGACCAGATGGCGACCCATGTCGGGATCATCAATCAGGGTGAACTGCTTTTCCAGGACTCCCTGGCAAGCCTTCATCAGCACAGCCGTACCAGGATCCGGATCCGGACCACAGACGACGGGAGGGCGTACCGCATCCTGACACGGGCGGAGCTTCCGGTGAGACAGAATACGGAGAGCGGAGAGCTGCTCCTGGATTCGGCGGAGGATGCGAAGGTCCTCCGGTGCGGACGGATCCTTTCAGATTATGATATCGGACTGCTCCGGCTGGAAGAACAGCAGATGAGCCTGGAAGATATCTTCCTGAAGCTGACCGGAAAGAAGGTGAGCTTATGAGAGACATTATGAGTGAAAAAGAGGAAAAAAAGAGCGTTATGAGACCGGCGGCACAGAGGCGGGAAACACAGGGACAGGATGCATGGAAGCCGGCGGCATCGCGGCAGCATCTCTTCCTTGCGGAGCAGAGAAAACTGCGCACCCGGTATGTCTGGCTTGTACCGGTCGGTTTTCTGGCACTGCTCCTTTTGTGGACTCTGGCGTCAGTGCGAAACTTTGATGACATGGACCTGGCGACAGGATACCAGTATTTTCTCTACAGCATGTCTACGATGAATTCCATCTTCATGCCGGTGATGCTCTCCGTGGTGGCGAGCCATCTCTGCGACATGGAGATCAAGGGAAATACACTGAAACTGCTCTATACACTGGAAAGACCGGGGAGATTTTACGATATAAAATATCTGTTTGAACTGAAATACCTTATCATCTTCAGCGCGGGGGAGACGCTGGGGCTGATCCTCCTTGGAAAAGCGGCAGGATTTACGGAACCGATCCGACCGGACATGTTCGCGGAGCATTTCATAGCCATGACAGCGGTAGGGGCGGTGATCCTGAGCATCCAGCATATGCTTTCCCTGGTCAGCGACAATCAGATCCTGCCTCTGATCGTGGGGATAGCCGGAGGGTTCCTGGGGCTGTTCTCCATGTTCTTCCCGGCTGAGGTGAACCGGCTGATACTGTGGGGATACTTTGGGATCTTCTCCGTGGCGGGAGTGGACTGGCAGAGAACGACGGACGAGACAATATACATGTCCTATCAGCCGCTTCCGGCAGGATCTTTCATCGGATTCCTTATTGCCGGAGCGTTGATCTACCTTATCGGAAAATGGATTTTTTTAAGAAAGGAAGTGTAAGAGATGCTGATCCGATGCATCAAGGCGGAAAATATGAAACTGAAGCATTCAATTATCTGGAGCGCCTGTATCTTTATCCCGATCATCCCGGCGGTTATGGGGACTTTTAATTATCTGAACAACCTGGGGCTGCTGACGGCGGAGTGGTATTCTCTCTGGACACAGTTTACCCTGTTTTACTCCTGGCTTTTTTATGCGCCGCTGATCGCACTTTACTGCTCCTATCTGTGGCGGCTGGAGCATCTGAACAGCAACTGGAATGTGCTGATGACGGCGCCGGTCCCGGTGCGGGATGTGTTCCTGGGAAAGCTGATGGTGATCTTCCGGGTCACCCTGTTTACCCAGGTATGGGTCTTTCTCCTGTATGTGGTCTGCGGAAAACTCTGCGGGCTTCCGGGCGCGGTGCCTCTTGATACGGTGCTGTGGATGCTCCGGGGAACTCTTGCCGCCGCGGCGATCGGGACGCTGCAGCTTTTGCTGTCCATGGTCATCCGGAGCTTTGCCGTGCCTATAGGTATTGCGCTGGCGGGGAGCATCGTGGGATTTCTCTTCATAAATAAAGGATGGGAACTTTACTGGCCCTATTCTCTTATGATGGCAGGGATGAATTCGAATAAGTCGGAGGATATTTTGGGAGGGAATCCTGTCCCGTTCCTGGTGAGTGTGGTGCTGTTTTTCGCAGTGTTTGCGGGAACGGCGGTGCTGTGGCTTAAGAAGAGGGATGTGAAGGCACAGGCATGACTGAGAAAAGGCAGCGGACTGAAGTTAGGATCAGTGCGCTGCCTTTCTGCTTTCTTTTCATTTCTGTAAGGACTGGTTATCGGGAGCCCCGGACCTTTACCATGCATTTCTTTCCGTGACATGCGATCCCGTATTCCAGGATCGACTTCATCCCGTCGTCCTCAAGCATGGCCGTATAGTCACGGTTGCGGATCTGATTGAGTGCGGAATCACATCCGTTGCTGAGATCCGCTTCTTCAGCATATTTCACTTCGATAACGATCCCGATCTTCTCTTCATCGATCTCGACCAGAATATCGCTGTACCCCGTCCCGGATTCCCGATTGGATATGACATACCAGGCGTCCTTAAATCCGAGAAGTCAGAGGAGGAGCCCGTGATAAAAATTCTCTTTCTGTTCTCTTCGCGCAGCCGTATCGCGTACACTGATGGTCTTTCTCAGATATTCATTGAAACGGTTCTCCACCTCTGCGGCGTCGCCTTCCTGGAATGCCCGGCAGAACGCGCTGAGTGTGGTCCCGTCTCTGCGGGCAGTCTCAAGAAACCATGAACTGATCTGTTCTGTAAAGATATCCTGTATCTCCCTGTTCGGGATGGCAAGAGTCAGATTTTTCCCATTCGATCTGCCTCGCTGTGTCAGATAGCCTGTAGTAAACAGAACACTCCACATATTGTCAATAGAAGAATACTGATCCTTGTATGTCAGTTCCTGATTTATGACTTTTGTCACAGTACCTCCGGATATCAGGTCTTCAATTTCCCTTTTTGTCATACCCCGCGCCTGTTTAAGAAAATGCTTGATTACATCATTACTGCTTGTGTTTTTCCAGTAGTCTTCCGGGAGGGCACGGTCATCTGCACGCAGTTTATCACAGTAGCAGATTACATCCCATGGGCAGTAAACGTCAATGTCCCCGAAATGATATCCGTCATACCATTCCCGGATCGTCTCATAGTGACGGGACAGCCCGTAATAATCTAAGAGTTCCCGCACTTCGCTGTCAGTAAAACCGAAATATTCGTCAAACCGGACGTCAGTGACAGAGAGGACTTTGATGTTGTTGAGTCCTGTAAAGATACTTTGGCATTGACTGCTTAGCGAGGTGTTTTCAAGCTTAGCAGGAAAGCCCGCCTCGTCCACTTGGCGAGGTTCTTTCGAGCCTAGTGGCGATGGTGCAACCGTCAGGAGGCAACCGGTCATGACCGCAAAATACAGACTGCTGTTTGTCTTGAGAACTCGGCTGAACATGCTGCGGATCAGAGAGACCATTTGATCATAATAACCGTTTTCGTTTGCCTTTGCCAGAGGCACATCGTATTCATCGATCAGAACGCTCACCTTTTTGCCGTAATGTTTATGGAGAAGGGCAGACAGGGTCAGAAGACTGCCTGTGAGTACTTCCTCCGACATCAGAAAATTGCCCTGGTCGTCTGTATGGATAAGACCGTTATATCTGGCTTTCTCCGTATCAGAGAGAGCGTTGCTTTCTGCGAGAAAATCAAAACGGAGTGCTTCGTTTCCGATGATTGAACACATTCTTGATCGGGCTGAGATAAAGTCATCTGCCTCCACATCTTTCAGCGAAACAGAGACAACTGGAAACTGCCCCTGATACTCCCGGCACAATTCCGTTTCCTCTGAGATTTCAAGACCTTCGAACAGCCCGGCGTCGCTTCCAAGTTCTAAGAAATTTTTCAGCATGCTCATATTCAGAGATTTTCCGAAGCGCCTCGGACGGGTAAAAAGATTAACCATTCCCCAGTTGTTCAGAAGATCCCGGATCAGACCGGTCTTATCAATATAATAAAATTTTTCCCGTCTAATATCCTCAAAATTTTCAATCCCGATCGGGAGCTTTTTCTTATCCATGTTCTCAGACATTTTGCTGACACACTCCTCTCAGACGCTTTGCTGTTACAGATTAGTTTAACGTACTTGTCCGGAAATAACAAGCGGACTGTGTCGGAATGATAAGAATTTTTTAAGAATTGCGTTGAGGTTTTTTTAAGCCCCGTCTATTATAGTCTATATGAACACAAAAAGAAGAAACGGGGGAGATACATGGAACAGGAAACGATCCTGGTGGTGGATGACAACAAGGAGATCGTCTATTCTATCAGCGAGCTTCTGAAATACGAAGGGTACAATACGGTAAAGGTTTACGACGGGATGGAAGCATTAAAAGCTCTGGAGGAGAATCGGATCGACCTGATCCTTCTGGATGTGATGATGCCGAAGATGAACGGTCTGTCCGCGCTCATGAAGTTGCGGGAGAAATACCGGATCCCGGTGATCATCCTGTCGGCAAAGACGGAGGAGAGCGACAAGGTGTCAGGACTGATGCTGGGAGCCGACGACTATGTGGAGAAGCCCTACAATCCGTCGGAGCTCACTGCCCGGGTGAAGGCCCATCTGAGGCGGTATCACACCTGGGGCGGCGGGGCACCGAAAGAGGATGAGGACCGGATCGTCAACGGCGGCCTGGTGCTGGACAAGAAACAGCGGATTGCTATCGCTGAGGGCGAGGAAGTGCGTCTGACCGCCACGGAGTACAAGATCCTCCTTCTGCTCATGGAGAACCTGGGACAGGTATTTTCCTCGGAGCAGATTTATGAGAAAGTGTGGGAAGAGTCGGCAAACTTCGCTGTGGAGAACACGGTCATGGTGCATATCCGGCACATCCGGGAAAAGATCGAGATCGATACAAAGAAACCAAGATACGTAAAGGTGGTGTGGGGAATTGGCTACAAAATGGAAAAATACAGATGACAGGAGCAAATGGACTGTGATCCTTGAACGAAATCGTGATCTGGCGGCACTTGCCGGAGCAGTGCTCATGGTGCTGGGGGGCTCCTGCTTTTTAATGCTGCTCGTTTTCCGGGATGAGATAGGGGATGAGGTGGGAATCCTGACGGGAGTTCTGGGAAATCTTCTGTTTTGTCCGGGAGTTGTCCTTCTGATGAGACAGACGCTCCAGACAAGATTCGGAGAATGGATGCCGGAAGGGGAAAAAGGATATGAAGAGTGGAAGGCGGCGGCCGGGAAGATGGAACGGCGGGTCCTGCAGGCGGGAGCAGGCGCATTTCTGCTCACAGCAATGTATATGCTCATTCTGATCCTTGGATATTCCTATTATATGTCTTATGTGTCGGGATATATACTCATGCTGACAGTTCTGTTCCAGACTATAGTGGCGGAGTGGACGGTGCATCGGTTCTGGGGAGAAAAACTGGATCTGGTCCTTGAGAAGGCAGAGGAAGCGAAGGAAGAGGTCATCCGTCAGAGGATTGAGGAAGCGCGGGAGATCGAGCGGAAGAGTCTGGAGAAAGTCTCAAGGAGCGACCAGCTCCGGATCGACCTGATCACCAATGTATCCCACGACCTGAAGACGCCGCTCACTTCTATGGTCGGCTATATCGAGCTGATGAAGAAGGAAGAACTCAGCGACGTGATGCGGGACTACGTGGACGTCCTGTCGGAGCGGGCGGGGAAACTGGGAGAGATGATAAACAGCCTGTTCTCTCTTGCAAAGGCAAGCAGCGGAAATGTGGAGCTGAAGATGGAAACTTTCGAGTTGAACCGTCTGATCGACCAGATCTTCGCGGACATGGACGACCGGATGAAGGAGAGCGGCCTGGAGTTCATCACACAGAAGACAGAGGAAAGCACGGAGCTCGTCTCTGACAATATGTACTGCTACCGGATCTGCCAGAACCTTCTGGAGAATGCTCTGAAATACTCCGCGAAGGGAACCAGGGTGTTTGTGAAGACGTATATTAAAAGCGCGGGAGGGACGACAGCGGGATGCTCCGACGCCGGAAGTACAAGGAAGATCTGCCTGGAGATGACCAACACAGCCGGATATTTCATGGATTTCACAAAGGAGGATATCGTGGAGCGGTTTGCCCGGGGAGATAAGGCAAGGACCAGCGAGGGGAACGGACTGGGACTGGCGATCGTCAGCACGTATACAAAAGCGCTGGGCGGGGAGTTTGATATCCGGATCGACTGCGACCAGTTCCGGGCGGTGGTGGAACTGCCGGCGGGGACGAAAAGTTTTTTGGAAGATTAGAATTATCGGAATACGGGAAATACTGTTCTCAGACCATAATGATTTCGAAGGCAGAAATATGCGGAAGATTCTTTTTCTAATCATAGACATGCAGAACGGTTTTATTAACAATTTTCGACAGAACTTGTGGAGAAAATACGTGAGTTTAAGAGCCGGGTCGATACGAATGTGATCACGGTGGGAACACGCTATGTAAATCATGAGCACACGGCGTGCTATGTGCTTGAAGGATGGAAAAGCTGCATGGCTGGATCGAAAGAAGCCGAGATCGTACCTGAGCTTCGTGTCTGCATGATGAGAGTATTTGACAAGGACAAATACAGCTGCTGGGACGAGGAGATGAAAACATTTGTCCGCGAACATGAGATCAGAAAAATATATTTTGCCGGTGTTAATACAGGCTGCTGTGTCTTAAACAGTGCCCTTGACTGCTATAACGACCTTGTGGACTGCGCGGTTATAGAAGACCTATGCGGCTCCACATCGGGGGCAGAGGAGCATGAAGCCGCACTGACTGTTCTCAGAAGCTGTATTGCACCGGGACGGGTGATCACGAGTTCGAGAGCATATGAAGAAATAGTTGTTTGAAGCATGTGAACAAACAGCAGCCTTTATTTTAAAAGGATTATAAAGTATAATACTGATATGACTGCACTGATTAGATGAGTATGGGACGATATTTCAGAAGTCTGAGGGGGACAGCATATCATGAAAAAACTGACATTCAGGGAACTTATATTTGTGGCGAGCATGCTGTTCGGCCTGTTCTTCGGGGCGGGAAATCTGATCTTTCCCGCGTCCATGGGACAGCTTGCGGGCAGCAGCATGTGGCAGGCGGCAGCAGGATTCCTGGTGACAGGAGTCGGGCTGCCGCTTCTCGGCGTGGCGGCGCTGGGGATCAGCCGGGAGGACGGGCTCCTGGAGCTGAGCAGCCGTGCGGGGAGAAAGTTCGGTCTGTTTTTTACCTGCGCGCTGTACCTGACCATCGGTCCTTTTTTCGCAATTCCCAGATGCGCTACAGTGTCCTATACTGTGGGAATCGAGAGGATCCTCCCGGGAACCGGGCAGACCGTGGGGCTTGCCGTGTTTTCTTTTCTGTTTTTTGCAGCGGTCCTTTTCTTTTCCCTCCGGCCGGGAGAGATCCTGACCTGGGTGGGAAAGGTTCTGAATCCCCTGTTTCTGTGCTTCCTGGGAATCCTGGTGGTGAGGGCGCTGATCTCACCAATGGGCGGGATCGATGCGGCAGCGCCCTCCGGTGTTTACGCGGAAAGTGCATTCTTTACAGGACTTCTGGAGGGATATAACACGATGGACGCGCTGGCGGGGCTGGCATTCGGGATCATCGTGGTGGATGTGATCCGCTCTCTTGGAGTGGAGAAGCCGGAGGATGTGGCGGAGAGTACGGTGAAAGCGGGGATCTTCAGTTCCATCCTGATGGCGCTGATCTATATCCTGGTCACGGTTGTGGGCGCCCAGAGCAGGGGGGGATTTCCGGCGTCAGCCAACGGCGGGGAAGCGCTGGCGAATATCGCGGATCATTACTTTGGCAGTGTGGGTGCGGCCATCCTTGCGGTCACGGTCACAGTAGCATGTCTGAAGACCGCGGTGGGACTGATCACAAGCTGCGGGGAGACATTTGCAAAGATGTTCCCGAAAGGACCTTCCTACTCTGTCTGGGCGGTGATCTTCTGTATCGTTTCTTTCCTGATCGCCAACCTGGGGCTGGATGCGATCATCGCCTGGTCCCTGCCGGTGCTGATGTTTCTCTATCCGGTGGCGATCGTGCTGATCCTGCTGACGCTGACAGGAAAATGGTTCGGTGGCAGTCCGGTGGTCCTTCGCTGGACGCTGGGATTCACTGCGGCAGGTGCGTTTTTTGACTTCTTAAGAGCGCTTCCCGACCAGATACAGGCGTTGGCGCCGGTGGGATGGCTGGCGGATGTGTCCGGGAGGATCCTTCCGTTTTCTGCACAGGGATTCGGATGGGCAGTTCCGGCGGTCGCGGGACTGGTTGTGGGGCTTATGATGAGACCGGAGGTGAGATCATGATACTTCATACGATACTGATCAAGCCTGCTTCAGGTTTGTGCAATATGAGGTGCAGTTACTGTTTTTACTGTGACGAGATGGACAAACGCGAGGAGGGAGTCCGGGGCATGATGTCCATGGATACGGTGAAAAATCTGATCAAAAAAGCAATGAGACAGGCAGGAGATGAAATCTGCTTTGCGTTTCAGGGAGGCGAGCCGACTCTGCGGGGACTGGACTTCTTCCGGGAGGTGATCAGGCTCGAAGAGCGGTTTAACAGGAGAGGGATCCGGGTGATAAATACACTGCAGACGAACGGATTTGCCATCGACGGGGAGTGGTGCCGATTCTTTAAGGAACATGATTTCCTGATCGGTGTATCGGTGGATGGAACCGAAGAACTGCATGACAGATACCGTCATGATGCGGCGGGAGGACCGACGTATGCGCGGGTCAGGAAGGCGGTGGATCTGCTTGACAGGTATGGTGTGGCGTACAATATCCTTACCGTTGTGACGCGTCAGGCCGCCGAGCATGCGGAAGAGATATACAGGGAATATAAGAAAAACGGCTGGCATTACCAGCAGTATATCGTATGTCTTGATCCGGCGGGAGAGGAGCCGGGGAACCGGGAGTATTCCCTGACGCCGGAAGCTTACGGAACGTTCCTGACAGAACTTTTCCGCCTGTGGGAGAAAGACTGGAGGAGAGGGAAAGCGCCATATATCCGGCAGTTCGAGAACTATATCGGGATCCTGGCGGGCATTCCGCCGGAGTCCTGTGAACAGAGAGGAACCTGCAGCGTGCAGTGTGTAGCGGAAGCGGACGGCAGGGCATACCCATGTGATTTTTATGCCATGGACGAGTACTGTCTGGGAAATTATAACAGCAGCAGGATTGGGGATTTTTTTGAAAATGAAACGGCAAAGCATTTTATAGGGGAGTCATTAAAGCACGAAGAAGAATGCAGGGAGTGCCGGTGGTTCCGGCTCTGCCGTAACGGATGCCACAGACACAGGATACGGAATGAGAAGACAGGACTATACAAGAATTATTTCTGTGATGGATACCGGATGTTTTTTGAAAAATGCGCTCCGCGAATCAAAGAGATCGCTGACTATCTCAGAAAATAAGACAGTCAGCGATCTGATCTCAGGAGAGTGGGAAGGTATTAAAGCTGCAGTCAGCTGTTATTCGGTAACGGCACAGAATCCCTCGGCGTAGAATGCCCCTCCTGTCGGCAGATTTTCCGTAAAGACAGTGACCGAAGTCCCTTCCTGCCGGAAGCGCAGAGGAGTGCCCGTCCGCATACAGGTGACGGCCTTTACGGGCCGTTCAGAGAGAAGCGGGAGCTGTTCCGGAAGAACGGGGGTATTCCCGTAAGCATAAAAGACATATAGTCTGTCCTCTTTCTGTGTATAGAACAGATTTTCTCCAAAATACGGAGCGCAGATCCGCGTCCCATATATACCGTCTCCGAAGATCCTGAGCCATGAGCCCAGATCGAGAAGAGAGCGCACCGCAGGGGCTGGGAGTGCGCCGTCCGGCTGGGGAGCGATATTGAGCGCAAGATTTCCGCCTTTGCTCACTACGTCAAGGAGAAGCAGCACAAGCTGATGCCCGCTCTTAAACGTATCCGTGTAATGAAAAGAAAACTTATTGCCAACGGTCGTACATGTTTCCCAGGGAACGCTGAGAGCAGTTTCAGGCACGGTCTTCTCCGGCGTGATGAAGTTTTCATACTCTCCGCCGCAGGTACGGTCAGAGACGATCAGATGGGGCTGTGATGTGGCGCGGATCTCTTCGACGATCTCACCGAGACGGATGTCCTGTCCGAGATTGTCGGGGTGCACCCAGCCGCCGTCCAGCCAGAGAACGTCGACTTTGCCGTATCCGGTGCAGAGTTCACGGATCTGCTGATGTGTAAACTGTACATATTTCTCCCACAGATCGGGATTTTCCGCAATGCTGTAATTTACATTCCTGTCAGGGGCGGGACCAAACTGAGGAGCCCAGTAATATTCGCTGTGCCAGTCCGGTTTGGAAAAGTAGACGGAGATACCAAGGCCCTGTCTGCGGAATTCGCGGAAGAGCGCGCCAACGATATCCGCATCCTTATGGGTATGAAACGGACAACTTTCTGCAGTGATCTTGTAGTCGGTTGTTTCTGTGTCATACATACAGAATCCGTCGTGGTGTTTTGTAGTGAAGAGCAGATATCGGAAGCCGCATTTGGAAGCAAGGCGCGCCCATCCTGCAGGATCGAATTTGACCGGGTTAAATGTCCGGTTCGCATCCCTGTACTGTTGTTTACAGGTCTCGATATCATCCCATGTCATGTCTTCCTGGCTCCAGGTGGAGTCCCCGTCGCAAAGAGGCCAGCTTTCATAAGTGCCGAGCTGACATCCGGGAGCCCAGTGCATCATCAGACCGAGTTTCTGGTCCATAAACCATTCCAGATGCTCCCTGACAGTCTCTGATTTCGGAGGAATGTATTCTTCCGGTGAGGTATAGTTATGTATACCGTTGACGATAAGTGCTTTTGCCATGATCTTCTGCTCCTTTTCTTTTATCCGGTTTACTCTAATATACCGCCTGGCTGTCATATTGGAAAGTGTCATTTCTTTTCATCAGGTGTACTTTTTTTATCCTGGCAGATCACAAGTGTAGCAGCAAGCCGGCCGTTTTCATCAATAGAAAATGAAAGGCCGCTCTCACCGCCGAAATGCAGACGAATGCGTTCGTTTACGTTGCGGATACCGAAGCCGTGGGATACTTTCAGATCCACATCTTCGTAACGGAGATAGGCATTGAGTTTGTCGGGATCCGCACCCCTTCCTGTATCGGTCACCTGTACACAGATCCTGTCGCCTTCTTCCCATGCCCGCAGGAAGACGGTGATACCGGAATCCTGGCGCGTGATCCCATGGCGGATTGAATTTTCCACCAGAGGCTGCAGAGTGAATTTCGGGATGAAGATTTCCGTATCCGGACGGTCCGCTGAGATCTCAAGGCGTATTTCCTGCCGGAAACGCAGTGTATAGATCGAGATATACTCCCTGATATTTTCCACCTCTGTGTGAATGCTGACAAGCTGGTCCGGATCCGTGATACTATAGCGCATCAGGTTTGCGATAGAATCTACCGTGGCGGCGATATCATCCTGCTCGCGCATCAGCGCCATGTAATTTACGGTGTTCATGGCATTTAGGACAAAGTGCGGGTTCATCTGTGCCTGGAGCGCTTTCAGTTCACTGATCCTTCTTTGCTCCGCAGACTTCTGGATCTGTTCATTCAGACGGTTGACACGGCGGATCAGGTCAGCGAAACTGGCGTTCAGCCGACGGATCTCCGGTGGACCTGAACCTGAAAATGTTTCGAGATCTACGCTTCGTATGTCCTCGATACTTTCGATCTTCCGGGTCAGCTGGACCACCGGCCGGGTAATGCCCCTTGAGAGCAGAAGAGAGGACAGTGCGCCGATGGCGAGGAAAAAGAGTGAGCAGAACAGATAGGGGACCATGATCGTATGGAGCTGTTCTGTAATGTCACTGTACGGCGTAAGGAAGAGGAGATGGAGTCCCCAGTCGAGTTCCGCCGAACTGTAAATATAAGGACTGCCGTTCAGGCCCAGTTCCTGATGGGACGTATCGCCCAGAAACTGTTCAGCGGCATCCGACAGATCGGGGAGTGTGTCCGACTGGTATAAAAGCGCTCCGTCCCGGCTGAAAAGCGCAAATCCGCTGTGGGTTGTAAGAGGATGAAAAGAAAAAATCTGCGGGATACGGTTTGCGGGCACGCGGCAGAGGAGCACTCCGACTCCGTCAGCCAGGCGGGGACCGGAATAATGGCTGTTCTGGAGCTTTTTGGCAAAACAGAGGAACCCGCCTTCTTCGTCTACAAAGATATACTGGCGGGAAACCTGGTCAAGAGCATGGTTGTACCAGTCTTCGTCAAGAACAATCTCTGCGCTGAAAAGACGGCTGACGTGCTGGACAGTTGCGGCGGAACTGAAGAGAGTGCTTACCGGGAGCTCTGGATTGATATAAAGTACAGAAGAAAATCCCTTGTTAGACAGTGCACTCTGGGAATTCAGGATATAGGCCATCCGGCTGTAGAGCCTGGATTTTGTCTGAAGGTCCTCCAGGCGGTCATTGCCTACGGGCATGGAGAGAAGATCGCCCAGCTCTTCATCTGAAGTATACATATAAGTGAGCTGGTCCAGCTCCTGCGTGAAAAGACGGCAAAGGGAGTTGTTGGCGTCCACCAGCGTATCATAGGAGGCCAGTATCTGTTCAGTAATAGAATATCGAAAGAGACCGTAGGTGACCACATCCAGTGTGAGCAGTATGCCGGAAATGATCACACATATGATCATGAAGCTGCGTTTTGTGATGCTCATGGCTTCGCCTCCTTTTCGGGAAGATCAGGATGCAGATCCCTGGAACTGTAGAGATTACGGTATTCGCTTGGTGTCATGCCGGTCTGTTTTTTAAACGACCTGGCGAAATAGTGAGGATCTTCGTATCCGGACCGGGCACAGACATCTTTGATGGGGATGGAAATATCCTGCAGCAGTTTCTGGGCGCAGAGCAGGCGCTGCTGCGAGAGGTAGCTGCTGATCGTCTGCCCCATTGCCTGTTTAAAGACTGTACTCAGGTAAGGCAGAGAAAGATTGGACCGGTCCGCAAGCTGAGAAATATTAAAGCCGGGATCAGAGAAACATTCCTGGATCATCTGGATACAGTGTGCAACAATCGGCTGCTCATATTCGCTTTTCCTGTTTCGGGCAAAGGACATAAGTTCCTGGCAGCGGGTGTAGAGATAAGAGATCCGCTCCGGAGGTGAACTGAGTTTCCAGTAGTCTTCCATTCCCTGCTTTTTCAGGTCTTCAATAGAGGACTTGTCTTTTCTGATCTCATTCTGATAAGCAAAGGTATAGTTTAAAAGCGTAGAACCCAGGGTACCCGCAGTGTCGTGGAGGAGTGCTTCAGCAAGTACTCCTTCATGCAGAAATTCGAAGACGGCTTTTTCATCTCCCCGCCTCAGAAGGGAGAGCAGGCGGTCTTTCAGCGCTTCGCTCCCTGTCAGACGCCGGATTTCTTTCTTTGCGGCAAGTTCTGTGTCGATCTTTGTCAGAAGAGTCTGCAGTTCTTTTATCTTCTGCCGGGTGACCGGCTTCAGGATATAATCTGTCACGCGATACTGCAGTGCTTTCTGCGCATATTCAAATTCGCTGTGGCCGCTCAGAAGGATGATGCGTGTGCCGCGGTGGTTTTCGAACAGATAGCGTGAAAGTTCCATGCCGTCCATGCGGGGCATCTTGATATCTGCCACAACTACATCAGGAGGATCGGCCTCGATCATGGAGACAGCTTCCAGGCCATCCGTGGCGCAGCCTGCCAGTTCCCCGTTGAAATCATCCCAGTTCAGCATCTGGCACAGCCCTTCAAGGGCAAGGTAATCGTCGTCCACAAGCAGTACTTTTATCATAAGTTTTCTTCCTCCTCCTCTGTAGTTCCCGTTCGATAACGATCTGTGATGATCATCGGGTATTATAGCATAAGCCTGCCGGATTTGTGAATTATTTCCTAAAATTAATGAGTGGAGATGTTTTTTTTAGGCAGAAAGCAATATATAAAAAAGATGCACCTCATATAAAATTTGTGCCGTTGTTGAGAAGAGGATGCGGATGCTACACTTGATGTAGAAAAAGAACGAGGAAAGAAAAGGGGGATGTTATGAAAACTGTAAAAACAAACCCGTCTGTTGTGAAAAAAAAGAAAAAAGGTTTCTGGTATGTATTCAAAAAGAATCTTCCATTGACTATCATGGCTGCTCCGGGATTGATCGTTATGATCCTGTTCCGTTATCTTCCCATGTCGGGACTGCTTCTGGCGTTTAAGCGCTTCAGCGTAAGAGGGGGCATATTCGGGAGTGAATGGATCGGGTTTAAAAATTTTGATTTTCTGTTCAAGACAACAGATGCATGGATCATTACCCGCAACACGCTGATGTACAACGGTCTGTTCATTTTGCTGGATCTTGTGATGGCAGTGGCCATGGCGATCGGTCTGAACGAGCTTCTTAAGAAGCGCAGGGCGAAGATTTATCAGACAATCTTTATGGCTCCTTACTTCCTGTCGTGGGTTGTAGTTTCCTTTATGGCGTTTTCATTGTTCAGTGTAGACGACGGCCTGTTCAATCATCTTCTAGCGTACTTTGGATTTGAAGGGGTAAACTGGTATGCTGATCCTGGAAAATGGCCGTTTATCCTGACCTTTTTCCAGATCTGGAAGACGATCGGTTACTCTACGGTCATGTACCTGAGTTCCCTTACCGGTATCCCTAACGATTACTACGAAGCGGCGGTGATCGACGGGGCGACGAAATGGCAGCAGATCAAAAATATCACACTGCCATGTTTGAAATCAATGATGATCGTCCTGACGATCCTGGCGATCGGAAAGATTTTCTACGCTGATTTCGGTCTGTTTTTCCAGCTCCCGAGAGATTCGGGACCGCTGTACGACGTGACACAGGTTATTGACACATATGTATACAGAGCACTCAAAGAGACCGGCAATGTCGGCATGGCGTCTGCGGCAAGCCTTTACCAGTCGGTTGTGGGATTTGTCCTTGTGGTAGGAACAAACCTTGTCGTGCGGAAGATAGATCCGGACAGCGCATTATTCTGACAGGAGGGGTTACGGATGATAAGTGTATTTAAAAAGAAAAAGAACAGGGATGAAGGGGTTCCTGAGCTGACGATAAACCGGATATCTAAGAAAGCTGATATCGTGCTGAATATCTGGTTTGCCATATGGACTTTAGCCTGTGTGCTGCCGCTTTTGCTCGTAGTGATCGTGTCCTTCAGCAGTGAGCAGAGCATCTTTGAGAACGGATACAGCTTTTTCCCGTCCGAGTGGAGCCTGGCTGCATATGAGTTCTTCTTTCGGCTGGGGGATCAGCTGATCCGCTCTTACGGAATTACGATCTTTGTGACCGTAGTGGGAACGGTGTTCAGTCTGGCGATCAGTGCAAGTTTTGCATATGTGCTCAGCCGGAGCGATTACGCATACAACAGGATATTTACGCTTCTGATGCTCTTTACCATGCTGTTCAATGGCGGGATCGTTGCAACATATATGGTGAACACACAGATCCTTGGGCTGGGAAACAGCGTATGGGCGCTGATCTTCCCGATGTCGTTCAATGCGTTTTACATTGTAGTGCTCAGGACATTCTATAAGAGCATACCGGTTGAACTGATAGAAGCCGCGAGAGTGGATGGCGCCAGCGAGTTTAAGACGTTTTTCAGGATTGTGCTTCCGCTCTCCAAGCCGGGGATCGCAACCATCGGCCTGTTTACGATGATCGCATACTGGAACGACTGGTTCCTTGGAATGCTTTATATCGTAGATCAGGAAAAATATCCGGTACAGACATTGCTGTGGAGTATGCAGAACAGCCTGGAATTTATGAAACAGTCTTCGGCAAATGCTCTGGAATACGCAGAGATGGCAGCCAGTGCGCCGACAGACAGCGGCCGTATGGCTCTTACCGTGCTGGTCGTCCTTCCGATTCTTCTGGCGTATCCGTACTTCCAGAAATATTTCGTAAAAGGGCTTACTGTCGGCGGAGTTAAAGGCTGATGTGTTATGTATTCAGAACGCAGAGCGTTTTGGTAAATAAAATTTCAAAAAGGAGGAAAGATTATGAAACTAAGGACAAAACGGTTACTCAGTATTGGGCTTGCGGCAGCTATGACAGCAGGTATGCTGGCGGGATGCGGAAAGAAAGCTGGGTCAGACAACAGCAGCAGTAATGAGGATGGCATCACTACACTGACATGGTATATGTCCATCAATCCGGTGGCTGCAGATACAGACAAGGTGATCGAGAAACTTAACGAGTATACACGGGATAAGATTGGGGTGGAGATTGACTACAATGTGATCGCCAATCCGGATTATAAAGAAAAAATGCCGAATCTGATCAATGCAGGAGAATATTTTGACATCTGCTTTACGGCAAACTGGACGACGGATTATCTCCAGTTCGTAGGCAAGGATGCATTTATGGATATCACAGAGCTCCTTCCGGAATATGCGAAAGATACTTATGATTTTATCCCCCAGGAAGTATGGGATACAGTAAAGGTTGACGGAGAGATTTACGGTGTTCCTTCCTATAAAGAAATGGGATGGCAGGGCGGTATTGTGTATAACAGCGATCTTGCCGAGGAATATGGAATCGATATGAGTCAGGTTGCCACTCTGGATGATTACACAAAAGTCCTTGAGGTTGTTGCCGAGAAGTCGAAGGCGGCAGGGCAGGATGTGATCGGTGTATCCGGACTTGTCAATGCCTGGCCCATGGCGGCTCCATATGAATCCCTTACCGGAAACTCCACACTCCCGGCAGTTGCGGCAGTACCGGAGTATGACAACTTCAAGGATATGGCAGGACAGACCGTGTTCAACCAGTATGCAAGTGAAGAATATATGAATTATTGCAAGATTGCTTATTCCTGGAACAAAGCAGGATATCTCGGCGGAGATCCGGTGAACTATGATAGTGATACAGCAAACCGAGACAACGATTTCAACAACGGAAAGCTGTTTTCTTACTTTATCAAGAATGCACCGGGTAATGTAGAGATGATGTCAAATTCAAGCGGACACGGAGTAGGGTTCGTATCTCTTATGGATCCGCTATTCGAGACAACAAGCGTACTCAGCGGAGGAATCCTTGCAATCTCTTCAGCAAGCGAGCATACGGAGAAAGCTCTTGAGTTCATCAACCTTCTGAACACAGACGAATATGTGGGAACACTGATCCGTCATGGTATCGAAGGAGAGCACTATACAGCAGTCGGCGATGACCAGGTTGACAGGACGATGGGAGGGACACTGAATCCGGCAGACAATGGATATGACTACACATACGGATGGCAGTTCGGCACACCGTTCAACCAGAAATGGGATATCAGTTATCCGGACAATATCGAAGAACTGTTCCAGGAATACAATGATTCTGCTATTATTTCCCAGAATAACGGGTTCTCTTTTGATATGACACCGGTGGAGACCCAGGTTGCAGCCCTGACCAATGTGATCGCAGAGTACGGCCCGTCTCTGGAGACAGGATCTGTAAATCCCGAGGAATATATCCCGGCATTTCTTAATGATCTGGACGCGAACGGGGCACAGGATCTGATCGATGAAGTGACAGCCCAGGTTGAAGAATTTCAGGCATCAAAGTGAATGATCCAGGATGTTACAGGATGAACTGTAACTTTATAACCGGCACTGCCAGGCGGCGTGCCGGTTTTTTCAACAGTGAAAACATTACAAATGAAAGAGGAGATTAGAAATGAAACGACCAAATATATTGTTCGTCCTGACGGACGATCAGGGGGCGTGGGCAATGCGCTGCGCCGGAAATACAGATATTTATACGCCCAATTTAGACCGGCTGGCAAAACAGGGGATGAGATTTGAGAATTTCTTCTGCGCTTCTCCGGTATGCAGTCCGGCAAGGGCGTCCATACTGACAGGACGGATCCCTTCCCGGCATGGAGTCCACGACTGGATCCGATGCGGCAGCCTTGACAGGGATGCACTTGGGAAATATAAAGATCATCCGTATTTTGCCAATGAAGATAAGCCGGTGCGCTATCTGGAGGGTATGACCACTTATACGGATCTGCTCGCGGATAACGGCTACTGCTGCGCCCTTGCCGGCAAATGGCACCTTGGCGACAGCATGAGCCCCCAGCATGGGTTTACGGACTGGTTCACGATCGGAAGAGGGGGCTGCCTTTATATGGAACCGGATGTGATCGAGAACGGGGAACTCAGGATAGAAAACCGCTATATCACGGATCTGATCACAGAGCATGCGCTGGAAGATATCGATAAATACGCAGACAGATACAGGACTACAGATCAGCCTTTTTATATAAGCGTCCACTATACCGCTCCCCATGATCCGTGGGATGCGGATCAGCATCCCGCAGAATATGTGGATCTGTACCGCGACTGCCAGTGCACGGCGACGCCGGATGAACCTCTTCATCCTGACCTGATCCCTACTGCGCCGGGGGGCACCGGGGAAGAGAGAAAGCGGCTCCTCAGGGGATATTACGCTGCGATCACTGCCATGGACGCAGGGGTGGGGCGTCTCCTGGACCGGCTGGATGAGCTGGGGATCGGGGATGATACCCTGGTGATATTTACCGCTGATAATGGCATGAACATGGGGCACCACGGCATATGGGGGAAAGGAAACGGAACATTTCCGTTCAACCTGTTCGACACAGCGGTGAAGGTTCCGTTTATCGCGCGCTGGCGAGGCGTGATCCCTGAAGACAGGGTGACGGAGAGCATGTGCAGTCATTACGACATCATCCAGACACTGAAGGAACTGCTGGAGCTTGGCGGCGAACTGCCGGAAGGACTGCCGGGAAAGAGTTTCGCTTCGGTGCTGACCGGGGCGTCGGATACAGATAACCATGTCGTTATTCTGGATGAGTACGGTTCCAGCAGGATGATACGCAACCGGGATTGGAAGTATATCCACCGGTATCCGTATGGTCCAAATGAGCTCTACCATCTCTCAGAAGATCCCGAAGAAAGAGAGAACCTGGCCGCTCGTCCGGAATATGAAGAGATACGCTGCGAACTGTTTGACCGGCTGCAGAAGTGGTATGTGAAATATGCGGATCCGGCCGTGGACGGAACCAGGGAAGCTGTGACCGGAATGGGACAGCTGCGCCGCCCCGGCGTATATTCAGGAGGAAGGCAGGTGTATGCAGAGACGGCGAAGTACCAGAAGTAAAGAGCAGATGAAGGTCAGAGCAAAATAAAATTGTCAGACTATTGACATTTTAACATTTTTATACTATATTATTAAAAACTTAACTATTAAGTTTTGAAATGAAATTGCTGACACGCCGGGCCATGTCCGGCGATATTGTAGGTGTAGTCTCGGAAACTTAATAAAATAAGAGCAACCAATGAGAAGAATCGACACATATTCGATTCCAGAAGGAGAA
>CALWFV010000022.1 GCA_944377745.1 uncultured Mediterraneibacter sp. | reverse complement strand
ATCCAGTTGGCAAGTGTAGTGCGGCTGATCTGATCCCCATACTGTTTCCAGTCTTTCTCCTGCCGGTAAAGGGGAAGTCCATTGGCATACTTCTGATACATGGTCCATGCAACAGTGGATGCTGAGGCAGGACCTTTCCCAACCAGAGCCGCCGGCACCTGAGACTTTACGATCACAGGCTTTTCCGTATCGCCGAGTCCTTCCTTGCAGGATGGGCATCCGTAACTCTGGCTGTAGTATTCGATCACTTTACAGGTGGCAGGAATGAATTCCAGTTCCCGGCGGACATACTCCTCACCGATCAGGACCATCTGCGTGCCGCATACCGGGCAGATCTGGTCTTCTTTCGGAAGAGGGATCACTACTTTTTCAACCTTCAGGCCTTTGAAGAGATCCTCATGGGTTGCCTTCTTTTTACGGGTATGTTCCTTGATCACAGTTTCTTCTTCCAGCAAGGACGGACCCTGTTCCATTTCCGCTTCATCGAAAAGATTCTGTTGCCCCGGAATGTCATCGGATCTTCTTTCATTGGATGAGCCGAAAAGCTTTTTGGTCAGATAATCGACCTGTTTCTGAAGCGCTTTCTCGTGACCGGATTTTTCGTCAATAATAAGACGGAGAGATTTAATCAACTCAGTCTGTTCAGATACCATTGTTTTCAGTTGTGATACTGTATCTTTCAGCTCTCGAAGCTGGATATCTTTTGCACTGGAAGCCATCATTTCTCTCCTCGGATTTGATACCTTTATTATACCAGAAACGAGACTTTTACAAAAGGAAAATGGCTCCGGAACAGGGATTTCCCTTTTATAAATATTCATCTGTGTTGTTTTCCCTTTCCAACTCCCCCGACTCTTATTTCGCCATCTTTTTCGTGCAGAAAGTATCCTGCCTGAAAAACTCCCCTTTTTCAGACTCCACCACCCCTTATTCTCTTTTTCCTATTTCTATCCGCCTTCTAGATACAGGATTCTGCGTACATCCCCCGCCTGCAGGTCATCCCGAAAGATCCGCGTTACACTTTTCCTTGTGATCCCACTCCCTTCAAATCCATGGATCCGCCGGTACAGATACATTTCCCGTATGTTAAATGCAATCAGCATTAATAGAAATATCACTTCCACTGCTTCATGACAGTAACAATGATCTGCATGATAATATGTCTTTAACTGATGGAAGGCATTCTCTTCAATATCCCATCTCTTATGCATCATCTTCCATAAAATCTTATGATCGATCTCTTTGCTGGTTGTTACCAGCCATACCCATTTTTCTTCCCCTGTCTTTTCGTTTTTCTCACAATATCGGGCAACCCGCAGTTCCTTTTCCAATCCTTCTATTTCAAATCCATCCAGATCCCAGCAGTCGATCTTTTTCCCTTCCCGGTAAAAAGGCTCTTTTCTCCCTTCTCCTTTCCCAAACAGCTTTTCTGCATCCTGAAATATCAGCCTCCGTTCATCCTTCAGACGGATGACTGCCTCCATATGACAATTCAGGACTACTTTTAGGAACGGAGCATTCAGATAGAGGCCGTCTGCAACAATCACGTCCGCAAAATGTCCATGCTGACTGTATAAAGTTTCTATCAGACGTTTTCCGCCTGTCAGTTCCCCTTCATCTTTCTCTGTCCCGTCTCTGGGCCCAAGCATGTCCTGCCCCAGGATCAGATGCGGATTGTTTCCTATTGTGGTACATACAATACTTTTATGGAAATATTCCACCTCTCCGGAAGCTGTTTTACGGGTCAGGCATCTTTCGCAGTTTTTCTTCCTGCTGCAAAAAAGCTCCACCCTGTCAATCGCTGCTGTTACATACCCGCCGATTGTTCCGCCGCGCAAGACCGCATTCTTTCGGATCCTGCTGACAGTATCAGCAAGGATCCTTTCTGTTTCTTCCGGGTCTGTCAGACTCAGGCCATCCCGGACGTCATCCACTTTTGGGATTCTCCCGCGGATACAGTGCCTCAGGCGTTTCCTCATACTCTCTGGTGCGGAAAAAACAGTATGGAAACTTTCGTATTGAAGCAGGAGAAATAGGAACACCGGCATAATAAGATTAAAAAATGGGATCGTTTTTCTTGCTCTTTTATCTGTCAACTCCTTGATTTTTTTCAGAATGTGATATACACTTTTAGCATAGATGAGGAGTTTCTTTAACTCTAATTTCTTTTCATTAATGGCACCTTCTTTCTTGTTTTTTTGGATACTATAATTATACCGAAAAAGGTGCCATTTTTGTGTATTTATATATTCCAAAAAAGAATTTTTTCAGGTTTTTCTATTTTAGATGATCCTTCGCGTTTTCAAGCTTTATCCCCTATTTCTTTTGTATAAAAGCGAAATCCCTGTTTCCTATTATACTAGGCTATGTGATCCCCGCATGTGGACGGAAATTGGATCGGACACTGATTCATGGCTGACAGTCTGTAAATCTGTTAAGCACCCCGGCGGTTTTGATTGCAAAGTATGGTGTGGAATGTTTGTGAATAATATAGAAAATGGCGGGAATTTTCAGATGATATTGTCAGAGTCCTACAAAATTAAATTGTTAAAAGGAAATTTGTTTGACAAACGAAAAAAGGATTGATATACTAGCCTGCGTAGACGAGGAAGTCAATTATGAGAGAGATCCGTAATTGGCTTCCTTTTTTGATCATAGGGTGCACAATATGGAAAGACAAGACAATGGGGTCATTTGTCGGGAAGAAGTTCCCGGCAGATGGCCCTTGATTATTCAGGGAGATAGGAGATTATGATGAAGAAGAATAAATTTGCAGCAATACTTTTAAGTTCTATATTGGCTGTATCAATGGCCGGATGCGGAGGAGCAGGTTCGCAGGAAGACTCAGAGGATACAGTAAAAGTCGGAATCCTTTATTCGGCAACAGGCTCCATGGCGATCAGCGAAGGAGCTGTTAAAGATGCTGAAGTGCTGGCAATCGATGAAATAAATGAAGCCGGTGGAATCCTTGGCAGGCAGATTGAATATATCGAGGAGGATGGCGCGTCAGAACCGTCAACTTTTGCTACAAAGGCAGAAAAGCTGATCGATCAGGACAAGGTAAAGGCAGTGTTCGGCTGTTGGACGTCAGCTTCAAGGAAGGCAGTAAAGCCGGTATTTGAGGAATATGGCAACCTTTTATGGTATCCGGTTCAGTATGAGGGAATGGAATCCTCGTCCAATATCATGTATACAGGAGCGGCTCCGAATCAGCAGATCGTTCCTGCTATCGATTATCTGATCGACCAGGGTTATAAGAAATTTTTCCTCCTCGGTTCTGACTATGTATTCCCGAGAACAGCAAATATGATCATTAATGCGCAGTGTGACGCAAAAGGTGTTGAGGTAGTCGGCGAAGAATACGCTCAGATGGATCAGACGGATTTCGGATCGATCATTTCAAAGATCGAGGCGGCAAAACCTGACGTGATCATCAATACTCTGAACGGAACCGGCAACCTGTCCTTCTTCAAGCAGATGAGCGAGAAGAATTATACGGCGGATGATTACATGACAATGTCCTTCTCAATCGCGGAGGAAGAGGTCAAAACGATCGGCGCGGATATTCTTGAAGGGCATATGGTTTCATGGAATTATTATATGTCTACTGACACACCTGAAAATAAAGCATTTGTAGAAGCTTATCAGAATGCATACGGCAGTGACAGAGTGACATCAGATCCTGCAGAGGCGGCATACGATGCAGTATATCTGTGGAAGGCTGCTGTAGAAAAAGCGGAAAGTTTTGAACCGGAAGATGTGATCGCGGTAGTAGAAGAAGGCGGGATTACGTTTGATGCCCCGGAAGGGACTGTAGAAATTGACGCCGAAAATCATCATCTTATAAAACCTGTACGAATCGGTGTGATCAATGCAGACGGTCAGATTGATACGGTGGAAGAGACAGCGCCGGTTATTCCGGATCCATATCTGAAGTCCTATAACTGGGCTGTAGAAGCAGATCTCCAGCCGCTGGAATAAACGAAAATTTCCTGTACGGACAGAACATTTACTGGATAGAGCTGTCAATGCGGCAGCTCTATATTAATAGTTTGATCTATCCTGTTATAAATGAAAGAGAGGTATGGGCATGACACAATTTGTAAATACAGTTTTTAACTGCGTAAGTCTCAGTTCCATCATACTGCTGACCTCTTTAGGTCTTGCAATTACATTCGGACTTATGAAAGTTATCAATATGGCGCATGGCGAATTCCTGATGATCGGCGCTTATATGACATATGTTGTGCAGAATTTTTTTGAAAAATTTTTTCCGGAGAGCATATTCAGTTTATATTATTTTTTCTCTCTTATTGCAGCGTTTGCGGTAACATTTTTTTTCGGAGCGGTGCTGGAAAGATTTGTTATATCCAGACTTTACGGGAGGGAGGTTGACAGCCTGCTTGCCACCTGGGGAATAAGCATTATACTTCAGCAGGCGGCCAGAAGTGTATTCGGTATGCAGGGGGTTAACGTAAAGGCGCCGTCATTCCTTGATGGTGGTATTTCGATCGGTTCATGTACTTTTTCCTATAACCGTATTTTCATACTGTGCATGGTCATTCTCTGTATGGTCCTGGTCTGGTATATCATGTATCAGTCAAATTTTGGAAAACAGATGCGTGCTGTTATGCAGAACAGAGCAATGGCTCAGTGCATGGGCATCAACTCCAGAAAGGTGGATATGATTACGTTTTCTTTTGGCTCGGGACTTGCTGGACTTGCCGGATGCTCTGTTGCGCTGCTAGGTTCCATCGACTCTACCATCGGTCAGAGTTATATAGTAAATTCATTTATCGCGGTAGTGCTGGGCGGAGTCGGAAAACTTCTCGGTACAGTACTGGGCTCATCGATTATCGGATCTGCAAGTATCGGAATCGAGAACTATACATCTGCAAGTATCGCAAAAGCAGCAGTGCTCTTAATCGTTATCGTGGTCCTTCAGTTCAGACCGCAGGGACTGTTCACAGTAAAGAGCAGAAAGCTTGACGAGTAAGGAGGTAGGGGCTCATGAAATTAAAAAACCGGGGCTATCATATATGTTTTGCAGTTATCGTGATCATACTGGCTCTTACGCCTCTTTTATTATCGGCCGGAGTGATCTCGAGCAGTTCTTTTGTACTGTTTCTGGGAAAATGTATCGCGTTTTCCATTGTGGCGATCGGGCTTGATCTTATCTGGGGATATACAGGAATTCTGTCTCTTGGCCACGGCCTGTATTTCGCCCTTGGCGGCTATGCTATGGCGATGTTTCTGAAACTGAAGGCAACAGACGGAAATATCACTTCGTTTATGCAGACTGGAGGAATGACCGAGCTGCCTTTGATCTGGCGACCGTTCCTGTCGGCTCCTTTTGCCATGATCCTTGTTATAGCGGTCCCGGCTGTACTGGCAGGTGTGATCGGATTTTTCATTTTCAGAAACAGGATCAAAGGTGTTTATTTTTCTATCATATCCCAGGCTCTGACATGGGCGGCGTACTCCCTGTTTACGGGACTTCAGTCCTACACGGGCGGTAATGTGGGTATTACAGAGATCACCTCTCTTCTGGGAAGTATCAAAGGAGATTCCAACAGGGGGAAGATGTTTATTATGTTCTATTCCTCCCTGGCGATCCTTGTACTGATCTACGTACTGTCCGGTTTCCTTACGCAGCGGAAGTTCGGAAAGCTGCTCATAGCGATACGCGACGGGGAAAACAGAACATATTTTTCCGGTTACTGTGTAAGTCGTTATAAAAACTTTATCTATGTACTTTCCGCTGTCTTTGCAGCGATAGCCGGAGCTGTATTTGTAAACTTTAACGGTTCCATCACACCTGCGCAGATGACGATCTCATATTCGATCACGATGCTCATCTGGGTAGCAGTCGGCGGAAGAGGCACCCTTGTGGGAGCTGTTCTCGGAGCGTTTCTTATTAATATATGCGATTATAATTTTTCATCCGGAACCATGGTTGAGATATGGCAATATATCCTTGGCGCAATATTTGTACTGACAATCCTGTTCTTTAAGGGCGGACTTGTGGGTATCGTGAGAGATCAGCTGCCTGAATGGACGAAAAAATTAATCCGCGGGGAGGTGGAATAGCATGGTAAATGAAAATGTACTTGAAATAAAGAATATTACAGTGGATTTTGATGGATTCTGCGCACTTCTGAGAGTAAATGTGAACGTGAAACGGCATACGATCCATTTTTTTATAGGACCTAACGGCGCCGGAAAGACGACTCTGCTTGATATTATCTGCGCAAAGACAAAACCCACGGACGGCCTATGCATGTTTTATCCTGAGGGAAGAGCTCCTATCAAGCTTACGGGAATGAAAGAATATAAAATAGTAGAAGAAGGGATTGGACGAAAGTTCCAGGTGCCGTCTGTTTTTGTCAACCTTACGGTGATGGAGAACATGATCCTGTCTCTGAAAGGCAATAAAGGGGTATGGCAGGCTGTTTTCTATAAGCTGTCCCCGGAGGAGGAAGAGCATATAAACGAAGTGCTTAAAACGATTGAGCTGTTAGACAAAAAAGATGAAAAAGCAGGGGCTCTCGCGCATGGGCAGAAACAGTGGCTTGAAATCGGAATGCAGCTGGTGCAGAGACCGGAGATCATCATGCTTGATGAGCCGGCAGCAGGTATGGGAAAACCTGAAACGTTCAAATCAGGTGAAATACTGAAAAAGATCAAAGAATCATGTACGATCATAGTCGTGGAGCATGACATGGACTTTGTGAAACAGATTTCGGACCGCGTGACAGTGCTCCACGAAGGTAAAGTGCTCATGGAAGGGACCTGCAACGAGGTGCTTGCCGACGAAACAGTCCGGGCAGTATATCTGGGAAGGGGAGGAGAGAGAAATGGAAATGCTGAAGATTAAAGATATGGACGCTTATTATGGAGACAGCAAGATCATTCCCTCCCTCTCTATAGATGTTGAGAAAGGAAAGATCGTCTGCCTGATCGGAAGAAACGGTGTGGGAAAAAGTACAACGCTGAAAAGTATCATGGGACTGGTAAGGACCCCGAAGGGCAGCATCAGGCTTGATGGAGAAGAGATCATAAAAATGCCGACCTATAACAGAGTAAGAAAAGGAATCGGTTATGTGCCCCAGGGACGCGATATTTTTCCTCAGATGACTGTATATGAGAATCTTATGCTGGGAATTCAGGCAAGAGGCGGTAAAGGGAAACTTCCGGAGTATATCTATGAATTGTTCCCGATACTGAAGCGCTTTGAAAAACGCAAAGGCGGCGACCTGTCAGGCGGCCAGCAGCAACAGCTTGCCATTGCGAGGGCGCTTGTGACAGAGCCGAAGATACTTATCCTTGATGAGCCGACAGAAGGCATCCAGCCGTCAGTTATCCAGGATATAGGAGATGTGATCGGAAAGATCAACAAAGAGCTGGGGCTGACGGTGCTGATCGTTGAGCAGTATCTTGACTTTGTACTTGGTATCTCCGATTGTTTATATATTATGGAAAAAGGAGAGATCATACTTAAGGGAAACACTTCCGAACTGGATGCTGCGGAAGTGCAGGACAGGATGACACAGTAAGAAAGGAGCGAGAGGATGCATTTAACACCCAGAGAACAGGAGCGGCTGATGCTCCACTATGCCGGAGAGCTTGCGGGAGCGAGAAAGGAAAGAGGCATAAAACTGAATTATCCCGAAGCGGTCGCGTATATATCTGCCCAGCTTCTTGAAAAAGCACGTGAAGGGAAAAGCGTAGCAGAACTGATGCAGATCGGTACAAAACTGCTGACAGCAGAGGATGTGATGGACGGGGTCCCGGAAATGATCAGTGAGATCCAGCTTGAGGCGACTTTCCCCGACGGTACGAAGCTGGTAACAGTCCATTTTCCTGTCAAAGCTAACGGAAAGGTAACGCCGGGAGAAATTATTTTTGATGATGACGAGCTTGTTATCAACGAAGGAAAAGATACTGTGGAGATCAATGTTACCAATACGGCGGACAGACCCTGTCAGGTCGGATCTCACTTTCATTTTTTTGAGGTAAATAAACAGCTTGAGTTCGACCGACGTCTGGCATATGGAATGAGGCTGGATATTCCGTCAGGTACGGCGGTGCGTTTTGAACCGGGGGAAACAAAAAGGGTGCGCCTTGTCAAGACAGGCGGAAACAGGAAAGGATACGGCTTAAATGGGCTCGTGAAAGGCAGTTTTGATGATGAAGCCGTCAAAGAGACAGCGATGGAAAAGGCAAAAGAAAAAGGATTCAGGGGGGTGAGCGAAAATGTTTAAAATGAGCAGGAAACAGTATGCTGGCATGTTCGGACCTACTACTGGAGACAGGATACGTCTCGCCGATACTTCACTTATCATCGAAGTGGAAAAAGATCTGACGGTTAAGGGGGAAGAGGCAAAGTTCGGTGGAGGAAAATCACTCCGTGACGGTATGGGACAGGCATGCAATGTATCTGACAGAGATTGTCCTGATATGGTGATTACGAATACGGTGATTATTGACCATATGGGAATCATTAAGGCGGATGTGGGAATTAAAAAAGGCAGGATCTGCGGCATAGGAAAGGCTGGAAATCCGGATATCATGGACGGAGTGAGTCCTGATCTGATTGTAGGAGCCGGTACAGAGGTAATAGCCGGGGAAGGGCTTATCATTACGGCAGGCGGAATTGATACACACATTCATTTTATCAGTCCCACTCAGATTGAAACAGCTCTTTACTCAGGAATCACGACCATGATCGGCGGCGGCACGGGACCTGCTGACGGAACCAATGCAACCACCTGTACTCCGGGTCGGTTCAATATAGAAAAAATGATAGAAGCCGCCGAGGATTATCCGGTAAATTTGGGTTACCTTGGAAAGGGCAACTGCTCCAATTATGACGCTCTTGCGGAACAGATAGAGGCGGGCGCGTGCGGGCTGAAGATACATGAAGACTGGGGAGCCACTCCCGCAGTCATAGATCAGGCTCTGGAGGCGGCGGATCACTATGACGTGCAGGTCTCAATTCATACAGATACTCTGAACGAAGCAGGATTCGTTGAGGATACTGTTAATGCGATCGGCGGCCGGACCATTCACACCTATCATACGGAAGGCGCAGGCGGCGGACATGCTCCCGACATCATAAAGGCAGCGTCATTTCCGCATATTCTGCCGTCGTCAACGAATCCGACGATGCCTTATACGGTCAATACGATCGATGAACATCTTGATATGCTGATGGTGTGCCACCATCTCGACAGCAAAGTCAAAGAGGACGTGGCTTTTGCGGATTCCCGTATCCGTCCCGAAACCATTGCCGCTGAGGATGTGCTGCATGACATGGGGATCTTTTCGATGATGAGCAGTGATTCACAGACCATGGGACGTGTGGGTGAGGTCATTACCCGGACATGGCAGACCGCGTCAAAGATGAAAGATCAGAGAGGAACACTTCCCGAGGACAGCAGCAGAAATGATAATTTCAGGGTGAAACGGTATGTGTCGAAATATACTATCAATCCTGCCATTACTCATGGCCTTGCAAAATACATCGGTTCGGTGGAAACAGGAAAATTCGCAGATCTTGTCCTGTGGAAGCCTGCGATGTTTGGAGTGAAGCCTGAAATGATCATAAAGGGCGGGTTTATTGTGGCATCAAAAATGGGAGACGCAAACGCGTCCATTCCAACTCCTCAGCCGGTTGTTTATACCAATATGTTCGGAGCTTACGGACTTGCCCGTAAGCGCACCTGCATCTCCTTTGTTTCCAAAGCTGCGGCAGAAGGCGGGATAAAGGAGAGACTGGGGCTTTCCAGAATGGTGCTTCCGGTTGGAAACTGCCGGAACATCGGGAAAAAAGATATGAAATTTAATGACAGGACAGGAGATATCCAGGTCGATCCGGAGACATATCATGTAAGCGTTGACGGAGATGAGATCACCTGTGAACCGGCAAAAGAGCTGCCGCTGACACAAAGATATTATTTATTTTAAGCTAAGAAAGGAATGCGTGTAAAAGAATGGTCGTTGAAAAAATTCTGGGGCACTTTCATGAAACAGATAAAGACGTTGATACTGTTTCTATTGAATGGTTTGAACGAGATAAAAAGATTCTGAAAAAGACTTCAAAGAAAGGGACGGAAATCGGGATCAGGCCGGACAGGCCGCTGAATGACGGGGATATTCTGTACGAGGATGAAAACAGTATCATTGCGGTGGAAATGGCAGAATGCGAACTGATAAAGATCAATGTATCAGATATTATGGAAATGGGAAGGCTGTGCTTTGAAATCGGAAACCGGCATATTTCTTTATCTATTAAACCGGACTGTGTGAAAATCCCGTACGACGCTCCGACATACGAATATCTGACAAAAATGGGATTTGATACGAAAAAGGTTGTAGAGCAATTCACGGATTATACAGAATGTAAAGGCCACGCGCACAGGGATGGGCACGGACATAGCCATACACATGAAGGGAATCACCATGAATACTAAGTTTATCAGGCTTATCCAGAGCCTGGATCCGTTATTCCCCATCGGAAGCTATACATTATCTAATGGAATGGAGACATATGTGCAGAAAAATGTCGTATGCACCAGGGAGGAGCTGGAAAGTCATCTTGAAGCATATCTCTATATGCTGTCTTTTAATGATCTTGCCTTTGCGGCAAAGGTTTGGGAAGGGTATGATATCATATCGTTTGACGCGCTGTGCAGCGCACTGAAAGCACCTTTTGAGATGCGGACGGGAAGCATGAAACAGTGCATCAGATTTCTCAAACTGCACACAGAGCTTGACAGTTATCCGCTGCTTGAAGAGTATAAAAAGCAGATCGAAGCCGGAGTGTGTGACGGGCATTACGCCATAGCAATGGGACTGTTTATAAAAGAGACGGACGCTGATCTTTCCGAGGCGCTGGAGCTGTACTGTTACAGTCTATTGTCTTCCATGGTCAATCATGCGGTAAAGCTGGTGCCACTCAGGCAGTTTGACGGACAGAAGGCTCTGTTTGCCGTGGCAGAGAAAATCCCGGACGCGATCAGACGGGCAGTGAGCATGAAGATGGAGGATATCGGAGCGTCGGGGTGCGGATTTGATATACGCTCCATGCAGCATGAAAAATTATTTTCAAGATTGTATATAACATAAGGAGAACAGAAAATGTCATATGTAAAAATTGGTGTTGGCGGGCCCGTAGGTTCAGGAAAAACTGCGCTTATAGAGCGCCTTACACGAAAAATGTCGAAGGAATACAGCATATGTGTCGTTACAAATGATATTTACACAAAGGAGGATGCGGAGTTCCTGATTAAAAATTCTGCTCTCCATGCTGAGAGAATCACAGGTGTGGAGACAGGAGGATGCCCGCATACAGCTATCCGTGAGGACTGCTCCATGAACCTGGAGGCCGTGGAGGAGATGGCAGGGAAGTTCCCGGATGTGGAGATCATTTTTATAGAAAGCGGCGGCGATAACCTGAGCGCCACATTCTCCCCTGATCTTGCAGATGCTTCCATTTACGTCATAGATGTCGCCCAGGGAGAGAAGATCCCCCGGAAAGGCGGTCCGGGCGTTATGAGATCGGATCTGCTCGTGATCAATAAAACAGACCTTGCGCCGATGGTGGGGGCAAGTCTGGATGTCATGGCGGCGGATTCAAAGCGGATGCGTGGAGGCCGCCCCTTTCTGTTTACCAATCTGATGAGCATGGAAGGCGTTGATGATGTTATAAACTGGATCAGACGTGATGTGCTCTTTGAGGGGATGTAATGGGAAGGCTGTATATAGAAACGACACAGGAAAACGGAAAAACTGTTGTAAAGGACAGCTTTTTTACGGCGCCGTTTAAGATAACAAAGCCATTTGAGAGCGGTAAAGCGGCTGAGATCGTGATCATGCAGGCGTCTGCTGGTATTCTTGCGGGTGATAGTCACGAAATGGAATTCAAAATAAGGAGCGGAAGCAATGTGATCATAACCGGACAGTCGTATACGAAGATTTTCAGAATGGAAGACGGACGGGCGGAGCAGAAAGTAAAAATAAAGGTTGAAAAAGGCGCTGTCCTGTACTATCTGCCCTGTCCGATGATACCTTTTACTGAAAGTGAGTTTATAAATGTAAATGAGGTTTACCTTGAGAAAGGTGCCTGTTTTGTCATGCAGGACGTGCTTGCCTGTGGAAGAAAAGCTATGGGAGAAGTCTTTGCGTTTCGAAAATATCACTCCGGAACGACCGTCTATGAAGACGGGAAACCTGTTTTTGCGGATAACACGAGACTTGTGCCGAAAGAATTTCATCCGGGCGGGATCGGATATTTTGAGGGATATACACATCAGGGAATGGCATATTTTTATGGTATGGATGAAATCTTATCCGTTGAGAGTGATGTATTGCTGTCTGCTGTCAGCAGGGCAAAAAAAGGACAGGTCATGAGAATTCTGGGAAACAGCAGCGATGAGATAGAAAGTTATATCAGAAAAATAATTATGGAGGAAAGTGATTATGGCGTATAATGTTATTACCGTAACAAGACAGTTCGGCAGCCTGGGACGCAAAATTGCAAGGAAGGTTGCGGATAATCTGGGATATGAGTATTATGACAGGGATATTATTGAACTTGCTGTCAGGGAAATGCGTGGCGATATTGAAAAACTGTCCGCATTTGACGGTCAGCTTGCTTCACCTTTTGACAAAATGATGTATCCTCTGGGAAAGGGAAATTCGAATATGAAAAAGGCCCTTTTCGAGATGGAGAAGAGCGTTATGGTCGATCTGGCCGCTTCACGGAACTGCGTCATCGTCGGAAGGTGCTCGGACTACGTCCTTCGGGAATACGGAATTCCGAATGAGAATATGCTGAATGTATTTATCTATGCGCCCATTGAGAAAAGGCTGACCAACTGTAAGGAAGAACTTAATCTGGAGGATCCGGGAGAAGCGTACACTTATCTTACAAAGGTCGATAAGGCTCGTGAGGATTTTTATAAGCATTATACAAGACACAGGTTTTTCAGCACTAAATTCCGGCATTTGCTGATAGACAGCTCTATGGCGGACGATTTCGGTAAAGTGGCCGATATTATAACCGACAGCGCAAAGATAAAGTTCAGCATCATTTAAAATGAATGCGGGGGGAGTTATTGGATCTCCGGCAGATTGTCTTGAAATATGAGTCTTCCCGCATTCCATCCCTTTCCTGAAGATGAATGGTGCTCTTATAAGTTCCATATTGACCTTAAAAAGCAGATCCCGCTTTTTGTACGAAAGATATATTCCAGGGTATGGCGGACGGAATCTTCCGGGGCATAGTCCTCTGATAGATTGACGAGAAAGTCTGCTTCCACCAGGATCTGGTGATCCATGTCCCGTATATCGGAATAAGTGTGGTGATGTCCGATAAGCCAGCACACCCGGTCTGTCAGCTCGTTGTCAGAGCAAATCTCGTCAAGAAGTTTCCGGGCTTCGGCAGGCCCCTCGATCTCCTGATATTTTCCGGCGCTGCTGTGATATTTCTCCTCGCTGACTTTGATGCCGATGTCGTGGAGCAGCGCGGCAGTTTCCAGTATCTCCTGCGTGCGGGGATCCAGTCCTTCCAGTCTTCCGATCGCCGCAGCGTATCCGTATACTTTCATGAAATGCTCGATCCTGCGGATATCTCCGCTGTCGTAAGCAATCATTTGCTTTGCAATCTGTGCGGTCATTTCTGTCATATCATATTTCCCCTTTCAAAAAGATAAAAGGCAGCGGAAACCAGTTCCGTCGCCTTTGACTTTTCTATAATACCACCTGGCAGGCAGTATTTCAAGAGAGAACGAAAACTAAAACTGTGTATAGAAGATCGGCGGGGAATCGGTTATAATATTCAGGTAAAACTTTGAAGTGGATTGAGAACAGGAGACGAAAATGACGCTTACTCAGCTGAACTATATTATTACAATCGCAGAAACCAGATCGATCAATAAGGCGGCAGAACGTCTCTATGTCTCTCAGCCGTCCCTGACTAGTGCGGTTCAGGAGCTGGAAAAAGAACTGGGAATCACGTTGTTCTACCGCAGCGGGAGAGGCGTCACGCTGACAAATGACGGCGCGGAGTTTCTCCTCTATGCAAGACAGCTCTACAGTGAGTATGAAGGAATCCTGGAACGGTACGGAAAAAACGGGACACAGAAGAAGAAATTCGGGGTGTCCACACAGCACTATTCATTTGCAGTGAAAGCTTTTGTTGATACGGCAAAGGGATTCGATATGTCCAAATATGAGTTTGCCATCAGGGAGACGAAGACTGCGGAGGTGATCAGTGATGTGAGCACCATGAAGAGCGAGATCGGGATTGTTTATCTTTCAGATTTTAACCGGAAGAGCATGGAAAAGCTTCTGAGGTCCTCCAATCTGACCTTTCATCATCTGATTGACTGTAAAGCCTATGTCTATCTCTGGAAAGGACATCCTCTGGCCAAAGAGACGTCGATCGGCTTTGAACAGCTGACAGAGTATCCGTGTCTTGCCTTTGAGCAGGGGGACAGCAGTTCCTTTTATCTCGCCGAGGAGATCCTTTCTACCAATGACTATCCAAGGATCATCCGGGCAAACGACAGAGCGACCATGCTTAACCTGATGGTGGGACTGAACGGGTATACCCTCTGTTCCGGGATCATCTGTGAGGAACTGAACGGAAATGAATTTGCCGCGGTTCCCTTCCGGGATGACGAGGAAAATCAGAACAGTACGATGGAGATCGGTTATATCGTGAGGAAAAACGTGATCCTCTCTAAAATGGGAGAGCAGTATGTCTGTCTGTTAAAGCGCTATCTGGAAAAAGAAGAATCTAACACTGTCTGAAGGATCAGCTCCCCCGGTACTTTCCGGGGGAATTTCCGTATTTTCTCTTAAAGATCCGGTTGAAGTAGGAGAGGTTGTCGAAGCCGCTCTGTTCCGCTACTTCCAGGACAGACAGGTCGGAGGAGCGTAAAAGCCGTTCCGCCATTGTCAGCCGGTAATCGTTCAGATATTCAATAAAGCCGCTCCCCATATGCGCCTTGAAAAATTTCATAAAATGGGATTTGCTGTAGAAGGTCAGCGCCGCCATATCCTCGATGGTAATGCGGTCCGTGTAATGTTCTTCCACATATTTCAGGATTGTCTTGAGCTTTTCCAGTGTTTTTGACTGGACGGCGGGTTTCTCTTCCTCTTCGAGCCGGTGAGTGATCAGGAGGAAGACGAACTGGAAGAGATATCCTTTCACTGCGAGCTGGTACCCTTCCGGAGTTGTCCCGCAGAGAAGATCGATCTGACGGATACAGTCTGAGGCGTCTTTATAGTAGGAGAGGGCGGGAGTGATAAAGGTGTCCACGGGAAGCCGGCCTGTCATGAGCGGGGTGATGAATCGGACCGCGCACAGGTCGTTCTGACCGGACATCAGAAGATCCGGCTTTAAGATGATATTTTCGTACTCCATAAAGCGCCCTGTTTCCTGTTCGATGGAGTGGAGCCGACCGGGACGGATAAAGACGATGTCCCCGGCGGAGACATTCTGCCGCTGAAAATCCACGGAGACGATCCCGCGGCCCTTCTTGATGACGATCAGTTCGATCTCGGAGTGCCAGTGGGTCGGAACCTGGGTGAAATCCAGGGGAATGGAGCAGAGATAGGTGGTGTAGGGGAAGTCCGCAGCGGTATGGGTCTTGGTCTCGTGGTAGTTCTGATATTCATTCAGGTTCATGGGATGGGGCACTCCTTTCAGGCTGCTGAGCCGGGGATATATGATAATGATAGTATTGTACAATAAAATGAAAGTATTTTGCAAGAAATACAGGAGATAGCTTACTATAATGATAACAGTTAAGCCATACGGGAAGGAACTGTGAAGCAGCGGATTCGAGCTGAATGGCTGAAATGAAAAATGAGTATGGATGGTTTTGAAAGGAGAAGCACCATGAACATTCAGGAAAAGTTAAAACAGATCCTTGGAAAAGAGATCGCACAGGCATCCAACGAGGAAATCTATCATGCGCTCATGACGATCGTACAGGAGATGGCTTCCGAGAAGGAACGCACAGACAGCAGGAAAAAGCTTTACTATATCTCCGCGGAATTTCTTATCGGAAAGCTTCTTTCCAACAATATGATCAACCTTGGCATTTATAAAGAAGTAAAAGAGATCCTGGAGGCAAACGGAAAGGACATCGCCCAGATCGAGGAGGCAGAGCCAGAACCGTCACTTGGAAACGGCGGTCTGGGACGTCTGGCGGCGTGTTTCCTGGATTCCATCGCGACGCTCGGACTGGCGGGAGACGGAATCGGACTGAACTATCATCTGGGACTGTTCAAACAGGAGTTTGAAAACCGTCTTCAGAAAGAGACGCCGAATCCCTGGATCGAGGAGAAATCCTGGCTGAAAAAGACAGACGTCACCTATCCGGTTGATTTCAAGGGACTGAGAGTCAACGCGAGAATGTACGACATCGAGGTGACAGGATATAACAACAAGACGAACAAACTCCATCTGTTTGATCTGGATTCTGTTGATGAGACGATCGTAAAAGACGGGATCGATTTTGACAAAGAGGATATTCAGAAGAACCTGACCCTTTTCCTCTATCCGGATGACAGCGATGAGCAGGGAAGACTGCTCCGTATCTATCAGCAGTATCTCATGGTCAGCGCGGGCGCGCAGCTCATCCTGGATGAGTGCACCGCAAAGGGATGTAATCTCTATGACCTGCCGGATTATGCGGTGATCCAGATCAACGATACTCACCCGACTATGGTGATCCCGGAACTGATCCGTCTCCTCGTGCAGAGAGGAATGGATATGGACGACGCCATCGACGTGGTATCCAGAACATGCGCCTACACGAACCATACGATCCTTGCAGAGGCGCTGGAGAAATGGCCGGTACACTATCTGAAGAAAGTAGTTCCGCAGCTTATGCCGATCATTGAGGTGCTCGACGATAAGGTAAGAAGAAAATATGAGGATGAGAGCGTTGCTGTCATCGACAGAAACGATACCGTACACATGGCGCACATTGATATCCACTACGGTTTCAGCGTGAACGGTGTTGCCGCTCTCCACACAGAGATCCTGAAGAACTCTGAGCTGAACAACTTCTACAAAATCTATCCGGAGAAGTTCAACAACAAGACAAACGGGATCACATTCCGCCGCTGGCTGATCCACTGCAATCCGCTCCTGACAGACTACATCGACATCCTGATCGGAGAAGGATATAAGAAAGATGCGACGGAACTGGAAAAGCTGCTCCAGTACAAGGATGACGACGCCGTACTTGAGAAGCTGCTCGAGATCAAGCACAAGAACAAAGAGGCTCTGTGCGCATACCTGAAAGAGACGCAGGACATCGAAGTCAGCCCGGATACGATCTTTGACATTCAGGTAAAACGTCTCCACGAGTACAAACGCCAGCAGCTCAATGCCCTTTACATTATTGACAAATACCTTGAGATCAAGGCAGGAAAGATCCCGGCGGCACCGGTGACTGCGATCTTCGGCGCAAAGGCAGCTCCGGCTTATGTGATCGCGAAGGATATCATCCACCTGATCCTCTGCCTGCAGGAGATCATCAACAACGACCCAGAAGTGAACAAATACCTGAGAGTTGTCATGGTTGAGAACTATAACGTGACAAAAGCAGGAAAACTGATCCCGGCATGCGATATCTCCGAGCAGATATCCCTTGCTTCCAAAGAGGCCAGCGGAACAGGAAACATGAAGTTCATGCTCAACGGCGCTGTGACGCTTGGAACAGAGGACGGCGCCAACGTGGAGATCCACGAGGCGGTGGGAGATGACAACATCTTCGTATTCGGCGCATCAAGCGATGAGGTCATCGAACACTATGCGAAAGCAGATTATGTCTCCAGAAATTACTATGAGAACAATCCGGCGATCAAGGCAGCGGTTGACTTCATCACAAGCGATGAGATGCTCGAAGTCGGACAGAAGGAGAACCTGGAGCGCCTGCAGAAAGAGCTCATCAACAAAGACTGGTTCATGACGCTGCTTGACTTTGACTCCTATAAGGAGACGAAGGAGAAGGCACTTGCTGCATACGCAGACAGGAAAACATGGGCAAAGATGATGCTCGTGAACATCGCGAAGGCAGGATTCTTCTCATCTGACAGAACGATCGAGGAATACAACAGAGATATCTGGCATTTATAAAATGAACTGAGGATATGGGGATACATTTCGTATGGAAATATGTTTCATGCGGAGATACATCCCCGGAAAAGAAAAAAAGATGGTGATCTGGAAACCTCCGGCGGATGAGCCGGGGGTATTCCTGAAAGGGAGGAAAAGATGCAGAGAGCAAGTGGGATTCTGATGCCCGTATTTTCACTTCCGTCCAAATACGGGATCGGATGTTTTTCAAAAGAAGCCTATAAGTTTGTTGATAAACTGAAAAAAGCAGGGCAGAGCTACTGGCAGATCCTGCCCCTGGGACCGACCGGATATGGAGATTCTCCGTATCAGTCTTTTTCTACGTTCGCGGGGAATCCGTATTTTATCGACCTGAAGACACTGATCAAAGAGGGACTCCTGACAAAGAAGGAGTGCAAGGCATGTGATTTCGGTGACAGGGCAGAGGAGATCGACTATGAGAAGATCTACCGCTCCCGCTTTAAAGTGCTGAAAAAGGCATACGACAGGTTTGAGAAGAATGAAGAATATAACAGTTTTGTAGAGAAAAACAGATATTGGCTGGAGGATTACGCCCTCTACATGGCGATCAAGGACAGCCATGACGGCGTAAGCTGGAAGGAGTGGGAAGCTCCGCTCCGTGACCGGGAGGAATCCGCTCTGGCAGAGGCGAGAGAGGAACTGGCTGAGGAAATCGATTTCTATCGTTTCCAGCAGTATGAATTTGACAGACAGTGGAAACAGCTCCACGCATACGCGAACGCACAGGGCGTAAAGATCATCGGGGATATCCCGATCTATGTGGCGTTTGACAGTGCGGATACATGGGCGTCTCCGGAACTTTTCCAGTTCGATGAGGAAAATAACCCGACCGGAGTGGCCGGATGCCCGCCGGACGCATTCTCCGCCACCGGACAGCTCTGGGGCAATCCGCTCTATAACTGGGAGTATCACAAGGAGACAGGATATCAGTGGTGGATCCGCCGCATCGACTACTGCCTGAAGCTGTATGATGTGGTGAGGATCGACCACTTCCGCGGATTTGACGAGTACTATGCGATCCCTTATGGCGATGAGACCGCAGTGAACGGCAAGTGGATGCCGGGACCGGGGATGGACCTGTTCCATGCGATCGAGGCTGCCCTCGGAAGACCGGAGATCATCGCGGAGGATCTGGGATTCCTGACTCCGAGCGTGCTGAAACTGTTAAAAGACAGCGGATTCCCGGGTATGAAGGTGCTCCAGTTCGCGTTTGACGCCAGAGAATCTTCCAACTATCTGCCTCACACTTATCCCACAAACTGTGTGGTTTACACAGGAACCCATGACAATGATACGACAAGAGGCTGGTATCATGAAGTCGGGAAAGAGGCGCGGGACTTTGCAAAAGAATACATGTGCAAGCCCAGACTGGATGAAGACTCTCTTGTACATGACTTTATCGCCATGGCAATGAGCAGTGTGGCTGACCTGTGCGTGATCCCGATGCAGGACTACCTGAACCTTGGAAGTGAGGCGAGGATCAACACCCCGTCCACTCTGGGAGGCAACTGGGTCTGGAGAATGAAGAAGAAAGATTTCTCGGATGAAGTTGTGGAGGAGATCGCGAGAGTGACGAGACTGTACGGCAGGATGCCGGAGAAGGAAGAAGCCATCCAGGAGATTATCTGATCCCGGATGTAATGGATCCTTTGGATGGGGCTTTCGGGCAGGAACTCTGGCAGGCGTGGCATTTCTGTGATCAGCCTGCCGGAGCTCCCGGCTCCGGAACAGCCGGACTTTATACCAGTTTCCAATTCTGGCTTTCAGTCTGCAATTTTACCATATGGGCATAAAGACCATTTTTCTCCTTTAATTTCTCTGGCGTCCCTTCTTCTGCGACCATACCGTCTGAGAGCACCACGATCTTGTCTGCACCGGCTACTGTGCGCATCCGATGGGCGATCACCAGAACGGTCTTATCCGCGATCAGACGGGAGAGGGCAGTCTGGATCAGTGTCTCATTTTCCACATCCAGTGAAGCGGTGGCCTCATCCAAAAGGATGATCGGAGCATTTTTCAGGAAGGCGCGGGCGATGGAAATGCGCTGCCGCTCTCCGCCGGAAAGCTCACAGCCGTTTTCTCCGATATTGGTATTCCACCCTTCCGGCAGTTTTTCCGCAAATTCGTCTACATTGGCCAGCTTTGCCGCTGCCAGTACCTGAGCGTCGTCGGCGTTTTTATTCCCAATTCGGATATTTTCCAAAATAGTATTGTCAAATAAAGTTACATCCTGAAATACAATGGAGAACAGGGACAGAAGAATCTCCGGGTCTGTTTTGGAGATGTCCATACCGCCTACAGTGATCCTGCCCTGATCTGCGTCCCAGAACCTTGCTGCCAGACGGGAAACCGTTGTCTTGCCTCCGCCGGAAGGTCCTACTAAGGCTGTGACTTCTCCCTGCTTTGCGGTAAAAGAAACATCTTTTAAAACGGTCTCTCCGGTATTGTAGGCAAAACCCACATGGTCAAAGACGATATCATATCCCCTGTTGGAAAGCCGGTCGCTGCCCTGTTGGACGGGATGCTCGAGGATTTCGTTCATGCGGGCAATATTGGTGCGTGTGCTGATCACAGCCGCCAGATTCTGCAGCGCGCTCTGCAGCGGATCGTACAGCCGTGACACTACCAGCAGAAACAGGAAAAAAGTCATGACGTCCAGACTCCCCTGCGTCAACAAAACAGAGCCTGCCAGTGTAACAGTAGCGATCCCCAGCTTCAGGACCAGTGATGCGGAAACCACAAAGGCCGCCAGTCCAAATTCGTTGAGGATAGAGCGGTGTTCCACTGCGCGGATTTTCTTCTCCAATCCTTTAAGATATTCCTGTTCGGCATTGTTGGCTTTCAGGTCCCGCACTGTTTCGATGCACTCCTGGATTCCATCGGCACAGGTCATTTTAACATCCATGGCTTTTTGATTAAGTTTTTCCTGAACCTTAGAAGAAAAACCGACAATGGCAAAGGCAGCCGGCAGGACCCACAGTGCTGCGAATGCCATGCGCCAGTCGAAAATCAGCAGGCTGACAGAAATGAGGATCGTGGAGATGATGGAGCCTGCCAGTTCGGGAATAAAGTGAGAAAAACTCTGCTCCAGAAATGTACAGTCAGCCATGATCGTACTGGTGAGGTCCGCAAGATCTTTTTTACCGAAAAAGGACAGAGGGATTTTTCGCAGCCGTTCGGCCAGCGTGATCCGGCGCACACCACTTTCTGTATAAGTGGCAAAATAGGTGGCGTTATACTGGATGTAAGTGGTGAGCAGGATAAGCCCGATACACACAACACAGCCGACAGCATAAACCGGGATCTTTTCATCCGGAACACCGCCGTTCATCAGGTCGCCTGTCAGGAAATAGAGCAGCCCCACCGGAAGCATGAAGGAGAGATTTTGAAGGACACATGCCAGACAGCCTTTTATCAGGTCCTTTGCTCCCTGCTCGGAGAGAGCGTATCGTTTTTGCAATCGTTTTATCATTCTGCTATACCTCCTTTGCAACCTTCCACTGAACAGAAGTCTGATAGTTCTGCCACATCCGTCTGAAAATCCCGTCCTGCTCCAGCAGTTCACGGCTGGTGCCGCTCTCGGCGATCTGCCCGTCGCAAATGACATAGATTTTATCCGCACCTGTTACGGTAGAAAGCCGATGGGCGATCATAATGACGGTCTTTCCCTCGGAGAGCCTTGAAAAAGCGGCCTGTACCCTGGTTTCATTATCCGGGTCGGCGAAGGCTGTAGCCTCATCAAGGATAATGACAGGCGAATTTTTCAGCATCACCCTGGCAATGGCAATCCGCTGCTGCTCGCCGCCGGAAAGGTAAACACCCTTTGTGCCGATCACGGTATCCGCTCCATGAGGCAGCTTTTCGAGAATATCATCACACTGGGCATCATGAAGCGCGGTCAGGACTTCCTCCCGGGTCGCATCCGGCCTGCCCATGCGCACATTTTCCAAAATAGAGGCCTTGATAAGACGGCTGTTCTGAAACACAAAGGAAACGGTGTCCATGAGTTCTTCTTTGGCAATATCTTTCACATTGACTCCGCCGATCTTTATGATACCGCTCTGTGGATCAGAGAAACGGGAGATCAGATTGGCAAGTGTGGTTTTCCCGCCGCCGGATGGCCCGACAAAAGCCACAGTCTGTCCCTGGGGGATAGTAAGAGAAATTCCTTTCAACACTTCTGTCTCCCCGTTATAGTTGAAATGGACATTCTGCAGTTCCACCGAGGCATCTTTCGGATGTTCAGGATGCTTTGCTTCGTCCAGCGGCCTTAAATCCAAAACGCTGTCAATTCTCTGCAAAGCATCATCGACGATCATGGCGTTTTCACTTTGGAACATGATGCGCGTCAGAGTCACAGAGATAATCGGTGTAATGATAATATAGAAGATCAGATCCATCAGGAACTGTTTTGTCACACCGTTTTGCGTAAACAGCAGTCCGCCGGCGATCAGTGAGGCAAAAACTCCGTTAATGGACGCCGTGTAGAACATCATAGGCGTTCGAAGTTCTCTGGTGTAGGCGATCACCCATATCTTATAGCGGTCGATAGAATCCTTAAATTTTTTGAAAGAGAAGATCGTCTGTCCAAAGGTTTTGACTACCGGGATACCCCGGACATATTCTACTGCTTCGTTGGACATATCATCCAACGCATTTTGATACTCTTTCATTTTTTCCTGCATCCGCTGCCCGGTCATTGTCATCATGATCAGAAATCCCAGCGCCACCGGGATAAGACTCAGGAGCCCCAGTCTCCAGTCAAACACCAGCAGCAGCGCCAGAAGACCGCAGGGCGTTGCGATCGCGTTGGCGCGGTCAGGAAGCTGATGAGCCAGATAGGTTTCGGTGGCAGCGCTTGATTCATTGACAATTTTGCGCAGCTTTCCGCTGCCAAAGCTCTCTGTAAATCCAAGCGGCAGCCTGACGATCTGTTTTATGGTCAGCAGCCGCAGGTTGGCAGCGATACGAAACGCCCCCTTATGAGAGCACATAAGCCCGGATATGTAGATGAGTACTGCGATGACTGCAGACAGCACTGCCATCCACCCGTTATGGGTCATGTTTTGCGCCCTGGTAAAATCGGGTGCGGTCTCCAATACTTCCTGAATGACTTTCCAGATATAATAAAAAGGCATTAAGGCAATGATGGCGCTGAGGGCGGAAAGCACCCATGAAGCATAGATGAAGTATTTGTGATTGCCTGCGATTTGGAGCAGGCGTGATAAATTGGACTGTTTTTTCAAAAAAATCCCTCCTTTTCCTATGGTCTGGAGATTCGGGGCTCACATAGAGGCGGGAGCCATCTTCCATCTGATATATGGATTTATCATATACTTACAAAAGTTAGACAAAACTAACCTGTGGGGTAAAAATTACAGGGCGTTACTGCCCCATAATTTTCATCCATCCGGCCGTATAAAACGAGCGCATTTCCCTTACATAATTTTCGGCATCTTCCAGCGGCATTTCATGGATTATCAGCTCAAAGAAAGTATGAAACATGCCGGTGATCAGAATATGCTCCAGCGCCGGGTCGATCCTGGGAGAAGGCCGGCCAAGCTCCTGTAAGACCTTCTGATATGCGTGCGTGCCTTCTGTTTCGATTTCCACCATCTCGTCAATGAGACCGGAAAATTTTGTGCCTTCCGAGCAGCAGAGGATGAGTTTGCATTCCGGAAGATGAGCATAGGCATAGTGGAGAATGTCAAACATACATATCCCGGAAATATCGCTCATAACTTCCGGCTGCTGTTCGGGCGGAAGTTCAGCAAATTCCTGCTGCGCTTTTTTGAAGCGGGTCAGGATATAGTCATAATGTCTGCCTGTCAGCGCTTCAAATAGTTCTTCCTTGCTTTTATAGTAGCCATAGAAGGCTCCGGTAGTCATGCCTGCTGTTTTTACAATATTTCTTAAAGAAGCGTCTTTATAGCCTTTTTCTAAAAACTCCGATGCCGCCGCCTGGTGGATACGCTCTAACGTTGTTAAGTTTTCGCCTATTATGTGAGCCTCCTCTCCTGATAACAGTGTTATATAACACTGTTATATAGTAGACCATTAAAAAGATATTGTCAAGAGGGAAATGTTTTGTAAAAGTTTTTATACCACCTGACATTTTCAGAGGGATTCTGTACAATGAAGGTATCAAAGACAAGCTTGACGCATGGCTGAAATCAGCCATGATGCCCTAAATTTATTCCTGCGATATTTCTTGACATTCGTGAGAGCGTATGATATAAATAAATCGTAAGTAGTAAGTAATAAGTGTTAAGCAATAAGTAAATTGTGGAATGATGAGGTGTCATGATGAAAGATTTGTCTGTTACACAGCAATACCTGCTCTGTGTTTTAGGAAAACGGGGAAAATTTGCAACATTCGAGATTGAGAAGGTGATGTGCCTTTCGACAGCCGGACTTCTGGAACTGCTGCTTGACGGGATCGTGGAGCTGGAAGATAAGAAGCTGTCAGTGAAGGGCGCTCTTCCGAACGAAAAAAGTTATCTGTCTTCAATCTACAACTTTATCGTACAGAAACAGCCTGTAAAGTTCCAGAAAGTGATCGAGTATTATTCTGTGACGTTTACGGACAGAAACATCAATGAGCTTCTTACCGCTGTGGGAGAATCTCTGGTTCAGGAAGGATGTGCGGTAAGAGAAAAGGGAGGGATACTCGGAGGAAAGAACGTGTATATTCCGGATGAGAAAGAGCTTGACACAGTGGTACAGAATATCCGGGCAGAGCTTCTGGAAGAGGGGGAACTCTCTGAGGACATCGTGGCTTTGACAGCGCTTCTCGAAAAGAGCGGAGATCTTATGAGATATTTCTCCGCCTATGAGAAAAAGTCGATCAGGAGCAGGCTGAAAGAAATCAAGGAGAGTCCGCAGAGTGAGATGATACAGAAGGTGGCGGAGTATATCGATACGCTCTTTATGATGTTTATCGTAGCGTCAACCTGACGAAAGAGGGAAAGGCTTATGTCCAGACAGAGGAGCATGGAGGCGATCCTCGCCTCCGAGTATGTGACGATAGGGGAACTGGTGCGCCTGACAGGCGCCAGATACAGTACTCTGAAATTTTATACCGAAGAGGGATTCCTGCCCTTTGAACAGGCGGAGGAGAAACTGACACGCAGATATCCCAGGGAGAAAACGGTGGAACGGATCGCATACATCCGTTCCCTGCGGGACGAGGGGAAGACAATCCCGCAGATCAGGGAGATCCTCCGCGACGGTATTCACGGGTCGAACCGGTAACCGTGTCCGATGACTGTGCGGACAGGATCATGTCCATCTGTAAAAGGTCTCAGACGACTGTCCGGGAACCCGGATCCATAGAAAGACGGGGATGAGGCTCTGTGATCCCCAGAATTTCCGCGCGGCGATGCAGTGCCGCCTGATCTGGTCCAGCAGCAGTGACAGTGTATCGAATTTCTGTGTATGCCGGAGAAACTGAAACAACTGTACCGTCATTGGCAGGTCATAGATTTCTCTGTTGAAATCCAGGATCAGTGTTTCATTAAAATAATCTCCGTCTTCGGAGAGCGTGGGACGGGAACCGGTGTGTGTGATACTAAAGCAGGTCTGCCCGTCCACAGACACTTTTGAGAGATAGACTCCCGGCTTCGGGAGTTTTTTCTGCCTGGTTCCAGGCTGAACTCTGTATCGGACGGATCATATTTCAGGAACAGGACGACAGGAATCCTGCCGACTGCCGTCACGATATAGGCGATGGCGCATAACATGGCAATGGTCGTGATCTTCTGTGTTTTGCTCTTCATATGTAACCACACTCTGAAAATAGTTTCATGCTGTATCAAGCATACTGCCCTCTGTACCTGTTTTCAATATTTTGCCATGGTTTCGGAAGTAATTCGGAAATGGGCCGATCATGCTTTTTCCCTGCCGTAATCCTGACAGAGGCGGATGAAAGCCTTCATATTTTCCGTGAGGAATTTATTTTTGTGGAAGATGATGTTAAGATTCCGGTCCAGTGGGTGGTCGAGCCGGAGCTGTTGTACTGTCCCCTGTTCAATGTCTTTCTTTACGAGAAGATAGGGAAGGACCGCTACACCGAGCCCCTCGGATACTGCCCGGACGATGGCCTGTGTGCTGGCGCTTTCCCAGAGGGGGCGGACTGAGAGATGAGCCAGAGAGAAACAGGCGTCCAGGATCTCTCTTCCGGCGCTCCCTTTCTCCCTCATAAGAAAAGGGGATTCCGCCATCTGCGCGAGAGTCACTTTTTTCAGGGCGGTCAGCGGATGTCCCGGGGATGCGATGGCGCAAAGGGAGTCCTTCATAAAGGGGATGCATTTCAGGTCGGGATCTTCCGGCGTATTTTCGATCAGCCCGATATCGATGCTGCTGTCGAGGATGCTCTGCTCGATATAAGCAGACTGTCTTACCGATACTTCCACGCGGAGATCCGGATAGAGAGGCTGGTAACGACGGATGAGAGACGGCAGGATATGGGTTCCGATGGTGATGCTGGCGCCTGCCCGGAGCGTCCCCAGCGTATCCCAGTTCCGGATTTTCTGTTCCATCTCGTCAAAGAGGGAGACAATGTGGAGTGCGTATTCGTAAAACTGTTTCCCGCATTCTGTGGGATAGATCCTCCTGCCGATGCGTTCAAACAGCCGGACGCCGTAGTAGTCCTCAAGTTCTTTCACAGAGAGGCTCACAGACGGCTGGGCCAGGTGGAGTTCTTCTGCGGCTCTTGTGATGCTGCTGTGACGGAACACACAGACATAGATTTTCATGTGGCGAAGTGTCATGGGATTTCCTCCTACATAATGAAAATATTATATATTTAATAGAATAATATTATTTTACTTATGAATCAATAAGAAATATACTTAATCGTGAAAAAGAGGGGGACAAGTTCGGTATGGACTGTAACGCAAATGGAGGAGAATCATGGAAAACAAGAGAAAAGTGCTGGCAAAGATCTTCATTTCCACGCTGTATCTGAGCGCCTTTACCTTCGGAGGCGGGTATGTGATCGTGACATTGATGAAGAAGAAATTTGTTGATGAATATCACTGGATCGAGGAGGATGAGATGCTGGATCTGACCGCTATCGCACAGTCGGCTCCGGGCGCCATCGCAGTGAACGGCGCCATCGTGGTGGGCTATAAACTGGCGGGAATGGCAGGCGCGGTTACGGCGATCATTGCCACCATCATCCCGCCCTTTGTGATCATCTCCCTGATCTCGGTCTTTTACAACGCATTCCGCAATAATTATATCATCAGTCAGATGCTGGAAGGAATGCAGGCGGGAGTGGCGGCTGTGATTGCGGTCGTTGTATATGACATGGCTGCGGGGATCGTTCGGGGAAAGAGCGCTCCGTCTCTTGTGATCATGGGGGCGTCTTTCGCTGCGGTCTGCTTCTTTGATGTGAACGTGATCTATGTGGTCATCATATGCGGGCTGATTGGGGCGGTGCGCACGCTGGCAGGAAAAAGGAGGGGGACGAAATGATCTATTTTCAGCTTTTTCTCAGCTTTCTTCAGATCGGACTTTTCAGCTTCGGAGGAGGATACGCGGCGATGCCGCTGATCCAGGGGCAGGTAGTGACAGGCCACGGGTGGCTTTCCATGTCAGAGTTTACGGATCTGATCACGATTTCACAGATGACCCCCGGACCGATCGCCATCAATTCCGCTACGTTTGTGGGCATCAAGATTGCGGGGATACCTGGGGCGGCAGTGGCGACCCTTGGATGCATCCTTCCCTCCTGTATCATTGTCACAGTGATCGCAAAGATGTATCTGAAATACAGGAACATGGACATCATGGACGGCGTGCTGAATTCCCTGAGACCGGCAGTGGTGGCGATGATCGCTGCCGCCGGGATCGATATCCTTGTTCCGGCGATCTGGGACAGCGCTTCGAAGATTTCACTTGCCAATACGGACTGGGTGATGGCGGGGATTTTTGTTCTGTGCCTTGTCCTCCTGAAAAAATTCCAGATGAATCCGATCTGGGTGATGCTCCTTGCCGGAGTGATGAAAGTGGGGGTGTCTTTTTGGATATAAGCCAGCTTCTGTGTCCGCCTTTTTTAACCGGGCGCATGGATGAACTGTTGACAAGAATCCTATAAACAGCAAGAATTATAAAAATGCGAGCAATGAGTGGATAGACGCGGCGCCTTCTTCCCAATTATGATGAGAGTATCAGAGAGGTCAGAGAAAGGAGAAGAACAGTGAAAGAGAACACAACAGGAAGAGTGACCATCCCCACAGATACAGATGTGGTTCCGGAGACACTGGAGTTGCTGGTACGATGGGGAGCAGACGCGATCCGCGACTGTGACGGTACGGACTATCCGGAAGACCTGAAAAATGTGGATGCAAAGGTTTACGCCACATATTATACGACGAGAAAAGACAATGCCTGGGCAAAGGCAAACCCGGACGAGATCCAGCAGATGTATATCATGACGACCTTTTACACTGCTGTCAGCGAGGAACTGTCGATCCACCTTATGGATTATCTGTACCCGGATATGCTTAAAGTGAATGACCGTGACGACATTACAAGATGGTGGGAAGTGATCGACCGGACGACAGGCGAAGTGGTACCGGGCGGGCAGTGGAGTTATGACGCGGAGACAGGGGACGTGACGATCCGGGGAGCACAGGCTTTTCATGATTATACAGTGAGCTTTCTGGCATACATTATGTGGGATCCGGTACACATGTATAATGCGGTGACAAACGGATGGAAGAATTTTGAAAAGCAGATCACCTTTGACGTCCGTCAGCCGAAAACTCACAGATATTCCATGGATAGACTGAGAAAGTTCATCGCAGATAATCCTCATGTGGACGTGATCCGTTACACTACATTTTTCCATCAGTTCACCCTGATCTTCGACGAGCTGGCGAGAGAAAAATATGTGGACTGGTACGGATATTCGGCTTCGGTGAGCCCCTGTATCCTGGAGCAGTTTGAGAAGGAAGCGGGATATAAGTTCCGGCCGGAATTTATCATCGATCAGGGATATATGAACAATACCTACCGTATTCCGTCAAAGGAATTCCTTGATTTTCAGGCATTCCAGAGAAGAGAAGTGGCGAAGCTTGCCAAAGAGATGGTGGATATCACACATGAGTGCGGAAAGGAAGCCATGATGTTCCTGGGAGATCACTGGATCGGAATGGAGCCGTTTATGGATGAGTTTAAGTCCATTGGTCTGGACGCAGTCGTGGGAAGCGTGGGCAACGGCGCAACGCTCCGCCTGATCAGTGATATCGAAGGCGTAAAATACAGAGAGGGACGTCTCCTGCCGTACTTTTTCCCGGATGTGTTTCATGAAGGCGGGGATCCGGTGAAGGAGGCAAAGATCAACTGGATGACTGCGAGAAGAGCGATCCTGAGAAAACCCATTGACCGGATCGGATACGGCGGTTACTTGAAACTTGCCATGCAGTTCCCGGAATTCATTGATTATGTGGAGAGCGTCTGCAATGAGTTCCGCATTTTATATGAGAATATCAAAGGCACGACGCCTTACTGCATCAAGAAGGTGGCTGTGCTCAACTGCTGGGGAAAGATGCGTGCCTGGGGAAATCACATGGTGCACCATGCTATCTACTACAAGCAGAACTATTCCTACGCAGGGGTCATCGAAGCTCTCAGCGGCGCTCCGTTTGATGTGAAATTCATCAGTTTTGATGATATCAGGCAGGATCCGGCAATCCTGGATGACATCGATGTGCTCCTCAATGTGGGCGACGCGGATACGGCTTACACGGGAGGAGAGAACTGGACGGATGACAGGATCGTCACCGCAGTCAAGAGATTTATCTACAACGGCGGCGGTTTCATTGGAGTCGGGGAACCGGCGGGACATCAGTACCAGGGACATTTCCTTCAGCTTGCAACAGTGATGGGAGTGGAAAAAGAGACAGGATTTACATTAAATGTGGATAAATACAACTGGGAAGAACATGACCATTTCATCAAGGAAGGCTGTACGAAAGAGATTGATTTCGGCGAAGGAAAGAAGAACATGTATGCCCTTGACGGGACAGAGATCCTGGTCCAGAGGGACAGGGAAGTGCAGATGGCGGTCCGGGAGTTCGGAAAAGGGCGCTGCGTATACATCAGCGGGCTGCCCTACAGTTTCGAGAACAGCAGGATCCTGTACCGTTCCATTATCTGGTCTTCCCATGATGAAGACAATCTCTACAGATGGTTCAGCACGAATTTCAATGTGGAAGTACATGCTTATGTAAAGAACGGCAAATACTGTGTTGTCAACAATACTTATGAGCCTCAGAGCACGACTGTGTACCGGGGGGACGGGAGCAGCTTTGATGTGGATCTGAAGGCCAACGAGATCATCTGGTATGAGATCTGACCTGCTTTGCCTCATGGGCCTGACGGTATTTGATGGGAGTGGTCCCGTAAAATTTTCGGAAGGCCTGAGTAAAGTAGGACTGTGAGGAGAACCCGGTGGAACCTGCGATATCTGAGACAGAAAGGTCTGTATCACAGAGGAGTTGACAGGCGGCTTCCAGACGGCGGCGGTTAAGGTACTGTATGGGGGAGAAGCCGGTGTATCTGGTAAAAGAATGTGCCAGGTAATATTTGTTCATATGAGCAAGATCCGTCAGTGTATCCAGCGTGATGTGCTCTGCGTAATGCGCATCCAGGTATTCTTTGATGCGGGCGCACTCCTTGGTCATCCTTGCAGTGCTGATGGGAACCGGGATCAGTTCCCGGGAGGTGCGCAGGATGCGGAGGACCAGAATCTCCAGAAGATGCCGGCAGATGAGTTCGGAACCGTATCCGTTTGCCTTGACTTCATAATACATCTGATCAAACAGCTCTTCGATCAGATGGGGATCGGAAAAATTGCAGAAGATCTGAGCGGAGGATGTAGCGCCCTCTTTCTGGAACGCGATTCCGTCGATCCCGAGGACATAATACTCCAGCGGTCTGCCGGGAAGAGACTGCTCCGTATGGTCCAGATAAGGAGGAACGAGGATAAGGTCCCCGGCCCGGATCGTCCGGATTTCCTGCTGAAAGACAAATCGGCCTTCGCCGTTGATAACAAAAAAGATTTCAGTAAAAGCGTGCGTGTGGAGAACGCTTGTCCAGTCCTTCTCATCTCTGGACAGAGTGATGGAGAGAAGTCGGGGCTGGATTTCCGGGATTTCATTTTCTTTGATGGGATAATGGCGGTGGCTCATAGGGATTCCTCTCTTCCGGTCATATATGTTGATCTGTTACGATAATTATAAAAGATTTCCAGGTAAAAGCAAGCAGTCCGTGGGGAACAGGACTGCTTTCGGTTTACGGAAAGGAAGAAAGATGGAACGAATAGAAAAATCTCAGATCATGGAGGCGGCAGCCGGGTTTGAATTCCCGGAGAAACTGAAAAAATATCGTCCTTTCGGGAGCGGACATATCAATGATACATATCTGCTCACGTTTGAGATCGAAGATATGGGTGACGCGAGTGTGATACTTCAGAGAATGAACCGGGAGATCTTTAAAAAACCGGTGGAACTGATGGAGAATATCGTTGGTGTGACCTCTTACCTCAGGGAACGAATCATTGAAAACGGAGGAGATCCGGAGCGTGAGACGCTCAATATCATACCGGCAAAGGACGGAAAGGCATATTTTGTAGATTCAAAAGGGGAATACTGGAGATCCTACAAATTTATTACAGATGCGAAATGCTTTGATCGGGTGGAAAAGCCGGAGGATTTCTATGAAAGCGCGCTTGCCTTCGGTAACTTCCAGAGACTCCTTGCGGATTATCCGGCGGATACGCTCCATGAGACCATCAGAGGATTCCATGATACACGTGCAAGGCTTGAGGTGTTCCGGCAGGCTGTTGACAAAGATATCTGCGGCCGTGCGGATTCCGTGCGAAAAGAGATCGAGTTTGTACTCGCCCATGAGGATGTGGCAAATGTATTCGGAAAGCTTCAGGAAAATGGAGAAGTGCCCCTGCGGGTGACACACAATGACACGAAGCTGAACAATATCATGATCGACAATGCCACCGGAAAGGGGATCTGCGTGATCGATCTTGACACAGTGATGCCGGGGCTTGCCATGAACGATTTCGGCGACTCCATCCGGTTCGGCGCCAGCACGGCAGCGGAGGACGAACAGGATCTCAGCAAAGTGTCCTGCAGCATGGAACTTTTTGAAGTTTACGTGAAAGGCTTTCTTGAGGGATGTGCGGGAAGCCTGACGCCGAAAGAAGTGGAACTTCTTCCAATGGGCGAAAAGGTGATGACCTATGAGTGCGGGATGCGGTTCCTGACAGATTATCTGGAGGGAGATCACTACTTCAAGATCCACAGAGAGGGACATAACCTGGCCGGGCAAGGACTCAGTTCAAACTGGTGGAAGATATGGAGAACAAATGGGATACCATGGTGGAGATCGTCCGCAGATATGGCAGTCTCTGAAACAGACAATGTGCAAAGGGGCCTGACCCCTCTGCAAGGGGCCTGACCCCTCTGCAAGGGGCCTGACCCCTCTGCAAGGGGCCTGACCCCTCTGCAAAGGGCCTAATCCCTTTGCAGAGAGGCAGGTCCTTTTATGACCTTTTATTTTTGTATTGACAATAGTGTATGATATACAGTATAGTGAGACCAGGAGGTGGAAGCGTTGGGTGAGGAAAAGGATCTGCGCAGCAGTCTGCTGATGGAACTGAGAAGAGGGACGCTGGTGCTGAGTGTGCTCAGCCAGATGGGAGAGCCGAAATACGGATATTCCCTTGTCCAGAGTCTGGAAGAGAAAGGGATTGATATTGATCCCAATACATTGTATCCGCTGCTGCGGCGGCTTGAAAAGCAGGGGCTCCTGAAAAGCCAGTGGGAGACAGGGGGCTCCAAACCAAGAAAATACTATCACAGAACGGACTACGGGACACAGATTTATGAAGAACTTAAAGTTCAGTGGGAAGAACTTTCGGAAAGTATGGGAAAACTGTTGAAGGAGGAAGAAGAATGAGCGGGAAGGATCAGGAATTGATCAATCGTTATATTTATCAGGTGGTGCGCCGCCTGCCGAGAGACCAGAGAGGGGAAGTGAGCCTGGAACTCCAGGAGCTGATCGGCGATATGCTGGAAACAGGCGGCTCTGCGGAGGAGGTACTGTCAAAGCTGGGGGATCCGGCGAAATTTGCAGAAAAGTATCAGGACAGGACCCATTGCCTGATCGGGCCGGAATACTATGACAACTATCTCTGGCTGCTCCGGATCGTACTTACCTGTGTGATCGCTACGGTTCTTATTGTATCAGTGATCCAGGGTATCCGGGACGGGATTGTAATGTTGGATGGAGATATGACAGGCGCTGCTATAATGGCCGTGGGCACTGGCATCGCCAATGGATTTACCGGGATTTTCCTTGCCGGGCTGTCTGCCTTCGGCGGGGTCACACTTGCCTTTGCGGTCATGGAACGGAGAAAGATCCGCTTTGAGATGAAGAAGGAGAAAAACTGGACGGTAAGGGATCTGGGAGACAACTTTACAGGAAAGCAGAAGATATGGACACCCGGAAATCTGTCTCCGATTCCCCATAAGAAGGCGATGATCAGCAGAGGAGACAGTATTGCGGGGATCGTGTTTATCATGATCTTCGGAGTCCTGCTCATTTTTGCTCCGCAGTTTTTCGGCGCTGTGTTCCGGGACGGGGAAGTGATCCGGACGATCCCGGTGTTCAATTTGGACCAGTGGAATATCATCCTTCCCTTTTTCATCCTGAGCCTTGTGATCGGTCTGGCGGATGAAGTGCTCCGTCTTGTGGTAGGGCATTACTGCCGGCTGGTGATGATCAGCAGTATTGTCACAGGGGTACTGCAGATGATCCTGCTGTTCCTTCTTTTGAAGGCGTTTCCCTTCTGGAACCCGGACTTTACTACAGAACTGGAACTGCATCTGGGAAGTCAGAATGGGACGGGGCTGAATGAGATTGTTACGAGATGGAACGGAGATTTTGTGTCTAATTGCCTCCTTGCGTTCGGTCTGGTGCTCACGCTCCTGGAGGTAGGATCCACAGTTTACCATACGCTTCGTTATGGGATCGAGGATGCGGCATAAGAAATAAATAGCCAAAAGAAGAGGTGTGGGGATTCTTACAATTCAGTAAGGTTGGGCCGGGAAGCAGGGCGTTGTGGTACAATACCCATGTGACGAAACAACGGCTGACATGGCGGATACGGAGGGATCATTATGAGCAGACTGCTTTTGCTGGAGGACGATGTGAGCCTGATCGACGGGCTGAGATATTCCCTGGAGAAGAACGGATTTGAGCTGGAGGTGGCGCGCACCGTGAGGGAGGCGCGCGCCTGCCTAAAGGAAGGACATTCGTTTGACCTGCTCCTTCTGGATGTGACACTTCCGGACGGAACGGGATTTATGATCTGCGAGGAAGTGCGTTCCGCCGGAGATACCACGCCTATCATCTTTCTGACCGCCTCGGATGAGGAGACCAGTATCATCCGGGGGCTGGACAGCGGGGGCGACGACTATATCACGAAACCATTCCGGTTGGGTGAACTCTGTTCCCGCATCCGGGCGCTGCTCAGGAGAAGCGCGATGGGGAAACAGGAGGAGAGCGGGCTTCTCCGGTCGGGACCGGTGACCGTGGATCAGCTCGCGGGAAGGGTATATCTGGAGGGGCAGCTTCTGGATCTGACCGGGGCGGAGTACCGGCTTCTCTGCTTTTTCCTCCGGCATGACGGGCAGGTGCTGACGAGGAACGCGATCCTGGACGCGCTCTGGGACGGAAACGGCAGTTATGTGGATGACAATACGCTTTCTGTTTACATCCGTCGGCTCCGGGAGAAGATTGAGAGGGAGCCTTCCCGTCCGGAGCATCTGATGACCGTGCGGGGAATGGGTTATCGATGGGAGGGAGAGGCATGAGCTGGATCAATGACCGGGAGAACCGGAGGTATTTTGGATTTGCGGTGATATTCTGTCTGCTGCTCATGATTTTCTGCCTGTGGTCAGGATGGATGCAGGGGGTCCGTGTGAGAGACAGTCTGTTTCAATGGGAGAGGACTGCCGCATCTTCTCTTCTGGAACAGGGGGTCGACAGGGGAACAGTCGCGCAGGCTTTCGCCAGTGAGACGGTCACAGAGGAGGGGGAGAGTCTGCTTCGGATGATCGGGCACACGAAGGAGAATGTCCCGGTCCTTTTTTCTGTGTCTGATGAGGCTGTGCGGTCGGCTGTGCCATTGTTCCTGATGGCTGGGGCGGTCTTTTCTCTGCTCCTTTTGTCCGGCACGGTCTTTTATATGGAGAGACGGGAACGACAGATCGAACGCGCCGGAGCGGTGGTAGAGAGGTATGCGGCGGGAGACTTCAGCAGTCGGCTGACCCGGGGCGGTACAGGCGCGTTTCAGCGGCTGCTGGGAAAGACAGACCAGCTCGCCACCGCGCTGCAGGCGAAAAGCGAGAATGAGTCCAGGTCAAAAGAGTTTCTGAAAGATACAGTGACGGACATCTCCCATCAGTTGAAGACTCCGCTGGCAGCGCTGAACATGTACGCCGAGATCATCTCCGCAGAGCCGGAGAAACCGGAGACAGTTAAGGCGTTCGCGGAGAAGGCGACGGTCTCCCTTGGGCGGATGGAGCGTCTGATCTATCTCCTGCTTAAGATGATGCGGCTGGATGCGGGAAGCGTGACGTTCGAAAATCGCCTGATCCGGGTCGGAGAACTGGCGGAGATGGCGTCAGAGGATCTGATCACAAGGGCAGAAAAGGAGGGAAAACAGCTTCTGTTCGAAGGGGAGGAGGACGCCCTGGTCGGCTGTGATCCCGACTGGACAGCAGAGGCGCTTGGGAATCTGATCAAGAACGGACTGGACCACACGGAGGAGGGCGGAACCGTCCGGGTGTCATGGGCGGCCTCTCCTGCTATGATTCGTATCTGCGTGGAAGACGATGGGAGCGGGATCCTGCCGGAAGAGATCCACCATATCTTCAAACGGTTCTACCGGAGCAGCAGTTCCCTGGATACTCAGGGAATCGGGCTGGGGCTTCCTCTGGCGAAGTCCATCGTGGAAGGACAGGGCGGGGTCCTCTCAGTGCAGAGCCGTCTGGGAGAAGGAACAATATTTACCATGGCTTTTCCTATCAGTCAGTCAGAAAGATCCCGGAAAGAGGCGGGAAAAAGAGTGGATAAAGGAGAAGAAAAATCAGCCTGAAGATGACAGAACTGTAAGGAAGAAGAGCCGCATTTTTCACCTGACTGTAAGGATGTACCGCTATACTGTTCCGTGTAAAGGAGGCAGAGAACATGGAAATCTTAAAAGTAGAACATCTCAGCAAGACATATGGAACAGGAGAGGCAAAGGTGGAGGCATTGAAAGACGCCTGTTTTTCTCTTCAGAAGGGAGAGTTCGCCGCAGTGGTTGGGGAATCGGGCTCGGGAAAGAGCACGCTCTTAAACTGTGTGGGCGGGCTGGATACGCCTACAGCAGGGAAGGTCCTGCTGGACGGGCAGGATCTGTTCGCCATGAAGGAAAATAAGCGCACCGTGTTCCGAAGGCAGAACATCGGATTTATCTTCCAGTCTTTTCAGCTTATCCCCGAGCTGAACGTGGAGCAGAATATCATTTTCCCCATTCTTCTGGATTATCAGAAGCCGGATAAGAAACGGGTGGATGAGATCCTGGAGGTGCTGGGGCTCTCTGACCGGCGGCATCATCTGCCGGGACAGCTCTCCGGCGGACAGCAGCAGAGGGTGGCTATCGGCAGGGCTCTGATCATGCGCCCCATGCTGGTGCTGGCGGATGAACCCACGGGAAACCTGGACTCAAAGAACAGCCAGGACGTGATGGACCTGCTCATGAAGGCGTCCAGATATTACCAGCAGACGATCCTGATGATCACCCACAACGAGAATCTGACCGCCAACGTGGACCGGGTGCTGAAGGTGCGGGACGGAGAACTTTCTGATCTGGGAGGTGTCCGCGCATGAGAGAGATGAAGCGTTATCTTGATCTGATCCCAATCTCCGCGAGGCAGAGGAAACGGCAGAGCCGGATGACGAGGCTCTGTATCATCCTCGCGGTGTTTCTCGTGGCATCCATATTCAGTATGGCGGACATGGAGATCCAGGCGCAGATCTACAGGACGATCCAGGACTACGGCTCCTGGCACACTGTCTTCCGGGGGCTTGACGAGGAACAGGTCCGCCTGGTCGGGGAAAGGGCAGAGGTGGAAGCATCGGCACGGTATGCAGCGACGAACTACCGGTTGGATCAGGGATACACCGTAGAGGGAAAAGAGACGGTGATCTGCGGATTTGATGAGAGCTTTCAGGAAATGATGGTGCAGGCGGATGTTCCGGAAGGGCATTTCCCTGTCAATGAGACAGAGGCGGTTTTTACCCAGAGTGTGAAAAGACAGTTGGGAGTGGACCTGGGGGATACCGTGACACTTGCTGCCCCTGACGGGCAGGAAATCGAGTTTACGGTCAGCGGATTCACTTCAGACACTTCGCTGATCACCAGCGAGGATGCCTTCGGGATGTTCCTGAATGTGGAGACGTATGCAGAGTATTTTATGGACGCGACGCAGGACAAAGATTTTGAACTATATGTAGAGTTCAGCCCTTACTGCAATATCCAGAAAACGATCAGCGATATCTGCGAGCAGACCGGCATTTCCCGGGATTCGGTGCAGGAGAATACCCAGCTTATGGCGCTGATGTTCCAGACCAGCGACTCACAGATGCAGCAGCTCTATGTGGTGGCGGCGATGCTCTCCGTTCTGGTCATGGCGGCGGGGATCCTGATGATCTCCAGCAGCATGAACAGCAATGTTTCCCAGCGGACCCAGTTCTTTGGGATGATGCGTTGTCTCGGGGCAGATACGAAACAGGTCCGGCAGTATGTGAGAAGAGAAGCCCTGAACTGGTGCCGGAGCGCGATCCCTGTGGGACTGATCTTAAGTCTGGTCATGGTGTGGGCGCTCTGTGCCGTACTGCGGTTTTTAAGTCCTTATTATTTCGGTGATATGCCCGTGTTCGGGATCAGTATTCCGGGGCTGATCGCCGGGGCAGCCGTCGGGATCGTCACGGTTCTCCTTGCGGCCCGCGCTCCGGCGAAACAGGCGGCAAAAGTGTCCCCGCTGACCGCTGTGTCAGGAAATGACGGGACCACTCATGCGGCGAAGAAAGCGGCGAATACCAGGATGTTCCACGTGGAGACTGCTCTGGGGATCCATCACGCTTCGGGCAGCAGGAAGAATTATATCCTGATGGCAGGTTCTTTTGCCTTCAGTATCATCCTGTTTTTAAGTTTCAGTCCGGTCATCGATTTTATGAACCATGCGCTCCGGCCTCTCCAGCCGTCGGCGTCGGACCTGTCGATCATCAGCCGGGATAATACCTGTTCTGTTCTGAAAGATCTGGCGGAAGAGCTTGAGAAGGACCCGGCGGTGGAAAAAGTATATGGGAGAAGCTATGCCTACAGTGTCCCGGCGCGGAGCGGGGAGGAGAGTTTCAAGGTGCAGCTCATTTCCTATGAGGAGGACCAGTTTGACTGGGCGCGGGCGGATCTGACAGAAGGGTCTCTGGAAGAGGCGGAGAAAGGAGACGGAGTGCTTGCCGTTTACATGAATGCAAAGCGCGGCTTTGACATAGGAGATGAACTGACGCTGGAGATCGGCGGCCAGGAGAAGACAGTGAAGGTGTCCGGACGTCTGGCCGAGAGCATGTTTGATGTCACCGACGAATCAGCAAACCTGATCTGCTCGGAGGAACTGTTCCGGGAGCTGACCGGGGAGTCGGATTACACCATCATTGACCTTCAGTTCAACAGCAGGGTGACGGATCAGGATGTGGAAGAGATCCGGGAACTGGCAGGAGAAAACGTGACGGTGTCGGACAACCGGATGTCAAACAGTGAGGTGAAGGGAGGATATTATTCCTTCGCGCTGTTCCTTTATGGCTTCCTCGCAGTGATCGCGCTGATCTCCGTCTTCAATATCATTAACAGTATTTCCATGAGCGTATCGGCGCGGATCCGGGAGTACGGGGCAATGCGCGCCATCGGTATGAGCAGCAGACAGATGATACGCATGGTGGCGGCGGAAGCGGTGACCTATGTGGCGTGGGGGATCGCCATCGGGTGTGCCGCCGGGCTGTCCCTGAATTATAAGATCTACAGTATACTGGTCACTGACAGGTGGGGGACGCCCTGGTATCTGCCGGCAGGAGCGCTTGCGGTGATCGTCGCGGCGGTGGCCCTTGCGGCGGCAGCGGCTGTCAGGGGACCGGCGAAACGGATCCGGGAGATGTCCATTGTGGATACGATCAGTGCTTTGTAATAAGGGTTGTATCCTGCGGGAGTTATGGACTATAATAATGAAAAACCGATAACCACATCATTATAAATGCAGGAGCGGATCAGTATGAGAAACTTGAATATTCCGGTAGGTGTGTCTGATTTTAAGCAGATACGTGAAAATAACTATTATTATATAGACAAAAGCGGGATGATCGCTGAGATTCTCAGAACAGAATCTACAGCGGTTACACTGATCACCCGTCCACGCCGTTTTGGAAAAACACTTGGCATGAGTATGCTGGCAAATTTTTTTGATATTCGTGAAAAAAGCGCTTCCCTGTTTCAAGGGTTGGAAATCTGCGAGAACAGAGAACTGTGCGGCAAGTGGATGAACCAGTATCCTGTGATATTTTTGTCATTTAAAGATGTTGACGGGCTCACTTTTTCAAGCGCTTATGGGATGTTTGCAGCAGCGCTTACGGATCTGTACAAAGAACATCTGTATTTGCTGGACAGTGAAAAGGTAAATATCTATGACAAAGAGATCATCCGCAGGATCATAGAAGGAAGGGCTTCACCTACAGAAATAAAGAAAAGTCTGTCCCTTTTGATCTCGGCTATGCGGATGCATTATGGAAAGCAGGTTATCCTTCTTCTGGACGAGTACGATGTCCCGGTCGCAAAGGCCAGCAGCCACGGTTATTATGAGGAGATGCTGGAGGTGGTCAGGGCGCTGATGAGTACAACGCTGGATAATACGTCCCTTAAGTTTTCCGTTCTTACCGGGTGTCTGAAAATTGCTAAGGAAAGTATATTTACTGGAACGAATAATTTTGTTTCCGATACGATCAGCGCATCCGGGCTTAATGAATATTTTGGTTTTACAGAACACGATATTGAGAAGCTTCTGCGGGATGCAGGACTGATGGAGCAAAAAGAAAAGATCAAAATATGGTATGATGGCTATCATTTCGGGAGAACGGATGTATACTGCCCGTGGGATGTGATGAATTATCTGCGGGATCTTCAGATCGACCGGACGGCAGAGCCGAAAAGTTATTGGAAAAATACAAGTGATAATGCCATCATACGTTCGTTTATTGACTATGCCGGGAACAGCATTACGGAGAAGCTGGAAACTCTTATGGCAGGCGGGTATATCACACAGAAGATCGAAGAAGATCTGACCTATGATTATCTTCATTCATCAGAAGATAATCTCTGGAGCATTCTTTATCTGAGTGGATATCTCACAAGGGCAGGGAACGAGAAATTATCGGAAAGACTGCCGGACGGCGTCTCTGCTTTGATAATCCCGAATGCAGAGATACGTGAGATCTTCGAGACATCCGTACAGAGCTGGTTTTCAGACAGTGCGAGGTCATGGAACCGTAAGAAGCTTTTTGACGCTGTCTGGAACGGGGACAGTGAAACTTTGACCGTAGAGATGAATACCCTTCTGCGAATGACGATCAGTTATCATGACTATAGAGAAGACTTTTATCATGCATTTCTGGCAGGGATCTTTACCGGTGCCGGATATATGGTTGAATCAAACCGGGAGCATGGGGAAGGCAGAAGTGATGTCGTGGTGATAGATTCCCGGGGAGGACGGGCAGCGGTCTTTGAGGCAAAGTATTCAAGAACAGTTGACAGACTGGAAAAAGACTGCGAAGAAGCGCTCCTTCAGATCGATGAAAAAATGTACAGCAGGGAGTTTGAAGACGATTACGATCAGGTCTTATGTTTTGGTATCTCTTTTTTCAAAAAACGATGTCTGGTTAAGAAGAAATGATCCACAGTTCATTATAAATTCCTTATATTTCTCCCCTATACTCCTTCTTGCAGAGGAAAAAAGATCTCCTCTGCGGGAAGGAGTATTTTTATCATGGAAAATATCATACTGGAGACAAGATCACTGACAAAGAGGTTCCGGGGGCAGCAGGACCCGGCTCTGAACCGGGTCTCTCTTCGCATCCCGGAGGGGTGTGTCTATGGACTATTGGGTCCTAACGGAGCGGGAAAATCAACGTTATTAAAGATTATCACCGGGATGATGAGACCGGATTCCGGCGAAGTGCTCTATCAGGGAAAGCCCTGGACAAGGGAATGCCTGAAAAGAACCGGCGCACTGATCGAGACGCCGCCTGTCTACGGAAATCTGACGGCAAGGGAAAACCTGCTCGTCCGTACCACGGCTATGGGGCTGCCGGAAGACAGGATCGGGGAAGTGCTGAAGATCGCAGGACTTCCCGATACGGGGAAAAAGAAAGCAGGACACTTTTCCCTGGGAATGAAACAGAGGCTGGGGATCGCTGCCGCGCTGATCTCACATCCCTCTTTCCTCATACTCGACGAGCCTGCCAACGGACTGGATCCTTTCGGCATACAGGAACTCAGGGAACTGATCAAAAGCTTCCCGGAAAAAGGAATCACAGTGCTGGTGTCCAGTCATATCCTGAGTGAAGTGGAGCAGACGGCGGACCATATCGGGATCCTCTCCGGAGGGAGGCTGGGCTATCAGGGCGGGATGCCGCCTCAGGGTCATCTGGAGGAGATGTTCATGAAGATCGTGGCAAAGAACAGGAGAGGAGGAGACCTGTCATGAGAATGTACTGGGCGGAAAATTTAAAATACAGACATACGGTTACAGGGAAACTCTGGATCCTGATGCAGACGCTCACCCTGCTTCTGGCTTATGGGATCTCCCAGGGAAACGGGATCAGTTCGGCGTACAACTGGTGGTATATACTGATGCTGCCGGGAATGGTGACCCTGTCTGCCTGCATGATCATCGAGAAGGACAGAAAGGGGAAGAACCGTGCCGTCCTTTCTCTCCCGGTGAGTCCGGGAAAGGTCTGGGACGCCAAGATCCTGGTGGGGATGAAGACACTGCTCCTGGCAAATTTGCTCGGCGCGGCGGCAAACCTGATCCTGGGCCTGTATCTCATTCCCAGGTTCTGGATACCTCAGGTCCTGGAGATTTCTCCTGCGCAGATCGCCGCCTCCGGGGCGGTGATGACAGCGGCAACGCTGTGGCAGATTCCTCTCTGTCTCTGGATGAGTCAGAAATGGGGATTCCTTCCGGCGCTGATCCTCAATATGATCCTGAACGGTTCCGGTCCGCTGGCAGCGGTCACGCCTTACTGGATCCTTGACCCCTGGGCGATCCTTCCCAGGCTCATGACCGGGATCATCGGGATCCTGCCCAACGGGCTTACGGCCGTGCCCGGGAGTATGACCTACACTCCGGGCATCACGGACAACAGCGTCATCCTTCCGGGCGTGCTGGTGACGATTGCCTGGCTTGCCGTGCTGTGGGGACTGTCCCGGTTCTGGTATGAGAGAAAGGGGGCGCAGACAGTATGAAAGGGTTTGCAGGTCTGATGAAAAGCGAGTGGATGCGTATCCGGCATACGGCGCTGTTTTGGATCCACCTGATCCTGCCGGCAGCGGGGGCGGCACTCTTTTTGTGGTACTACAGTTTTGCAAAATGGGACACTGTGGATAAAGTACGGATGTACCTGCAGGTGGTCTCCTGTGTCTGGCCCTTCCTCTCCGGAGCGGTCTGCGGCATGGCGGAGGAAATGGAGGCGGACTGCGGATACCAGAACTTTTTCTGCCTTCCGGGAAGAAAGTTTCAGGCTTTTTTATCCAAGTGGTGTCTGCTGATGCTGACGGGATTTTTCGCCTGTCTGGCCGCGGTCATGGGCTTTGCACTGGTCTACGGACTGTTCCCCGGCGGGGATGTGTATGGCCTGGCGGTGTATCTGAAAGAGGCGGCAGTTATCTGGCTGGGGCAGACGGCGGTCTATCTGATCCATCTCGTGCTGGCGTTTTCCTTCGGGAAGGGCATATCCATCGGAATCGGGATCCTGGGAACCTTAAGCGCCTTTCTGATGCTGACCGGAATGGGAGACGGGATCTGGATGTTTTTCCCGTGGAGCTGGAGTGGCAGGTTCTGTTTCTATCTGCTATTATATATGGCGGGAAAAGACGGAAAAGCTGAGATCAATCCGGTGATCGTAAATGAACTGGGAATCTGCTTTGTGATACTTTTGCTCCTGACTGCCGCGGCATTTCTCTGGTTTTGGAGATATGAGGGGAGAAGGACGGAGTCTGAGTGAACCGGTGACAGAAAGAAGGAGGAGAAAGACAAAATGGGAGCAAGGATACTGGCTGTGGATGATGAGGAAGGAATCCTCCGGCTGTTAAAACGGGCGCTTGAGCGGGACGGGAATGTGGTGGATACGATGTCGGACCCGATGCAGCTCCTTGATGGAAAGAAAAGAACGGATCAGTATGACCTGATCCTCCTGGATGTGATGATGCCCGGGATCGACGGGTTCACCCTGCTTGACGGGATGCGGGATGAGATTGACTGTCCCGTTCTCTTCCTGACCGCAAAGACCGCTGAGGAGGACCTGATGAAAGGGTTTGGCCTTGGGGCAGACGACTATATCCGCAAGCCATTCGGGATCGGAGAACTCCGTGCCAGAGTAGCGGCGCATCTGAGACGGGAAAAGCGGGAGAAGAAACATGCGGTCACAGTGGGAGAACTCCGGTTCTGGCTCAGAGAGAAACGCATCGAGTACGAAGAAAATACAGTCCCTCTGACATCAGGAGAGTATGAGATCTGTGAATATCTGGCGCTTCATCATGGCCAGGTGTTCTCAAGAGAGCAGATCTACGAGCACGTGTACGGGTATGACAAAGATGGGGACGACTCCGCGATCACGGAGCACGTTAAAAATATCAGGGCAAAGTTCCGGAAACTGGGACTGTCTCCGGTGGAAACCGTGTGGGGGATCGGATACAGATGGAAGGCATGAGAGCCGGAGCACTTTAGCAGATGCGGGCTCCTGCCGACAATGAAAGAGGGAAGAAGATGGGACAGAGAAGAAAAAGGACAAGAAAACAGAGTCTGTACATGGTGTTTATCCGGTATCTGCTTCGGTTCTGCGTACTGACGGTGATCCTGGCAGCAGGAACGCTGGTCGCTTATACCGTACTCGTAAACACCGGGATCGTCCGTCTGCCCACTTATGAGCAGAGCCGGATCGAGGAAGCGGCGGATGAGATACGGCAGGGAGGAGACGAAGCAGCGCTGCTCCCGGACAGCTGTGAGTTCGGAGTCTATGATCCTGACGGGAACTATCTATATGGCACGTTTGAGGAAAATGAGAGACAGGAAGGCTGGGAGCGGTGGAAGAACGGAGATACCGGGGCGTTTTACAACATTTTTTACCGGAGTATACAGAAAGACGACGGGAATCTGGTGATCGTCCGATACCAGATGGTGGCAAAATTCTCTGATCCGTTTTTGCGGGAGATCTTCCCCAACGCAGAGTTCCTGATCCTGTTCATCGCGCTACTCCTTTTCCTGACGGAGGCGGTGCTTACAGCACGGAATTTCGGGAGATATCTGAAAAGACGTCTGGATACACTGACGGAGATCGCAGCGAAAGTGGGGCAGGAAGATCTGGATTTTGAACGGGAATACTCAGATATCCGGGAGGTGGACGACGTCCTTGGAGCGCTCTTCAAGATGAAGGAGGCTCTGCAGAGATCCCTGGAGGAACAGTGGGAGTCCCGGAGGCAGAAACAGGAACAGATCGCGGCTCTCGCCCATGACATCAAGACTCCGTTGACGATCATCAGGGGAAATGCGGAACTGATGCAGGAGACGGAGAGTATGGAAGAAATACGGGCGTGGGACCAGGAGATCCTGGATAATGCGGAGGAACTGGAACGGTATCTGGCGGTGCTCCAGGAGACGGTCCGGACGTCGGAACAGGGACAGCAGACTATAGGAAGAGGGGCTGCAGGAAGACAGTCTGACGTGCAGGCGGCGGAAAAAGTTATGAGGCAGGCCGCAGAGCATCGTGAAGAAAAAATGAAGTCTTCCGAAATCCGGGAGCCGGAAGGAAGTTTTCCTGCCGGCCTGTTCCTGGAGGAGGTGCGCAGGAAGGCGGAGGCTCTTGGAAGGACGAAAAAGCTTGCGGTCGAGTGTTCATTCCTGGAAGAGGAGTTTCTGATCCGGGGTAGGGAAGGATTTCGGGAGGACCTGATGCGTGCTGTCGGGAATGTGATATCCAACGGGGTGGATTACTCTCCGGCGGAGCAGACACTGTGGATCCGGGCAGAACTGCGAGCCCGGCCAGGACGGAAAGAAATATCCGGGCAGGAAACGTTTTCTGAGGAAAAACAGGGTGGCGGGACCTTCCTTCAGATCACAGTCACGGACAGCGGGCAGGGATTCTCCAAAGAAGCGCTGCGGCATGGGACGGAACAGTTCTATCAGACGGACAAGAGCCGCGCCGGAACAGCACATTACGGGCTGGGACTTTACATTGCGCGGACGGTACTGGAAGAAAACGGCGGGGGGCTGGAGATTGGGAATTCTGAAGAAACCGGAGGCGGCGAGGTCAGGATATATGTTCCCTGCTTGACGACATTTTGAGATGTGGATAAAATGGAATGAAGAATGATCAAAGCAGATAAGAGGAGATGACTATCGTGAACATTCGAGAGGATATCATAAGAAAATGGTTTGGCATGTGGTTTACGGCAGAGGATACCGGCATTACTGACATCTTCACCGAAGACGCGGTCTACATCGAAAGCTGGGGACCGGAGTACCACGGAGCCGCGGCGATCCGGCACTGGTTTGAGGAGTGGAACACCCGGGGAAAGGTGCTCAGGTGGGACATCCGGCAGTTTTTTCATGACAGGGATCAGACAGTCGTGGAGTGGTATTTTGAGAATGTTATGAACGACGGGACGGCGGACGCCTTTGACGGGATGAGCCTGATCCGCTGGGCAGCAGGGGAACGGATGTGTTACTTCCAGGAATTCGGATGCAACCGAAACCGGTATGATCCCTATGAGAAAGGGGAAACACCGAGGTTTCGGGATGAGAAGGCAAAGTGGTTTTAGGAGAAAGCAGGAGGCGTTCTATGAAAAAGGAAGCGAAAAAGATTCCCGTAAGTGACAAAGCCCCCAAAAAAGAAAAGGAACTCAGGGAACGGTCTTATGAAAATGGGCTCCCGGAATATCTCCAACATGATCTGGATGCTTATAAGGAAGGACTGAAAAATGGTTCCTCTCTGTTGGACTGTCTGTGGGGGGAATTATATGGAAGTATCAATTCAGCAGAAATCAGCGATGGAACGATCACACAAGAACATGCTGATTACCTGAGAAAAAAATTTTTATGGGGAGGAGGACAAAATGAATCTGATTGATTTTACAGACTGCCATAAAGTTTTTGGAAAAGCTTATAACGGCGCAAATGGGAAAAAGATTGCGGTAGAATACGAAGGAAATATCTATATGCTGAAGTTCCCGCCGTCAGCAGAGAGGAAGCCAACAGAACTATCGTATACGAATAGCTGCTACAGTGAACATATTGCGAGCAGCATTTTTGGTATGCTTGGTATTTCTGCACAGGAGACAATGCTTGGAACTTACCGCATATCTGATAAGGTCAAAGTGGTCTGTGCATGTAAAGATTTTACTGCTGGCGGAAAGGTTTTGTATGATTTCTGCTCTATCAAAAACACTGTCATAGATTCAGAGCATGGCGGGACCGGTACAGAATTGTCTGATATTACAGATACCTTGGAAAAGCAGCAGTTCGTGGATCCGACAAAATTGACAGAACATTTCTGGAAGATGTTTGTAGTAGATGCGTTTCTCGGCAACTTTGACCGACATAACGGGAATTGGGGCTTTCTTATTGACAATACCAGGCAAGCAGCAGAGATTGCTCCGGTCTTTGACTGTGGAAGCTGTCTGCTTCCTCAGGCTGACGAATCTGTTATGAGGAAAGTACTTGAAAATGAAGATGAACTTAATGCCCGTATTTTTCAATTTCCTACATCAGCGATCCATGAACATGGGCGGAAAATCCGTTACTATGATTTCTTGATGAAAGGCGATTACCGGGAATGTACAGAGGCATTGTTAGAGATTGTTCCCAGAATCAAAATAGAAAATATTGAAAGATTTATTGAAAATGTACCGTATCTTTCTGACTTGCAGAGGGAGTTTTATCAGAAATATATTGAGGCACGTTTCAACAAACTTCTGCTCCCTGCTTTTGTTCAGGCAGGCGGACAACTTTAGAGATAATAAGAGAAAGCGGGATGAAAAGATATGGAGCGTAAAGCAAAGATCCTGATCGTAGAAGATGATGAAGAAATCCGCAGTGAACTGGAGCATTACCTTTTCGGCGCAGGGTATGAGGCTGTTTCCCTGTCGGATTTTTCAGATGTGGCGGCAGATATCCGGCAGGCAGATCCGGATCTGGTCCTGCTGGATGTGAACCTGCCGGGAGAGAGCGGCCTGAGCATCTGCGAGAAGCTTCGCAGGACTTCTCAGGTTCCGGTCATTTTTGTGACGGCCAATAACACGTCCATGGACGAACTGAACTGTATCCTGCGGGGCGGCGATGATTACGTTTCAAAGCCCTATGAACTTCCGGTCCTCATGGCACGGATCGGGGCGGTACTGAGGCGGACTTTTGCGCATGCGGAGGAATCCTCTGTCCGGCAGGAGCGGAAAGGCGTGATCCTGGATACCGCTGCGGCTCAGATCCAAAAAGGAGAAGAAAAGAGAGAACTGACGAAAAATGAAGTGAAGATTCTGTACTGTCTGTTCCGGCATCAGGGAGAGTTCGTCTCAAGGTCAGACCTGATCGATGAGCTGTGGGACGATGAGGTCTTTATCGACGACAACACGCTGAGCATCAACATCACCCGCATCCGCGGTAAGCTGAAAGAAATCGGGGCGGAGGACTTTATCGAGACAAGACGGGGCCTGGGATACCGGATCTAGCGGAGAAGTTCATTGAGAAAGAGAGAGGAGACAGTGTGAAATTCCGGGATTACTGTAAAGACAGGGCGGGAGTCCTGCTTGCAAACGCAGCGGGGCTCCTTGTCCTGTCTGTATATCTTTTACTGCTGAATACTTCGGAAACCGCGGTGTTTCTGATCGACGTGGTATGGATCAGCGTGCTGGCGGTCTGGCTGCTGGTGCGGTGGCATTTTCGAAGAAAATATTTTCAGGAGATTTTCAACACATTGGAAGAACTGGACCAGCGGTATCTGATCGCCGAGGTGATGCGCCCCGCTCCCGGGCTGGAGGACCGGCTGTACTGGGAAATCCTGAGAAAATCCAACAAATCTGTGATCGAGAAGATCCGGGAACTGGAGAATAGCCAGAAAGAATATAAGGAATATATCGAGAGCTGGATCCATGAGGTAAAGACGCCCATCACTGCCGCTCATCTGATCTGCGAGAACCATAAGGACGGGCATACCCGGCAGATCATGACAGAACTGGACGAGATCGGGAATGAGGTGGAGAAAGTTCTGTACTATGCAAGAATGGAGCGGGTGGACCGTGACTATCTTATCCGGCCCGTCAGTCTTCGCAGCATCGTCCTGTCCGCCGTCCGCGGGGAGAAGCGTCATCTGATCCGGTGCGGCATGCAGATCGATCTGGATATAGGTGAAGACATTTCTGTGTCCACAGATGAGAAATGGGTGGAATTTATCCTGAAGCAGATCTTCTCCAACAGCATGAAATACCGAAGAGAGACGGAGGCGAAGATACGGATCCGGACAGAAGAGGGACCAATGCAGAAATCCCTGATCATAGAGGACAATGGATGCGGAATCCCCGAAGAGGAGATCGGAAGGATCTTTGACAAGGGATTTACCGGGAGCAACGGGAGAACAGAGGACAGCCACGCTACCGGAATGGGGCTGTATTTGTGCAGCAGGCTCTGCCGGAAGCTGGGACTGGGGATTTCCTGCGAATCGGAAAAAGGGAAATACACCCGGATGATCCTGACATTTCCCGATTCAGACCACAATAAGATTTCTGAACACTGAATCTTACAAACAGTGAAACTTACAAAAATGAAAGAATGGCGTAAGGGAGTCTCATATCATGAGTCCCGGGCGGCTGGTAAACTGTTCCTGTAAGGTGTGAACTAACCTTGTAACAAAGAACAGAAAGGGACGACGAGATATGGATGAAAGTTTAAGAGTCTGTGATGTAGAGAAGTATTACGGGACAAAGAATAATATCACGAAAGCAGTGAACCAGGTGAGTTTTACTGTGGAGAAGGGCGAGTTTACGGGGATCATGGGACCTTCCGGATCCGGAAAGACCACCCTTCTGAATCTGTTGTCCACCATCGATCGGGTAACTGCAGGGCACATTTATTACGGAGATACGGATATCACGGAACTGGATGAGCCCACCGGGGCGCTGGACTCCCGCTCCGCCCAGATGCTGCTTAACACGTTCTGCAGGATGAACGAGGAACTGGGCGCCACCATCCTGATGGTGACCCACGACGCATTTTCCGCCAGCTACTGCAAAAGGATCCTGTTTCTGAAAGACGGGGGAATTTTCAATGAGCTGATCCGGGGCAGGAAGAGCAGGAGAGAATTCCTGAACGAGATACTGGATGTACTCGCCCTGACAGGAGGTGACAGCAATTATGTTAAATAAGCTGGCACTTCGTAATGTAAAACGATCCATGCGGGATTATCTTGTCTATCTGATCACCATGATTGCGGTGGCGGCGATGATGTTCGCCTTTAATTCCCTGATCTTTTCCAAAGATATCCAGGAGATGTGCTCAGAAGCCATGGTGCTGGGAGCGATGCTCGGGATGGCGACCTTTTTTATCATGCTCATCGTGGCATGGCTGATCAACTATATGGCGCGTTTCATGCTGGAAAAAAGGAGCAGGGAGTTTGCCACCTATCTCTTGATCGGACTGAAGAAAAAGCAACTGTCCCGCCTTTATATGAAGGAGAATCTGCTGATCGGGACAGTGGCGCTCCTTCTCGGGATCGGACTGGGAACCCTGCTGCAGCAGATCATCATGACGGTATTCTATTCCGTGTTCAGCGAGGATTACCATCTGCGGATCCAGATGAACGGCTGGTGCCTGTTCATGACAGTGTGCTGCTACTATGCCTGTTATCTGTTCGCGCTGAGACGCAACCGGAAAATGTTTAATTTGTGGTTACTTCCGTTACATTTCCGTTGGAATATATCGCTTTGATCTTTGTTTTTGTGGCAGTTACCATCCTGGCAGTCCAGCAGTTATCAGACTCGGGGAAATACCGGTTCCGGTACGACGTGCTGAAAAAACTGGGAATGAAGAGGCGGGAGATGGATCGGGTGATATTCCGGCAGCTTGCCCTGTTCTACCTTGTCCCGGCCATTGCAGCCGCGGTGTTCAGCTCTGTGATCGTGATCTATGCCGGGAATGCGTTTGTGAGGATGACGGGAGCATACGGAAACGGGCTCTATTACTTTGCCATCTCGCTGCTGATCTGCGCAGGAGTGTATGTGATCTATTTCGCGGCTACGTATCTGGGATTTAAACGGAATGTGGAGTCCGTGTGACGAGCGTGCATGGGGCGGTGTTCAGTCATGAAGCGCAGCGCCGAACATGCAGCCGCAGTTGAAAAAGATTGCATTTAAATACAGATTGGGATAGAATTTTCAGACAGAAGGGTGCCCGGGCAGAGGCAACTGCCGGGAATACAGACGGAAGGAAACAAGATGATGAAGACCATAGCGATCATAGAAGACGACAAACTCCTGAACGAAGCACTTTCACGGATGCTCACAAAGGCAGGATACGAGACTCTGATGGCTCATACTCTCAGGGAAGGTCTTTCCTTGATCTCCCGGCTGCCGGACCTGATGATCATCGACATCAATCTGCCCGACGGCGAGGGCACGGAGCTCTGCCGGCAGGCCCGGGAGTACAGCACGATCCCGGTCCTCTTTCTGACAGCCAGGGATGAGGAGCAGGACATGATCGAAGCCTTTGACCTGGGAGCAGATGATTACCTTGTAAAACCATTTCCCATGCCGGTTCTTTTAAAGCACGTGGAAGCGATTCTGAGAAGGACGGCCGGGGAGGAGGAAGGGATCCTTTACCGGGGACTGAAGATCCGTCCGGACCGGAAGCAGGTCCTACGGGATGGGGAGGAGATCCGGCTTTCCGCCCGGGAATATGCGCTTCTGGAACTGCTGGCGAGGAACAGAGGAAAAGTCGTGACAAAGATCATGATACTGGAACAGGTATGGGACGCGGACGGCTCCTTTGTGGAAGAGAATACGGTGAACGTGACGCTGAACCGTCTGAAAAAGAAGATCGAGCCGGATTCGGCGAATCCGGTTTATATTCGGAATGTGTTCGGTCTGGGATATACGTTTGGAGAGTGAGATTTTTTATAAGAAATGGCAGGGATGTTACTTTTCACACCCACGCCAGAACCTTGAATAAAATTAACTGGCACTATGCTTTTATGCATCGGTGCCAGT
>CALWFV010000021.1 GCA_944377745.1 uncultured Mediterraneibacter sp. | reverse complement strand
TGAGGGAGAACCTCATGCACGGTTTGATGAGGGGAAAGAGGGCTAAAGCCCTCTAACCTACTCTACCGATAAGCCCGACAAGCGGCTGTCGTGCCCGCACGGGCAGACATTTGCCGGGCAATTGACAGCGAACAGCAATGATGTGAGCTGCCCGCGGTATCGCGGAGGATAGGGGAAGTTTCTCTTCCCCTATCCGACCCGTTTCGCATTTAGAAAATACGAAAGTGAGGATTGCAATGGACCAGAGATTTTATGACATGCTTGAGAGCAGCCCGGTGATCGCCGCGGTGAAAGATATGGAAGGGCTGGAAAAATGCTGCCGGCTTGAGGATATCAAAGTCGTTTTCATCCTGTTTGGAGATATCCTGAATATACCGGATATCGTCGGAAAGATAAAGGAGTCGGATAAGATGGCGGTGGTCCATGTGGATCTCATAAACGGGCTGGGCTCAAGAGAGGTTGCAGTAGATTTTATAAAAAACAGCACCCGGGCGGACGGGATCATTTCCACGAAACCGCTGCTGATCAAAAGAGGAAAGGAACTGGGGCTGTTCACTGTCATGAGATATTTCCTGATCGATTCCATGGCGCTGGAGAATATCCGGACAAACCAGAATGGAGTGAGACCGGATGTGATCGAGGTCCTTCCCGGACTGATGCCGGATATTATCCGGAAGATCTGCAGGACATCACGGACGCCGGTCATCGCAGGCGGGCTCATCACGGATAAGAAATCGGTCATGGCGGCACTTTCCGCAGGCGCTGTGTGCGTCTCGTCGACAAATCAGGATGTGTGGACGATGTGAGATGAGGCTGGCTGGATCTGAGCGTACCAAAGAGCAGGCGCAGCAGGAAATAAGCGTACCGGAGAGCAGGCGCAGCAGGAAATAAGCGTACCGGAGAGCAGGCGCAGGAGAAATTAAGCGTACCGGAAGGCGGACGCTGAAAAATAGAGAACGGCAGAAAGCCGGGAAAAAGGAGGAACTAAGCTATGGGAAAGTATGTGATGGCACTGGACGCGGGGACGACGAGCAACCGATGTATCCTGTTCAATGAGAAGGGAGAAATGTGCAGTGTGGCGCAGAGGGAATTCAAGCAGCACTTCCCGAAACCCGGCTGGGTAGAGCATGACGCGGACGAGATCTGGGCAAGTCAGTTGGGCGTCGCGGTGGAGGCGATGAACATGATCGGGGCTTCGGCGGAGGATATCGCGGCGATCGGGATCACGAACCAGAGGGAGACGGCGGTCGTCTGGGATAAGAATACGGGAGAACCGGTGTACAACGCGATCGTCTGGCAGTGCCGCAGGACCTCCGAATACTGCGATTCCCTGGTAGAGAGAGGACTCACGGAGAAATTCCGGGCAAAGACCGGGCTGGTGATCGACGCATACTTTTCCGCGACGAAGATCAAGTGGATCCTGGACAATGTGCCCGGAGCAAGGGAGAAAGCGGAAAACGGAGAACTTCTCTTCGGGACGGTCGAGACATGGCTTATCTGGAAGCTGACAAAAGGGGCAATCCATGTGACGGATTATTCCAATGCTTCCCGGACCATGCTGTTCAATATCAATACGCTGGAGTGGGATGATGAGATCCTGGAGGAGCTTGATATCCCGAAGTGCATGCTTCCGGAGCCAAAATCCTCAAGCTGTATCTACGGGGAGGCGGATCCGTCCTTCCTGGGCGGACCGATCCCGATCGCAGGGGCGGCGGGAGACCAGCAGGCGGCGCTGTTCGGACAGACATGTTTTACTCCTGGAGAGGCGAAGAATACATATGGAACAGGATGCTTCCTTCTGATGAATACAGGGGAGACTCCGGTATTTTCCAAAAACGGACTGGTCACGACTATTGCGTGGGGGCTGGACGGAAAAGTAACTTATGCCTTGGAAGGCTCCATCTTCGTGGCGGGTGCGGCAGTGCAGTGGCTCAGGGATGAGATGAGGCTGATCGATTCTGCCATTGATTCAGAGTACATGGCAAAGAAAGAGAAGGACACCAACGGATGCTATGTCGTCCCGGCGTTTACGGGGCTGGGAGCACCGCACTGGGATCAGTACGCAAGAGGGACGATCGTGGGGATCACCCGAGGTGTGAACAAATATCATATCATCCGGGCAACGCTGGAATCGATCGCCTATCAGGTGAACGATGTCCTGGAAGCGATGAAGGCGGACTCCGGGATCGAACTTTCCGCGCTGAAAGTAGACGGCGGGGCGAGCGCAAATGATTTTCTCATGCAGACCCAGGCGGATATCATCAACGCGCCGGTAAACCGCCCGCAATGTGTGGAGACCACGGCAATGGGGGCGGCGTATCTGGCAGGACTTGCAGTAGGATACTGGCAGAATAAGGAAGATGTGATAAGAAACTGGAAGATCGAGCGTACATTTACGCCTTCAATCTGCGAGGATGACAGGCAGAAGAAGATCAAAGGCTGGAACAAAGCCGTAAAATACGCCTACGGATGGGCAAAAGAAGACTGAGATATAAGAGTTTGACTGCTATGGAAGGGAGAAAGTTGTCATGTATGATGTGATCATAATCGGAGTCGGGGTGTCCGGTGCGGCTTCTGCACGGGAACTGTCCCGCTATAAAGCCAGCGTGTGTGTGCTGGAGAAAGAGGAGGACGTGTGCTGCGGAACATCCAAGGCCAACAGCGCGATCGTCCATGCGGGCTATGATGCGGTGCCGGGATCGCTTATGGCAAAGCTGAACGTCAAGGGAAATGAGATGATGGAGCAGCTCGCAAAGGATCTGGATTTCCCGTTCAAAAGGATCGGGTCTCTTGTCATCTGCCTGAACGAGGAGGACATGCCGGCTCTGGAAGAACTGTATGAAAGAGGAGTAAAAAACGGCGTGCGGGGGCTTCAGATCGTGAGCGGAGAAGAGGTCCGGGCGATGGAGCCAAATATCACGGATCAGGTGTACGCGGCGCTGTACGCTCCCACGGCAGGGATCGTCTGCCCGTTCAATCTGAATATCGCCCTTGCGGAAAATGCCTGTGAGAACGGTGTGGAATTTAAGTTTGATACGGAAGTTCAAAGCATCGTAAAGATTGACGGAGGCTATGAACTTGAGACCAGCCGGGGAAAATTCCAGGCGAAATATGTGGTCAATGCGGCGGGAGTCTACGCGGATAAATTCCACAACATGGTGAGCGAAAAGAAGATCCATATCACACCGAGACGGGGAGACTATTGTCTCCTTGATAAAACCGCGGGAGATCATGTCAGCAGGACGATCTTCTCGCTGCCTACAAAATATGGAAAAGGCGTGCTGGTCACCCCCACTGTTCACGGAAACCTTCTGGTGGGCCCCACGGCCATTGATATTGAGAACAAAGAAGGAACGAATACGACCCGGGAAGGGCTGGATGAGGTGATCACAAAAGCAGGGCAGAACGTGAAGGATCTTCCCATGCGCCAGGTCATCACATCCTTTGCCGGACTGCGCGCCCATGAGGACGGGTCCGAGTTTATCATCGGGGAAGTTGAGGACGCGGAAGGATTCATTGACTGCGCGGGGATCGAGTCGCCTGGTCTGACAAGCTGCCCGGCGATCGGAGAGATGGTTGCCGGTATCTTAAAAGAGAAGATGAACCTGGAAGAAAAAGAAAACTTTATCGCCACCAGGAAGGGAATCCTTGATCCGGATACGCTGACGAAAGAGGAGCGGGCGGAGCTGATCAAAAAGGAACCTGCCTACGGGAATATCATCTGCCGCTGCGAGTCGATCACGGAGGGCGAGATCATTGACGCTATCCGGCGTCCGCTGGGAGCAAAGTCACTGGATGGAGTCAAGCGCAGGACACGGGCAGGAATGGGACGCTGCCAGTCGGGCTTCTGCTCGCCGAGGACAATGGAGATCCTGGCAAGGGAGCTGGGAGTGAGCATGTCTGATATCACGAAATCCGGAGGGAAGTCCAGGCTCGTGGTGGGGACAAACAAGGACAGGATATGAAAATCAGAGTTACAGAAAGGCAGGCTTCAGATATGAAAAATTATGATATCGTCATCATCGGGGGAGGTCCGGCAGGTCTTGCGGCCGCTGTTTCGGCAAAGAAGAGCGGGATCGACAGTATCCTGATCCTTGAGAGGGACAAAGAACTGGGCGGGATCCTCAACCAGTGCATCCATAACGGATTCGGTCTCCATACATTCAAGGAGGAGCTGACCGGACCGGAGTACGCCCAGAGATTTATCGATCAGGCGAAAGAACTTGATATCGAATACCGCCTGAATACAATGGTCATGGACATCAGTCATGAGAAGGTGGTCACGGCGATGAACCGGGAGGAAGGGCTCTTTGAGATCCAGGCGAAAGCCGTCATACTCGCCATGGGATGCCGGGAGCGTTCCAGGGGCGCACTGAATATCCCGGGATATCGCCCCGCAGGGATCTATTCCGCGGGAACGGCGCAGCGGCTTGTGAATATGGAAGGGCTGATGCCGGGACGAGAGGTCGTTATCCTTGGATCCGGAGATATCGGACTGATCATGGCGAGACGTATGACATTTGAGGGAGCGAAGGTAAAAGTCGTCGCGGAACTGATGCCCTATTCGGGCGGTCTGAAAAGAAATATCGTCCAGTGCCTCGACGACTACGGCATCCCGCTGAAACTGAGCCACACAGTCGTGGACATTAAAGGGAAAGAAAGGCTGGAGGGAGTTACCCTTGCCGAGGTGGATCAGAACGGGAAACCCATCCCCGGGACGGAGGAGGAGTACTCCTGTGATACGCTGCTCCTTTCCGTGGGACTGATCCCGGAGAATGAGCTTTCCAGAGGCATGGGAGTAGAGATGAGCAGAGTCACCTCCGGTCCTGTAGTAAACGAGAGCCTTGAGACAAATATAGAAGGCGTCTTCGCCTGCGGCAATGTGCTCCATGTGCATGATCTTGTGGATTTTGTCTCCGAGGAGGCAGCGGCTGCGGGAAAGAATGCAGCCGCATACGTCAGAGGAGAGAGAAGCGCGGAGGGCGGCAGAGAGATCAGGCTGAGCCCGGTGGACGGAGTCCGTTATACCGTGCCGGTATCGATCAACACTGCGCGCATGGATGAAGAGCTGACCGTGCGTTTCCGCGTCGGCGCAGTGTTCAAGAACTGTTATGTAAGCGCTTATTTTGACGATGAGAGAGTCATTCACAGAAAACGTCAGATCGTGGCTCCGGGAGAGATGGAAGAGATCCGACTGACGAAAGATCAGCTTTTAAAATATCCTGATCTGAAGACGATCACAGTGAAGATAGAGGAGGCGTAAAAATGGAAATCAGAAATTTGACGTGTATCAGTTGTCCGATGGGATGCCAGATCACTGTGGAGATGGACGGGAATGAAGTTGTGAGTGTGACCGGAAATACCTGTAAAAGAGGAGATGTGTATGCCCGGAAGGAAGTGACGAACCCGACCAGGATCGTCACTTCCACGGTCAGGGTCATCGGCGGAAAAGCGGATATGGTATCGGTCAAGACGAAGGAAGATATCCCGAAGGGGAAGATCTTTGACTGTGTGAAGTCGCTGAAAGGAGTGGAAGTGGAGGCGCCGGTGCATATCGGAGACGTGATCGTGCCGGATGCTGCCGGGACAGGAGTTGATATTGTCGCCACGAAGAATGTGGAGCGGGCGTAAAGTACGTGAACGATAATATCCCTGGTGGATTAAGGTACATTTTGGGCTGCGGGTTCCATTCGCTCTCGGGAACAGAGAGAATGCCTCTTATATGCAGGCATGACGATGCATCCTCCCTGTTCCTGAGTACGGTGTGAACTTTAACTTCCAGGTGCATTTTGCAGTATTTGTATAAATTTTTTGCTTGCAAAATGGAGAAGGCTATGATAATATAGACTTTGCGCTGGACAGGTGTTCCATGCGCATTTGTATGGCCCCGTGGTCAAGCGGTTAAGACATCGCCCTTTCACGGCGGTAACACGGGTTCGATTCCCGTCGGGGTCAGTAGCGCGCCGACTACTAAGTTCGCATTTCATGCTCACTAAGGGCGTCGGCAGGCATCGCACGTAAGCGACTAAAGTACGGTCGCCAAGTGCTCATAGCGCGCCGATGTGGCTCAATTCAATAAGATTGACCACGTCAATCGCAGGCAGAGCCTGATTACAAATCAGCCGCTCTGCGTAAAAATTAAATATGCCGACTACTAAGTTCGCATTTCATGCTCACTAAGGGCGTCGGCAGGCATCGCACATAAGCGACCAAAGTACGGTCGCTAAGTGCTCATAGCGCGCCGATGTGGCTCAATTGGCAGAGCAGCTGATTTGTAATCAGCAGGTTATCGGTTCGAGTCCGATCATCGGCTTTGTTCCTTCGGGAACAGGTTTTTTGGACCTTTAGCTCAGTTGGTTAGAGCAACCGGCTCATAACCGGTCGGTCCTGGGTTCGAGTCCCCGAAGGTCCATTTCGTGCCGGATGCTAAGTTCGCGTGTGCGATTACTAAGGATGCCGGCATGCATCGCACATAAGCGTCTAAAATACAGACGCTAAGTGCTCATAGCGAGTCGCCTTGTAAGCTCGAAAGTACCTTGCTAACGGCGGCGACATGCATCGCACGTAAGCGACCAAAGTACGGTCGCTAAGTGCTCATAGCGAGGCCCAGTGGCTCAGTTGGTTAGAGCGCCGCCCTGTCACGGCGGAGGTCGAGAGTTCGAGTCTCTTCTGGGTCGTTTCTCTTAGAGATAAGAGAATGAAAATTTTATAGCTGCCGCAGTGGCGGAACTGGCAGACGCCCGGGACTTAAAATCCCGTGGGTAGTGATACCCGTACCGGTTCGATTCCGGTCTGCGGCATTGGAAAAGAGACTGAAACCTGAGAGTTTTGGTCTTTTTTATATGCTTTAGAGTAAGGAGAGCTGATCAGTTATGTGTTCTCTTTGCCAAAGAAAGAGAGGAGAGGATAAAATGAATCCATTAGAACGCAGAGAAACAGGACTTCCGTATCGATACAATGACCCTGCCATTCTCGATGAGCAGTACAGGTATCAGGATGAACTTGCAAAGTATAATCGGACAATGCCTTCTGAGCATGAAAAAAGAGCGGAAATGCTGAAGCATCTCATGGCGGAGGTTGGTGAAAACTGTACGATCGATACGCCGGTCCATCCCCGTCTCAGAGAACTTCGTTATGTCTATACCCTTCCGATCCGTATAGGGAAAAATGTATGGATCGGCTCCGGCGCACAGATCATGCCGGGGGTTACGATCGGGGATAACAGTGTGATCGGCGCAGGTTCTGTTGTCACAAAAGATATCCCGGCAAATGTAGTTGCGGTTGGAAGTCCCTGCCGTGTCCTCAGGGAAATCGGGGAACATGACCGGAAATATTATTATAAAAATCATGAGCTGGATTTTGACCCGGAGTCAGAGGAACTTCCGTAAATATTAAAATAGTATACCGTTTGATGCTGCGATCAATCTTGAATAAGTGTCAAGCCTTTGAGCAGGACCCGGGGAAGAGATTCCTTTCCGCCGCCTCTTTTTCTGCAAAGGGTCCGGGCAGCGTCAGGACGCCCCGATGGGTTCCAAAGTAGTCCTGGTCAAAGGTGATGGGAGATCCGTCCGGGTTTTCAAATTTCTGCTCCGGCTCGAAAGCCATTCCCAGAGTTTCAGTGGAGATGATCCCACAGGACTTTTCGGTCAGGATATCGTAAAGGTTAGTGTCAAGATACCAGCCGTCTTCTTTTTCTGTAAGCAAGATACGGATCGTATCTGTCGTGTTTTCTGCTGCGTCTGTCTCCTTTTCCCAGGCTTTTGCTCCGTTGAAGTAAACGTTGCCTTCTGCCCAGACGGGAAGATGGTCGTAATATTTGTTCCCGGCAGGAACGCCGTTTCCGCAGTAGCCCTCAAACTGGCTGTCCCATTCCTCAAAAGTGGGGTAGCCGTCGTAGGGAAAGGTGCCGCATTTTACATTACAGTCGTCCCACATATTTCCGTCGCTTCCCATGATGTCGGCGAGCGCCTGCATACATTTCCGGACCGGTTTCTGGACGAAGATATTGTTGTAGAACCGGCTGTCTCCGTGGAGGATCGTCATAAACCCTGCGATCTGTGTGCCGTGCTTGACATGATACGGGGTATAGCGCGGGGAAGGAAGGTCCGGGGCGCCGTTGTCCGTGCCGATCCCCACCGCAGCAATGGAGCCGTGGATCAGGTTGTGGACCACTGCTACGCCCTGGGTCGCCAGCTTTAAACTCCGGTCTGAGAGCATGATATTGTGATCGATCAGAGTGGGACCGTGGGAAACCTCTACAAAAAGGTCTTCGCCGACGCTGCTGAAGGTACCTCCCACCAGTTTGAAATCATAGGGAAGGCAGTTGTCGTGGAACAGGTTCCCGGTGACGCGTGTCCCCTGAGCCTGCCAGTCCAGCCAGATCCCGCGGGTGCAGTGATGGATATGGTTCCGGCGGATGGTGACGTCGATGGCGGCGTGCATTTTGATCCCGCCGATCTCCGCGCCGGCAAGATTCTGTTTGTTGTTGATATGGTGGATATGGTTGTCTTCGATCAGGGAGAACACTCCGCCGAGATGCCCCACGATCCCGGTCTGCCCGCAGTGATGGATATCGCACCGGCGGATGATGTGGGAACCGATGTGTTCCTTGTCCCAGCCTTCATAGGAAGCCTGGCAGATGCAGTCGCGCTCGGTCTGGGTTCCGTCTTTATATTTCCATTTCAGCCATTTGTTGTCATTTTCGGGCTGAAGGTATTTCCCGAGAGAAATGCCGCAGCACTTGGACTCATAGATCTCGCAGTCTTCAATGATCCATCCTTTGGACCAGTGAGGACCGACCATGCCTTCCTGGTATGCGGTGGGCGGAGCCCACTGAGTGGCTGCCTGGCTGATGCGAAAGCCGGAGAGGGTGATATAGCCCTTTCCCTCTTCAGAAGGATAGAAGCAGTTGCGGCGGACGCTGATCTCCACATTTTCCTGATTTGGGTCAAGCCCCCGGAAGTTGGCATAGAGGACGGTTTCATGTTTCGCGGCATCCTGTTCGGTGTACCAGGTATAAAGAGAAAATTCCGGCTCCCAGGACGATTCGTGCTCCTTCGGAGCCTGGACTCCCTCCAGATCCGTGGACTCGTACATGGAATGCCCGTTTAGGTAAACGTCCCCGGTGTGTGCTGGGCTTAATGCGATGTACCAGTCACCGGAGACCAGGGTAGTAAACGGGTTATAGGAGCCGAAGAGCCCGTTCGGGATCCTGGCGGTCCATACGTTCCCACCTATGTTTTCCCAGTTTTTGACAGGCTCGGCGCCGGTGATATGGGCGCCGCCCTTTACAAGAGAGCGGTAGACGATGGGTGCGTCCTTCGTGCCTCCGTTTGCCGGGTCAACGTATTCCCGGTAGAGACCGGGAGCGACCAGTACTTCATCTCCGGGGAGTGCGATGAGGGCGGCTTCCCGGATCGTCTGGAAAGGGCTGTCTTTAGTGCCGCTGCCTGTGCGGGCGGCGGATGCGTCAACGTAATATTTCATTGGATGATCCTCCTGTTGTTATTTCTTATGAATTATCATACCACCAGAATGTGGACAGGTCACTAAAAAACAGATGGAAGTGCATCATAACAGTATAGGAAAGCACTGTTGACGAAATAAAGGGAATCCGATACAATAGCGCTGGACAGGATTACACGTTTATGGACAGTGAGGAGGAATTATCATGGCAAATCCAGTTGTTACATTTGAGATGGAAAACGGCGATATCATGAAAGCGGAACTTTATCCGGAGATCGCACCGAATACAGTGAAAAATTTTATTTCGCTGGTCAATAAAGGGTTTTACGACGGGCTTATCTTTCACCGTGTCATCCGCGGGTTTATGATCCAGGGCGGATGCCCGGACGGGACCGGTATGGGCGGTCCGGGATATTCGATCAAAGGAGAGTTTTCCCAGAACGGCTTTAAAAATGATCTGGCGCATGACCCGGGCGTCCTTTCTATGGCGCGCGCGATGCATCCCGATTCGGCAGGAAGCCAGTTCTTCATCATGCACGAGAAATCACCGCACCTCGACGGCGCGTATGCGGCTTTCGGAAAGATCATCGAGGGAATGGATGTTGTGAATAAGATCGCGGAGACCGCGACGGACTACAGCGACCGCCCGCTGGAGAAACAGGTGATGAAGAAAGTTACGGTTGAGACGTTCGGAGAAGAGTACGGCGAGCCGGAGACGGTTTGACAGATTGTTATGAATTTAACAGGTGCCGTGTACTTTGTAGAAAGTACACGGCACCTGTTAAATTGTTAACTAAGTTTAGAGGTCACTTCTTCCTGAACATCACCTGCACCAGGATGAAGAGAACGAGAAAAAACAAGGCATATACAGCGGCGCAGAAAGCCGAAAATCCATACAGTTGAACCGTGCCAAATATTGTCCCGAACAGCAGGGCCATAAATCCGGAAGAGACAGGGACGGCGCCTGAGGCGCTCGCTGTCTCCAGAGGAGACCAGATCCCTTTTTCTCCAATATGATCACGATCAGACCGAGCACGGCACATACAGTAGAAGCTATGAATATGAAAATAGAGTATTGATCCAAAAAGATCCCCCCTTCCTTTTGATCATTGTACCATACAGGAACAACATAAGACAGTAGAAGATATTTTATTTCAGATCGATTATCAGCACTCAACTCTAAAGAGTGCTAATTTTCTATTGACTTTTAAATTTTCGTGAGCTAGAATGTCTTTTAGGCATAGGACACAGCCTTCAACAGCTTGAGAAAAAGGCTGATACAATATTTAAAATGTATTTTCAAAGGAGTGGTAGACATGGAATTAAAGAAAGGAAACTTATCCATTGACAGCGAGAATATATTCCCGATCATAAAAAAATGGGTGTATTCGGATCATGACATTTTTGTACGTGAGATGGTGTCCAACGGATGTGACGCGATCACAAAGCTGAAAAAGCTGGATATGATGGGAGAGTATGAGCTCCCGGAGGGATACAAGCCGAAGATTGAAGTGATCGTCAATCCGGAGGAGAAGACGATGAAGTTCATCGATAACGGTCTTGGCATGACAGCGGATGAAGTGGAAGAATACATTACGCAGATCGCATTTTCCGGTGCGACACAGTTCCTTGAGAAATATAAGGACAAGACTACAGAGGACGACATGATCGGGCATTTCGGTCTGGGATTCTATTCTGCATTCATGGTTGCGGATGAGGTGCAGATCGATACACTTTCCTATAAAGAGGGAGCGACTCCGGTACACTGGGCAAGCCAGGGAGGCACAGAGTACGAGATGCAGGACGGCAATAAGACCACAGTCGGTTCAGAGATCACCCTGTTCCTGAACGACGACAGCCTTGAGTTTGCGAACGAGTACAGGGCAAGGGAAGTCCTGGAGAAATACTGCTCCTTCATGCCGGTGGAGATCTATCTCTCTAAGGCGAACGCTGAGCCGGAGTACGAGACGATCAACGAGGAAGATCTTCTGGATACGGATACCGTCATAGAACATATCGAAGAGGCTCCGGAGAAAGCCGACGACAAGAAGGAAGAAGGCAAGGAGGGCGAGGAGAAGGAAGCGCCAAAGAAGAAGGTCAAGATCCTGAAACGTCCGGTCCCGATCAACGATATCCATCCCCTGTGGGCGAAGAACCCGAGCGAGTGCACGAAAGACGAGTATGTAGCATTCTACAGAAAAGTCTTCATGGATTACAAGGAGCCCCTGTTCTGGATCCACCTGAACATGGACTATCCGTTTAACTTAAAGGGAATCCTCTACTTTCCGAAGATCAATACGGAATATGAGTCCATCGAGGGAATCATCAAGCTGTACAACAATCAGGTGTTCATCGCGGACAATATCAAAGAAGTGATCCCGGAATTCCTGATGGTATTAAAGGGAGTCATCGACTGTCCGGACCTGCCGCTGAACGTTTCCCGAAGCGCGCTGCAGAATGACGGCTTTGTAAATAAGGTAGCGGATTACATTTCCAAGAAGGTAGCGGATAAGCTCACCGGAATGTTCAAGACAGACCGCGAGAACTATGAGAAATACTGGGATGACATCAGCCCGTTCATCAAATTCGGCTGCTTGAAGGACGAGAAGTTCGGCGAGAAGATGAAAGATTCCATGATCTACAAGAATCTGGATCACAAATATCTGACTCTCGAGGATGTGATCAAAGAGAGCAAGGGAGAACCGGAGAAAGCAAACGAAGAGAATGCGGAGAATGCCGACGCGCAGAACACAGAAGAGAAGGCAGAGGGCGAAGAAGCGCAGACCGAAGAGACGAAAGCAGATGACAGCGCGGCAGCAGAGGAAAACGGCGCGGAGGATGAGAACAAGGAAGAGGAGAAGACGCGGATCTACTATGTAACCGACGAGGTACAGCAGAGCCAGTACATCAATATGTTCAAGGCTCAGGGGCAGGACGCGATCATCCTGTCGCACAATATTGATTCCGCCTTTGTGACGTACCTGGAGCAGAAACATCAGGATATCCAGTTCCTGCGCATCGATGCGGATGTCCATGAATCGCTGAAAGACGAGGTGGCGGCGGATGAGAAGGAAGAGTTCCAGAAGACGGCAGACAGCCTTGTGGAGATCTTCCGGAAAGAGCTGAACAACGATAAGCTTGATGTGAAAGTAGAAAAGCTCAAAGATGACAAGATCGCTTCCATGGCAGTCCTTTCCGAGCAGGAGAGACGTATGGCGGAGATGATGAGGATGTACGGAATGAACGGAATGGATCCGTCCATGTTCGGAAGCCAGGCAACGCTGGTCCTCAACGCGAACCATCCGCTGGTAAAATTCCTTGTGGAGCATAAGCGCAGCAAGAATGTGCCGATCATCTGCAAACAGCTCTATGATCTGGCGATGCTTGCTCATAAGCCGCTGAACCCGGAAGAGATGACAGCATTCGTCCAGAGAAGCAATGAGATTATGATGCTTCTTACAAAATAGAAAACAGATCAAGAAAATGATCCGGCAGCAGGCGGGAAACGATGTGCGTTCCCGGGCTGCGCCGGATCGGTGCAGGATCGCGCGAGAGAGAAAGCCGTGTCCTTTGCGGCTATTTCTCAAACGCGATCTGTTTTTGTCTGAAGAATTTTTCTACCATCTCATCCCAGGCATGTTCCAGGGTCTTATCCATGGAAAACGTTTTAAACGAACTCCCGGTCACGCAGGCGAGGGATTTTCCGTCAAAGCGGATATTCAGATAGAGCCCCTGTATCTCGGCAGGATCCAGCGGAAGGTGATTCTGCTCGATGAGACGCGCGATATTTTTGTGTGAAAGGCTGAAAATAAAACGGAAACTTAAGGGGGTGCGTTTCCCGCGGATCAGAGAAAAGCAGTATTCCCGTATGTTTTTCCAGTAGGAATATTCCGGGAGATCCGTATCCGTGTCAAAGAATTCCTTCTGTATAAACCCGTCTATCCGAAAGGTGTTGAATGTTACGATCTCGCCTTCGATAAAATAAAAGCTGTCGAAGGTATCCTTCAGAAGAAGATGGGATGTAAAATCTTTTATTTCGGTCAGTGTCAGTGCGATCATAAGTATTCCTCCATTACCATGCTATCATATCACAAAAAAAGGAGCATTTCACCGCATATGCGGAAAATATCCGCGCCATTGACTTTTGAAGGCAAAAAAAGTATTATTAGAAGGTATTATGGTGTATTCTAGCTATCGGTCAAATGGCTGTTGACGATAATATCTTTACAGAGAGTTAAGCATAGATTTTATGAAGAAATTAAGCAGAAAGAAAAAAAGATTACTTATTATATGCAGTATCCTTCTGATCCTGGTGATCTGTATCGTGCTGATCGTCAGAGGAGTGCGTTATCTCACGGCGTCCGGCGCGGATACGCAGGAGGGGATCGAATATATCAGGGCGGCGGAATCAGAGGATATCGCGACGATCGAACAGAAGATCGCGCAGCTTGAAAGCACGGACAGCGATGAGGAGGACTCAAGGAGCAGCAAAGAGAAGTTTGCAAGTTCGGTCGTGATGGGAGACGCTGTGGCGGAAGGGCTGGCAGAATATGATGTGCTCAACGCTTCCAGTGTCGTGTCAAAAAACGGGGTGCACCTGGATGAACTGGACGACCAGGTGGCGCAGGCAAAGGAACTGGATCCGCAGATCATTTTCCTCTCTTACGGGATGAGCGACGTGATTGAGACGGACGGAGATACCGGACAGTTCCGCTCGGAATATGAGGCTCTGGTGAGAAAGATCGAGGAAGAGATCCCCGATGCACACATCTTTGTCAATGCGATCTTCCCGGTATCGGATCAGGCTCTGGAGGAGGAACCGGCTCTGGAGAAAATCCCTGATTACAATGAGGTGCTTCACACAATGTGTGCAGATATGCAGATTGGATTTATTGACAGCACGGATCTTGCCCAGGCGAGGTATTATGAGGAGGACGGGATCCATTTCACTGCGGGGTTCTATCCGGTCTGGGCTGACAGGATGGCGGAGGTGGCAGCATTATGACGGGAGAAAATCGAAAGAGCAGGCCGGAAATCCCGGAAATCGCTAAATATATCGTGTTTGTGCTGGTCATTGCCTATGTGGTCCTGCTCCTGCTGTTTGCAAGCGGAAGCAGCAGACCCTTTGAAGAGGTTGCGGCGGCGGTGAGCGATTCTCTTGATATGGAAGTGCTCACTCAGATGGATGACCGGATGCTGAAGCGCAATTTCGGCCTGAACAGCGCGGATTACAGCGGAGTTATGTATTATACATCCACATCCAGTATGTCTGTAGAGGAGGTACTGCTGATCAGGGTGAACAGCCGGAAGCAGATCCAGCAGATCACAGATGCGATTGATGAGCGGATCAATACGAGAATGGATGCGTTTGAGGGATATGCTCCGGAGCAGGTCAGACTGCTGGAAGACGCGCAGCAGAGTGTGCGGGGAAGATATGTGTTCTTCGTGGTGTCATCTCAGGCGGCGGAATACAGGAATGCATTTGATACGAGTCTATAGGGGAGAGGAAAGTAAAAATGGTATTCAGCAGTATAACATTTCTGTTTCTGTTTCTGCCGGTCGTACTGGCAGTGTACTATATTGCTCCGGAAAAGCTTAAAAATATCATACTTCTGGTCGCGAGCATCTTCTTTTACGCATGGGGAGAACCGGTCTATGTCGTTCTGATGCTCCTCTCCATTCTGCTGAACTATTTCTGTGGTCTTGATATCGGCAGAAAGGCAGAAGATCCTGTCAGGGCGAAAAGGAGTGTGATCTTTGCCGTTGCCGTGAACATCCTGATCCTCGGGTTTTTCAAATATTACGGGTTTCTGCTGGATATGCTGAACTCAGTGCTGCCCGGTGAGATTCCGTACAGAGAATTGTCTCTTCCCATAGGCATTTCGTTCTATACGTTTCAAAGTCTCTCTTATATCATAGATGTATACAGAAAAAAAGTGAAACCTCAGAACAGCCTGCTGCTGTACGCGGTCTATATTTCCATGTTCCCCCAGTTGATCGCCGGGCCGATCGTTCGATATATAGACATTGAGGAACAGTTGGCAAACAGGAAGACGTCAGTTGTCCGGCTCGGCCGTGGGGCAGTTCTTTTTATCCGGGGACTGGCGAAAAAGGCGGTCATTGCAAATATGACCGGAGAGATCTTTCAGCAGATATCGGATATGCAGGCGAGCCAGATGACGTTTCTTATGGCATGGCTGGGATGCGTTTCCTATGCTTTCCAGATTTATTTTGATTTCAGTGGATATTCTGACATGGCGCTGGGATTGGGAAGAATGTTCGGGTTTGAGTTTCAGAAGAATTTCGACTACCCGTATACGTCGAAGAGTATCACGGAGTTCTGGAGACGATGGCATATCTCCCTCAGCACATGGTTCCGGGAGTATGTATATATCCCTCTTGGCGGAAACCGCTGTTCCGGGGGGAGAAATATGGTCAATCTGATGATCGTATGGACACTGACCGGAATGTGGCATGGAGCCGCATGGAACTTTATCGTCTGGGGAGTGTATTACGGTGTCCTTCTCGTGATGGAGAAATATGTCTGGGGAGCTTCTTTGGATCAGTTTCCCAGCCCTGTGAGACGGATTTATTCCCTTGTTCTGATTCTGATCGGCTGGGTGTTTTTCTTCAGTCCCAGCATCGGCTATGCGCTTCGTTATCTGGCGGCAATGTTTGGCGGTGGAGCCGGGATCGCAGACAGGGGAGCATGGTTTATCATCTTCTCGCACTGGCTTCTGTATCTGCTTGCCGTGCTCGGATCCACCAGAGTGGGATACAGGCTGATACGGGGTGTGACAGAGATATGGGACGGCAGCAGAGCGCGGACGGCAGCTGCGCTGGTCCTGTACTTTGGGATGTTTCTGGTGTCGGTGGCTTTCCTGGTGACAGGGGACTATAATCCGTTTCTATATTTCAGGTTCTAGGGTGATAAGATGAGAGGCAGAAAAAGGAAAAAAGGCCGGATCGAGGGCCTGATAGGAAAAATATTCATACTGGGGCTTCTGTGCGTTATGCTCATAAATCTGATCGTTCCGGACCGGGAGAGTTCGGAAAGTGAGTACCGTGTTCTGGCTTCCAGCCCGAAACTCAATCTGACGACGATCATGGCGGGAGATTTCGCGGAGCAGTTTGAGAACTGGATGAGTGATCAGTTTGTGGGAAGAAGCCTTCTGCGCGGAGTGAAGACAACGCTGTCGCGGCTCGGGGGGAGCCGGATGGAAAACGGCGTGTACCTCGGGAAGAACGGACAGCTGCTGGAGCCCATCGAACTTCCGGATCAGGAACATCTTTCGGCTAATCTGGACTCGATCAGGAGTTTTGCAGAGTCATATTCGGATATTCCGGTAAGCATGCTCCTTGTACCGGATGCGGCATGCGTGCTCAGTGACAGTCTTCCGGCGCTTGCATCAGTGGAGGATCAGACTCAGATGATCGGTATGGTGCAGAGAAATCTCGGAGATTGCGTGAATTGGATTGATGCGGTTTCTGTATTGAATCAGCACAAAAACGAAAAGATATATTATAAGACGGATTCGCGCTGGACTGCGCTGGGCGCCTTCTATGTATTTCAGTCGGCGGCCCCGGTTCTGGGGATCCAGGAAGATGTATCAGACAAATATGTGTCCTATGTTGTATCGGACAACTTTAACGGGGTTCTTGCGGCACAGTGCGGCGTGGGACTGGGGGAGAAAGAGTCCATTGATATCTATGCACCGACCCAGGGGGATCCCGATGTGATTGTCAGCTATGTGGATGAGTCAAAGAGGACAACATCGCTTTACGATTCTTCGAAACTGGAGACCAGGGATCAGTATTCTGTGTATCTTGGGGGAAACACATCAGTTCTGGACATCCGGACCGTCTCCACCAGTCAGGACAGGCTCCTTGTCATCAAGGATTCTTTCGCAAACTGTTTCGTGCCATTCCTTGCTCCCTATTACCGGGAGATCGTGGTGGTGGATCCCAGATATTACAGCGGGACGATAACAGATCTTATGGACACGTACCGGATCACGGACGTGCTGTTCCTGTACAGCGGGAATACATTTTTTACAGATAACAGTATCAGCGGAGTGTTTGCCAGTGAGTAATCGGATCAGTGAAGAATTTATGCAGAAAAAGGAGACGGTCAGGCTCAACAAATATCTGAGCGAGGCAGGAGTCTGTTCCAGACGGGAGGCGGACCGCCTGATCGAGAGCGGCAGAGTGACCGTGGACGGGCAGCGGGCGCAGACCGGTATGAGGATCCTTCCGGGGCAGGTCGTGAAGGTGGGGCGCAGAGTCGTGTCAAAACAGGATGAGATGGTGGTCCTTGCCGTGAACAAGCCAAAAGGGATCGTCTGCACGGAGGAACGCAGGGAGAGGAACAGCATTGTCCGGTTCCTGGATTATCCGATCCGGGTGACCTATATCGGAAGGCTGGACAAAGATTCCCACGGGCTTCTGCTCATGACCAACAACGGGGATATCATCAACCGGATGATGCGTGCGGCGAACCGTCATGAGAAGGAGTACAAGGTGACGGTGGATCATGAGATCACGGAGGAATTTCTGGAGAAGATGTCCTCCGGCGTGCCGATCCTGGACACAGTGACCAGGCCGTGTCAGGTAAAGCAGATCGGGAAATATACATTTTCCATCATACTGACCCAGGGGCTGAACCGGCAGATCCGAAGGATGTGCAGTGCGCTGGGGTACGAGGTGAAGGATCTTCTGAGAGTGAGGGTCATGAATATCCGGCTTGACGGGCTGAAAGACGGGCAGTACAGGAAGCTGACAGACGAAGAGCTGAACGGATTATATGAACTGATCAAGGATTCCCCGGGGACGCCGGGCGCGGCTCGCATGGCCGCCGCAGGGCAGAAGCGCGGGCAGGACGGGAAAAAAGAGCGGCAGGAGGAGAAGAATGGCAGAAAATAAGATGGAACGCATGAAGGAGCTTGTGGATCTCCTGAACAGGGCGCGGCGCGCCTATGAACAGGAAGATCAGGAGATCATGAGCAACTATGAATATGATCAGCTGTATGACGAACTTCAGGGACTGGAACAGGAGCTGAATACGACTCTTGCTTCCAGCCCTACTGTTAATGTAGGGTATGAAGTGCTCAGCGAGCTTCCCAAAGAACGGCATGAGCGCCCCATGCTCTCCCTGGACAAGACAAAGGATGTGGAGCGGCTGAAGGAGTTCCTGGGAGATCAGAAGGCAATGATCTCCTGGAAGCTGGACGGACTGACCATCGTGCTCACCTACCGGGGAGGAAGCCTGGAGAAGGCGGTGACCCGTGGAAACGGAGAGGTGGGGGAAGTCATCACCGGCAATGCGCGGGTGTTCAAAAATGTCCCTCTCAGCATCCCGTTCCAGGGGGAACTGGTGCTCCGGGGGGAGGCGGTCATCGGATATAAGGATTTCGAGCGGATCAACGAAGAGATCGAGGACGTGGACGCCAGGTACAAGAACCCGAGAAATCTGTGCAGCGGTTCCGTGCGGCAGCTCAATAACGAGATCACGGCGAAGCGCAACGTCAGGTTCTACGCCTTTACTCTGGTGAGGGCGGATGGAGTGGATTTCCACAATTCCAGGCTGTACCAGATGGACTGGCTGACAGAGCAGGGGTTCGACGTGGTGGAGCATCATCCGGTCACCAGAGAGACCATCGACGGGGAAGTGCAGTGGTTTTCCGAGCATATTTCAGAAAACGACGTCCCCTCGGACGGACTGGTCCTGGTCTATGACGATATTGCCTACGGGGAATCCCTGGGGACGACGGCGAAATTCCCGAGAGATTCCTTCGCCTTCAAGTGGGCGGACGAGATCCGGGAGACGACTCTTCTGGAGATCGCGTGGAGCCCATCCAGGACCGGGCTGATCAATCCGGTGGCAATCTTTGAACCGGTGGAACTGGAGGGGACTACGGTGAGCCGCGCCAGCGTCCACAACATCAGCATCATGGAGGAACTGGAACTGGGCGTGGGGGATACGATCCAGGTTTACAAGGCCAACATGATCATCCCCCAGATCGCGGAAAATCTGACGCGCAGCGGCGTCAAGGATATCCCGGAGGCCTGTCCCGTGTGCGGCGGCCCGACAAAGATCCGGATGGAGAATGAGACGAAGACCCTCTACTGTACCAATCCGAGGTGTCAGGCAAAGCATGTGAAGGCGTTCGCCCTGTTTGCAAGCCGGGACGCCATGAACATCGAAGGCCTGTCGGAGGCGACTCTGGAGAAGTTCATCATGAATGGATTCATAAAGGACTTTACAGATATCTTCCATCTGGAGCGCTATGAGGATGAGATCAAGAACATGGAAGGATTCGGGGAGAAGTCCTACCAGAATCTCCAGGCGAGCATCCGGAATGCCCGGGTGACAACGCTCCCGCGGCTAGTCTACAGTCTCGGGATCCCCAACATCGGCATTTCCAATGCAAGGATGATCTGCCAGGCGCTGGGAAATGACCCGGAACGGGTGGCGAATGCCACGGAGGAAGAGCTGGACGAGATCCAGGGTGTGGGGGAAGTCATCGCAAAGACATTTGTGGAATATTTCGCAGATGAGGAACACCGGGACATCTTCAGGAAACTCCTGGATGAAGTGGAGATCCCTGAGGAGGAAGCGCCGGCGGGAGGCCAGAATCTCGCCGGGATCAATTTTGTGATCACGGGAAGCGTGGAACATTTTGCCAACCGCGGAGAAGTGAAGGAAGAGATCGAAAAGCGGGGCGGCAAGGTCACGGGAAGCGTGACTTCGAAGACGAATTATCTCATCAACAACGATGTGAATTCGACTTCATCGAAAAACCGGAAGGCGAGGGAACTTGGCATTCCGATCATATCAGAGGAAGAGTTTATGAAAATGCTCGGCTGAGTACAGAGATAATCCGTGCATCAGGAGCCGGAAACCGGGAATGAGGCGTCCGGTATCCGTGCCGGACGCAGGCGGACAGAAAAATGCCGGGCAGGAAAGGGAAAGAAACAGGAAAGAGACAAGACAAGAAAGGCAGGGAAGGCGTGAATTTCAAGACAGCCAAATTAAAAGAAAAATTACAGGAAAAACTCAATGAAACACTAAAAGCGGTACTCCCGATCATCGCGATCGTACTGCTCCTGTGCTTTACGATCGCCCCGATCGAGACGGGAATACTGCTGTCATTTCTTCTGGGAGCGGTGCTCCTGATCGTGGGGATGATGTTCTTTACGCTGGGGGTGGACATGTCCATGACCCCCATCGGCGAGAGCGTGGGAACCTGCATGACACAGACGAAGAAGCTGTGGCTGATGGGCCTCTTAAGCTTCATCCTCGGATTTATCGTAACCATATCTGAACCGGATCTGCAGGTCCTTGCAGAGCAGGTACCTTCGGTGCCGAACATGGTCCTTGTGCTGTCGGTGGCAGCAGGCGTGGGACTGTTTCTCGTGGCATCACTTCTGCGTATGCTTTTTAACATCACACTGGCACACATGCTGATCGTGCTGTATATCATCGTGTTCGCGCTGGCGTTTCTGGCGCCGGGAGATTTTATCGCGGTGGCGTTCGACGCGGGCGGCGTGACGACGGGACCCATGACCGTGCCATTTATCATGTCGCTCGGTATCGGTATTTCCGCGATCCGAAGCGATGAGAGGGCGGAGGACGACAGCTTCGGTCTGGTGGCGCTCTCATCCGTGGGACCGATCCTCTCCGTTCTTGTGCTGAGTCTGATCTATCATCCGGAGAGCGCGGAATATACTCCGACAAGCATTCCGGATATCAGCGACTCGGTGGAACTGTGGAAGATCTTTGCGGAGGAACTTCCGGACTACATGGGAGAGATGGCGGTCTCGCTGCTTCCGATCATCGTGTTCTTTGTGATCTTTCAGCTGATCTTCCGAAGGATGCAGCGGAGGATGCTCATTCGAATCGCCGTCGGTATGGTGTATACCTATGCCGGACTGGTGCTCTTCCTTACGGGAGTCAATGTAGGATTTATGCCGGCGGGAAATTATCTGGGGCAGGTCCTTGCGGACAATCCTTATAAATGGGTCATTGTACCGATCGGCATGATCATCGGATACTTCATCGTTCGTGCCGAGCCGGCGGTGTTTGTCCTGACAAGACAGGTAGAGGATATCACTTCCGGGACGATCACGGCAGGAGCCATGAGCATGAGCCTTTCCATTGGTGTGGCGGTATCCCTGGGACTGGCGATGATCCGCGTGCTGACGGGAATCTCCATTTTCTGGTTCGTGATCCCCGGATACGTCCTGGCGCTGGCGCTGTCCTTCCTCGTGCCGAAGATATTTACAGCCATCGCGTTCGACTCGGGTGGAGTGGCATCCGGTCCCATGACGGCGACATTCCTTCTGCCCTTTGCCATGGGCGCCTGTGTGAGCGTGGGCGGGAACATCGTAACGGATGCATTCGGCGTGGTGGCAATGGTCGCCATGACGCCGCTGATCACGATACAGATCCTGGGACTTGTGTATGAGATCAACTCCAGACGTCTCGAGAAGCAGGAGGCAGCGAAGGCTGTGGCAGAGTTCGAACAGCTTCCGGACGACGAGATCATAGAACTTTAATGACGACATGAGGTGGATATATGAGTGAATTATATTGGATGATGACGATCACAAAGAGGTCGATGGGAAAGAAACTGGTCGCATGCTATGAAGAAAACGGTCTTTCATCCGTGCTCTGCACTCTGGCGCAGGGAACGGCGACCAGTGAGACACTGGATTATTTCGGACTGGAAGTGACAGAGAAGATGGTCACTATGATGGTGGTTTCAGATGATACATGGAAACGGGTCAGAAGAGAGCTGGAGGACCGGTTTCAGATCGACGTCCCGGGGACAGGGATCGCATTTCTCGTGCCTCTCTCCAGCATAGGAGGCAAGAAAGTATTCCGGTTCCTGACAGACGGACAGAGTTATGAAAAAGAAGAGGAGAGTGTGATGAAGGATACAAAATATGAACTGATCGTTGTAATAGCCAACCACGGATACAGTGAGGAAGTGATGGACGCAGCGCGGGCGGAGGGCGCCGGGGGAGGAACGGTCATTCACGCGAAAGGGACCGGTCTTGAGAAGGCGGAGAAATTCCTGGGCGTGTCTATTGCGGACGAGAAAGAGATGATCTTTATCGTGTCAAAGGCGGAACAGAAAAACAGGATCATGAAATCCATCATGGAGAACGCGGGGCTTGAGAGTAAGGCGAGATCGGTAGTATTCTCACTGCCAGTGGCGGATACGGCAGGACTGAGGCTACAGGAGATTCAGTAAGGAATGAGGTTTAGAAAAAGTTCATTTGTATAACCGTTCCCGGTGTACTATAATGAAAAAAGAGCGTCAGTATGTGCTGATGCCGGCATTATTTGACAGGAAGGGATGGATTATGTCAGACCACGATTTTATCATATTGGACGAGGATGAAACGAAAGAAGATTCCTCATCGGCACAGGAGACTGGAGAGAAAGAGAAGGCGGAAGTGACTGCCCCGGAGCAGAAGAAGGACAAGGATGACGACGGATATGAGAAGATCTGTTTTATCTGCCACCGGCCCGAGAGTGTGACCGGTAAGATGATCGAGCTGCCGAATAATATCACGGTGTGTCCAGACTGCATGCAGAGAAGCTTTGATGTCATGAACAATGGCTCCATCGATCTGAGCCGTCTTATGAATATGCCAGGGGTGCAGTTCTTTAATATGTCAGATTTTGAGAACATGCAGCCCAGGCCGCAGAAGATCAAGAAGAAAAAGGAAAAACCAAAAGAGTTCCACCAGCTTAATATCAAGGACATCCCGGCGCCGCACAAGATTAAGGCCAGACTGGACGAGTATGTGGTGGGGCAGGAGTATGCGAAGAAGGCCATGTCTGTCGCGGTATACAATCACTATAAGAGAGTGGTGACGGACACGATGGATGATATCGAGATTGAGAAGTCGAATATGCTCATGATCGGACCGACAGGAAGCGGAAAGACCTATCTGGTAAAGACGCTGGCGCGGCTTCTGGACGTGCCGCTGGCGATTACGGATGCCACGTCTCTTACGGAGGCGGGATACATAGGCGATGATATCGAGAGCGTGGTATCGAAACTCCTTGCTGCGGCGGACAATGACGTGGAACGTGCAGAGCAGGGGATCATTTTCATTGATGAGATCGACAAGATCGCGAAGAAGAGAAACTCCAATCAGAGGGATGTGAGCGGAGAATCTGTACAACAGGGGATGCTCAAACTTCTGGAGGGAAGTGAGGTCGAGGTGCCGGTCGGAGCAAACAGCAAGAACGCCATGGTTCCCCTGACAACGGTGAACACGAAGAATATCCTCTTTATCTGCGGAGGGGCTTTCCCGGATCTGGAGGAGATCATAAGGGAGCGTCTGCAGAAGAAGACTTCTATGGGATTCAATGCAGAGCTGAAGGATAAGTATGAGCATGACAAAGACCTGCTGTCCAAAGTGACGGTGGAGGATCTGAGAAAATTCGGGATGATCCCGGAGTTCCTCGGCCGGCTTCCCATTATCTTCACGCTGAAAGGGCTGGATAAGGACATGCTGGTGAAGATCCTGAAGGAGCCCAGGAACGCAATCCTGAAACAGTATCAGAAACTGCTCGCCCTCGACGAGGTGAAGCTGGAATTTGACGACGGGGCGCTGGAGGCGATCGCGGAGAAGGCGATGGAGAAGGATACCGGCGCCAGGGCGCTGCGCGCTATCATCGAAGAGTTCATGCTGGATATCATGTATGAGATCCCGAAGGATGACAGCATCGGACAGGTTACGATCACCAGAGAATACATAGAAGGGACAGGAGGACCGATCATACAACTGAGGGGACAGGAAGTGCCCAGGCTGGGGTAAGATTGTTAAAAACATAACGGGTGCCGTGTGCTTTGTAAAAAGTACACGGCACCCGTTAAAATATTCACAACTGCCGCATGGTTTCAAACGTGTTATACAGATTGAGCTGCCCATATCCCCACTCCCGGTTGGGATATTCCATAATACGTGGCCGCACGGCGCCGAGGATCAGCAGGCTTTTGATCTGATAGGAGTCGATGCCGGGGACGTCCTGGTCATAGATCAGCCATTCCAGCATCAGCGCGACAGCACCCGCGGTGACAGCGGCGGAGACGCAGGAGCCGGAGCGGGAGGAGAAACGTCCGCCCGGAAGAGCGCCCCGTACATCCACACCGGGGGCTGTGATATCCGGATTGATGTTCCTGGTCCGGGTATATCCTCTTCCTGACGCCTGAGATACAGCGCCGGTATTGCCGTTATACCAGGATACGATGACCGGACTGCTCGTATTGGCGGGAGCGGTGAGGGTGTAGTAGGGATCTGACTCAAGGAAATACACCTCTCCGCTCAGAAATTCCGTCAATGGTAGCCACATGTGGAAATTCCCGTCGATGGAGGAAAGGGGTTCCACGATGATCTTCCAGATACCCGGCGCGGGGGCCTGAAAACGGAAGAAGACCAGCTCGGAGGTACTTTTTTCCACGAGAAGGCGGTAATCCACGGAGACTTTTGTCTTCTCAAAAAGAAAGTCGATCTCCGCGCCGGCCCCTACCCGGAATGGGATCCTGGAAGTGCTTTCGCCGGAGGGAGAGGTCATGGAAATGGAAAACACGTTGGGAATATCGCTCCAGAGTTCCAGGGAGAAACCGGAAACATTTTCGCCGACCCTCAGCTCTACCGTACGCGAATCTGTGCTCCCGGCGATAACATTATAGTAATGATGCCGTTTGTCCGCCTCGTTGCCGGTGCCGATCACGATGATCCGATTGGCCTGGGTGCTGTATCCTTCAATCAGATAAGGGAAAGGAAGTGTGCCGATATGACCGCCCATGTTCGTGCCGGTAGTGATGCAGACCACAAGCGGAAGTCCGAGTCTGTCGGCAAGGTCGTTCAGATATTTCAGCCCCAGCATCAGGTCAGTCTCCTGGTAGCAGACAGCGCTGCGCGGGATAAAGTAGTAATCTCTCAGGTACTCCTTTGCCTGCTTCAGCTTGACCATGGCGATGGAGGTTTCCGGGGCGGCGCCGAGAAACTGTTCTTCGGCATTGGCTCCGCCGGCAGCAATGCTTGCGGCGTAGGTACCGTGTCCGCTTTCGTCTGCAGAAGGAACCAGAGAGAGCGGATCTTCAGATGTGAGAGCCGCGTCGATCATTTCACGGGAATATTCGCTCCCGTATGCAAATCCATCCGGCGGAGTTCCGCTCTGCATAGTCTGGTCCCAGATCGCCTCGATCCGGGTAGTCCCGTCTATGTTCCGGAATACTTCATTTTCATAATCAATCCCGCTGTCGAGAAATCCAATGAGCACTCCTTTACCCTTAAGCTGCAGGGTGGGATAATTCTGGATGGGAAGGATGCCCGCCTGGTTCAGTGTTTCCATACTGAGAGGCGCATAGCATTTGGGAATTGAATTGTAGGAAAAACGGGTGAGTGTCACAGGCCCGGCCTCCTCTTTTGGAATATAAATGCATTTATAATCGAAGCCGGCATCCTGTTCACACAGTCCGTCCCGCATGATACTGTCAAAGAATGGCGTTCTCACGTGATCGCCGATAAAGTCCCGGTAGTCTTCAGATAAAATCTGCTGCCGGCATGTTTCAAGATCGGTCATAGAAGGTCCGTCCGCAGAAAAAAGTGTTATCAGAACATATGCCTGGTCCGGGGAAAATATACCTGAAGAACAGAGAAAGAGCAGCTAAAAAAAGTATAAATTAATCCGGGAATCGGTTGAAGATACCGGATAATGGGGTATAATGGGAATAGGTTAAAAATGCAATTTCGGATACGGCAGCAGGACTGCCGGAAGAAGGGAGAACGGAAAGATGAAAGACTTTTTTGAAGATTTAGGGAAACGACTTGGTGAGACTGCGGAGACGATGACAAGCAAGGCGGGGGACGCGATCGAGATCCAGAAACTGAAAAGCCAGGTGAGAAGCCTTGCCCGCGGAAACGCAGTAGATCTGATGGAACTTGGTAAGACGATCTACGACCGCTTCAAAGCAGGAGAAGAGGTTGAGGAGTCGGCAAAGGGGCTCTGCGAGGCAATCCAGAACCGTGAGGCGAGCATGGAAAACTATGAGAAGAAGATCGCCAGGATCAAAGGCGCGTCTGAATGCGGAAACTGCGGAAAGATGGTTGCAAGAGACATGTCGTTCTGTCCTTACTGTGGAGAGAAGATCGATGCGGCTGTATATGATGCGGACGAGACAGAGGCTGAGTTCGAAGAAGGAGATTACGTTGATATTGTAAGAGAGAAAGCTGCTTCCGCGGCGGAGACAGTGGCGGAAAAGGCAGACGAGGCGGCACAGAAGGCCGGAGACATGGCAGAGAAAGCAGCGCAGAAGACCGGAGATATGGCGGATAAGGCAGCACAGAAGTTCGGAGAAGCTGCAGGGAAGGCAGCGGATAAACTGAGCGAAGCGGCGGAAAAGATTAAGAATACACCGGATGATGCAGAGCAGGAGAAATAGAAAAACACCGGATAAGGCGGACAAAGTGATGAAAAGACGATGGTTTCTCGGGGAAAGCGTGGTGCTGTTCGGGGCAGACCAGCTTATGAAGACATATGTTGAGCAGAACCTTGACATAGGCGAGGAAAAAAAGCTGACAGACCGGGTCCTGCTTCGCAGAGTGCATAACAAAGGCATGTGCCTGAACCTGCTGGACCGCGAACCGGATCTGGTAAAATATCTTTCTGTATTTTCAGCGTCTATTCTGACCCTTGTCTATGGGGTTAGCTTGGCGCGGCGCAGGGGATTCTGGAGAAAAAGCGGGCTGGCATTCATGGCGGCGGGCGCCTGGAGCAATACATTTGACCGGTGCGTCCGCGGACATGTTGTAGATTATATAGGATTTCGCTGTGAGAATAAAAAAGTCTCTGATGTTACATACAATCTGGGAGATTTCTTTCTCGCGGCAGGGGGCATGGCAGCGCTTCTCGCGTCTTTGTTCAGAAAGGACGGAACAAAGGGGAAAAAGGACAGAGGAGAGTACCAGAGCGAGATACCGAAGAAAGAATAGGAGACCGGCAGACCGGAAAGGCCTGCCGGTCCCTTTGCGTTCGGAGCAGGACAGACTCAGCCTTGTCTGGAAATCCCTGTGGCTGCTGTAATCCCGGAAGGGGCTTTCTGATGATTACGGCGATTTGGGGTTGACAGCGGGTGTGTTCTGAGATACATTATATCTTACAAATGTAAGAAGTGATAAAAGTACAGAGGGAGCGGAACATGCGCATAAGGAACAGAAAAGGGAAAAGCATTATAGCATGCTATATGGTCTTTATGATAATGACAGTGTTCCTCGCCGGATGCGCCGGAAAGGACGGGAGAGTTACCGAGCCTGAAGGTGTGCCGGACGGGAGGCAGGAGCAGGATGAAGCAGGAGAAAAAGGAGGAGCGGAAAACGGTAAGGGAAGAGACTATGATCTTCCGGTAGAAGAAGCGGATAAGAAAGCGGCAAGGGAAGACTGTACAAGGATGTTTGAACTTGCGGCGGAGGTCTGTCCGGAGATCCGACAGGCGGATGCTTCGGAGCTGCCCGGGGAAGCAGCAGAGGAAGCAGTGAAAGCCATGGGAACCTCCGGGGCCCCTGTGTCGGGAACAGATGTCTACAGTGGGATGGAAAACAGTAAAGATATGGAGCGGTTTCTGGAAGGCTGTGAGAATGGAGAGAGCGGCGAGATCACGGAATATGAATTGTATAGTGACGGTCGGATCGGGCGGAAAAAATTCAGCTTTGACGGAGAGACAATGTATCTTCTGGCCATATCTTCTTACTGGAACGGGGACAATGTGGTGCTGGGGGATATTTCATATTCAAAGGTAAGAGACTGGAGTTACACGGAGAAAGGCTGGTTTTTCTATGAACTCTGCGTACCGGAATATCCGGAAGTGACGGAGCCTGTCTACTCCAGCGCCATGATACGGGTGAAGCCTCTGGAGAAAGAATGTGCACAGATCACAGAGCAGTATTTAAAAACGATCGCCTACAACGGGAACAACCTGTTCTGGACGGACTGGGACGAGGAACATATGGAGGGGATTGATTACAACGGCCTGTTTGAATATCTCTATGAAGTAAGGGGGTACGGGACGTTTGACCAGGCACGGTATACGAACGGAATACCGGGACAGGAATTTGAAGAACTGATGACTTCCTGTCTGCCGGTCACACGGGAAGAACTGAGAGAATATGCAGCCTATGACAGTGATTCGGGAATGTATGAGTGGATTGATCTCGGAGTAGGGAACCGGACGCTTGGAGCAATTGTCTCATGTATACCGGAGGTCACCGCGGCAGAAAAAAACGATGACGGGACTATGACGCTTACTGTGGATGCGGTGTGCGAGAGCATGGCGGATGACTCATTCCTCACGCACTGTCTCGTCATCCGGACAGACGAGGCGGGAAATGTGAGATATCTCTGCAATAAAGTGGAGGAAGGCGCAAGGAAGGAGGCCCTTCCGGAGTATATATATCGGATCCGGAGATGAAACTTGGTTTTACACTGCACCTAAAGTGTGGTATGATATACGGGAACTTAAGTCAGACAGGAGAGACGAAAGATGATACAGGATATACAGCCGCATCATTATGACAATCAGTACAGGCCGGTCCCGCCGGACAGAGAAAGCTATGCGATGTATTATGAGGGGCGGACGGCGCTTGTGAAGCGGACAGAAGACGGGATCGAGTTCCCGAGGTTCCGGGATCTGGAACGTCTGAACGAGGATATATACAGCGACTGTATCTACCTTTTTATGATCGACGGGAAGCGCTATTATCTTGTACATGAGATCAACCGGGAGCCGCTGTCGGAATTTACGATGGAGAATACGGAGATCTTCCGAAGTTCAAAGCCCAGGTATCAGTCTTTTGCCGGGATCACCGGATATCAGCTCCATAACTGGTATCGGGATCACAAGTTCTGCGGCCGGTGCGGCCGGATGCTGAAACTGGATGAAAAAGAGAGGATGCTGCGCTGTGAGAAATGCGGGAACATGGTGTATCCGAAGATTTGTCCGGCAGTGATCATCGGAGTTACGGACGGCAGCAGGATCCTGATGTCAAAGTATGCGGGGCGGACCTATAAAAAATACGCCCTGCTGGCGGGATTTACCGAGATCGGTGAGACGGTGGAGGAGACCGTTGCCCGGGAAGTCATGGAAGAGGTCGGACTTAAGGTGAAGAATATCCGATATTACAAATCTCAGCCATGGTCTTTCAGCGATACGCTCCTGATGGGATTTTACTGCGATCTCGACGGCAGCGGGAGCATCACGCTGGACCGGGAAGAACTGGCGCTGGCAGAGTGGTTTGAGCGTGAGGAGATTCCCGAGGTGACCTCACACGAAAGTCTGACGAATGAGATGATCATGAGATTTAAGAACGGAGAAGTATAGGAGGTAACAGACTTATGAGAGCAGAATTTGACGACAGCCTTGTGACAGGAAATGAGATGATCGACGGACAGCATAAAGAACTGATCGGGAAGATCAACAATCTTCTTGACAGCTGCGAGACGAGCAAGGACAAGCTGGTGGCGGTGAAGACACTGGACTATCTTGCGGATTATACGGAGTTCCACTTCGGAGAAGAGGAGAAACTTCAGGAATCCATCGGCTACCCGGGGATCAATGAACATAAGAAAGAACACGACAAGCTTCGCCAGGTCGTGAAAGATCTGTATGAGATGCTTGAGGAAGAAGAAGGTCCTTCCGATGCGTTCGTGGAGCAGGTCAATAAAAACGTGATCGAATGGCTCTACAGGCACATCAAGGGCTTTGACCGTTCGGTGGCGGAATACAAATTCATGAATGAGAGCAGCGAAAGGCTGTAAAACGTCAGAGAGGGACGGCGTCAGATTCAGTTTGGCTCCGTCCCTCTCTTTTTGTAACGGCGACCGCTTACAATCCCGGAATGTGCCTTTGGGCACTTCCGGCGATTGTGCGATACGCCCGGGGAATATGCCTTATGGCACTTCAGGTGATCATTCAGAGGCATAAATCTTTACCAGTTCCAGTGCGATCCGGCAGGCGGCTTCCATCCCCTCGGCTGTAATATGCTCATAAGGGCCGTGGTATCCGTGACCGCCGGTCCCGAGATTCGGACAGGGGAGTCCTTTGAAGCTGAGCTGTGCTCCGTCGGTCCCTCCGCGGATCGGGAGGATCAATGGCTTTACGCCTGCGTTTTCGCAGGCCTTTTTTGCGTTTTCGATCAGGTGCATGCATCCGGCAATGATTTCGGACATGTTACGGTATTGATCGGTGACAGTGAGGGTGACGGTATCCCGTCCCCATTTCTGGTTTATGATATCCGTAATCTCCCTGAGGCGGCCTTTGCGCTCTTCAAACCGGGTTCCGTCATGGTCACGGATGATATACCGGAGCTGTGCCTGTGCCACGTCTCCTTTCATATCGATCAGGTGGTAGAACCCTTCATAGCCGTCTGTGTCCCGTGGCGTTTCATGTTCAGGGAGAAGGGCATTGATCTCCATGGCGACCAGGGAGGCGTTGACCATAACGTTTTTTGCGGACCCGGGATGAACGTTAACGCCCCGGATGTCAAAGACTGCTTTCGCGGCGTTGAAATTCTCATACTGGATCTCGCCTTCCGTATCTCCGTCCAGGGTATAGGCGAAGTCAGCTCCGAAGGCTTCCAGATCAAAATGTTCCGCACCCATTCCGATTTCCTCATCCGGAGTAAAAGCGATGGAGATTGGCCCGTGAGGAATCTCCTCCGTAAGAATACGCTCTGCCATGGTCATGATCTCCGCGATCCCTGCTTTGTCATCGGCGCCAAGGATCGTAGTGCCGTCGCTGGTGATCAGGGTGCGCCCTTTCAGATCCTTCAGATGGGGGAACATCTCCGGGGAAAGGACCCGTCCGGACGATCCGAGCGGGAGCTCTCTTCCATTATAATCCTCGTGGAGCTCAGGGCAGATGCGCTGGCTGCAGAAGTCAGACACTGTGTCCAGGTGGGCGATGAATCCCAAAGCCGGCCGGCCTTCACAGCCGGGCGATGGAGGGATATGAGCATAGAGATAACACTGTGTATCAACTTTTACGTCCGTGATCCCCATGGTAAAGAGTTCGCGGCAGAGATGCTGGGCAAGCTCAAACTGGCAGGCGCTTGAAGGAACTGTGTCGCTGTATTCGTCGCTGGGAGTGCGGATCGTAACATATTTTAATAATCTTTCAACCGGATTCATGGTGATTCTCCTTTCTTCTTCATGCGCGGAGAGCTCCGCGCGATGCCTTTCTGTTACCTAGTATACCATAAAAACAGTAATTGACACATTCTGCCTGAGATGATATCTTTTAAAATGGATTTAACAAGGATTTAAATTAATATTAACAAAGGAGGAAAGGAAAATGCGGCAGAAGATAAAAACAGTATCTGCGGCGCTGATGATAGGGTTCGTCAGTTTTTTTCTTTCTTTCAGTGTTCACATAAACGGGACAGACGTTCAGCCGCAGGCAGACCGCGCGGGGACGCTGAGTTTTGAGGATGCCGGCTCCGAAAATCTTCGGGGAAATGAGGCAGGGTTTGAGACCGGGCTGCCGGTACTGGTATCCTGGTCGGGAAGGACAACGGGAAATGTACAGCGGCTCCTGACATTTGCAATGGCGGCCATGGCGTTTGTTTTTTGTGTGAGAAAGAAACGGGCAGGCAGCGTATGGGTACGGAGAATGGAAGCTCCGTCCTTCCGGTTTCTGCATGAACTGCTGATCCGGCTGAAAAAAGACGGGAAAAAACGCAGATGCTCCTTCGAGGGATAAAATACAGCAGATGGTCCATGCTAAAAGTGAAAAGAATGCATGGAGAGGAATGTTGCGCGCAAAATCTGCGCAGAAGGAGTTACTATGGATGTATCACTTGATTATTTTCTGAATAATATTGCGGGAAATCCGATCCTCCTGATCACGGTGCTTCTGACTCTGGGTGTGATCTTTGTAAACGGATGGACGGATGCCCCGAATGCGATCGCCACCTGCGTGACAACGCGGTGCATGAGCCCCCGCAGGGCGATTCTGATGAGTGCGGCGTTTAATTTCCTGGGCGTTTTTATCATGACTCAGATCAACAGCTCAGTGGCGTCGACGATCAGCAACATGGTGGATTTCGGAAACAGTACCCACGAGGCGCTGATCGCACTCTGTGCGGCGCTTGTGTCGATCGTGGTGTACAGTGTGGCAGCGTCGGTGTTCGGGATACCGACCAGTGAAAGCCACAGTCTGATCGCGGGACTTTCCGGCGCTGCGATCGCGATCCAGGGCGGGATCGGAGGAATCAACGGCAGCGAGTGGGTCAAGGTGCTGTACGGTCTCGTGCTCAGCCTGGCTCTCGGCTTTTTCACCGGATGGGTGGTGTGTAAGATCATCACGATCCTCTGCCGGGAAATGGACCGGAGAAAGACAAATGGTTTTTTTGCGGGCGCTCAGATTGCCGGCGCCGCGGCAATGAGTTTCATGCACGGAGCTCAGGACGGGCAGAAGTTCATCGGAGTCCTGTTCCTGGGAATCGCGTTCGCCAATGGGCAGGGATCCGTCACAGGGATGGAGATCCCGGTCTGGCTGATGATGATCTGCAGTATCGTGATGGGCGTCGGAACCAGTGTGGGCGGTGAGAAGATCATCAAGTCTGTTGGAATGGACATGGTGAAGCTGGAGCGGTATCAGGGATTCTCCGCGGATCTGGCGGGCGCGCTCTGCCTGCTGTTTTCCAGTCTGTTCGGAATTCCGGTTTCGACGACGCATACGAAGACCAGCGCGATCATGGGCGTGGGTGCGGTAAAGAGACTCTCGGCCATTAATTTCGGTGTGGTAAAAGACATGATGCTCACCTGGATCTTTACATTTCCGGGCTGCGGGCTGATCAGTTTTGTGATGGCGAAGATATTTATGTTTGTTTTCGGATAATGAGGAGGAAAAACAATGGCAAATAAACAGGATGCATTTTATTTTGATAATTTTGCCGCTTGTGCGGGGTTTTCCTGCAAGGCGGCACACCGTCTGAAAGAGATTCTGACAGATTTCAGACCGGAGGAGATTTCAAAAAACTTTGATGAACTCCATGAAATCGAGCGTCAGGCAGACGAGGCGAAGCATCAGCTCAGCGATATGCTGGTGAAAGCCTTTATCACACCGATCGAGAGAGAGGATATCGCGGCGCTGAGCCATGATATCGATGAGGTTACGGACAAGATCGAGGATGTCCTGATCCGTGTTTATATCAATAATGTACAGCAGATCCGTCCGGAGGCGCTGCGTCTCCTGGACACAGTCATAGAATGCTGTGACGCACTTCATGAGCTTATGCAGGAGTTTCCCAATTTCAGGAAGTCAAAGAAACTTGGAGAGAAGATCATCGCGATCAATACGCTGGAGGAGAAAGCGGATAAACTTTACATTGACAGTATGAGGAACCTTCATATGGAGGAGAAGGATCCGCTGCAGATCATCGCGTGGAGAGAAATCTATGACTATATGGAGAAGTGCGCGGACGCATGCGAGCATGCGGCGGATGTGGTAGGAAGCGTAGTCATGAAAAATTCATAAAGTACAGAGAGATTACCGGGGACAGTGGCAGACACTGCCCCTTTTGTTTAGCAGGAAATTTTGTTCCCTATTAAGCAAAACGCTCCCCGGGATGTGCGCCCGCGCCGGGCCAAAGTCCGGCAGATACAGGTTATGTGTGCATATATCGTATGAAAAGAGGGTGAAAAAACACCATATTTTGTGTTTGGAACAATTCTTTTCCAGATGTCAAGCCTTGATATTATCGGGATGGGATGATAACATTTTATATGTCGGACGCCGAATGGGAGAAGAGGGCACGTGAAAATCAGGTTTTGTGATGAGAATATACACGCACAGCCTGCATCATCGGCGCGGAAAACAACAGGAAAAAAGGCAGAAAGAGGGATAGGAAAATGACAGTAGAAGAATGGCTGGGCGAAGAGAATCAGCTGGGGACAGATATCTGGACAAAAAAATACTGCAATGAAGGAGAGTCCTTTGATGAGTGGCTTGCGCGTATCAGCGGAGGGAACGAGGAGATCGCAGAGTATATACGGAAGAAAAAGTTCCTGTTCGGAGGAAGGATCCTTTCCAACAGAGGGCTGGATCAGCAGGGGAGAAAGGTAACATACTCCAACTGCTATGTGGTCGACCCGCCGGAGGACAATATCGAAAGTATCTTTGACTGTGCAAAAAAACTGGCAAGGACATACAGTTACGGAGGAGGCTGCGGGGTAGATATCTCAAAACTGAGTCCGAGAGGTGCAAAGATCAACAACGCGGCAAAAGAGACCAGCGGCTCTGTTTCATTTATGGAACTGTATTCGCTGGTGACTGCTCTCATCGGACAGAACGGGAGAAGGGGAGCTCTGATGATCTCCATTGACTGCTCCCATCCGGATGTGGAGGAGTTTATCGATCTCAAGACAGATCTTGAGAAAGTGACAAAGGCCAATATCTCTGTGAGGATTCATGAGGATTTCATGGAAGCGGTGAAAAAGAATGAAGAGTATCTCCTTCATTATAAGAGGGAGGCCACCGGAGAGATCATCGAACGCTCTGTAAACGCGAGGGATCTGTTCCACAGGATCGCAGAGACGAACTGGGATTACGCAGAACCGGGGGCGCTTTTCTGGGATCGGATCGAAGGCTGGAACCTTCTGAGCAATACAAAAGAGTTCTCCTATGCAGGAGTGAACCCCTGTGCGGAGGAGCCCCTTCCCGCCGGTGGAAGCTGTCTGCTGGGAAGCATCAACCTGTCAGAGTTTGTTATGGATCCGTTCACAGATCATGCTCAGTTCGATTTTGAAGGTCTGAAACACTGTGTTCAGGTATCTGTGAGGGCGCTCAACGAGGTGCTGGAGGAAGGTCTTCCCCTCCATCCCCTGAAAGAGCAGCAGGACAGTGTGGGACAGTGGAGACAGATCGGTCTGGGGATCATGGGTCTTGCAGACTGTCTGATCAAGCTGGGACTGACCTACGGAGAAGAGGATGCTGTGGAGATGTGCGATAACATTGGTTTTGCCATGGCAGATTCCGCTATCGCCGCTTCCGCATTGCTGGCGAAGGAAAAAGGACCTTTTGCGGCATGCAATACAGAGGAAATCATGACCACGCCGTATTTCATCGCAAACACCACGGAAAAGACGAGGGAGCTGGTGCGCAAATACGGTATGAGAAACTCTCAGCTGCTTACGATCGCGCCCACCGGAACGCTTTCCACGATGCTGGGAATCTCCGGAGGGATCGAGCCGGTGTATGCAAACTATTATGAGCGCAAGACCGAGTCTCTCCACGGGACAGACGTCTACTATAAAGTATATACAAAGATCGTGGAGAACTATATGAAACAGCACGGTCTTAAGAATGATGCTGAGCTGCCGGACTATTTCGTGACAGCGATGACCCTGGATTACCGACAGAGGATCGACATGCAGTCAGTGTGGCAGAACCATATTGACGCGTCGATCAGCTCTACAGTGAACGTGCCGAACCGGTTTACGGTGGAGGAGACGGAGAACCTTTACATGTACGCTTATGAGAAAGGTCTCAAGGGTATCACTATCTTCCGCGACGGCTGCAAGAGGATCGGAATCCTGAATACCAGTGAGAAGAAGGAAAAGGAGAGCAGGCAGGTAGTTGCGGGAGAAGGACTCAGGCGGGGCGAGATCCTTCTTGTCACAGATGATGTGGTAGGAAAGAAACGGAAACTGACCACAGGCTGCGGAAGCCTCCACTGTATCGCGCTGTTCGATCCCCATACCGGAGCACTCCTTGAGACTTATCTGAGCAAGGGCTCTACCGGTGGATGCAACAACTTCATGGTGGGACTTTCACGTATGATCTCCATCAGCGCCAGAGGAGGAATCCCGATCGAGACGATCGTGGACCAGCTCAATTCCAGCGGATCATGTCCGTCCTATACAGCGCGGCGCGTATCAAGAAAAGATACCAGCAAGGGGGCATGCTGCCCGATGGCGGTCGGGAATGCCCTGATGGATATGTACAGTGAGATGCAGGAGGAACTTGGGGCGAAAAACGAAGAAGGAACAGTGAAGGCCGCGCGCAAGATCCAGAAAGCGCCGAAGCCGAAGGCTGTGAATTCGGAGGCGGAGACAGACAAGATGTACTGTCCGGAATGCGGGGAACCGCTTGTTTTTGAAGAAGGATGCAATATCTGCAAGTGCTGCGGATGGAGCAAATGTTTATGATCATTTGAGGAAAGATCGGTGTGTGATTTTTGCAGAGCACCGATAAGAAACAGGTGTGACAATGTAGGTATCTTCGAACAGTCTGAAGAAACTCATTTATTTGTGATCAGGGAAGATCTTTCCGAAGATCCAGTGTGTAAACGGAGCTGCGGCGAACATGTTCCAGAAAAACGCCATCGGGAAGTTCTTCAGAAGGGTTCCGACCCAGATGGCGGGAAGCTGCGAAAGCGGTGCTCCCGCCATAATAATGTTGAAAAGTATGGATGCCGCAAGACTCATTGTAGGGCACATGATGGCGACTGTGCCGGCCTGACGCAGGAGCAGGCATATGTAAGGGTTGTCACTTTTCGGATCACAGTGTCTTGCGGCGAACGCAGCGCCGACCCGGTTCCCCCAGAGACTGGAAAACAAAATGACAAGAACACCCATGTAGAGCGTTTCAACTAGTGCATCCCGGAATATGATATTTGTCATATTGCTGAATCCGCCGGCTGTCAGATTTATCCCTTCCTTGATGGCGATATTGTAGACCTCCATGCCGTATGCCATGGCATAGGACATGATGATCCCGAAAATGATTCCCCGTGTTTTGTTTTTTGGCATTTGTATCTGCTCCTTTCGTATTTTGGTTAAAAAAAGACGTGTGGAATTCAACTGGATTTACGCAGTAGAATGCCACACGTCAAATATTATTTTATACAATTTCCATTCAGGTATCAAAGGCAATTTTGCACAAAGTTGAAAAAACTGATTGTGAAAACTGTAAACAATGTTACAGAAAAAATTGAGGGAGCATGATAATATAGACAGGAAAGCAAAGAGAAAAAATGCCGGCAGAACAGTGCCGATTCTCTGCCGGCATAGTCAGGATTGCAGTGTTTCAGAGGAGCAGTAAGCTTCCAGTGCCTTCTGGTCAATGATCTGGATCCAGCTTCGGTGCGGGATGATGATCTTTTCATCGCGGGGGCGTTGAGGTGCTGATGTTCAGCGTGAATCCGTGCTATGACCTGCAGCCTGCAAGCGTGGATGTGGAAGAATTGTGGGCGGAAAAAAACTATGAAGACCATCTGGTCAATATGGATCCTGAAAGACAGGAACTCTACGAGACATGCCAGCGGCTGGGCGTGGGAATCGCAGTCATGAAGGCTTTCGGAGGAGGCGACCTTCTGGATGAGAAACTTTCTCCGGCAGGAAAGGCCCTGACGGTAAACCAGTGTATCCACTATGCTCTGACCCGTCCGGCTGTGGCAACCGTCCTTGCAGGAGCACACAGCGTGGAGCAGCTGCGGACCAGTACGGCCTATGAAGATGCAACGGAGGCGAAACGTGATTATGCCATGGCGTTTGCTTCTTTCCCGAAGATCAGCTGGGAAGGGCACTGTATGTACTGCAGTCACTGCTCCCTCTGTCCGAAAAAGATCGACGTGGCATCTGTCACGAAATTTCTGAATCTGGCGAAAGCTCAGGGGACTGTGCCCGAGACAGTAAGGGAACACTACGAGGTGCTCCCTCACCACGGGGGAGAGTGCATCCGGTGCGGAGCCTGTGAGACGAGATGCCCCTTCGGAGTACCCATTATGGAAAATATGAAACAGGCAAAAGAGATATTCGGGAAGTAGCCAGTGAATGGGACGGGAATGAGACAGGAAAAGAAAATGGCTGAATTATGCACAACAGGCATGACTTCGGATGAAAGATAAGCATTAGACAGCTGCTCGGGGAAGATTTATAATGATATCGACAAAAAAATAAAAGAGGAGACGATATTATGAGCAAGACACTTGTGGCATATTTTTCAGCAAGCGGAACGACAGAGCAGACGGCAAAACGGCTTGCGGAAGCGGCCGGAGCAGACCTCTATGAGATAAAACCTGCAGTTCCCTATACATCGGCGGATTTGAACTGGATGGACAAGAAGTCCCGCAGTTCTGTGGAGATGAACGACAGGGCATTCCGTCCGGAACTCGCTGACAGAGATGCGGATATTGCATCTTATGACAGAATCTTCCTGGGATTTCCGATCTGGTGGTATGTGGCTCCGACCATCATCAATACATTTCTGGAGAGCTACGATTTTGCGGGAAAGGAGATCATCCTTTTCGCGACGTCAGGAGGCAGCGGGCTTGGTAAGACAGCCCAGGCACTTGCGCCGAGCTGTCCGGGAGCGGAGATCAGGGAAGGCAAGCTTCTCAATGGAACTCCATCGGTGACTGAACTGAAAAAATGGGTGGAAAGCCTGTAAAAAAGATTATCCGGTTATAGTTTTAAACTATAGCCGGATATTTTTTATATGTATTGGCGGAAAATAGAACCGGTATGATAGGATAGTCGCAGAAACCAGGAAAGAAATTAAGAAGATATCAGGATCGGCAGTCCGGCAGGAAGCAGAACTGCAGAGTTAAGGAGGAATTCATCATGGCAGACATCAGAAAATCAGAAAACTGGGGTTTTGAGACAAAGCAGATTCATATCGGACAGGAGCAGGCAGATCCGGCGACAGGCGCCAGGGCAGTCCCGATCTATGCATCCACATCCTTCGTGTTTGAGGACTGCCGTCATGCGGAGGATCTGTTCGCTCTGAAGCAGTCGGGAAATATTTACAGCAGGATGACCAATCCGACGGAGGAAGTGTTCGAGCGGCGGATCGCAGCATTGGAGAACGGGACAGCAGCGCTCGCGACTGCGTCAGGCGCGGCGGCGATCACCTACACTTTTCAGGCGCTGGCAAAGGCAGGAGAGCATATTGTGGCGTCTAAGACCATCTATGGGGGAACCTATAATCTTCTGGCACATACTCTGCCCCTGACCAGCGGCATCACAGCCACGTTTGTGGATCCGGAGGAAGAGGGAGCGTTTGAGGCAGCGATCCGGGAGAATACAAAGGCGATTTTTGTGGAAACGCTGGGAAATCCCAATTCCAATGTGGCGGATCTGGAGGAACTTGCCGGAATCGCGCACAGGCACGGGATCCCGCTGGTGGTGGACTCCACCTTTGCCACCCCTTATCTGATCCGGCCTGTTGAATACGGTGCGGATATTGTGATCCATTCCGCCACAAAATTTATCGGCGGACACGGAACGACTCTGGGCGGAGTGATCATTGAGGGAGGAAATTTTGACTGGAAAGATTCCGGAAAATATCCCTGGATTTCTGAGCCCAATCCCAGCTACCACGGAGTCTCATTTGTGGATGCGGCTCCGGGAAGCGCTTTTGTCACATATGTGAGGGCTGTGCTTCTCCGCGATACGGGGGCTGTGCTGTCGCCCTTCCATGCATTTCTTCTCCTTCAGGGCCTGGAGACGCTGTCTCTGCGCGTGGAGCGGCATGTGGAAAACGCACTGAAGATAGTGGAATATCTGGCAGCGCATCCACTGGTGGAGGCGGTTCATCACCCGTCTCTTGAGAGCGAACCGACCCATGCGCTGTATGAGAAATACTTTCCGAACGGAGGAGGATCTATTTTCACATTCGAGATCAAAGGGGATGGAGATACGGCGAAGAAATTTATCGATCATCTTCCGATCTTTTCTCTGCTTGCAAATGTGGCGGATGTAAAGTCTCTGGTAATCCACCCGGCAACCACAACACACAGTCAGTGCACCCCGGAAGAACTGAGAGAACAGGGAATTCGGCCGAACACGATCCGCCTTTCCATCGGGATCGAAAAAGCAGAGGACCTGATCGCCGCGCTGGAGTCGGCATTTGACGCGGTCAGCTATTGACGAACGCAGTAGAAAGAGCTAAGATAACGTCGGTGTCAAAGGAAACAGAGATCCTGTTTCCTTTGACACCGACGTTATCTTATACAAGAAATACAGGGGTGACTGAAAGTGAAACACAGTAAATATGAGATTGATATGTGCAACGGATCCATCATGGACAAGCTGATCTCGTTTTCTCTGCCGCTGATGCTCTCCAGCATCCTGCAGCTGATGTTCAACGCAGTGGACATCATCGTGGTAGGACGGTTTGACAGCAGCCAGGCTCTTGCGGCGGTGGGATCGACAACAGCGCTGATCAGCATTTTCACAAATCTTTTTATCGGGATATCTCTGGGGGCAAATGTCCTGGCGGCAAGATATTTCGCGGCGGGGCGGGACAGAGAAATGTCGGAATCGGTACATACCTCGATCGCGCTTGCGCTGGTCAGCGGGATCATTATGATCTTTGTGGGGATCGGCATGTCCAGGTTCGCTCTGGAACTGATGGACACGCCTGCAGATGTGATCGATCTTTCTGTGACATATATGCGGATCTATTTCGGCGGGATGCCTTTCTTCATGCTTTATAACTATGGCGCCGCGATCCTTCGGGCGGTGGGAGATACAAAACGTCCGCTGATGTTCCTTGCTGCTGCGGGAATGGCAAATGTGGCGCTGGACCTGCTGCTGGTGATCGTGATCCCGCTGGGTGTAGCCGGCGTGGCCATCGGTACGGTCAGTTCCCAGTTCATTTCCTGCATCCTGGTCCTCCGCTGTCTTTATAAGTCGGAGGGAAGCTATCAGCTCCGGTTTTCGAAGCTGACCTTGAAATGGGTCTACATGAAGCGGATTTTCCAGGTGGGAATCCCGGCAGGGATCCAGAGCACGGTGATCAATTTTTCAAACGCACTGCTCCAGTCCTCCGTCAACTCCTTCGGATCCACGGCGATGGCCGGTTATACGGCGGCGAACAATATCCTGGGATTTCTCTATGTGTCGGTGAACGCGGTCACCCAGGCATGCATGAGTTTTACCAGTCAGAACTACAGTGTTGGAAAACAGAAGCGTATGGACCGTGTGCTTCTGGACTGTGTGATCCTTTCGGCAGGAGCGGCGGCCGTTCTAGGAGTGGGCGCCTATGTGTTCGGAACACAGCTTCTTGGAATATATACTTCGGATAAGGAAGTGATCCGATGCGGACTGGAGATCCTGTCAATCACAACGGTTCCCTATTTCCTCTGCGGGATCATGGATCTGATTCCCGGCGCTTTGCGGGGAATGGGGCATTCAGCGGTACCGATGGTGCTGTCCGTGATCGGTACGGTGGGAACCAGAGTCCTGTGGATCTATGTGTTCTTCCCGCATCACAGGTCATTGTATTTCCTGTTTATTTCCTACCCGGGATCCTGGATCGCGACCATCATCATGCAGGCGGTCTGCTTCTGGTTTGTGAGGAAGAAGTGCATCCTGCAGCTTCAGGCGCGGGCCCGGGAGGCGTGAAAAAGCAAAGGTAACTGAACGGATAATGGACAGAGAAAGAAGAAGGAGCGGAGAACAGTATGTTTTACGGGAAGATCCCCTTCATTTTTTCTGCTGTCACCAGTTTCCGGAGTGCGACGATATAAGCTGCCATCCTGAAGGTACAGTGACATTCTTCTGTTACGTCAAGGATGCTCTGGAAAGATCTGCTCATCAGTTTCTCCAGCATTTCATTAACCTGATCCCGATCCCAGGTCAGCTCCTGAATGTTCTGTACCCATTCGAAGTAAGAGACGATGACCCCGCCGCTGTTGGCGAAGATATCCGGGATCAGCGTGATTCCTCTTTTTTCGAGGATAGCGTCAGCCTCCTCGGTGGTCGGTCCGTTGGCGGCCTCTACGATACAGGAACAGTTCAGATCTCCTGCATTCTCGGCTGTGATCTGATTCTCCAGAGCAGCAGGAACGAGCACGTCGCATTTGCAGGTGAGGACTTCTGCATTGGAAATATGCTCCACACCCGGCGCGTCATAATCCTTCAACAGAGCGCCATCCTTTTCCAGGAAGACGGAGATCGTATCGATATCAAGGCCGTCTTTGCAGAACAGCCCTCCGGAAACGTCGCTTATAGCCAGGACTTTTACCCCTCTGTGATAGAAGACCCGTGCAGCGTTGGCGCCCACATTCCCCATGCCCTGAATGGCAACGGTAGTACCTGCAAGTTTTTTCCCGCTCAGAGCGAGCAGAAGTTTTGTGCTGATCACGACACCCCGGCCTGTTGCGGAATTTCTTCCTCTGGAACCTCCCAGCTCAACCGGTTTTCCGGTCACTACGCCGGGGCAGGGATGTCCTTTCAGCTGGCTGTAGGTATCAAGCACCCATGCCATGGTCTGTGCATTGGTATTGACATCCGGCGCAGGGATATCAGTATCGGCACCGATGATCGGGGCGATGGCAAAGGTGTAACGGCGTGTCAGATTACGGAGTTCTCTTGGGGAAAGAGTGTGAGGATCCACCTGGATCCCGCCCTTTGCTCCGCCGTATGGAATGTCGGCGACAGCACATTTCAGGGTCATCCATGTGGCAAGTGCCTTTACCTCGTCCAGATCGCAGTTCTGATGATAACGGATCCCGCCCTTGAAGGGTCCGCGGATGTTGGAGTGCTGGACACGATACCCTTCGAAAACTCTGACAGTACCGTCATCCATCTCAACAGGAAGATATACTTTTGTCTCCCGCTGGGGATTTTTCAGTATCTCGAACATGGACTGATCGATATGGCCAAGCTCCATTGCTTTTGTCATCGTATCGATCACGTTGGTATATGGATTGTAAGAATGTGACATTTTCTGATTCTCCTTTGCTGCATGTTTTGTTGCTGCGCATCAACTGAATGCAATGGTATGACTTTGCATGATCTAAGTCAATATGACCGGTTAAGAACGAGAAATATTTATTTTTTTCAGCAAACACTCTTAAAATTGGAAGAAATTCAGGGGGGTCACTTAAAAAAATTAAGTATGATTGACAAAAACAATATTGAATGATATGGTATTAAAAAATATTTGTACTATATAGAAAGATTACAAAGGCGTATTCAGAAATGGATGCGCTTTTTTTCTGTCCTGATTTATCAGAAAAAGCCATATTGACTGAGAAAAAGGAGAAAAGGATCATGAAACATGAAAAGCTGGATACAGTGGACAGGATCATACTGGATATTCTGCAGGAAAATGCCAAGACACCTTTAAAAGAAATTGCAAATAAAGTTTATCTTTCCACACCGGCTGTGTCGGCGAGGATAGAAAAGATGGAGCGGGAGGGAGTTATCACGGGGTATCACGCCCAGATAGACCCGTCAGCGCTGGGTTATCACATCAAGGCACTGATCAACCTTGAGGTCCCGCCGGAGGATAAGAAGGATTTCTATCCTTTTGTCAAAGAGTGCGGCAATGTGATCGAATGCAACTGTGTGACAGGGGACTATTCCATGGTGCTGGAGGTGCTTTTCCCGAGCACGGTGGAACTGGATCAGTTTATCGGAGAACTGCAGAGATTCGGGAGGACAAAGACGCTGATCGTCTTTTCCACGTCAGTCGAACATCGGGGAATCCCGGCAGAGGAGGGGACGATGCAGTATGGAGGAGGATGATGAGTGAAGAACTGTTTGCCGGACTGGAGAACATTTTCCCTGACATCTGCCCGGACCGGAAGGAATTGTTCGGTATGTTCCGGGTGACAGAGCCGGAGGATCTGTGGTACTGTAATAATGAGCAGACCGGGGAGACATGCTGCGGGTTTTTACGGGAATGAAAGCGGCAGTTTCCTGATTTTTGAAAAAGGAGCCGAAAACAATGCATGATATCTGGAATCCCTGGCACGGGTGCAGAAAATGCTCCGAGGGGTGTGAAAACTGTTATATGTATTTCCTGGACCGGATGCGGGATCAGGATGGAAGCCGGATCTATCGCACAAAGGGCGGCTTCCGCTATCCCCTGTCCAAAGACCGGCAGGGAAGATATAAGGTGAAGAGCGGAGAAATGATCCGGGTCTGTATGACCTCGGATTTTTTTCTGGAGGAGGCGGACGCCTGGCGGGACGAGGCGTGGGCAGTCATGCGCCGGAGGCGGGACGTGAAATTCTTTCTCCTGACAAAGCGGCCGGAGCGGGTCGCTTCCTGTCTGCCCTATGACTGGGGCGAAGGCTGGGATCATATCTTTTTTAATGTGACATGCGAGAACCAGAGGCGAGCGGATGAGAGGATCCCGATCCTGTTTGAACTTCCGTTCCGGCACAAGGGGATCATGACGGCGCCGCTGGTGGGACCGGTGGACCTTGAAAAGTACCTTCCCGAGGGACAGATCGAGCAGGTACTCTGCGGCGGGGAGAATTATGACGGCTCCCGTCCGTGCAGATATGAGTGGGTGAAACTCTTAAGCGATCAGTGCCGGGCATATGACGTCACCTTTGACTTTATAGAGACAGGCACATATTTTGTGAAAGACGGAAAGACATACCGGATCCCTGACAAGCGTACCCAGTCCGTCCAGGCGTACCGCTCCGGATTGAGCTTTCAGGGAAGAGAGATCCGGTTTCATCTGACAGATGAATGGGGATATGACATTCCGGAGAAAAATCTTTATGTTCCCCGCTATCATCCGGTCACGTGCAGGGAGTGCGGGAGCAGACTGACCTGCAACGGATGTTCGGAGTGCGGGAAGTGCAGCTGACCGGGAAAAACATGACGGGAGAGAAACGCCGGGCGGAAACAGAGGCGGTGCGGACGCCAGGGCGTTCTATATATGTTCTGCCAGTATGGTCAGCCCTTTCTTCAGCAGTTCTTTTTCCCTGACTGTGGCAAGAGAAATGCGCAGATAGCACTGTCCTTCCCGGGGACCGCTGAGGAACCGGTCTGAGTGATAGACACGGATCCCGGCGTTCAGAAGTTCTCTCTCTACTTCGGAGCCTTTTCTCGTGTCCTGGATAGGCAGCCACCGGTAGAAGCTCAAAGGATGTCCGACGCCTTTCTGCTCCGGAAAGAATTCATAGAACAGCGCGTTCATCTCTTCAGCAAGGACGTGCTTTTTCTCTGTGATCTTGCCTGCTTTTCCGGAGAGGATCAGCTCTGTGATGACCTCAGCGTCAAGAGAAGATGTTTTGACATTGATGTTAAAGAGTGCGCTTAAAAGCTGTTCCCGAAACCGGTCAGGGTAGACGAGATAAGCGACCCGGAGTCCGGAACATAAGGATTTGGAGGTCCCGCAGATATAGACGGACTGGTCAGGAAGAAACCGGGAGATGGGCCCGGCGTAGCCTTCTATGATGCCCGCGCTTAAGAAGGCGTGGATATCGTCTTCGATCAGGATCATGCCGCACCTGCCGATCACGTCGGCAAGAGCGGCTTTTCTGCGTTCCGTGATCATGATCGTAGTAGGGTTGCAGCAGGAGGGGGAGAGGAAGACGCCGTGGATGGGCTTGATCCTGTGTTGTGCCTCCAGTTCCTCAGCGAGCATCCCCTCTTCGTCTCCGCTGATGGGGACAAGCTGGAGACGGTGCATCTTTGCCAGTTCAATAAAATTAACGAATGCATAGGTATCTACTGCAATTCTGTTTCCTGGCTCAAAGAGGGAAAAAAGGGCGAGCGCGATCGCATTCAGAGTGCCTGATGCAAGGGCAAGGTGATCCGGATCAGTATGTATTTCTAGGTTTCCCAGCCAGTTTACAGCAGCGGCTTTGTGGTGGGGCATTCCGGTGGGGTATTCGTAGTCCAGGAGTTCCGCGAAGCGGCGTTTTTTTATGACGGAGACAATGGTATCGCTGATCATATTGTTGCACTGCTCAAAAGAACTGACGAAGCCCAGATCAATGCTGCCACCTGCCAGTGTATCTGCAGAGATCGTTACAGATTTTGCGGCATTGGGCGCTACAAAGGTGCCGCTTCCGGTCACCGCATAGATCAGTCCCTTCAGTTCGCACAAACGGTAGGCACGGGTGACCGTGGTAAAGTTGATATCCAGAAAATCTGCCAGTTCCCTCTGGGGCGGGAGCCTTGTACCGGGCGGCAGGAATCCTGTGGCGATATCTTTCTCCATCTGTTCGGCAAGAGAACGGTAGATAGGGCGCTTCAGTCGGCTTCGTTCCGGCTTCCATGACATTGGATAGTTTAAGAATGAATTGAACGGCATGAGATCGCTCCTCCTCTGTGTCTGTTTTAAATGATACTTGTAAGTCCGGTGTTGGATTTTAAGTCTGGTACTGGATTCCATACAATTATAATGCAAAATGTATGGAAAAAACAAGGCGTCAAGGAAATTGGCAGCAGTTCAGTCTACACCTGACCGCCGTCCGCATTTGAACTGTAATGCTCCATTTGCTAAAATTGTAATCCATACAATTATCATGTTGATTGTATGTAAATATGGTGATAGTCTGTATATCAGGTGAACGAAGAACGCAGGGATTCGGAGATGTATTATGTCAGCTAAAGCTGACCCGAATCCCGCGCCAAGACTCGCGAGCGAGTCTTGAAAGAAAATTGAGAGGAAGGAGAGAGGCGGACTTTGCCGGTCCGCTTCTGTACAGAGGAAAACATGCAGTCAGAATCAACCGTTTTACAGACAGACCAGACTGTTACAAAATCAGGGATACTGAAAAAGGCGTTTAGAGCGGCCTTTCCCTATACCATACCGATCTTTGCGGGCTTCTGGTTTCTCGGCATTACATACGGGATCTATATGAATGTGTCAGGGTTCAGTTTTCTGTATCCGATGCTTATGAGCGTTACGATCTTTGCCGGATCCATAGAATTTGTCACCGTCAACATGCTTCTCGGAGCGTTTGATCCTTTGCAGGCGTTTGCAATGACGCTGATGATCAATGCGAGGCATCTGTTTTACGGAATTTCCATGCTGGATAAATTTCGGGGAATGGGATGGAAGAAATTCTATCTGATCTTCGGAATGTGCGATGAGACATTTTCCATCAATTATACGGCGGACATCCCGGAGGATGTGGACCGGGGATGGTTTATGTTCTTTGTCACTCTTTTGAACCATCTGTACTGGTTCTCCGGAGCCACGCTTGGAGGAATCTTCGGGTCCCTGATCAATTTCAGTACGGAGGGACTTGAGTTTGTCATGGTCGCCATGTTCGTGGTGATCTTTCTGGAACAGTGGCTCAAAGAAAAGGACCATATGAGTTCGTTCCTGGGGCTGGGGATCTCCCTGGTCTGTTTGACTGCATTCGGGGCAGACCGTTTTATCATTCCGGCGATGCTGTCGATCCTCGCAGTCCTGACGCTGTTGAGGAGGACGCTTGAGAAGAAGGAAGGAGGGATAGTGCGATGACACTGACGCAACAGATCATTACAGTCGCAATGGTGGTTCTGGGGACGGCAGTCACCAGATTCCTTCCGTTTCTGGTTTTCCCATCCGGTAAGCCAACACCGAAGTATGTGCAGTTCCTTGGGAAATTTCTCCCAGCGGCAGTGTTCGGACTTCTTGTCATCTACAGTCTGAAGGATGTGAATGTCTTCGCAGGAAGTCATGGTATTCCGGAGATGATCGCCATTCTTCTGGTCATCATCCTGCATGTGTGGAAGCGGCAGATGCTTTTGTCTATTGCGGGAGGGACCGTGTGCTATATGCTGCTGGTGCAGCTTGTGTTTTGAGGATGCACGAATCTCCGGGATCCTGTGTGTAAACGCTCCGAAAAGTCACAGTTTTACTGTATGCATCAGATCGGGTGTGCTATAATACAGTCAGAACATATCGTGCGGATATTTACCGGGAGGTGAGCGTATGGATATACTGGGATTTGTACTCTTTATACTCGCATGCGGAGGCGTAGCCGCCGTAATGTTTCTGCGAGGAAGGGCATGGAAAGAGTTCACGGACAATGTGACGGATAAGAAAGAGTGAATGTCCGGGAGTGGAAAAGCCGTAGAAACGAAAAAACGGTAAAGAACAGAAAAGGGAAGCACAGGCTTTTAGTGGAGCAGGTGCTTCCCTTTTCATATTCTCTATTTGATTATGCACATTCCTCCGCCGCTGCGGCTGCGGATCCTGCGCGTCTGAAGATGAGCCGGAAGACAAAGCGGACAAGCGGTCCTGCGTAGCACATCTGCCAGAAGAACGCCATCGGGAAGTTCAGAGCGACAGTCTGGAGCCATACCGGGATAAGATTCGTTCCGGCATTTTTGAAAAGAAGTGTCGCGACAAAACTCATCAGCGGGCACATCCACATGACAGATACAGCGGAAATCGCAAGTACCAGATGGAACGGGTTCTCCTTTTCCGGATTGACCAGTTTGAACGCAGTTTTCTTTGCCATTTTCCCGACAAAGAAAAAGTCGAGGATAAAGGCAACGGGAGCCATGATCACAAGCTCGTGAAAAGCGGACAGAAAGACCGAAGAACTCATCCCTCCTGTGTTCAGCGCAATGTTGTAGCAGATCATCGCGTACACCATGACGAATACCATGATAATTGTAAAGATCACATCTTCAAATTTAGTTCTGGGCATAAAAAAACCTCCTTTAATAATGAAAAAACAGGCAACAGAAATCCGTGTTGTTCGTTAATCATTCAGGAGAATGGACGTTTCCAATATAGACCGGGATTTTCTCAACGGGCAAGATTCTATCACATCTGTTCCTGTAAAGTCAAGACTTTCTTTCACATCATCCCCTCTGGAAATTTTCGTGAAAATGTGCTATATATTTACTTTATGATGCCTTGGAAAAGGTACTGCCGCTCTGCGCCTGCATGAAACGACGGAAGCTGGAACCTGAGACATCATAGAGAAACTGTATATGAAATGTACAATAATAGTATAAGATCTGGAGGGAATAGGATGTGGATCGCAGACAAATATATTGACCACGTAAAAGAAGAGACCACGGAGCATCCCGGAGAGAGCTGGGATCAGATGCTTCTCGGTTTTAAACTGAACAAGCTCCGGACAAAGCTGCTTCCGAAGAAAGGAATATCAAAGGGCTATCAGAAGCTGGAGGCGATGATGATGTCCTTTGTGGCCGATTCTCTTGGCCGTCCGGACAGATATGTGTGGGGAAATATTTTTTCACCCTGTGAGATCATCGGGTGTTTCGGGCTCAGGACACTCTCTATCGAGTGCCTTTCCTGCTATTTCAGCGGATATCATCTGGAGGACTTTTTTATAGACTATGCGCAGAATACAGGGATCGCGCCGACATTGTGTTCCTATCATAAGACCTTTGTGGGTGCCATTGACAGCGGAGCAGTTCCTGTGCCGGAATATGCGGTGACAACGTCCCTGTCCTGTGACGGAAATCTGAATACGTTCCGCTATCTGGAGAAGAAAAAGGGCGTGCCTTTTACTTTCCTGGATGTGCCCTACCGGGACGATGAGGCCTCAGTGGATTACCTGGCAGAGCAGTTAAAGGAATTTACAGCGGAGCTGGAGAGACGTTTTGGGACTCCGTTCGATATGGAGAGACTGAAAAAAGCGATACGGATCGAGAATGAGACAAGAAAGGAACTGATGCGGTTCTTTGAGCTTCAGAGTGAAAGGTACTATCCGGGAGAACTGATCAGCCATCTCTATATGATGATGGGGATGCATCTGCTCATCGGGACACAGGAGTTCCTGGATCTGATCCGGTTCATGATAAAGGATATCGAGAACTATCCGAAGTTTGACGGGAAAAAGATTCTGTGGATCCATCTGCTCCCGTTCTATCAGGAGACACTGCAGAGCTATTTCAACGCCAGCCGTAAGTACCAGATCATTGCAAGTGATATCATCATCGATTCTATGGAAGAAATGGATGAGACAAAGCCATTCCATGCCCTTGCAAAGAAGATTATCCGAAACCTGTATAATGGTTCCTACTCCCACAAGGCTGATATGGTTGGAAAGCTGGCAGACACTCTCCATCCGGACGCGGTGATCCAGTTCTGCCACTGGGGATGCAAGCAGTCTTCGGGGGGAAGTATCCTTCTGAAAGAGAAACTGAAGGAAATGGATGTCCCCATGCTGATCCTGGACGGAGATGGAATCGACCGGCGCAACAGCCATGACGGACAGATCAAGACCAGGCTGGAAGCATTCCTGGAGATGCTGGAAACAGATGACGCAGAAGAGACAGAGAAGGAAGAGACAGCAGAGAGGGAACAGAAGATATGTTAGGCCACTTATAAATGATTTTCTACGCAAAATGGCAAAATTTCGGTATCAGTAAATCAAGATGTAAGTGCAGGAACAAGGATAAGATTTTTTATAGTTAAACCGGCAGCTATGATTTCCTTGCCAAGAGAAGTAATCAAATATTTATAGGTACCAGGAATCCTTTCAATCAGACCATGAACTTTCAGCCGTTTAAAAATCCTTGTCATTGCGGACGGAGTGATCCCCGGAAGATGCTCGCGGATATTTTTCCCCTGCATCCCGAAAGTCATATATTCTCATCTGCTGATGGTTTCCAGTACGGAAAGGTCGCGGGAATCGAAAAAATTGAATCCGCGGTAGGAACGTTCCTTTTCTTTCTGAGAACGGCTGACATCATCCAGTTTCTTCCTGCCGCTGCTGTGGTCATCAAAGGATGAAATGAACTCAAGGTAACGATAGTTCGCCGATTTCAGGATTGTGAACAGCTGGTAGAGACTGTAGATGCTCTTTTTTAAAGGAGCTTTCCGGATATCAGATGTCCCATCCCTGTGTTGGACTTCCCGTTCCACACGGAACGTGCTGATGTCATTACAGGTGCTTTCAATCCGTAAGACGCAGCCGAACTTGTCATACATTTTGATCGATACATCACCCATATGGTGTTTGATCCTCGTACCGAGGATACGCTGGTTATAATTCGTACCAATCTCTTTGGTGCAGTTATAAGTAATACGCTGCCCCAGGAAAGTGGCGATATTGTCTGGTTTCACAGTGAAGATTGCCGTGCGGATGATCTCATCATAAAGCGGTTCGAGATATTCCTGCCTGCGGAACATAATGTCAGTTGCGCATTCGATCTGCTGGACTGTCCATGTATAACCGAGTCCAAGAGATTCCGGAACAGGACAGTATCGTCTGGCAAAAACATCAAGAACCTTGTGGAGTCCCTCCGGGTTAATACGGTCAGAAAGTTTCTGGGCCGCATCTGTATCGGAGATTTCAAGGAACGCATTATCCTGCATCCGGTAAGCAATCTGCTTTTTATCCAGCTTGTGGGCAAGCAGGTTATGGCCGTTCATGTAAAACTGAAGTCGGAAAGGCGGCCATGTAGGAACGCGGAGATAGCAGAGACCGAGTTCCCTGTCGATAAAATAGAAATAGTAATGGAGGCACTTGCTCTGGTCAAACTTCAGGAAAGTCTTACCGGTTGTTTTATCATGCCATGGCTTGTAAGTATTACAGCATTCCATGGCAGAGAAAATGTGAACCAGGCCTTCTGTTTTCCCGGTTTCAGCAATGATCTTCTGGATGCGGTCATCTTTGCGGAATGCATGGAGTTTTCGGATAAACTCAATTTCAATCCCATTCTCCTGAGCGATTTTTTCCGCATTCTGCCGGATCTGTTCCGTAAGGGGCTGTGAGAAACCGGGATAATCAAAAATACGGATACCGTTGAGCTTCATATATGTGGTCATTGCATCGGCATGGCTCCAGTTCGGGATATATCCCTGGATGATCATGCGGTCATAACAGGTAATGATGCCGTAAATTTTATCAGC
>CALWFV010000020.1 GCA_944377745.1 uncultured Mediterraneibacter sp. | reverse complement strand
TACCATCCACATTTCAGATTGCATTGGATGGTTTCGTGCGTGTGGTTATGTGCAATAAATTATTGGATTGCTATAAAAGCGGCAACGGCAGTGATATCTCAGGAAGAGAATAGTGCCGGCGAAGATCCGGGTGAGAGCCCCCAGGGAGAACCTCTATGCGAAGCACCGCGCAGCAGCGGACAGCGGGCGCTCCATCCCAACCGTCCGGACAATGTGCCGGTCAAGCTGGTCCGTGCTGGCAGTCCGATGGGAGAGGCTGTTTTTATCGCGAAAGAGATCAATCGTCTTGTCGGCGGCATAGGAATGCTGGAAGCCCATGAGAATGCGTGGGAGCGGGATGGGCGCAGAGTGAGGGGATTTGATGAGATCTCGATCCTGTGCAGGACGCATCATCAAGCGGAACTGGTGGAGAAATGTCTGAAGAAAGAGAGTATTCCTTATATCGTGGCAGGACGGGAGGATTTCTTGAAGGAGAGCACGGTGCAGGACAGCCTCTGCTTTTTCCGGTATCTGGAGGATCCGGAGGATATGGAAACGATGAAAAGCGCAGCGGAGCAGCTCTGGAAACTGGAATGGAATGAGATGGCAGGAGAGGTGATCCGGTCCGCGGCAGAGAAATTCCGACCGCTGTATCAGAAAAAGAAACCACAGAAATTTATAGAACAGTGGATGGAAGAGATGGGACTGGCGAAGGATCCGGCGATGCAGAAGCTCCTTCAGATGACCGTGTTTTATAAGAACATGCCGGAGTTTATGAATGCCATCAGTCTGGGAGTGGAGAGCGATCTGAGGCGGTGCGGAACGAAAAAATATACGGCAGATGCTGTGACCATCATGACACTGCACGGTTCCAAAGGGCTGGAGTTCCCGGTTGTATTTATCTACGGGGCGGACCAGGGATCGATCCCGCTGGAGAGCGAAAAACATCCCTGTGAGATAGAAGAGGAGAGAAGGCTGCTCTATGTGGGAATGACCCGGGCGAAAGAGGAACTGCTTCTTACGGCATCTGGAGAAGTATCAGAGTTTCTTGAGAAACTTCCTGATGGGGTGCTGGAAGAAGAAAATGCTGAGAAAAAGAAAAAAGAAGAAAACTGGCATCAGATGAGCCTGTTTGAGTTTTGAATAAGGAACATAAAAGAAGCTGCAGTAAATGAGTAGGAACGAGCATCCCGCCTATTTATTGCAGCTTCTTTCTATAATAAAGAGAAAACTTTTCATTCCTTATAAGGCAAAAGCTCTTTTGCAGACTATATGGTATGAGAAAAGATCTTTACGATAATATCCCATGTTCCCGGGAACTTTGTGAGGATCGCCTCCTGTATCACTGCCGGGGAGACCGGGGAATTGATATCAAAGACGATATCTCCGTTTACGGCGTCACCGATAGCAATCGCTGCCTGTGCGGCTCCTCCCGCGGCAATCTTCTGGGCAACCGCCGCTCCGCCGATAGCGTAGATGCCAAAGGCTCCGCCGCCTACTGCGAAGATTCCGAGAGCCAGTCCGCCGACGGCGAGGGTTCCTACGGAGAATCCTCCGACAGCCAACAGAAGTCCCACGGACAGTCCGCCTAAGGAGAAAAGTCCGGCGGAGATACCGCCAAGGGAGAAGATGCCCGATGCAATCCCGCCCAGAGCGAGTATGCCGGACGCAATGTTCCCGACTGCAATGATCCCTTTGGCATGACAGCGTTTCTGTCCGGGGATCCATCTCCCGATATTGACATGCACAAGGGGGAGACCGAAGAGAGTCCTGCGGCTCTTGTATTCATAATGCCAGGGATATGGAATATAGTGGATTTTCTTTACCGGAGGAGTCTCTTCGCCGGCACGTGTGTGTCCTTCCTCTGATTCTGCTTTTGTCCCTCTGCCTACGAGTTCATCTATTGATATATGGAACAGATCGGCAAGCAGCATCAGTTTATCAAGCTCCGGTGTGGTGATGCCAAGTTCCCATTTGGATACAGTCTGGCGGGTGACGCCAAGCTTTGCTCCGAGCTGTTCCTGGGAAAGCCCCTGATGTTTCCTTAATGTAATGAGTTGATCCTGAAAAGTCACGTTATCGTTTCCTCCTGTCGTTGTGGTCAGACTTTGCCAGTGCACCGTTTCTGTCTGTTGAAAAAAGCATACCAGAAGGCGGCACTTAAGTCTACCATCGGAGGATGGAAGATTGTCAACTGAAGTTAACGTGCAATAAATTGCGCGAAAAAGAAAACATAAAGTTTACGATAGGATGAAGATTAAAAGTGAAAACAGATATAAACCGCATTTTTTGAACATCTGACCAACGAAAATTGGATTTACGTAAATAATGAAAACGGATAAGATAAACACAGCAGTAAAAGCCCGGGTAAAATGAGGAGGAAAAAAGAAATGAAGTGTAAAAGAATACTGGCATTGATGACAGCAGGTGCGATGACAGCTGCGCTTGTGACAGGATGCGGCGGAGGAAAAGATGAGTCAGGAAGTACAGAAGATGGAAAGACAGTGATCACAATCTGGTCAAAAGACAGACATGATGCTAACTTTATTCAGGAAAGAATAGATGAATATAATGAGACAAATACAGATAATGTCCAGGTAGAGTATGAACTGTATACGGATAACTTTGAGCAGGCGGTTGATCTTGCAGCGCAGAGTGGGGAACTTCCGGATATCTTGAAGCTGCAGGATCAGGTGTATAACAAATATGTAAACCAGGGACAATGGGCGGATCTCTATCAGTATATGGATGATGATATGAAAGAATACTTTAAAGATGAGGTATACGAGGGAATCAACGAGATTGATGGAAAATTGTATTATATCCCTACGTGCGGTACTACGGGACGCCTGATTTATAATACAGAAATTTTCGACCGTGTCGGCATTGAGGCGCCTCCGACCACTATGGAAGAGATGGTGGAAGATGCAAAGCTTATCACATCGGAACTTTCCGGCGAGGGTATCTATGGCTTTGCACAGCATATGAAGAGCGCTTCATCTGCCCTGGAGCGTTCCCTTGATCTTCAGATGGAGCGTGAAACGGGAATAAAGAAAGGTTTTGATTTCGCTAAAGGTGAATATGATTTCAGCGGCTATAAAGAATTATTGGGATACTGGACAGAACTTCTTTCTGATGAATGTGCATTTCCGGGATGCGAAGCGCTTGATATTGACCCGCTGAGAACACAGTTTGCTAACGGAAAGATTGGAATGTACATTTCCTGGACTCATTCGGAACCTGGGGTTTATATGGATCAATTCCCAATGGATTCAGACAAATGGGACGTTGCGCCGATCCCCACGGTAAGCGGAGAAGATGTTGGAAAACAGAACATAACATTTACGTCTGCATATCTGATCAATGCGGAGAGCAAAAATGCAGAGCTTGCATTTAAAGTTTATAAAGATATCTTCACAACAGAAGATTTTCTTATCGGTTATCAGGAAGGCGGTTATGGTGTGAGTATCATTCCGGACATTGTGGAAAAAGCAGCATTAAGTGATGAGATAGCTGATAAAGAATGGCTTCAGATGCAGGATATTGACGGGGTCCTTCCGTTGACTCCCCAGGAGAAAAATGCACAGGCTGTTGTCGTAGAAGGTGAGGACTACTATAAGACGTTTGAATCTGTTTATTACGGCGGCGAAGATGTGGACGCAGCGCTTGCTGACCTGACAGACCGTTACAATAAGGCGTATCAGCAGGGGATTGAAGATGGAACAGGGACAGAAGTTAAAATTGAAAACTACGATCCGATGAATCCGTAATCCCTTTGGAGGGAGTCTGCCGGCTCCCTCCGTTTTGTTCTACGGGAATCTGTCATGGAAGTCTGAGTAGAACAGAAAATAGATGGTTTGAGAGAAAGGACGGGCATATGAAAAAGAAGAGAACAAAAATGACCGCAGGACACAGGAAGAAACTGTTCAAAAGAAATATGGAAGCGTATTCTTTCCTTTTGCCGAATCTCATCCTGTTTATCCTGTGCTCAATCTATCCGGTCATCTGGACGCTGAAATATGTATTTTATCAATATGGAGGAATCGGAACAGGAGACCCAAAGTGGGTCGGGCTGCACAATCTGATCAGAGTATTCCAGGACGAGGTTTACTGGCAGAGTGTGATAAATACATTCGTATACGGTTTTGGAAAAGTCCTGATCATAATACCTCTTGCGTTTTTCCTTGCACTGCTTCTGAACAGGCAGACAAGATTTAACGGGATCGCACAGAGTATGGTGTTCCTTCCGACGATTATGAGCTCTGCAGTTATGGGACTTGTGTTTTATTTATTGTTTAATGCATACAATGGACAGGTCAACCAGTATCTGATGAGTTTAAATATTATTGATTCTCCGATCAACTGGCTGGGGAAAGAACATGCTATGACAACCCTGATCATTACGGCAATCTGGGGCGGAGTAGGAAACTATATGGTGTATTTTATCGCCGGCCTGCAGCAGGTGGCAAAAGATGCGCTGGAAAGTGCCAAGATTGACGGAGCGGGTCCCGTACAGACGCTGTGGTATGTAACGATTCCGATGATGGGACCGATTCTGAAGATCATACTTATGCTGTCCATTACATCAGCTTTTAATGATATTACGAATGTAATGGTATTGACAGAAGGCGGACCGAACAATGCAACTATGGTAATGTCGCTGTACGGGTACAGATACTTTTTCCCGATCTCAGCATCTGAAGCGGTAGTACCGCAATACGGATATGGAGCTGCAGTCAGCGTAGTGTCTGCAGTGATTGCGGGAGCAGTGACAGTTCTTTATCTGCGGGCATCCAGAAAACTGGATGATATTTACTAGAAGGAGGGAGAAGAAATGGAATCAGCGGTTAAGAGCAGAAGATTGTCTGCAAAAGCAGGCAGGGTCTGCGGGATCCTCTTTCTTGTTGTGATGATCCTTTTTACTTTATATCCGATCATCTATACAGTTCTCGGCTCTCTGAAAACCAATGCCGAACTGACTGCAGGAGGTTCGTTTTTTCCCGAAGAATGGCAGTTCCAGAACTATTATCAGGCATTTGTACAGGCTGATTTTGTAAAGTATACTGCGAACAGCGTGATACTGGCTGTATCCACGACTGCGCTGGCTGTCGTGTCATGCGCGCTTGCAGGATTTATGTTTGCCAGAAGAGATTTTGCAGGGAAAAAGATCCTTCTGGCGCTGTACACATCAATGATGTTTATCAGCCTTGGGTCGGTCACGCTGTATCCGATCTATCAGTTCCTGCAGAATCTTGGGCTGGATAAAAGTATGGCAGGGCTGGTCATTGCACTGACCGGAGGGCAGGCGGTAAATGTCCTCCTTGTAATGGGATTTGTAAAGGGAATCCCGAAAGAACTTGACGAGGCGGCGATTATCGACGGATGTACGATTTATGGGGTTTTCGGAAGGATCCTCCTTCCATTGATGAAACCGATCCTGGCAGTTGTTGCGCTGTTTGTTTTCAGAAATACATGGAACGATTATATTACCACTTTGATCATGACGATCACAAATCCTGACCTGCAGACGCTGACTGTTGCGGTAGTACAGCTGAAATATTCAGTGAACGCTGCGGCAGAGTGGCACATTATGCTGGCGGGCGCTTCGATTGCGATCATTCCGATACTGATCGTATATTTGCTGTGCAATAAACAGTTTATAGCAGGGCTTACGGCTGGCGCTGTAAAAGGATAAAATTATCTGCGGGATATACCCTCTCCATCCAGGAGAGGGTATGCTATACTGAGAAGAAAACGGAGAATCGTAAATTATGAAATGGATTCGGAACATCAGTTTTCGGAAAAAGATAACACTTATCTTTGCTGTTGTCTGTACATTTTCGACGTGTATTGCAGGAATTTTATACTACAGATATGCACAGAAAGAAATAGAAGATATCTTTAGAGAAAATGCGGAAAGCCTGGCAGACCAGCTGGAAAATACACTGGACTCCAGGCTGGAAGCCGTTAACAGGAGAGCTTTTGCCGCACTTACGAACAGTTCTTTTATCCAGCCTCTCAATGACTATCTGGACAGTCCAAGCCTGGAAAAAGAAATTGCCCTGAGCAGTGAGGCGGCAAACTGGTTGAAAGATATCAGTTTGGCAGAGCCGCTTGTAAACTCAACGCTGCTCTATACAGAACAAGGGAGTTGGGACGATTACACAAAATCAAGAAATTGGGAATTTGATTTTGAAAATTCTAAATTTGCACAATATCTTTCCTATCCGTCTTCATCAGCTATATGTTGGATGCCGACTATGACGGATGAGATATTTGCAGACAAAGATAAGGTGATACCGTATGTACGCCGCTTTGAGGCAGGAAGAGATAAGAAACCTGCATACCTGATCATACAGATCGACCAGAAAGTACTCCTGGAGGAAATCATAGGGGATTCAAAGCTGGTAGGAGAAATATTGATCACAGACGATATGGGAAATTATATAGCAGGAACACTCAATGCTTCTTCTGCAGATCTCAGCCAGCTCAGCGGCATGAACGAGGACCAGGAGGAGAAGAAATACAGCGGGGATATCAGCTATGACGGAGAAGAATATCTGATGTACAAGGGAGTTGCTGATATTAACAATTGGCAGATATTTATACTTAAATCCAAAGCGGAAATGTTTGAAAGTGTACATGGATTAAGGAGACTCATCGTAGGTTTGACAATCGCTCTGGCAGGAGCCTGTTTTATCATTACTGCAGTTTTGGCAAGACAGCTCACATCTTCCCTGCAGCGTCTGGCGCTTCAAATGAACCGGATGAGAAACGGAGAGATGGATGCCAGATATTTTTATCCGTATAAAGACGAGGTGGGGAGTCTGGCAAAAACCTTTAACTATATGGCGGATAAAATTGAAAACTCAATGAAAAAGCAGGAGGAATATATCCGCATTCTGAAAGAGGAAAGGGATTTTGTCGAATATGTGCAGAAACAGAAGCGGAAGGCAGAACTGCGGGCTCTCCAGGCACAGATCAATCCTCACTTCTTATATAATACTCTGAATACGATCACATGGATGGCAGCGGATAAAGGAATGGATGAAATACGCATTCTCTCTAATTCCCTGGGACGCTTTTTCCGTATCAGCCTGAGTAAAGGGGCGGAAGTTATATCAATCAGGGATGAGATTGCACATGTGAGGAGCTATCTGACAATTCAGGGGATACGTTATTCAGAGAAAATGAAGTATGAGATCGATATCCCGGAAAAACTGATGGAATGTACAGTGCTAAAACTTGTGCTCCAGCCTTTGGTAGAAAACTCGATCTATCACGGGATAAAGGAAAAAGAGGGGATGAGCCTGATCCGCATTACGGCAGAAGAGGAGACGGGGCAGATGGGAGAAAAACTGATACGTTTTGTTGTAGAAGATACCGGGATGGGGATCGGTAGGGAAAAACTTGCTCTGATTAACGGAAACCTGAAGGCCGGAGTTACCGACAGAAGCGAAGGCTATGGGATTTTTAATATAAATGAAAGAATCAGGCTGTATTATGGAGATGCTTATGGTCTTTATTATGAGAGCTGTGAAGGAGAAGGGACAAAGGCGATACTCATTATCCCGAAGAGGACAGGGGAGGATCTGTGATGTATAAAATACTGATCGCGGAAGACGAGACAGAAATGAAAAAGCTTCTTGTTAAATATATAAAGCGCGAAGAACCGGATCTGGAAGTCGTGGGAAGCGCTTCAAATGGGAAGGAAGCCCTGGCGCTGACAGAAGCGGAACATCCCGATATTGTGCTGACGGATATTTCTATGCCGGTAATGGACGGGCTGGTTTTTCTCGAGGAAACCGCAAAGAGAAAACTGCCTTTAAAGGCGGTTATAATCAGCGGTTATGACGAATTTGAATACGCGAGGAAGGCAATTGCCCTCGGCGTCTCCGACTATCTGCTGAAACCGTTTGAACCGGAAGAACTAAAAAGTGTCCTGGAGAAGATTAAAGGAGAACTGGACCGCCAAAAAAATTTTCTGAATAACATGCAGATGCTCAAGGAGAAGGCGAATGTAAATGAAGCTGCCTTAAAGGAGCAGGTCCTGCGGGATATTATAGTAGGGAAACATATTTTTGAGCGCCCTGACCTGAGGTTTTTGGATATAGAAGCGGATTTTTACTGCATTGCGCTTCTTAAGATGCCGCTGTGTGCCGCTTCTGAGGTGTGGAAGATAGAGAAAAGGGAAAACGTGGAGGAACTGGTAAAAATACTGAGGGACGGATGCCTTCCCAGAGGTATTGAAGTCCATGGGCTCGGTCTGGAAAATAATGGCGTAGCCCTGATTCTGACCGGATATGCCCCGGAAAAGCAGCAGTTTTTTTATAAAGTAAAAAATGGACTTGAACATTTTCAGAACAGTATGGAAAAGTATTATGATATCCAGCTGATATGCATTTTGGGAAGAGTATATCAAGAGTGGAACGGGCTTGCCGCATCGTATGGGGAGGCAATTCAGGAGTGGAGAGGATTGTCATCCTCAAACCGAAAGATGATTGTGTACGGGGAAAAAAAGGATGAGGATTCTTCCGGGGAGGAAGATCTGTCCAGAAAAATAAAAAATCTGAAAGACAGGATCATACTGTCAGTGCAAATGGGACAGGAAAAAAATTCAATAGAATATCTTGATGAACTTTTTCAGGTTTATGCTTCAATTTCACCAAAAAAAATAGATTTTGTGGCGATTTCCGCTGAAGAGCTGGTGTATATGGTATTCAATGAAATTGAGAAGAGGGGCATAATTCTGGATAAGGAGAAAACCAACGATGAGATACAGAAGCAGATTAAGGAGCGCCTTCATAATGCCAGCCTGCTGGAAATCAAAGAAGTTTTGCGCCAGTACTTTTCAGTATGCCACAGATTATTTTCGGAGAATCAGAAAAAACGACAGACAGAACAGATTGTAGAAAATGTGAAAAATCTGATTGAGGACAACCTGGACTATGAAGACCTGACATTGGAGTGGATTGCTGACAGGCTGCATTTCAGCTCTACTTATATCCGGCAGATCTTTAAACAGAAGACCGGTGAGCGGATCATGGAGTACGTGATCAGAAAACGGATGGAGAGGGCTGGGAGGCTTCTGATGGAAACAGATATGAAGATACAGAAGATCACAGAAATGTGCGGGTACAGCAATCAGCGATATTTTGCCAGCAGTTTTAAAAAATATTATGACTGTACCCCAACAGATTTTAAGAAAATGGTGAATAAAGACCAGACGGGAAAGGAAAATAGAAAAGATGAGTGAAAAAATATGGAAGAACAGATGGATATGCAACCCGAAATATCGTGATCTGGAACCACTGCAGCTCCTGCACCGGCAGCTCGATCCAGAATTCAGGCTGCCGGAACACAGGGAGGAACTGAAAAATAATCATACTTTGTTCAGGAAAAAAATACAGATAGAGCATTTGACGGATCGGGTGATACTGGATATTTCCGCAGATGATTACTATAAACTATATATTAACGGGAAATATGTTACGCAGGGACCGGCGTCTTCCTATTTTTTTTGCTATAACTATAACAGGATAGATATTACAGATCATATCATAGAAGGAGAAAACATAATTGCAGTTCATGTGTATTACCAGGGGCTGGTCAACCGTGCATACAACAGCGGTGATTACCGCCAGGGAATGATAGCAGAGATACATATGGCAGGAGAACAGCTTGCAGATGACTGCTGGAGATATAAAGAGGCAGAAGAATACGGGGCAAGCAGAACGATCGCGTATGATACGCAGTTTGATGAACTTATTGATAATAATAAAAAAATTATAGGATGGAAAGAAAGAGATTTCGATGACAGCAGCTGGGAGAAAGCGGCAATCAAAGAGAATGATGACCATATCCTGATGATGCAGCAGACGAAAAATCTTCAGATGGAGTATCGAACTCCTGTGGAAGTAAAGCGCGTGGAAGGAGGATGGCTTCTTGATTTCGGGAAGGACCTGACAGGCACTTTTTATATGAAAGCCTGGGGAAAAAGGGGAGACCGGGTCAGGATCATTTACGGTGAGGAATTGCAGCAAAATGGGCTCGTGCGCAATGATATGAGATGTAACTGCCTGTATGAGGACAGTCTTGTTCTTGCGGAAGGAGAAAATGAACTGGAGCAGTTTGAATATAAATGTTTCCGGTATGTACAGCTCACTACAGATGATCCGGTACAGATGGATGGATTCAGAGTGGATTACCGTCATTATCCTTTTGACGACGGATATGCAGAGTTTTATTCTGGAGATGAACTTATAGACGGAATATGGAAAATTTGTAAAAACGCAGTAAAAAACTGCGCCCAGGAAGCGTTTCTGGATTGCCCTCATAGGGAGAAAGGGCAGTACCTTGGCGATCTCACTGTGACTGCCCATGCTTTTCATTATCTGACCGGAGATGATGCCCTTTTTCGCAAGGCATTGACAGATTTTGCGCATTCTACGGAAATATGCAGCGGGATGATGGCTGTGGCACCGGGCAGTTTCATGCAGGAGATCGCGGATTTTTCACTTCTCTATCCTTATCAGCTTCTGCTTTATTATCATTTTACGGAGGACAGGGAATTTCTGGAGCAGCTGCTTCCTGTAGCGGAAGGGGTGGAAAGGTATTTTGACAGGTTCAAAAATAAGGAAGGCCTGGTCGAGAATGTGAAGACAAAATGGAATCTGGTGGACTGGCCTGAGAACCTGCGGGATGGATATGATTTTGACCTCTCACAGCCGGTAGTTGGAGACGGATGCCACAATGTGATCAACGCACTGTATATTGGGATGAAGAAATGTCTGAACAGGATAAGGGAGATCTTGGATATTCCGGGAAGATCAGAGACAGAAAAACTTATAGAAGCATATATAAAGGTGTTTTACGATGAAGAAAGAGGTTTGTTTACAGATGCTTACGGAAGCAGGCATTGTTCTCTCCATGCAAATGTATTTCCTGCTTTTTATGGTGTCCTTCCCAAAGGAAACCGGATTTCTGAACTTATTCGGGATAAGGGGCTGAGCTGTGGAGTATTTGTTTCCTACTTTGTACTGTACGCTCTGATCCGTATGGGCGAAAAAGGGCTGGCGTATGACCTGATTGTAAACACAACAGAACACTCCTGGTATAATATGCTGAAAGAGGGAGCGGAGACGTCTTTTGAGGCGTGGGGGAAAGACCAGAAATGGAATACCAGCCTCTGCCATGCCTGGGCGGCGGCCCCGATCCCTGTATTAAAAGAATATTTTGATTGAGTTTCAGCCTTTATATCCGAGCGGAAGGCTCTCCCAGCGCTCTTTTAATTTATAGGCAATGTCCTTGGGCTGACGCTGACGCGTGAACACGCCCTTCTTATTGCCATTAACGCGCATGATCCCTTCTGTGGTCTGGAAGTCGGCAAAGTTCCAGATCTGTTCGCCTTTGATAAAGTCGTAGGAATCGAATACCTCATTATTCATCGTCAGGTATTCCGCCTGATATTCCTGGCTCCACATAACGGAGGGGAGCTTGTGCTCTGATGCAAGCGTGTCCGCGCCGTACTCGGTGAAGATAAACGGTTTGTTCAGATCCAGGGCTTTCCATGCATCCATTTCCTGACGGAAGAGTACTTCTGCGGTGGAGATGTCGTAGCCGCCGCTCACATACCAGCCATAGTAGCGGTTCAGCGCGATGATGTCGCTGAACTGGTAGCACTTGCACTTGTCTGGAGTGGAGTTCATTACCAGTGCAAAGGTGCGGGGGCGCTTCTGCGGATCCAGTTCCCGCGCTCTGTCAAAGACTTCTTTAAAATAAGGAACTGCCGCGTCGCTTGTGGTCTCCGGCTCATTTAAGAGGCTCCATGCGATGACACTGGGATGGTTTTTATCTCTTGTGATCATCTCCTCCACAGCGCGCAGATGTGCCTGGAGCAGGATCGGAGTCGTCTCTTTCTCAAAGAATGCGGTCTGCTTTCCAGTGCTCGCCTCCATGAAGTTCATCAGACTCTCGAACAGTCCGACTGCGGGCACCTCGTCGATGATGAGGAAGCCTTCCCGGTCAGCCATCTGGTAAATCTCTTCGCTGTAGGGATAGTGGGATGTACGGAAGGAATTTGCACCGATCCATTTCATCAGCTCAAAATCTCTCTTCATCACACCGATATTGAAACCGCGGCCGACGATATCGCTGTCCTCATGTTTGCCGAATCCCCTGAGATAGACCGGTTCTCCGTTTATAAGGATGCTTGTTCCTTTCACCTCCACGGTGCGGATACCGATCGCCTGAGCGTATTCATCCAGAACCTCGCCTTCATCTACGATGCGGACCACCATGCGGTACAGATAAGCGTTGCGCACCTTCCAGAGATGAGCGTCTTTTACTTCCAGCACTCCTTCTTTTCCGTCGCAGGACGCCACGCGGTTCCCCTCTGCGTCAAGAAGTTCTACAGTGACCGGATGCTCCCCGGTCGTCCTGACTTTATAGGATACCTTTGCATCCTGACCGCACAGTTCGTTGACTGTGTCAATGTCAAACACAGATTCCTTCGGAAGCGCTGTCAGCCAGACGGATCTCTGCAGACCGGAATAGTTGAAGAAATCGAAGTAGGGCTTACACATTTTCTTTCCGGTAGGAAGTGTGACGGTCTGACCGCAGGGGATGTTTGTCACGGTCAGCTCGTTGTTGACCTTGACCACTACTTTGTTATATGCGTTGTAGCGGACAATATCAGTCACATCCGCACAGAACGGAAGAAATCCGCCTTCGTGTTCCGCGGTCTTTATCCCGTTTACATATACGACTGCGCGGTGGGTTGCGGCACCGAAGCGGACAAGGACCTGTTTTCCTTTCCACTCTCCGGGAACGAATATATCTTTTTCATACCAGAGATCTCCGGCATATTCGCGGATGTCTTTGTCTGTATAAAAATCCTGAAAACTTGCAGGCACGGGGATCATATCATCTCCGGGGATTCCTTCCTGCCAGCTTTTACTCTCTCCGTCGGAATTCCAGTCCAGAGAGAATTTCCACATACCGTCCAGAGAAACGGCGCGGCGTGATACAGATTCACGGGGATACAGCATTGAATGGTTAAGCATTGCAGTTACCTCCTTCTTGAATGCTTTGGGGACGGCAGCCCGACGCTTTTGCGATGCAGCGGCGTCCTTGATTTCTGTGGCTGCTGTCCGGATACTGAACATAAGTATACGGTATTCCGGATCATGCAGTGAGGAAAATTTTTGGGTATTCTCGCATATTTTTTATTCATTATTGAACTATCCTAAAAATTGTATGATAATGGAGAAGAATAGGGCGATCATTTAGTTATTGAAAAGCAGAAGGAGCAGAATGAAATGACATATGGAGCCGAGTTTGAGTTTTTCAAAAAGCTGTTGGAAAATTTTCATCTTACATATACGGTCATAACCAGGGAGACAGAGCAGCTTCCGGAGAGTTCGCTGGGACTTTATCGTCTGGGCAGGCAGAAAGAAGATTGTATGTCCCGTTTTTGGCAGGAGGCGGACAGGTATGAGGACAATGTTGTATATAGGATCAGTTCTTCCTGCATGTACCGGTATCTGTTTTTCCGTTTTCCGGAGACGGAGGAAGAAGAATTCCTGCTCATCGGTCCTTATATGCTTACGGAACTGTCGCGGGAGATGATCCTTGATATTGCAGAACAAATTTCTTTTCCTCAGGACCAGTACCGCCGTCTGGAACAGTTTTACATGGGACTGCCCCGGATCATTGATGAGAGCGTGCTGCTTTCTATTGTAAATGCGTTTGGCGAGCGCATTTGGGGAAGCATGGATGATTTCTGGCTCCAGGATATGGAAGGCATGGGATCTGTTGATTTTAAAACTGCAGATGGACGGAATGATCGCATGGCAGAAGAGCCACAGCAGATGATGAAGATCATGGAGGAGAGATATGATGAGGAGAACCGGCTGATCCAGGCGGTGGCGAAAGGACAGTCTCACAGAGCCGAGGCGTTTATGAACGGCTTCGCACTCCAGTGGATGGAACGCCGGACGCCGGACAGACTGAGAAATGCCAAGAATTATCTGATCATCCTGAACACTCTTCTGAGAAAAGCGGTGGAAAGCGCAGATGTTCATCCGATCCATATCGATGAACTGTCCTCCGGATTTGCCCGGAAGATAGAACAGCTTACCTCGGAGAAGGGAATGATTCTGCTCAGCAGGGAGATGGTACGGAAATACTGCTTACTGGTGACGAACCACTCCATGAAGGATTATTCCCTGCTGGTGCGAAAGGTCCTGACCCGGATCGACCTGGACCTGACCGCGGATCTGAGCCTTAAGGTCCAGGCGGCGGAACTGGGAGTAAATGCCAGCTATCTCTCCAATCTTTTCAGGAAAGAGACAGGAAAGACGCTGACTGAATACGTAAACGGCAAGCGGATCGAGCAGGCAGTCTTTCTTTTAAACTCCACCCGGCTCCAGATACAGACCATTGCGCAGCGTTGCGGGATCCCGGATGTGAATTACTTTACCCGCCTGTTTAAGGCGGCAGTCGGGAAAACACCAAAAGAGTACAGAAACAGCATTTCCATATAAGATGCCTGCCCAGAGAAAGGGAAAAGGCGCGCCGGATATCCGGCGCGCCTTGATCGGCTATGCGGTAATGATCTCTGTCAGAGCTCCCAGCAGATCCGGGTCCAGTTCCATTGTCTGGAGCTGGGACAGCAGGATCGTGCGGTCCCCGGCGTTTTCGATCAGGTGGTACAGCGTATCCTTCAGGACGAAGGAGATCTCCGCCTGGTTCAGGAAATCGAATGCCTCTTTGACCATGTCGTTTTCTGCTTCCGATACATCCTTCACGAGAATGCGGACCCGCGCGTCGGAGGGGATATCCTCCAGGGTGCAGGTGAGCGTGCGGGTATTCGGATCATAGGAAGGATGGCTGTCGGGAGCGTCGGTGAATCCGTTCACGAATACGGAGACACGGTTTTCGCAGGACGTTACCCCGTGGATCTTTACGGCGAAGGTCCGCTTTTCCGGGATCAGCCCGGCTGTTCCCTGTGCTCCCCCGATCACGAATTCGGCATCGGTTCCCCAGGAGAAAGCAAGGTCGGTGGTCACGCAGACGCCCTTCTTGTAGTCCTCGGAAATATTGTCGTCCTCATAGAGGGTGAAGTGTCCGTCCGCTCCGGCGTAGACGTGGATGCACAGGCTCTCCGGGTTGCTCCCCGCGTCATGGATATCGTCGGTTGTCGGGATAATGGCGCCTGCCTTTGCAAGGACAGGAATGGAATTGATACCGCGATACATCATGATAGTCCGGTTTCCACGATACTTCCGCTCTGTGAAGATATCGTAGAAGATCCCGTCAGGGAGCCACACCTTTGTCTTTGCCACATTCAGCCCGGAGATCCGGGGTGTTGTGACCGGAGCGGCGATCAGTTCGCTTCCGAAGGCATACTCGCCTGGAACATGGTATGCTTCCTCTCTCTCAGGATAGTCATAGTACATCGGCAGCATCAGCGGGATATCCTCCTCGTATGCCCGATGGTCCATGGTGTAGAGATAGGGGATGAGACGGTGGCGCAGTCTCAGGAAATCCTCCATCATGGAACAGATCTCCGGTTTGTAGCGCCAGGGCTCCTTGCCGTTGAACTCGCTGCTGCTGGAGTGCAGGCGCATGATCGGGGAGAACACGCCGAACTGAAGCCATCTTCCCGCCATCTCGTCGTCCTTGTACCCCATCATGTGGCCGCCGATGTCATGGCTCCACATACCGTAGCCGATGTTTGACGCCGTGGCCGTAAAATACGGCTGGAAGTCAAGGGATTCCCATGTGATGATCGTATCTCCTGAGAATCCGACAGGGTACCGGTGGCTCCCCGGCCCCGCATATCTGGAGAACGTCATGGGACGTTTCCCGTCTCTTCCGTTGTCCAGATAGTGATAATGGTTCAGCATCCACAGGGGATCCAGTCCTTCGACCTTGCTGATCCCTCCGGACTGCCAGTCGATCCACCAGAAGTCGACCCCTTTTTCTTCCTCCGGATGAAGGACATGTTCAAAGGCCGCCTCAAGGAAATGCGGATCTGATATATCAAACACGACCGGCTGCTCTGTCTTCGGGTCGATCCCCATCGCCTCCGCCATCCGGGGATAGGCGTCCTCGAAGGCGCGGATCCCGTCGGCGGGATGAAGGTTCAGTGTGATGTGCATGTTCCGGTCATGGAGCCATTTCATGAAGCCCTCCGGGTCGGGGAAGAAATCCCGGTTCCAAGTATATCCGGTCCAGCCGCTTCCGTATTTCGGATCGATATCCACAAGGTGCCAGTCCATGTCGACCACTGCGATAGAGAAAGGAATATCTTCTTTTTCAAACCGTTCCATCAGAGCCTTGTAAGATTTCTCCGTGTACTTGTAATAGCGGCTCCACCAGTTGCCCAGAGCGTATCTCGGGACCATGGGGGCCTTCCCGCACAGATGGCAGAAGTCTTTCAGCGCCTGAAGATAATCGTGGCCGTAAGCCCAGAAATAGATATCGATGCAGCCCTCTCTCCGGGGCTCTACCCATCCGTCCGCGCGAAGGGCAAGAGAACGGCTGTCGTCCATCACAGAGAATCCGTTCCGGCTGATGATGCCGTGCCCCAGAGGAATGGGACCGTTGGATTCGTCCAGGGTGCGGGCTGTCCCGCCCAGATCCTGAAAATCTTCTCTGTAGTGCCAGATACTGTGGTATGCGCTGTAATCCCCGATCGCCTGGATGGACAGACCATTGGGAGAAAACTCTTTTTTGTTGTAGATCAGATGCGCCTTCGATGTAAGGATCTCAAGAGAATCCTCCGTCTCGATGCACTGAAATGATGTTTCGGGGAAATCCCGGTTCCACACGGACTGAGTGGCGCGGTCTTCAAAGACGCCGTCCGGGGAATACTCCAGCCTCAGAAGGCTTTCTGTCAGGACGCTGATGCGCCAGCAGTCCCCTTTTACTATATTTTCCGGCAGTGTTTCCGGATGGGTTTCTGCGATCAATTCTGGTCTCATGATGAGCTTCTCCTTTCGATGATGTCTTTTTCAGTGATGTCTGCAGTTTTGTGTGCGCTTCCGGCAGTCGGGGAGGACAGTCCGGGCTGCCGGAAGCGCAGGATCTATATTAACCTTTCACCGCTCCGGCTGCAACACCTGCAACGAAGCGTTTCTGGAAGATAACGTAAACGATGATGACAGGCAGGATCGAGATCGTGGTCGCTGCGAACAGTCCGCCGTAATCTGTAGAGTAACGGCCGTTGAACAGGGTAAGCCCTACGGCAAGGAGCTGTTTCTTTTCACTGTCGATCATCAGGTACGGCCAGAGGTAATCCTCCCACACCCAGAGGAACTGGAAGATGGCGATAGCCGAGATCCCGTTTTTGCACAGCGGAAGCACCAGTTTATGGAAGGTCTGGAACTCGTTGGAGCCGTCCATCCTTGCCGCTTCGATCAGCTCGTCCGGTATGGACTCCATGTTCTGTTTCATCATAAAGATGCCGAAGCCGCTGACCATGACCGGAAGGATCAGGGAGATATAGGTATCCTGAAGCCCCGCCTCCATGAACATGGTATATCTCGGGATGATGGTCACTGACCAGGGGACCATCATGGTCATCATGACAAAGCCGAAGATGACGTTTTTTCCTTTAAACTGATATTTCCCGAGCACATATCCGCACAGGCAGCTTGTGTAGATGACGATCACAGTGACTACAACTGCAATGAAGATACTGTTCATGAAATATCTGAGGAAATCAAAAGTCTGCTGAAGGTTCATGTAGTTGTCAACGATCGCCTCCTGCGGGAGCAGCGTCTGTACGATGGACTGGATCTCGCCGTTCGTCTTAAAGGAGGAGAGCACCATCCACACGAACGGGAAGACAGTGATGACTCCAACCAGGGCTAGTACGATATATAAAGCTGTTCTCAATATCTTGTGTTTCATAACCTGCCCCCCTTAACTTTCATTTGCGCCGGTGACCTTGAACGAGATCACGGTAAATATCGCGGTCAGTACCAGGATGAACAGCGAGATAGCTGACGCGAATCCGAAGTTGTACTGTTTAAACGCCTGGTCGTAGACGAGGTAGGAGCTTAAGTAGGTAGAAGTTCCCGGGCCTCCTGTGGTCATGACCAGCACAGGCACATATGCCTGCAGATAGGAGATGATCGAGGTGACTACGACGAACAGCATGGTCGGTTTGAGCAGCGGCAGTGTGATGTAGCGGAAGGTCTGCCATGCATTCGCTCCGTCGATGCTCGCCGACTCATAGCAGTCGGACGGCAGGGAGAGCAGGCCGGACAGGAAGAGGATCACGGCGTAACCGAAATCCTTCCAGATCGTCATCACCATCAGGGCAGGAAGCGCGAATTTACTGTCAAAAAGCCAGTTGATATCCAGCCCGAAGAGATTATCTATGAGTCCGAACTGCGGATTGTACATGATCTTCCACACATACGCGACTGCCACCAGCGGTGTTACGGTAGGCATGTAGAAAATCGTGCGGAACAGTGTCTTGTGCTTCATCAGCTTTGAGTTCAGAGCATAGGCGATCGCCAGTCCGAGCGCGACCCGGAAGAAGACGACGATCACGCAGAAGAGCACGGTATTGCCCATGGACTGCCAGAATGTCGGGTAGGAGAACATACGGATATAGTTGTCCAGCCCGATCCAGTTATATGTCTGGTTCAGCGGGTTCCACTGGTGGAAGCTTCCGGCGATCACGATGACCACGGGGATGATCAGGAAGATCGTCATATAGATGATCAGGAATCCCATCGCGATATTCCGCATCCAGACCTCGCTTTTACTTTGAAGCGGTCTTCTTTTAAACATAATTTTTCCCTCCTTTACTCTTCGTAGTAAGCGTAGAGACTTTCACTTGAAGTGAAGTCCGCGTTTGCAAGGTCGATGTCGATCGTATCAGCCGCGGTCTTGAGCGCGTCGGCCACGTCCTTGCCGTTATAGAGGATATCTTCCCCGGCGATCTTCAGGTTGTTCTCGACGGTGGAAGGCATTGCTCCCGGCCAGATATAGCGGTCAATGTGAGGTCCGACTGTCCTGACAATCGGCGTATCTTTCAGTTCCGGAGCGTCCATGAGCGAGGATTTCGCCGGGATCAGACCGCCGTCCTGGCTGAGCTTGATCTGTACGTCGTCGCTTGCAAGGTAGAAGCGGATGAAATCCTGGGCCACTTCCTTCTGGGCGTCTGTCGCGTTCTTGTTGATCCCGGGCGTGGACTCGCCGTTGTAGCGGTAGTATGCATAAGGCGTTTCGCCGTCCTGGGTCGGGATCTCAAAAGTACCGTAGTTGATGTCCGGAGCGTTTGTGGCGAGATTCCCCACGAAGAAGCCCCATGCAAATACCATCGCGCTCTGTCCCTGATAGAAGCTCTGGTCATAGTTCGTACCGAAATCTTTGTCCCCTACATGATATTTCTCATAGAGGTCGATCAGGAAGGTGGTGGCTTCCTTCATGCCCTCGCCGTCTGCGAGCGACTCTTTCCCGTCCGCGGAGAACAGGTTGTCTCCGAACTGATAGTTCAGACCGATGACGGTGGAGTTGAAATAGTTGTTGTAGTTATATCCCGCCTGGACCATATTTCCGTTTTCATCGAACTTTGTGAGTTTCTGCGCCACTTCGATGAACTCGTCCCAGGTCTTCGGGATATCATCGTCTGTCAGCCCGGCTTCCGCCCAGAGATCTTTGTTGTAGTAATACATGCCGGTGGACAGACCGTAGTCCATATAGTAGACGTTTCCGTCTATGAGATGGGTCGAAGCGGACGGATAATCCGCGATCAGCTCATCCGTGTCGATGTCGTAAGGCTCCATGTAATTGAGGAGCAGATGCTCATAACTGTTATGTACATTAAAGAGCGTGGGTCCCTCCTCATCCCTCTGCAGTGCAAGGGGGAGCTTGGTAAAGAAGCCGTCCCAGGGATTGTTGATCACGTTGATGGTCACGTTGGGATGGATCTCCTGATAAGCCTCGGCGATACTGCGGAACATATCCTCTGTAGCCCAGACCCACCAGTCGATGGTGATGGGCTCGCCGTCGTTGACAAGATGGTTGGGATCGTAAGTCACATTGTCGCCCATGACTTCCATACCTTTGTCCGCCTGTGTGTCCTGTTTGCCTGTGGAAGTCCCGTTTTCACTCCCGCCGCTGCTGCATCCGGCGAGGGAGAAGACAAGGACGAGGGCAAGGCAGAATGAAAGAAAACGTTTCATATTGCACCTCCTGATAACTTTTACTCTGTACGTTAGCGCTAACGTTTGAAAAGATTATAGAATTATCAGCAAAAATTGTCAATATATATTTTGAAAAATGTTGAATAAATGTAAAAAATACATTATAATTCTGTTAGCGATAACTATAAAGGGAAAGGAAACTACAGCGATATGGTTACTTTAAAAGATATTGCGGAAAAAGCAGGTGTCAGCAGTATGACCGTATCCAGGGTGATGAACGGGAAGACGGGGGCTGTCTCACAGAAGACTTCAGAGAGGATAAAGAAGATCGCGCAGGAGCTGGGGTATGTGCCAAACTCTTCTGCCCGTGCACTTGCGTCCCGCTCCTCGCGGCTGATCGCGGCGCTCCTCCAGGAGTACGACGAAGACAGCAATCCGCTGGAAGACAGCTATATGAGCTGCTTCCTTGGAGAGCTGGCCCTGCAGATCAAGAAAGAGGGATATGATCTGATGCTCCACTACGTAAAGGACTATTCAGAGATCACATACAGCCTAAAGTCCTGGAACGTGGCGGGGGCCGTATTCATCGGAATGTTTGACGAGAGTATAAGGAAGCTTCAGGAAGACAATCACATCCCGCTGATCTTCACGGACAGCTACAGTTCCATCCGGAGCATCACAAACGTAGGCATTGACGATTATCGGGGAGGCGAACTGGCGGCAAAATATTTTCTGGAGAACGGACACAAAAATCTGGCGTTCTATGGACCGGAAGTGCTGGACAACGGCGTTGTCATGCACAGGCTGAGAGGCTTTGTCACGGTTCTGCGGGAGGCGGGGGTCTCGCTTCCGCCTGAAAATTTTATGGATCTGGACGTGAAAGACCTGGGCGGTACGCTGAAAAAACTCTGCAGCGGGGAGAATCCGGTAACCGGGATCTTCACCACGGCGGACAACTGCGCATACCAGATCTACTCTGCGGCGTACCGCATGGGGATCCGTATTCCCGGTGATCTCTCGGTCATCGGATTTGACGACCTGAATATGAGCAGGCTGGTGACGCCGGGGCTTACCACGGTCCGGCAGGATATCAAGAAGAAGGCTGCCGTTACCTGTGACCTTCTGATGAAGAACATCAAAGATCCGGGCGCCCCGGCGGAGAATATCGTGCTGAATGTGGAGCTGGTGGAGAGAGAGTCCGTGAGAAAACGATAAACCGGGGATACGGCGCACATATCAGAAATCCTGCTTGACAATTTATACGGAAGTCTTCACAATAGGTGTATCAGAGAGAAAGAAAATGACAGGAGATTTATATGAAATTAGGAGAAAAACAGGTGCTCACAGTTGTGAAGACCGTAGATTTTGGCGTGTATCTGGGAAGCGATGAGGAGAGAGTCCTCCTTCCGAAGAAACAGGTGCCGGAGGGAATCGAAGTGGGAGACCCGGTCGAGGTTTTCTTATACAAGGACTCCTCCGACCGTATGATCGCGACGACAAAAGAACCGAAGCTTACGCTGGGGAAACTTGCGGTGCTCGAAGTCATCGACGTGGGAAGAGTGGGCGCGTTCCTGGATTGGGGACTGGAAAAAGACCTTCTGCTTCCATATAAAGAGCAGACCGAGAGGGTGGAAAAGGGCGATAAGTGCCTGGTAGGGCTGTACATCGACAAGAGCGAGCGGCTCTGCGCGACCATGAAGATCTATCCCATGCTGCGTACGGACTCGCCCTATAAGAAAGACGATATGGTGACCGGGACCGTATATGGCATGAACCGGGATTACGGAGTCTATGTGGCGGTGGACGATCAGTTCTCCGCTATGATCCCGAAGCGGGAAGTCTACGGCAGGATGCAGAACGGGCAGAAGATCGAGGCGAGGGTCACGGCAGTCAAGGCAGACGGGAAGCTGGATTTAAGCGTGCGCGGGAAGATCCCGCAGCAGATGGACAAAGACGCGCAGCTTCTTCTGGAGAGGATGGAGAAGAACGGCGGAAGCCTGCCGTTTACAGACAAGGCGTCGCCGGAGCAGATCCGCCGGGAATTCGATATGAGCAAGGCAGCGTTCAAGAGAGCGGTAGGGCGGCTTCTGAAAGAAAATAAGATCGAGATCGGGGAGTCAGAGATCCGCAGGAGATAAAAACCTTGCAATCTCAATAAAATAGGGTATAATAGTCATAGAAATGCGAAGCCTCCGTCTGAGGCGGCATTTCTGTTGCAGACAGGCTGAGAGTGAAAGGAGAAACAAAATGAAAGTTCAGAACATAACAGATATAGAAGCATTTTTCAAGGTGATCGACAATTGTAAAGGAAAAGTCGAGCTTGTGACAGGAGAGGGAGACAGACTGAACCTGAAGTCAAAGCTTTCCCAGTATGTTTCCATGGCGAACATCTTCTCCAACGGAGAGATCCCGGAGCTTGAGATCATCGCATACGAGAAGGAAGATACAGACAGGCTGATCAAGTTTATGATGGACGGCGAGTAAATGCGTCCGTCAGGAAGGACGGTTTCCTTCCGAGAGATCTGATGAGAACAGATAAGGCAGTTCCCGGAGAGGGGGCTGCCTGTTTTATCTTATGGTGATGTTGAAAAACAGACGGCGCTGCCGGAGAAAAAAAGAGGTATCGGATGAGTTTTGTACATTTGCATGTCCATACAGAATACAGTCTGCTGGACGGATCGAATAAGATAAAAGAATATGTTTCCAGGGTGAAAGAACTGGGGATGAACAGCGCCGCGATCACAGACCACGGCGTCATGTACGGCGTCATTGACTTTTACCGTGAGGCGAAGAAACAGGGGATCAACCCGATCCTCGGATGCGAGGTGTATGTAGCTCCAAACTCCCGGTTTGACCGGGAAGTGACAGGCGGCGAAGACCGGTATTACCATCTTGTCCTCCTCGCGGAGAACAATAAAGGTTACGCGAATCTGATGAAGATCGTTTCAAAAGGATTTGTGGAAGGATATTACTACCGTCCCCGTGTGGACAAGGAGCTTCTCAGGGAATACCATGAAGGGATCATCGCGCTGAGCGCCTGCCTTGCCGGTGAGGTACAGAGATACATCGTGAAGGGGCTTTACGATGAGGCGAAGAAGAAAGCGCTGGAGTATCGCGATATTTTCGGCGAAGATAACTATTTTCTGGAACTCCAGGATCACGGTATCCCGGATCAGACGCTGGTGAACCAGCAGCTCATGAAGATGTCCCAGGAGACAGGGATCCCTCTGGTCGCGACAAACGACGTCCACTATACCTATGCGGATGACGCCAAGGCGCATGATATCCTTCTCTGCATCCAGACGGGAAAGAAACTGGCGGATGAGAACCGGATGCGCTACGAGGGAGGGCAGTATTATGTGAAATCCCCGGAGGAGATGGAGGCTTTGTTCCCCTATGCCCTTCAGGCACTGGACAATACCCAGAAGATCGCGGACCGGTGTTCCGTGGAGATCGAGTTCGGCGTGACAAAGCTGCCGAAATATGACGTCCCAGACGGGATGACTTCCTGGGAGTATCTGCAGAAGCTCTGCTGGGAAGGTCTGGAGAAGCGATACGGGAGCGACCCGTCACAGGAACTCAAAGACCGCCTTTCCTATGAGCTGGATACGATCAAAAATATGGGGTATGTGGATTATTTCCTTATTGTGTGGGACTTTATCAAATACGCCAAGGACCACGGGATCGCAGTGGGACCGGGAAGGGGCTCCGCCGCGGGAAGTATCGTCTCCTACTGTCTGGAGATCACGACCATCGACCCCATCCGATACCAGCTCCTGTTCGAACGGTTCTTAAACCCGGAACGTGTATCCATGCCCGATATTGACGTTGACTTCTGCTATGAGCGCAGGCAGGAAGTGATCGATTATGTGGTCAGGAAATACGGAAAGGACCGGGTGGTCCAGATCGTGACGTTCGGTACGCTCGCGGCAAGAGGCGTGATCCGTGACGTGGGGAGGGTGATGGACCTGCCCTATGCTTTCGTGGACTCCATCGCGAAGATGATCCCCCAGGAACTGAATATCACGATCGACAAGGCGCTCAAAGAGAATCCGGAGCTTAGGCGGACCTATGAGACGGACGAACAGGTGAAGAACCTGATCGACATGGCGAAGCGCCTGGAAGGGCTGCCGCGTCACAGCTCCATGCATGCGGCGGGAGTCGTGATCAGCCAGAAATCCGTGGACGAGTACGTGCCGCTTTCCCGTGCGGCGGACGGGACGATCACGACCCAGTTTACCATGACGACCCTGGAGGAGCTGGGACTTCTGAAGATGGACTTCCTGGGACTGCGGACCCTGACTGTGATCCAGAATGCGGTCAACATGGCGAGAAGGAAAGACCCGTCTCTTGATATCGAGAAGATCGACTACAACGACCAGGCGGTGATGGATTATATCGGGACCGGGAAGACGGACGGGATCTTCCAGATCGAGAGCAGCGGGATGAAGAGCTTCATGAAAGAGCTCAAGCCCCACAGCCTGGAGGATATCATAGCAGGGATCGCCCTGTACCGCCCGGGACCGATGGACTTTATCCCCCAGTATATCAAAGGAAAGAATGAATCGGCGTCGATCACCTATGACTGTCCCCAGTTGGAACCGATCCTTGCGCCTACTTACGGCTGTATCGTATACCAGGAACAGGTCATGCAGATCGTGCGGGATCTGGCAGGGTATACGCTGGGGCGCAGCGACCTTCTCCGCCGTGCCATGTCAAAGAAAAAGGCTGATGTGATGCAGAAGGAACGGCAGATCTTCGTCTACGGCGATGAGAAGACCAACACCCCGGGATGCATCAAAAACGGGATCGACGAGAAGACGGCGAACAAGATCTATGACGAGATGATCGACTTCGCGAAATACGCCTTCAACAAGTCCCATGCGGCGGCGTATGCAGTGGTCTCTTATCAGACGGCATGGTTGAAATATTACTATCCTGTGGAATTCATGGCGGCACTTATGACATCCGTGATTGAAAATCCTCCAAAAGTGGCAGAATATATCTACGCCTGCCGGCAGATGAATATCCGGATCCTGCCTCCCGATATCAATAAGGGAGAGGCGGATTTCTCTGTTGACGGAGGGAATATCCGATACGGACTTGCCGCGATCAAGAGCATCGGAAAACCCGTGATCAAAGCCATCGTGGAGGAGAGAGAGCAGTTCGGGCTGTTCAAGAATCTGGAAGATTTTATCACAAGGATGTCTTCCAGGGAGACGCTGAACAAGCGCACCATCGAAAACCTGATCAAATCCGGAGCGCTGGACACGCTGGGCGGCACAAGGAAGCAGTTCATGAGCATCTATATCCAGATCGTGGATCATGTCAACCAGGAGAAGAAATATTCTATGGCGGGACAGATGACACTGTTTGATATGGTAGGGGAAGACCAGAAAGAGGAATTCCAGATCAGGCTTCCGGATGTGGGGGAGTATTCCAGGGAAAATCTCCTCGCATTTGAAAAAGAGGTCCTGGGGATCTATGTCAGCGGGCATCCGCTGGAAGAATATGAAGAGCAGTGGAGGAAGGTGATCACCGCTACAACAGGGGACTTCCAGCCGGACGAGGAGACCGGGAGGACGAAGGTGCACGACGGCGCCCGGGCTGTCATCGGTGGGATGATCGTTGACAAGACGGTAAAGCATACGAAGACAAACCAGATGATGGCGTTCCTTACGGTGGAGGACCTGATGGGGACCGTTGAGGTCGTCGTCTTCCCCAGGGATTACGAAAAGAACAGGCAGTATCTGGAAGTGGACGGCAAGGTATTTATCCGGGGAAGGGTGTCCGAGGAGGACGAGCGCGCCAGCAAGCTGATCTGCGAAAAAGTGATCCCGTTTGAACAGAAGAAGAAGGAACTGTGGATCCAGTTCCCGGATAAGGGGACCTATCTGGACGAGGAACAGATCGTGAACGGGTATCTTGCCGATTCGGAGGGAGACGATGAGGTGGTCATCTATTGCGCGAAAGAGCGGGCTGTAAAGCGTCTGCCGCGGAACCGGAATATCAGGATCGACCCTCAGGTTTTGAGCAGGTTAATGAACCACTACGGGGAAAGCCGGGTAAAAGTGGTGGAAAAAGTTATTGAAAACCACTTCTAAATACGGTAGAATATTCTCGGAATTGATAGAAAAAGGCAATTTCCGGGTTTGGCGGTTATCTTGAAGGCTGTGTGTGCCGGCGTGCCGGTCAGACAGCCGCAACCTATTATGAAAAGGAAAGGTGGAGAAAAACATGGCAGAAAAAGCATTAGACGAAATGTATGCAGATGATTTTGAAGACAGAATCCGTACGATCGGCGTCCTTACCAGCGGCGGCGACGCTCCGGGAATGAACGCGGCGATCCGTGCGGTCGTGAGGACTGCGTTGTCCAAGGGGCTGAAAGTACGCGGGATCCGCAGAGGATATCACGGACTTCTGAAGGAAGAGATCATTGACATGTCAGCGCGTGACGTTTCCGACACGATCCAGCGCGGAGGTACGATCCTCCAGACAGCCCGCTGCAAGTCTATGAGAACAGAAGAAGGACAGCAGAAAGCGGCGGCGATCTGTAAAAAATACGGAATCGACGGTCTGGTAGTCATCGGCGGAGACGGTTCCTTTGCAGGCGCGCAGAAGCTGGCCAATCTCGGTGTAAATACGATCGGTATACCGGGAACGATCGACCTTGATATCGCATGTACAGATTACACGATCGGGTTTGACACCGCGGTAAATACAGCGATGGAAGCAATCGATAAAGTGCGTGATACTTCCACATCTCATGAGAGATGCAGTATCATCGAGGTTATGGGACGTGACGCGGGTTATCTCGCTCTGTGGTGCGGTATCGCCAACGGAGCGGAGCGCATCCTGATGCCGGAGGAGCACGATCTTGACGAGGAAGCGATCATCGCGGACATCAAAGAGTGCCAGAAACGCGGTAAGAAGAACTATATCATCATCAACGCCGAGGGTATCGGAGATTCCATCAACATGGCGAAGAGGATCGAGGAGGCGACAGGCATGGAGACAAGGGCGACGATCCTGGGACACATGCAGCGCGGCGGAAGCCCCACATGTAAAGACAGAGTTTACGCATCCATCATGGGAGCTATGGCAGTGGATCTTCTCTGCCAGGGCAAGACAAACCGCGTCGTGGGATATAAGAACGGTGAGTTTGTTGACTACGACATTGAGGAAGCGCTTGCAATGAAGAAGTCGATATCACAGTATCAGTATGATGTCGCGAAAACATTAGCACTGTAGGAGACGGGAAAACGTGGGTATGGAGAGCAGAAAAACGGCTCCGGTGGGAGTGTTCGACTCCGGGGTCGGCGGCCTGACAGTTGCGCGGGAGATCTCCCGTCAACTGCCGGAAGAAAATATCGTATATTTCGGGGATACGGCGCGTGTTCCATACGGAAGCAAATCGCAGAACACGATCATCCGCTTTTCGGAGCAGATCATCCGTTTTCTGAAGACAAAGCAGGTCAAGGCGATCGTGATCGCGTGCAACACTGCCAGCGCGCTGGCGCTGGATGCGGTGAGGGATGAGTTTGATATCCCGATCATGGGCGTGGTCATACCGGGAGCCAGGGCTGCCGTTGAGGCGACGAAGAACCGGAAGGTGGGAGTAGTCGGAACGGACGCTACGGTCCAGAGCGGGATGTACACGAAAGTCATCCATGAGATGGCGCCGGACATCACAGTGATCGAGAAGGCCTGCCCGCTCTTTGTACCTCTTGTGGAGGAAGGCTTTAAAGAACACGCCGTGACCAGGGAGATCATCGAGTATTATCTGGAATCCATGCGGAATACGGATATCGACGCGATGATCCTGGGATGCACGCATTACCCGCTGATCCGGTCGAAGATCCGGGATTATATGGGCGACCGGATCCAGATCGTTAATCCGGCGTATGAGACGGCAATGGATCTCAAGAAGATGCTGGAAGAGCGGGGGATGGCGAACGACGGCTCCACGGAGCAGCACAGAAGATATTCCTTCTATGTCAGTGACGCCGCGGAGAAGTTCCGCAAGTTCGCAAACACGGTAATGCCCTTTGACGTACCCACCACAAATGTAGTAAATATCGAGGAATATTAAAATATGACGAAGGATGTACTGGTCAGCATCTCCGGGATGCACATGGGGATCGTTTCGCCGCAGCCGGATGAGGAGGAACCGATCGAGGTGGTGACTCCTGCAAGTTATTACTGGCGGAACGGGAAACACTATATCATCTATGACGAAGTGACGGAAGGTATGCCGGGAACGGTCAGAAACAAGATCAAGATCACCGGCGACGGCAGCATGGAGATCATGAAGAGCGGCGGGACCGGCGCGCACATGGTGTTTGAAAAGAACAGGAAGAACCTGACATATTACAGGACGCCCTACGGACAGATGCTCATCGGCATCAACACAAAAAATATGAAGGTCAATGTGTCGGAGGATAACATCGATGTGTCTGTGGACTACGAGCTTGACGTCAACCATGAGCCCCTCGCGGACTGCAGGATCCGGATGAACATCACTTCGAAGAACAGCGGGGATTTTTCCGTGCTGAGTTAAAGACAGACAGGTAAAGCCTGTACAGACGCCTTATCAGGGATCTGTACAGGCCTTTTCTCTGCCCTTTCGGAACTGGGGAGGGGAGGACAGCCGAATTTCCTGCGGAACAGGTGATAGAAGTGGCTGAGATTGGAAAATCCGCAGGCGTCACAGATATCCAGGATATCCAGATCTGTCTGGGTCAGCAGATAGACTGAGTAGTTCAATCGCTGCTCATTGATGTATTCAGTTGGCGTCACACCGTAGAAATGCTTCAGAGTGCGGCACAGGTGGTTCGGAGAACAGGGGGCAAGGCGGCACATCCGGCGGTAGCCTTCCTGCATGTTTTCGAGTTTCTGCATCTCGGCCAGAAGTCCGGTCAGCCAGGACGGAACTTTCTGCGGCAGCTCGGTATCGTATGTGAAAAAGTATTCTTCAAAGAACATGGCAAGGATGCACTGGACATGATACCTGGTATGCAGTGGATTCGCATTGTGCAGATATTCGTCGGCCTCATTCATGAGACTGACGACCCGGTCAAGCTGAGCATCGTCCAGGCGGACGGAGGGAGGGAATTCCGGTGAGGTCAGCAGGGACATTTTTTCGGTACGGTCGAAAAAAGGCTGACAGAGCGGAAGATCTGCTGTGTGAAACCGAGGTTCAGTTTGTGAAAATTCTCTGAATGATAAAAATTATAGCAGTGGACATCCGAGGGACGGATAAAGAAAAAATCCCCCTTCTGGATCGTCTGCACGGAATCGTTGATCAGGTGGAGCGCGGATCCCTCTGTGACAACAAAGAATTCATAGTAAGTGTGAGTGTGCTTCGGCGGCTCATTATAGATCGTATTGGTCGAGTAGGACAACCCGGAATCAGGGCGGTCAGACTGATCTTCTATACCAAATACGGGGATTTCCATTGCAGGTCACTCCTTTCAGATATCAATATAATACAAAAATATGCCTGCTGTAAACAAGATTTGCGGAAAAGAAGATGCTAGAATATACTCTCGGAAAACAATGGAAAGGAGTAGAAGGATCATGAAAAGTAAAAAAGGTTTTCTGACTATTCAGGTAGTCATGCTGGTCGCCCTGTCGTTTCTTCTGGGAACCAGTGAGTTTATCGTGGTGGGAATACTCCCGGAGATATCCGAGGGATTCAATATATCTTTGACGGCAGCAGGAGCCATTGTCTCTGTGTTTGCTTTTGCCTATGCGGTGGGGACGCCGTTCTGCGCAGCGTCAGCGGGAAAGTTTAACAGATTCCGTTTTATGATGGTGTGCGTTCTTATCTTTGCGGCGGCAAACCTGCTGTGCGGACTGACGTCCATGTATCTGATATTCGGCGCGGCAAGGATCGTCATCGCTGTGATATCCGGGACGCTGGTGGCTATTTCCATGACATTTGCCGGTGATGTTGCAGCTCCGGAGAATATGTCGAAGGTAGTAGCGGGAATCTTCTCAGGGTTCAGCATAGCATCTGTATTCGGTGTGCCCATCGCGACAGCGGTGACCCGGTTCCTGAACTGGCGCGCGGCGTTTTTCCTGATAGCGGCAGCTTCCCTTGCGGTGACAGCGGTACTGTACCGGACTCTTCCGAGGACGGGAGGGACGGAGGCCCACAGCGTCATCCGTCAGTTTGTCCTTCTCAGGGACAGGAAGACCATACTGGGAGGCCTGTGTGTATTTTTCGGGGCAGCGGGGACTTATACGGTATATACTTACCTGACTCCGATCTTTGAGACGGAACTCCACATTCTGGGAAATCTGATCAGCTTTGCCCTCCTTCTGTTTGGAGTGGCGGCGCTGATCAGCAATCTGTACTCCGGAAGACTGGCAGGAAACGGCGGGATGAAGCGGATGCCGGGAATCTACGTGGTACATACGCTCTGCCTCCTGTGTATGCCATTTGCGACCCGGAATCTGGCCACCGGGCTTGCAGCGATCTTTCTGCTGGGGATCCTCATCTATCTGGTAAATTCGCCCAGCCAGATGCTGTTCCTGAACACAGCGTCGGAAGAATATCCGTCCTGTGTGAACCTTGCCGCGTCGTTCAACTCCGTGTTCTTTAATCTGGGGATCGCGGCGGGATCCTTCCTGGGAGGTCTGGTCGTGGACCATATCGGACTGCGTTATGTGGGAGCGGCAGGAGCTGTTCCGGCGGCGCTCGCGGGGATGTGCGCGTTCCTGCTTGCGGGGATCCTGAGAAAGCGGGAGTCCGGAAAATCGAAGAAAGAGATGGGACCGGGCGCCGGGAACAGAGGCGTGAGAAACGGTATTGCGGGATGAAAAAAGCTTATGGGTTCTGAATTCAGAATCCATAAGCTTTTTTTGATCAGTCTTTTTTGAATCTTGAAAGAAATCCTTTTTTCTTCTTCTGCGGAGCTTCGATGGAACCGCCGCGGACACTCTTGAGAGAGGTTATGTAAATTCCGCTGACGACCGCTTTGACTTCTTTCTTTACAGGAATGATTTCAAATACTTTGGCGTCGCACATCAGTGTTATGATCCTGGGTCCGATCTTTGCCTTCACTACCGGGACTTTGGTGCGCCTTAAGTATTTCGGCGTATTTTCAAGTACCACGGAAGGAAATCCGGCTTCTTTGAGCTTCATCTTCTTTTTATCGATGACAAGCATGCTGACGGTCTGCGCTACCGCGTCCATCTGTTCCTGCTGTTCCGCCTGCTTCTTTTCTGCTCTCTTTCCAAAGAAATATAATGCGATACATGCTGCGATCAACACGACAAGGATGACGAGCAAGACGATAGTGAATGTACTCACGTTAAAACCCTCCTAAACGCTCTGTATTGCGCTGTTTTGCATGTAGTATTGTACCATTGTTTGCGGGGAAGTGCAAGAGAATTACCATTTTGGGTTTACTTTTTACCGGGATTGCGAGTATACTGTCTATGATGGCGTTTTATGTCTGGAAAAGGGAAGGAAACCTCTCCGGAGCGTCCGGGACCGCGCCGCAGGATGCGGAGAAAAGACAGGAGCGCCGAGACAAGAAAAGGAGTATGATCAATATTATTATGGCAGAAACAATTTGGAACGGAGCGGTGACAGTCTTTCGTTTTATAATGGACAATCTGGTCATCATAAATGTTCTTCTCTCGCTTGTGATTGTTTTCTTTCAGAGAAGGTCCCCGCAGACGGTATGGACATGGCTGCTTCTGCTTTATTTTATACCGATCCTGGGATTTGTGCTGTACCTTATCATCGGACAGGATTTCCACAAGAGCAGGATGTTTAAGGCGAAAGAGATCGAGGGAGAAGTGAAGTACGCGGTACGGCGCCAGGAGGAGACGATCTATCACAGGAAGCTGCTGCTGGCAAATCCCGAGATGAACCGGTTCAAGGACCTGATCCTGTATAACCTTGAGGCGGGCGAAGCTGTTCTGACAGACAACAATGATATCAGGATCTACACGGACGGAAAGGAAAAATTCCGCGCTCTGATCGAGGAGATGAAGAAGGCGGAGAGATATATCCACCTTCAGTATTATATTATCCGCAACGACGAGCTCTGGCAGGAGATAGAGAAAGTCCTGATCGAGAAGGCGAGAGAGGGCGTGGAAGTCCGGGTGCTCTTTGACAGTATGGGGTGCCGCACCATGCATAAGCGGGACTGGGACCGTCTTAAAACCGAAGGAATCAAGGTGGCGGAATTTTTCCCGGCTCTTCTGGGAAAACTCCAGCTCCGTGTAAATTACCGGAACCACAGAAAGATCGTCGTCATCGACGGCAGGATCGGATTTGTAGGAGGATTTAACGTGGGGAGGGAGTATCTCGGCCGGGATCCTAAATTCGGTTACTGGAGGGACACCCATCTCTGTATCGAGGGAGCGGCGGTGACTTCCCTTGCCGTGCGGTTTGTCCTCGACTGGAACTATGCGGCAAAGGAAAACCTGTTCCTTGACGATACGCTCTTTGAGATTCCCCGCTATGTGCGGGGAGGGCGGGATCCGGTGCAGATCATATCCAGCGGACCGGATTCCCAGATCAAGACGATCCATGACAACTACCTGCGGCTGATCCACAGCGCGAAGGATCATGTATATATCCAGACGCCTTATTTTATCCCGGATGATTCCATCCTGGACGCTCTTAAGATCGCCAGCCGTTCAGGGATCGACGTGAGGATCATGGTGCCCTGCAAACCGGACCATCCGTTCGTCTACTGGGCGACCTACTCCTACATCGGAGAAATGGTGTCGGCCGGTGCAAAGTGCTACGTGTACAATAATGGATTTCTCCATGCAAAGACACTGAGCATTGACGGCCTGGTGGCATGTGTGGGAACCGCAAACATGGATATCCGGAGCTTCGGGCTGAACTTTGAGGTGAACGCGGTGATCTACAGTGAGAGGACGGTGCAGAGACTGGAGCGCGCCTTTGAAAACGATATGACGCAGTGCACCCATGTGACGAGAAAGGTGTATGACGACAGAGGAATCGTCATCAAGGCGAAAGAGCAGTTCTCAAGGCTTCTGTCTCCGCTGCTGTAGCGCGGCACGGAATGCCCCGCAGACATCTTAGCCGGGACCTTTTGATCCCGATAATATGTAATATCAAAATATCTGAATATAGTATGAATCGAAAAACGGAGGAAAAAGAACATGAAAAGAAAAATTGCTGCTGTACTGTTATCCGCCGCACTTGCGGGAAGCCTTCTCGCGGGCTGCAGCGGAGAAGTGTCAAACGAATATGTCACAGTGAAACAGTATAAAGGTCTGGAGGTCCCGCAGGTGACTGCCGAAGAAGTGACGGACGATCAGGTGGAGCAGGCGATCCAGAGCGCTCTGAGCGCGGACATGACACAGACACCGATCACGGACCGGGCTGCACAGTCCGGCGACTGGGTCAATATCGATTACACGGGATACGTGGACGGAGAGGCATTTGACGGCGGTTCTGCCGAAGGCGCTCCTCTTGAGCTTGGTTCCGGTTCTTTTATCGGGGCGACGGATGATTATGCGGGATTCGAGGAACAGATCGAAGGGCATAATACAGGGGACGAGTTTGATATCACGGTACAGTTCCCGGAGACCTATTCCAATAACCCGGCAATGGCAGGCGTTGTAGCGCAGTTCCATATCGTGCTCAACGAGATCTACAGCCAGACTGTTCCAGAGCTGACCGACGAGTGGGTCGCTGAGAACAGCGAGGACTCCGATACAGTGGACGAGTATCGCGAGGAAGTAAGAGAGACGTTGGAAGAGAATGCGGAGGAGACAGTAAAAAGCCAGCTTCAGACAAGCATCCAGGACGCGCTCCTTGCCCAGAGCGAGATCAAGGAGTATCCGGAAGGGGCGGTCGATGAGCAGATCGAGCAGGCAAACCAGTATTACACATCTATCGCGGGACTGTACGGAATGGAACTCTCCGATTTTATCACGACCTATCTGCAGACCACGGAGGAGGACTTTAACGCCAGCGTTGAGACTGCGGCACAGCAGACGGTACAGCTCGACGAAGCGATGAAACTGATCGCGGAGAAAGAGAATCTGGAGCCGACCGAGGAGGAATACGAGGAAGAAATCGCGCAGCTTGCCGAGGATGCGGGCGCGGATGATGTGGACGCTTTTAAGGAGCAGTATGGAGAAGATGAGTTAAGAGCGTCTGTCCTCAGACAGAACGTGCTGGATTATCTCGTGGACAACTGTGTCCAGGTGGAGGATTCCGGCGACAGTGAATAAAGGCGGACTGTATCCGCAGAGGAGAATGAACGGAGAGGAGACTCTCCGTTTCATTATAGAAAATAAAAGATCAAAGGAGGGCTATCTTATGAATCTGGAAAATGAGCGGCTCTGTGTAGAGATCGCCGATATGGGGGCAGAGGTAACGCGCATTTATGACAAAAAGAACGATACGGATGTGCTTTGGGAGGCGGATCCTGTATACTGGAAACGTCATTCTCCGGTACTTTTCCCGAACGTGGGGAAGACCTATAAGAATACGATGCTGATCAATGGAATACAGTATCCGACTTCCCAGCACGGGTTCGCGCGGGACAATGAGTTCAGATGCATCCGTTCGTCGGAGGACAGCGCTTCCTTCCTGTTTGCGTCGAATGAAGAGACGAAGGAAGTCTATCCTTTTGAGTTTGAACTCATCATCACTTACAGTCTGGAGAAAAACAGCCTGACCGTGAAATGGGAGGTGCGCAATCCTTCCGATGAGACGATCTACTTTACGATCGGAGGGCATCCGGCGTTCCGTTTTGCGGGAAAAGATGAGGTGAAGGCAGACTACCTTCTGAAGTTCCCGGGAAAAGAGGAACTCCAGTATGTGCTCATCGATCCGGCAGAGGCGGCTGTGGATCCGAAAAAGGTACATGAGATGAAACTGGATGGGGAATGTTATCCGGTATCTGAAGAGCTTTTTGCGAATGACGCGCTGATCTTTGACGGAGGCCAGATCGGGGAAGTCTGGCTGTATCACAAAGATGGAACGCCTTATGTCGGTATGAAATGTGAGGGATTCCCGAACTTCGGGATCTGGTCTGTGAAAGACGCGCCGTTTGTCTGTCTGGAGCCCTGGATGGGACGTGCGGACAATATCGGATTCGACCGGGATATCTCCGAGAAGCCGGGGATCAACGCGGTGGATTCGGGCGAGTGCTTTGAGAAGGAGTACACGGTGGTCGTGGCGTAGAGAGTGACAGGAGCGGAAAGAAGAATAACAGATCAAATTAGCTCGTTACAATCGCAAAAAGAAAGGGCGGCCGGTCAGGCTACCCTTTCTTTACTTTCATTCTCTTGATCACCTTCAGCCGGGTGAATTCTTCCCTGTCTTTCTCCTCCAGCGCGTTTGTGATCGTATAGACCAGCGAGGAGTACATCGGGATCGTGATGTTCTGGAGCGCATTCGCGCGCTTCTGCGTCTTCTTGATATTGGCTGCCAGACGGTAGGCGGCATTTTCCACCATGGAGAGCTTGATCGTCAGATCCTTTACCTTCCGGAAAGCCTCTTTCGCCTGGTCAATGGATTCATGTGTGTCACTGAACGAATAGGTAGGCTTACCGGCATCCGGGATATATTTCACATGGGGAATTTCGGTGCCCATGATACTCCGGGTCTGGATTGTGATGGAGTTCTCGATGGGAACTGTGTATGCCAGAAGCTCCACGTTGCTGATACCGTTCTCGATATTGGCGCGCTGCAGACACTGATAAGCGTAGGTGAATGTGGTGTCGATCTCGTCCTGGATATTCCGGGCTTCATCAATCAGATTCATCAGCTCGCGGATCAGGATATTACGCTTTTTATCCATCAGGTCGTATCCCTGCTGGGCCAGAGCAAGAGAGTTCTTCGCCAGCATTAAGTTGCCTTTTGTGGGAAATGTACGTGGGTCCATAGAGATCCCTCCTTTTTGTATCTGTTATCAATTTTGACACATTCTGAGATAAGTTTCAAGCTTTTCCCCGGTGTTTTCGCTGTTATAACTGTAACTTTTTCATCTTATACCCGATCAGAGAAAATTCAGCGCATCTTCAATATTTTCTAGGGTATTATCTATGGTTTCCTCCACCTGTTCCCGATCCATCTCATTCCCGTTTTTGTCATAATTATGCGAATAGATACAGCCTGAGAGAAAGGGCATGACCAGTGTCAGTGTGAGGAGGAAAAGCCTTTTCCACTTTTTCCTCATTCGAAATTCAACTCCTCCCTATAAAAGATATTTCGCGACAAGTCCCAGCGCAGTGATAAAAAGGACTGTGACCAGGGCAGTACCGGCGATGACTGCAAGGCTGCAAAGCATTTTACGGACTTCGGGACTGAGACCGCTTTTCTCAGGGGCAGGAGATTCCGGGTCCCAGCCTGGTTCGGGTCTGCGCCATGCCGGAGGAGTTCTTCACACAGCGCTTTTGTGCGCGGAATATTGTGGTATTTCTGGCGGAAAAGATAATGAAAGGGACCATCGAATTCTTTTTCTAACGGCAGGACTTCCGCACCGTGCTCAAGCAGAAAGTGAGAGATACGGTATCTTGCATTGAGGTCCGGATTCGTCCGGACAAAGTATAAAAGCCCTCTTCCGTAAAAACATTTCTTTTCATCGCCAGTACGATACCGGTTCAGAAAATGATCGAAAGTATTCCACTTTGCTGTCCGGCAGACGTCTCTGTCCTGATACATCTTCTGAAAGGAGGGGGAGTGAAGGAGGTGTGCAAAGAGCTTTTCGTAATGAGCTTCGCAGTCTATGGCAACATCTCCGTCCGGGCAGGCTCGCAGTTCTGTCTCCGGAAGATGGTACACAACTTCATTCAGCCAAGTTGCCTCTCCTGTAAAATGGATGAAATGTGTATCAGAGTGTCCCGCTTCACCGGAATCAGCCACGGTCCGGCGGTATTTGTGCTGTCAGTAAACTCCTCCAGAAGAAAAGAGGACCTTCTCTGTCGGACTCTTCTTCTCCGTAGTACAGGGCGATGAGGAGACGGCTTATCACTCTGTGGAGGATATTCTTCCTATTAGAATATTTGGCATTTCTGGGAAACATTATCTGAAACAGTTCATGGTCGTTTCCGGAAAGTGCGATCAGAGCCATGCTCCACAGTTCTGAACCACCCATGATCCCGGCATACTGCATCCGGACATCCTGTCTGACAGCGCGGTACATGAGGCTCATGTCATGCTCCCGACATGCGTGATAACAGCCGACATATTTAAAGTCTTTCCGCGCCTCCCGGATATTCACAGCAGCAATTCTCAGAAAGGTGCTGTTTCAGTTTTTCAGCAATCTTCTGGCACTGCATAGAGTTCTCCTTCTTGATCATTCACCTGGATCTCACTCACATCAGTTCCTCCTCGTCAAAGCATCTTCTCCATGGGGATGCAGTTGAATGTCCCTCCCTGGACTTTCCTGTTATAGTCGGCCGTATATCCCAGTTTTTCATAGAACCCGACCGCCACATCCCGGCTGTCCAGTACAACCTTCCGGCATCTCAGTTCTTTCGCCCATTTCTCAGCCTCTGTAACGACAAGGCGCCCCAGTCCCTGTTTCCTGTACTCGGGAAGGACGACGATCCATCCGAGCATCATGGCGGGAACAGGTTCCTCATCCTCTGGCAGTTCATATAAACGGCAGGTGGCGACAGGAAACTCTCCGTCAAGGATGATGATATATTTTGTATCAGGCGTATCATGCTCGTCAAATTCTTCCCGCAGCGTAATGTTGTATTGTCTTGCCATTGCCTGAATGCGGACATAGTAGGCGCCTGCCTGCTGATAAGTCTCGGTTGCTCTTATAACTTTGAAATCCATGATGGTTTCCCTCCCTTGTGTTGGCTTGATCGGGTTGAAATGAATCCTGCTCCGGAAGATAGAGATTTCTCAAAGCTTTTTATATACCATCTTCCCGTTTTTTTGTTCCGATTTCATCAGCGACGCCTTTTTTACGGTCATGTCCGCTTTCGGCAAATGAACCTGATAGGGCTTTTTCACAGATACCTCTCGGATCACCTCTTTGACCTTTGCGGGGTCATTATACTCACCGAGAAAAGCAAGAGTCATATGCAGGTTCTGCGCCGGCACATAATTCCCTTCAACCCCCTGTTTCTTCAGATCGTGCATGCAGGTGACCAGCGCCTTCTTCATCTCATCGGAAAGACGGATAGCAATAAACAGTCTCATGATCATCCTCCTTGTACAGAAAAGGGCAGCGGCAATCAGAGAGAGAAATTCTTCTGACCGCGCTGCCGCTTTTATGACAGATTTATTCTTCCGGTGCAGGCTTATAGTATTTGTCAAGGATTTTTGTATCAACACGGTCGAGTTCTTCTCTCGGAAGTTTCCCGAGAAGTTCCCAGCCAAGATCAAGGGTCTCTTCCATACTCCGGTTTTCCTCTGCGCCCTGCCCGATATACCGTTCCTCGAATTCTTTTCCGAACTCCAGGTATTTCTTATCGATCGGGGAGAGTTCATCTTCACCGATGACAGAAGCAAGATTTCTTGCGTCTCCCACTTTCGCGTAGGCGGAGAAGAGCTGATTCGCCAGATCCTGATGGTCTTCCCGGGTATAGCCCTCTCCGATGCCGTCCTTCATCAGACGGGAGAGGGAAGGAAGGATGTTGATCGGCGGATAGATCGACTGTCCGTTAAGCGGACGGTCCAGCACGATCTGTCCCTCCGTAATATATCCGGTCAGGTCAGGGATCGGATGTGTGATATCATCATTGGGCATGGTCAGGATCGGGAGCTGAGTCACCGAACCTTCGACTCCCTCGATGATGCCGGCACGCTCATAGATGGTCGCAAGTTCGCTGTATAAGTATCCGGGATATCCTTTACGGCTGGGGATCTCTCCTTTGGAGGAGGAGACCTCACGCATTGCCTCCGCAAAGGAGGTCATATCCGTCAGGATAACCAGGATATGCATGTGCTGTTCAAACGCCAGGTATTCCGCAACGGTGAGAGCCACCTTGGGAGTGATCAGACGCTCTACAACCGGGTCGTTCGCAAGATTCAGGAACATTGCCACATGGTCCGCAACGCCGCTTTCCTCAAAGGTATTCCGGAAGAAATCCGCCACATCGTGTTTGACGCCCATGGCAGCGAACACGATGGCAAACTGCTCATCGGATCCCTCACCCAGTGAAGCCTGCTTTACGATCTGGGCTGCCAGCTGATCGTGGGGAAGTCCGTTTCCGGAGAAGATGGGGAGCTTCTGGCCGCGGATCAGAGTGGTCAGTCCGTCTATGGCAGAGATGCCGGTGTGGATATAGTTTCTGGGATATTCACGCCGCACAGGGTTCAGTGGAAGTCCGTTGACGTCCCTTTTCAGTGTGGAGACAATGGTGCCCAGGTCATCTATGGGCTGCCCGATCCCGTTGAAGGTACGCCCCAGCATATCCGGGGAGAGCGCGATCTCCATGGGATGTCCTGTGAGTTTCGTGTGTGTGTTTTTCAGAGACATATTTTCAGAGCCTTCAAATACCTGGATTACGGCCTTATCTTCATAGATTTCAATGATACGGCCGATCTTTCGCTCTTTTCCGTCTACGACAAACTCTACGATTTCGTCGTAGAAAGCGTCCTGTATGCCCTCCAGCGCGATCAGAGGGCCGTTGATGCTGCTTAAGCCTAAATATTCGATTGACATGAAACCGTTCCCTCCTTATGCGTTTTTCTCAAGTACGCGCTGGTAAAATGCGTCTATGTCACGGCGGTACTGAGCAAACATCTCAAGCCGGTCATTGGGGACGTCGTACTTGATGGCAATGACGCGGTCGAAAATATTTTCCGTTTTCAGTACGGACATGGGATGCCCCATTGTGACGAGAGTGCGCGCCTGTTTGTATAGATACAGGATGGTGTCCATCATCAGGAACTGTTTCTCCATGGTGACACAGGTGTCATCCTTGTGAAATGCATTCTGCTGCAGGAATCCCAGACGAATCACACGGGCAATCTCCAGAATGAGTTTCTGATCATCCGGAAGAACATCGCTTCCGATCAGCTTGACGATCTCAAGCAGACTGCTTTCCTGATTCAAAAGGGCCATCAGTCGGTTGCGGTAATCCACAAATTTTGGGGATACATTATCCTGATACCAGTGGCTCAGATCATTCAGATACTCACTGTAACTGGTCAGCCAGTGGATTGCAGGGAAATGTCTGGAATACGCAAGACTTTTGTCAAGTCCCCAGAAGCAGCGCACAAAACGTTTGGTATTCTGCGTTACAGGTTCGGAAAAATCGCCTCCCTGAGGAGAGACCGCTCCGATTATAGTGACGGAACCGTCCGTTCCGTTTAAGTTGTGCATCATTCCTGCCCTCTCATAGAATGCTGAGAGGCGGGAAGCCAGATAAGCAGGGAAACCTTCCTCTGCAGGCATTTCCTCCAGACGGCCGGACAGTTCTCTTAATGCCTCTGCCCAGCGGGAAGTGGAGTCTGCCATGATGGCCACGTCATACCCCATATCGCGGTAGTATTCCGCAAGGGTCAGCCCGGTATATATGCTCGCTTCACGGGCGGCGACAGGCATGTTTGAAGTGTTGGCGATCAGGGTGGTTCGATCCATCAGTGGATTGCCTGTCCGGGGATCTGTCAGTTCTCCGAACTCTTCAAGTACCTGGGTCATTTCATTTCCACGCTCGCCGCAGCCGATGTAGATGATAATATCGGCATCAGCCCATTTGGCAATCTGATGCTGTGTCATGGTCTTACCGGTTCCGAAGCCTCCCGGGATGGCGGCAGTGCCGCCTTTTGCGATAGGAAACATGGTATCGATGATACGCTGACCTGTGATCAGTGGGATGGACGCGGGAAAACGATGATGTGTTGGACGCGGTGTACGGATTGGCCAGTGCTGTGTCATAGTCAGCTGTTTTGAGGAGCCGTCGGACAGTTCCAGCGTGACCAGAGTCTCGTCGATTGTGTACTCTCCGTCGGACACAACATCCGTGACTGTACCTTCAGTATCGGGAGGAACCATGCATTTGTGCATGATGGCATGAGTTTCCGGCACCTCTGCGATAATGTCGCCTCCGTGCAGGTACTGTCCTTTTTTCACTGTGATATGGGTCTGCCATTTTTTCTGTCTGTCAAGGGAATCAACGCTGACACCGCGGGTGATGAAGGCACCGCCGGAAGATTCGGCGATGCGTTCCAGCGGACGTTCGATTCCGTCAAAAATATTATTCAGGATGCCGGGAGCCAGAGTGACAGAGACGGCATTTCCGCTTGCAACAACTTCCTCTCCGGGACGCAGTCCTGTGGTTTCTTCGTATACCTGTACGGTAGTCAGATCCTTATCCAGGGCAATGACCTCACCGACCAGTTTCTGTTTGCCGACATACACCATTTCTGACATGCGGAAACCGGTGTTCCCTTTCAGGTAAATGACGGGCCCGTTGATTCCATAGATAGTTCCGGTCTTAAGCAATGCCGTCACCTCCTAAAAACATAAATTTATCATATTCGTTCTGAAGCTGTGTCTTGAACGAATTGTCGATCAGAATATTCCGTGCGCGGATCACAGCCCGCGTGCCGCCGATGAAATCTTCGGCACTGATCGTAAGATGAACGCCTGTAGCGTCCTCAAGGTCGGGACGTTTGGACTCGTCGGACGGATTGAGGTAGATGGTGACCGGATCCGTTCCGGCGTAATGTCCCGCCTGTTTAATGCATTTGATGAGGAAGTCGGTGTAGTCTTCCGTTTTCATATAGTCGTCTACAAGGCTTCGTGCCTCGTCGAAGATTTTATCTTTTAATTCCTGCTGGATCTTGCCCTGACGCCGTTTGATCTCAAGCTGAGATTTTGCGGCTGCCTGATTGAGCATGAGTTTTGCGTTAGTGGTCTCCGCCTTGATGCGCGTTTCCGCCTGCCGGAGCGCCTCTGCTTTATGGTCTTCGAAGACCTTCTCAAGCGCTTCGCGGTGGGTATCAATGATGGCGTTCCCTTCCGCTCTTGCCTGTTCCATGGATGTGGTCTGCAGGTGTGCGATCTTTTCTTCCAGAGTCAAGAGGAATTCCTCCCTTCTTACAATTTTGGGTAACAGTTCAGCCATGGTAAGCACGTAGTGCGGTTTTACGAATGGCGCGGAGTGAACTGCTATAATTTCAGTCCGATTGCCTCGGTAATATAGGATGTGATAAAGTCTTTCTTACGTCCGGTTCCGTGCCGGTCAGGTATTTCCACAAGGAGCGGAAGCTTCCGCTCCAGACGGAATGTATCGATGATATCCGGGAATTCCCGACCAAATTTTTCGGTGAGCAGGACGATCCCTACGTTTTTGTCAGAAAGTACGTCTTCCAGCGCCTGGCGCAGCTCCTCCCGTTCATGGACGACCACGCCGTCCACTCCGGCGAGACGCATGCCTGTGTAGGTGTCCACGTTATCACTGATGAGATACATTTTCATATTGCGCTGCCTCCTTTTTTGCACGGCGGTATGACTGTGTCATCCGTGCGCAGTGCCAGCTCGAATCCGCAGCGTTGATTGAGAATACTCCTCATTTTATTCGGAGTATCTGCTTTCGTTCCAGACTCGAAAATACCTCGCTTACAGGTTTCCAAGAATCATGAAGGAGATGATCAGGCCGTAGAGGCAGACACCTTCTGCAAGTCCTACGAAGATGAGGGATTTACCAAGGATGCTGGAATCCTCGCTGAGGGCGCCCAGCGCTGCGCTTGCCGCGCTTGCAACCGCGATACCGCCGCCCACACAGGAGAGACCTGTTACGAGGGCTGCCGCGATATATCCGAGCCCCTCCGCCAGGCCCGCGCCGGAAGCGGCTGTCTCCGCAGCCTGTACGTCCGGTCCGCCCAGCATCATGATAGATGCAAGGGCAAAGGCTCCGAAGAAGAAAAAGGCGTTTACACCGATGGTGCGTTTGTAGCGTTTCTTGTTTTTTTCACCGATCAGATAATAGCCGAACGGAATGATGATGCTTAAGATAAGGGCTGCGATAAAGATGATTTTTGTTGCTAATGTCATGGTAGAATCCTCCTACTTTTTATTCGATTTCTTTTTTGTATATGGATCAAATGCCCTGCCGCTTCCTTTATAATAGCGGCTGAACAGTTCATAATATTCCAGACGGAGCACCTGGATGCCCACGATCAGTCCTTCGAAACCGCAGACAAACAGGTTGCCGAAGATCACTCCGATCCAGTTCGGGTGTCCGCTCTCGACTCCAGCGAGCTGCAGCACCACTTCCATGATGGCCGCATGACTGACAGCAAAAGCGCCGATACGGATAAATGAGATCGTGTTCGAGAAGTAGCTCAGCAGAGTCTCGAACATCTCAAAGAATCCCTGGACGAGGAACATCGCCTTGCTCTCATCCATCTTGTCCGCACGTTTCTGGATGATCCTTGTGAGTGGTTCTTTGAACAGGATCAGTATCAATGGGACTCCGAACATGACAGCGAGTACGATACCGCCCGGAAGCGGATTCCCTGTCAGGAAAAGTACCAGCACCGCAACTACTGCTGCGTAGAACACAAGTCCTGCAATACCGTTTGCGTCAAACCATGCGCCGCCTACATCTTTGCTCCGGATGGCATTGATGATATGCAGTACCATCGCTACCATGATCAGGAACATTCCGAATCCCACAGCCACGATGAACACGGTGTTCAGTCTTCCCAGGAAGGGGAGCGTGGTCATATGGTCAATGGGGCGGATCCAAAGGGCGGGTATGACGTCCTCAAATCCGAAGATACTGCCGAACAGGAATCCGAATATAGTGGAAAATACACCTGCCGACGCGATGATCCCTGCCAGCGGAGCCTTCTTAAAATGATAGATCAGGGCGCCGCCGATGAGAAGCAGGAGACCCTGTCCCACATCTCCGAACATCACGCCGAAGATAAAGGAGTAGGTAATCCCCACGAATACGGTGGGATCGATCTCATTGTGGGAGGGAAGACCGTACATCTGGACAAACATCTCAAAGGGTTTGAACAGCTTCGGATTTTCCAGCTTGGTAGGCGGTTCCCCGAAATAGGCGTCATGGTCGTCTTCCACGACGACGAATACTTTATCGTCGTCCTCGATCTCTTTTAAGAACTTCTCCACATCGTCCTCTGCCATCCATCCGCAGAGGATGTAGTAATCTTCCTTGTTGTCCTCCATACGGGCTGCAAGTTTGCGGACGTCGAAGTTGTTGGAGAGCTCTTCCAGCCGGTTCTTTGCTGCTACGAGCTGGGGAGCCCGGTCGGAGAGCATTTCACCCGCCTGTTTGTCCAGATCTTCGATCTCCAGGTTGATCCGGGCGATCTCGCGCTCCAGAGACTGATAGGCATAAGAGGGGGTACCCTCAAACTCGTCCTTCAGCTCGATCCGTTCAAAATGCAGGGAACGGAAGACCGCGTCCACTTTCTGGGCTTCTGCAGGAGAAACAAAATAAGCCCCGTATACAAAACTTTCATCCCGCTCGCCTTCTACGAAGATGGCACCGAGATCATCCATGAGATACTTCTGCATCTTGTGATAAAATTCAATGGCAATGCGTCCGAATCGATAGGTGATGTAGTGGTAGTGCAGGACCTTGTGGAGGTCGCAGTCTATAGGTCGGAAGGGGGCGATGATCTGCTGTTTTGCACGAAGCTCCTCAATCTTCTTTTTCAGTTTTTCCTTCTTTTCCTGAAGGGTCTGATAATCTTCGTTTGCCTTGCGGACGAGATCAAACATGTCATCCAGTCCAAGAGAGGTGTCCGGGGTGACTTCGTCCGCATTTGGGAGATAACCGACAAACTGGGTCGCCTTGCTCAGCACGTCCCGGTATGGGTTGATCTCTACAAATGGCCTCAGATTGTCCACAGTCTTAAGTTCGGACAGCGCGGATTCAAGCTGTATCTCATATCGCGAGAGATACAGGTCGGTTACGCGGTCGATGTCGTCCCGTGGACCGGAAATGTTGATGAATTTCATTTTAACAATCATTGGGTTCTACCTCCAACGTACGCCAGCGTCTCGCCGGGAGTCAGACTGTATCGAATGCATTCCATGGCGGTCGTCAGCTTTTTGAGTTCTTCCTCCTTGAGGAAGAGATAGGTGTTGACTGCGGCAATCGAATAGGGATTGCGCCGCCGGTCAACGGTATACAGATAATTCAGACAATCCGAATACATCCGTTCAATCGTCAGATCCTGCTGGAAATTGTAATGGCGCGCATAACTGGTCCGGGATACTGCATTTTCAAATTCTTCCAGTCCCGGCGCCTCCACCAGTTCCTTGACCAGATCTGTCGAAAGCTTATAGTGTATGGGAATGAGCAGGAGATAAATATCCGCGGGCTTCATATTGTAGTATTTCTTTGCCCGGTAGATCCACTGCAGGTTCAGAAGATCGATCCTGGATCCGAAATCCCGGATGAAAAGGTCAAGATCCTCTTTCTTCAAAACCTTTTTCTGCTCTTTCCATATCGTTGTAAAATAATAGAGATTTAAAGTCAGGTCGTAATCATAAAGGGTCACATTCTGAGAATCCTTCAGCTTTCGGAGTGGTGCATAGTATTCCGTATTCTTCAGGTTCTCCACCAGCTCGTCAGTCGTCCTTGAAGTGATCAGCTTCTCAATGGAGATCTGGGAATAACGGTCAAAAAAAGCACGTTTGTAGTTCAGATCGAAAGGCTGTTTATAGTGATTGATCACAATCCTGAGACAGTAGTTGATGAGTTCGATCTCGTAGGATTTCATGTGCATCTTCAGGAAACGGCGCTGTTTCTGTCCGCAGAATCGGTAGATCTTGGTATAATCGTGATAGAGCGACTGGACCAGGACCTTCTCAATGTTGCCGCGGTGGATCTGGGATTCGTCCAGAGTATCCAGCACTTCGGCGTAAGCTGTATTCTTTTTCAGATAATCCACGATCTCAGGTACGTTCCCCAGGTTGGCGATCTCAGCGAACTGTTTCGGCTTCAGTAGCCTGGACTGCATTGCCCGTATTTTTGTCACAATCCCGCTGTAAGCAAGTAGATTTCCCATAGGCTACACCTCAGTAATATGTTTCAGGATCTCACGGGCATACTCTGTATGCCGCTCGTCGTATTCCCGCTGCAGAGCATCGATGGCAGCGTCGCTGAAACCGTTCTGGCTGTCAAGAAGACGGGAAGTATCCTTTTCGAGATCGTTTCGTATGGCATCTATACGGCTCTGCGTCTTTTTTTCGAGCTCAGCATCAAAAATCTTCTTTTTTTCGTCGAATTCTTTGTCGAGAGCCTCTTTCTGTTCATCGGCATGCTGTACAATCGCTGACGCCGCATCCTCGATTTCCGTCAATCTGTTCACAATAGAGTCCATAAAAAGCCTCCTGTTTGTAAAAAAATCATAATTTCTTATATCATACACCAAATTAAAAAAAAAGCAAGTTAAGATTCCGTTGTAAACTGAAAAATAAAAAGATGCCGCCCCTGCAGGCCATCATGTCAGGGAACGGCATCTTTTCCAGAAGTGTATCAGCAAAGGGCATCCATTCCTCCGTCCAGGCGGATCCCGGATCCCATGATATGGGAGGACACATCGGAGGCAAGATAGAGAGCCAGGTTGGCGACTTCATCCGGACGGCAGTACCGTTTGTCCAGATACTGGGCTCCGAAGATCTGCTCAGCCTCTTCATGAGATTTGGTATCGCCGAAAGTATCCTTTTCGATCCGGCTGATCATCGGCGTGTCAACGCCGCCCGGACAGATGTAGTTGCAGTGGATGCCTTTTGGTCCCAGCTCCAGAGCCACGGATTTGGCAAGCCCTGCCACTGCATGTTTCGAGGAACAATAGGCGCTCATACCCGGAGAGGTGGTGTAGGCGCCGTTGGACGCGATTGTCACAATGGCTCCGTTTCCGTTTTTGATCAGATATGGAGCAGCATATTTCATAAGGAACATAACGCTGAATACATTGATCTGATATACTTTCATATATTCTTCTATTGTACAGTCCTGTATTTCCTGATATTTTCCCTCGTACCCGGCATTCGGGATGACAACGTCGATCTTCCCGAAATGTTCATAGGCGCTGTCTACCCAGTTTTTGACCTGAGTCTCTTCGCGGACATCCACAACAGAGGTCATGAGATCCTCCGGGGCGATATCAAGTGTCGGAACAAAAGCATCAAGCTTAGCCTGGCTTGTAGAGGAGATCGCCAGACGGCAGCCTTCGCCAGCAAAAGCCCTGCACAGAGCCTGTCCGATCCCTCCGGTCGAACCGTTGATCAGTACGACTTTCCCTTTTAAACCATAATCCATAAGTCATCCATCCTTCCTGTAATAAATATGATGTTGGGGTCAAAAGCCCCCAACAATGATGCCTACGGATTGTTCCGTGCTGCGCACTCCCACAATCCTCCCCAATATTCGCATATCGTGGGATATGCATCCCACTTTTATGCTCATATCGGGGCGGGTCCCAAAGCCTTTCACCCACTTATGAGCAAGCTCATGTGGGCTCAGGTCTTTTGACCCTGGCATCATAAATATTGTCTGAAAATATTATAACAGCTTTTCCCATGTCAGACTATAATAGATTTTTAATTTTTACTTTAATGCGTTAAAATTGTTAAATTTTCATACGTTAAAGTATTGCAGTATGAAAAGAACCATGATATACTGTACCTGCATTTTACTTTTCGGAAGGAGTTATAAACCAATGGAACAGAGAATTAACGGACATACCAGATTATACGCATTGATCGGATCCCCGGTCGGACATTCCGGCTCTCCCGCGATGTACAATTACAGTTTCGCGAAACTGGGGCTGGACTGCGCTTACCTTGCATTTGACATTTCTGTCGAAAAAACAAAAGACGCTATCGAGGCGTTCCGTACGCTCAATGTCGGAGGCTTCAATATTACCATGCCGGATAAGACGGAGACGGCGCGGCTTGTGGACCGGCTTTCCCCGGCAGCGGAAATGGTGGGCGCCTGCAATACAGTCGTGGTGGAGGAAGACGGCACCATGACGGGACATATGACGGACGGGATCGGGTTTGTCCGCAATCTGAAAGAGCATGGCGTTGACATCAAAGGGCAGAAGATCGTGCTCCTCGGTACGGGCGGAGCGGCGACCGCCATCGCGGTGCAGGCGGCTCTGGACGGCGTGGAAGAGATTGCGATCTTCAACCGGAAAGATGAGTTCTACGCCAACGGAGAGAAGACTGTGGAGAAGATCAAAAAAGCGGTTCCCGGCATTAAGAGCGTGTCTATCACTGATCTCGACGATATGGATGCCCTGAAGACAGCGGTTGATCGGTGCGATATCCTGGTCAATGCAACCCGCGCAGGTATGAGCCCGATGGAGGACGTCATGCCTGTTCCTGAGGAACTCCTTCGTCCGGAGCTTGCGGTTGCCGATGTAGTATATAATCCACGCGAGACCCTCCTCATCCGCAAGGCAAAAGAAAAGGGCTGCCGCGCGGCGGTTCCCGGGATCGGGATGCTGCTCTGGCAGGGGGCTGCGGCGTTCGAACTGTTCACCGGACAGGAGATGCCGGCTCAGGAGGTAATGGAGAAATTCTTCTCATAAGTGTATGGAGATTGTGAAAATTCTGTGAACGGTGCCGTGTACCTTGTCAAAGGTACACGGCACCGTTCACAAACTGTTCACAAAAAGGAGGAAAGCGGATGGAACTTACCATTACGACTCTGATCGAAAACAGCCCGGATGATCAGGGACGCCTGAGATTTGAACATGGGCTGTCACTTTATATCGAATTAAAAGATGGAAAGGAAAGGGCAGTAAAGGCGCTTTTTGATACCGGACAGAGCGGAGACTTCATTGAAAATGCAGAAAAAATGGAGAAATCTCTGGACGATATGGATTATCTGTTTATAAGCCACGGACATTATGACCACGGAGGCGGCGTGCCAAAGCTGCTTCCTCTGCTCGGAAGTAAAACAAAAACGGTGGTGGGCGGCGAGATATTTCGCCGGAAATACAAACTTCGGGAAAACGGATATAAGTTTAACGGGATCACGTTCTCGGAAAAAGATTTTGCGGACAGGAAACTGGAACTTATCAAAATAACTGGAAAATCACAGCAGATCAGTGAACAGATGACAGTATTTCATCATTTTAGCAGAAGAAACGGCTTTGAGACTGTCAGTCCCAAAATGGTGTACAGAAAAGAAGCCAGAGAAGATAAAAAAGATGAGACATATGTTCCTGATGATTTTCAGGATGAGATCGTTCTGGGGATTGATACATCGAAAGGACTCGTGGTAATTGCAGGATGTTCTCATGCGGGCATTATTAATATCCTGCAGGATATCTCTGACCAGACCGGGAAACCGATCTGTATGGTTGTGGGAGGAACCCATCTGGTGGACGGCGATGCAGAGCGGATCCGGCGCACCGCTCAAGAACTGAAAAAAATGAATATTCAGAAAATAGCGGTCTCCCACTGTACCGGTGAAGCGGGGGCAGAGAAACTAAAAGAAGTGTTTGGAAAGGATTTTATACGGAACAATACGGGAAATGTGATCAAACTGTGAACGGTGCCGTGTACCTTGTCAAAGGTACACGGCACCGTTTAAAAATATTTTCAGAATATTGCCTCATTCCAGAGGACGGATTTCTGCGAAACGGATCTCCAGCGGCTCCAGCTCGGCCTGATATGTCAGCGTATGATTTTCTGCGTACAGGCGGCTCTGATACAGCCCGGGGACGCACTGCATACGGAGAAGCTCTGTCTCTTTTGTCCTGAGCGGGGCGGCTCCGGTCTGCAGCCACATGTCGAAAGCATTTCCGTGATGTCGGTTTACAAAATATTCTACCGCCGCGTAATCCCCATTCTCAATGTCTGTAAGCTGCAGGGACACGGACAGGTTCTTGCTCATATCAAAGGCGGAGTACCGGTTCGTCTCCGTGATGTCAAACAATTCCCCTGCGGCAAATAAATCCCCGTAATGGATATAGTGGTAGGTGATGATCTGATAAGTTCGGTCTTTTCGGGTGATGAAATATCCTTCTCCGGCGTTTACCAGCGTGTCGCCCAGCATATTCGCAAAACAGAAAGCATAGAATACGCCCTTTCTCAATCCGTTTATCGTGTATATTCCAAGACCTCCGTGAAACAGTTTTTCGGGGAGAGGGTTTTCGCTGATCAGGTCCGTAAGGCTCCAGTAGCCGAAGCTGTCCAGACGGTCATAATTTTTCAGAAGATTTTTCATGATATAGCAGGTCTTGAAGCTTGTATCGTTGATCAGATTGCGGTGTGACATCGTGAAATTCCACTCCGTGAGATAGACGGGGAGATCGTCAGCGTGGAGGGAGCGGAAGATCCGTTTCAGACTTCCGATAAAAAGTCCGAAGTCGTCGGCTGTTTTCGGGAAAGAGGAGGATTTTGCCTCTTTCAGGAAAAAGTTATCCTCAGAAGGCGGAATGATATCCGAATAGTAATGGATATTCAGAAAATCCGGTCTGCATCCGTGGTCGCAGCACCATGTAAAGAAACGCCGGATCCAGTCCTCTGTCCCCAGATTCTCCTGATAGAGAAGAGAAGGAGTGCCGAAGAGGAGCTCAGGGCAGATGTTTTTTACAGTATCATATGTATTTTTGTAAAATCGGAAAAACAACTGGTCATCTCCGAAGCCGAACATCTTTTTCCCGGTGACAGGCTCATTCCACAGAGTAAACAGCCAGCTCTTTACTTCTTCCAGTCCATAGCGGCTGATCAGATGTCTTGTCATATCTCCGATCAAAAGGTTCCATTCTTCCATCTTTGCCGGAGGGCTGGTGATATACGGCACAAAAAAGACAGTTTTCCCCGGATTTGCAGCCAGTTCCCTCGGCATGAAGGAAAACTGGATCAGCGGCTTGAGACCCACGGACAGGAGAAAATCCAGCGCCTGGTCAACTAAAGTGTAGTGGAAGGAGAGACCGTCCTCATTCCTGCTGACCACCATCATATCGTCTCCCAGTATCCCGTGAAATTTGATATATTCATAGCCGATATTTTTCTGGATATCCTTAAGCATCTCCTGGACGTCGCTCCGGAGAAGATCATGCGCGCATCCGACTGTGATGAACTTCTTGAATGTATGGCGCAGAGGGCAGATGGAATTCTGCACAGAAATCTGCTCCGCCTTCAGATGAAGGTTCATGGCGCTGGAAGGACGGAGCGTATCCTGGGTTCCGACGTTGAGGTATTTGGTGAGATTTTTCAGGTAATTGCTGGGCTCGATGAGAAGATAATTGATGTCGTTGGCGGGCTGATCGTCCTTGTCGGAAGAACCCTGCTGCTTCCGATACGCCCCCGGGGTTATGCCGTACTCTTTCTTGAAAGCGCGCACGAAGGAGTGGGATTCTGTGAAACCGTTGCGCATCGCTATGGTCTCGATGGGATCCCGTGATGAGAGAAGATCTGATGCGGCGTGTTCCAGTTTCAGCTTCGTATAATATTTTGAGAATGTGATCCCCATATGGCTCTCAAAAAAACTCGACAGATAGGGCGCGGAAAGCCCGGTGTGCTCTGCCAGAGAGTTGAGAGAAAAATTCTCGGCATAGTGCTCATTGATATATGTAATGATCTTTTTCAGCCGGTCCATATATTTCTGCTGACTTTTCAGAGATTCGGACGCGGTAAGTTTGAAGCTGTCCAGGAGCTGCCCGACGAGATAATAGCTGAGAGAATAGTTTGTATAGTCTGTTCCCTCGGAGCGGTAGGCGTTGTTGTGGATCAGGGACGCTATGGCAAAACGGATGTTGTTATAGCGCTCGAAATTGTCGTCACGGGTGCTGTTGCAGTCAAAGATCAGGGAATCCAGGTCGGTCTGGAACTTGTCAAACATGGACAGCTTGATCTGCAGAGCGATGAGGACCGCCCCATCGGAACTGATCTCGTGGATGCTGTTTGAATTGATCAGGATGATATCATCGTCGGACAGGGTAAACTCCTCTTCGTCTACGGTGATATGGATCGTTCCCCTCAGGACCATAAGGAGTTCCAGGCTGTTATGCCAGTGCTTTGTTACGCTCCCCAGTTTGTGGATAAATACTTTTATCGGTATCGTGACCGGAAATTCGATGATCTCGTGGCGTTCGCTTAACATGATTACCTCCAGAAATGAAAAATTACATATATTATAATACCGCGAAACAGGAAATGAAAGCATCAGAAAAGAAAATGTACATTTTTTAATGCCTGTTTTCGCGATTTTCGAAAAGATTCCAATGATTATGGAAATTTATTAAGAATTGTCCTATGAAATAAAAACAGACAGCCTTGTTTTGGAACATTGCAAAATCATATAATAAACACAGTTCAAAGATGACATTTGAATCAGGAAGCATGTAAACGAGGTTGGAGGAAATTATGGGAAAGGAATTATTGATCGAAGTAAAAGACATGTGCAAAAACTTCGGACCGACCAAAGCCCTGAAGCATGTGGATATGAAATTTTACCGTGGCGAGATCCGTGGTCTCGTAGGAGAAAACGGAAGCGGGAAATCTACGGTAACATCCATCATTGCCGGAATGCAGAAGGCGACCAGCGGGGAAATGTTCTATAAAGGAAAGCCCTGGAATCCGGAAAGCATGGTTGACGCTCAGCGTCACGGCATCAGCATGGTGCTTCAGGAAGCGAATACGATCCTGGGATGCACGGTCGCAGAGAATCTTTTCGCAGGCAGGTTTGACGAATGCTCAAAATTCGGATTTGTGAACATGCGCGAGGTAAACGCAAAGGCTCAGAAAATGCTGGACAGCTTCGGCATCGAAAAGATCCGCGCAACAGATCCCATCGACAGGCTGACATTCGAGGACAGAAAGCTTATGGAGATCGTACGCTACGTTACAGATGAAACGGAAGTTTTTGTAGTGGATGAGACAACCACGGCGCTTTCACTGGAAGGGCGGAAGATACTGTATGATCTGATCCACAGGCTGAAGGACGCCGGAAAGAGCGTTATATTCATCTCTCACGACATGGACGAGATCCTGGAACAGTGTACGGACCTGACCGTACTCCGGGACGGGGACATCATCGGTCATCTGAACCGGGAGGAGATGGACGCTCCGGACGCGGTGAAAAAGATAAGATTCATGATGGTGGGACGCGAAATCGGGGACGCATATTACAGAGAAGACTATGATACCAGCCATCAGGATGAAGTGGCGCTTGAACTGAAAGACATTTCTTTCGGACCGATCCGGAACTTTTTTCTGAAGCTGCACAAAGGAGAAATCATCGGATTTGGAGGATTGAGCGGATGCGGGATGCATGAGATCGGCAGAGCCGCGTTCGGACTGGAAAAGCTGGAATCCGGCGCAGTGATCCGCAATGGACATGAGATCACATCGCCCCTCCAGGCCATCGAATCCGGGATCGGGTATATATCAAAGAACAGGGATACAGAGGCGCTGATACTTGAAGGATCTATCCATGACAACATCGCTCTGCCCCTTCTTCCGGAGCTGTCACATAAAACATTTATCAATCCTGCGGAAGAAAAACGACGTGTCGATCATGAGATCGAAGCCTTCTGGATTAAATGCGGAAGCGGGAAACAGTGGGTAAATACACTCAGCGGAGGAAATAAGCAGAAGGTGTCCTTTGCAAAATGGACCGCCAAGGATTCGGAGGTGCTGATCATGGACTGTCCTACACGAGGAGTTGATATCGGCGTAAAACAGTCCATGTACGCTCTGATCGCCCAGATGAAGAAAGAAGGAAAGGCGATCATCCTCATCAGCGAGGAGATGGCGGAACTGATCGGGATGGCGGACAAGCTTGTCATTATGAAAGATTTTGTCCGGACCGGCGAGATGATGAGAAATCCGGATCTGAAAGAAACAGATATCATTGAATACGTGATCTAGGGGAGGTGAGAAAAAATGGAGGAGAAGCAGAAAAACGGGATGGGAGAATGGCTCAGCCGCCACGTCTACGACATTGCCGCGTACGGCGGACTTGCTCTGACACTGATCCTGTTCTTTATATTCAGCAGGGAGAACCTGTTCTATAATGTGACGACGACCCTGCAGACGGTTGCGCCCTATGCGATCATAGCCCTGGGCGCGGTGTTCGTTTACTCGATGGGGTGTATGGATGTGTCTGTGGGGCAGCAGGTCGGCGTTTACGCGATCCTGATCATCCTGATCAGCAACCGGATCGGCGGAACGGCAGGCGTGGTCTGCGGCTTCCTGGTCGTGCTCGCGCTGGCTCTGGTCTGCGGGGCGTTTAACGGAGCAGTGGCTGTGTGGCTGGGACTTCCGTCTATTGTAACATCGCTGTTTCTGATGTTTTTCTTCGGAGGAGCACAGCTTCTTCTGATGGAAAGTACAGGAAACTCAACGATATCCATTGAGGAGGTTATCAAACCGTCAGACAGAAACCTCTACACTGTTATGATGGTCGCGATGATCGTTGTGACAGCGGTGATCGTTACATATTTCTTCAAATATGCAAAACTCGGGAAATATACCAAGGCGATCGGGGCAAATGAGACAGCGGCGGCACAGTCCGGCGTCAATCTGACCAAATGGAAAGTGATAGCATACATGGCGTTCGGCGTGACGGTAGCGGTCGGCTCCTTCGCTCTTCTGACAAGGACGAACAGTGCGGGGCAGGGAACCGGAAGCGGTTACGCGATGGATATCATGGTATGCCTGATACTTGGAGGCATGCCGCTTTCAGGAGGTATGATCTCAAAGGTGAGCAGCGCCCTGGTTGGTACGTTTACCTATATCCTGCTGACCAATGACCTGACTACAATGGGAGTTGAGACCAACGTTGTCAATCTGATCAAGGCGATCGTGTTTATCGTTATTGTCCTTGTGACCTGCAGAAAGAGGACAGGAACGCTTCCGAGATAGGAGAAAGAGGATCTCGGAAAGACACTATATTTATCATGTGTTTCGCGCAGAAAGCGAAAAGATATCAAATTAAGATAAGTAAAGAGTCCAGCTAAGAAATGTCAAGAGGTGATATGAAAAAAGTTAAATTTTTTACAGTAGCGAAAAAAGGGTAACCTTAA
>CALWFV010000019.1 GCA_944377745.1 uncultured Mediterraneibacter sp. | reverse complement strand
GGCAAAAATCTCTGTATCCCAGTAAACACAAGGGATACAGAGATTTTTTCTTTCATCCACTGTCAAAGACGGGATTACAGGACGCTTACAGAAAGGATAACAGAATTGTAAGAATTGAAGGATACTATGCGATCTCTTCCGCTGAGGAGAAGTTATGCAGAGGAAGGGTAAGGACAAAGGTACTTCCGCCGCTGTTTCCCGGTTTTACACAGATCGTACCGCCCTGCTCTTCCAGAATCCGGCGGGCAAGATAGAGCCCTACGCCGGATCCGTCAGTCTGTTTGACTTCCGGAGCGCTTCCCCTGTAGAAACGTTTGAAGATATCCTGGACTTCTGACGCCGGGATGCCAATGCCCTGGTCCGAGATCTCGATCATCATACAACTGACCAGATGGGAGACACGGATAGAGACGGGCGATCCTGCAGGGGAGTATTTTACCGCGTTGTCCAGGATGTTGAGGAGGACTTCCGAAGTCCAGCGGGGATCGTGGGATATGAGGACGTCAGGAAATTCTTCCAGGGAGATATCGATCCCTTTCTCAAAGGCTTTCATATAGATACCGCTCACTGCCCGGGAGATCGTCTCCTTCAGGCTGGCGTTTTCGGGGCGGATCTGGATCATGCCCGATTCCAGCCGGGTAAGCTGTGAGAAGACTCCCAGGAGAGACTCCAGCTTTGCTACCTCTTCCCGTTCTTTCCGGGTAAACTCGGCGTGTTCTTCCGGGGTGAGGTCAGGTGAATCCGCCAGCTCATAACTCATTTTCAGAGAGGAGAGGGGCGTTTTAAGCTGGTGAGAAATGTCCGTGACAAGGGATTTGGTGTTCTGTTCCTCCCGGCGGAGCCTCTGCTCCATGAGAGAGGCCCTTCGTTTCAGTTCTTCCAGTTCCAGGGTCAGCCGATCGATCTGTTCCCGGTCTTTTTTGGATTCCGCGCTGCTCTTAAGCAGGAGGAGAACAGTCAGGACTGCAGCTCCGGTGAGGACAGCTGCGCATGAAAGCGCGTATCGCCACATCGTTCCGGAACGAAGGCTGTCGCTTAAGGTGTAGCCGTATTTGTCAAAGAGGCGGAGACCCTCCGAAAGAGGATCCGCTTTTCCGGCGGTGGCGGAACTGTCAGAAAAAGAAGCGCCGGCGTCAGACGCAGATCCGGTATTCGGAGCTTTTCCGTTAAAGACAGCTGCCAGGGCTGCTTCTTCCTCCGGGTATTCTTCCGAAAGGGCGCCCAGCTTCCGGGCGTCTTCCTGATATACTGTATTCCAGGCGCCGCGCAGAAGGAGAGATCCCAGTGCCAGCGTGACCAGCAGGATCCCGGCGCACAGGATCACTCTCTGTAACTTTCTTTTGTCCATATATAACCGATCCCCCTTACATTCTGGATATAAGAACCGCCTAACTTCCCTTTCAGACGGCTGATGTTTACGGGCACAGTGTTGTCGTCCACAAACTGTCCGTCCGTATCCCACACATGCTCCAGTATCTGATCTTTCGTCAGTACCTGCCGCGCGTTCTCCATGAAAAGTACCAGAAGCTGAAGCTCCTTTTTGCTTAAGGGAAGGGGCTCCTGCAGCCTGTACGCTTTCATTTCCGTATAGGATACCGTGATCTCTCCGGAGCGGATCCTGGTCCGGGGCATGCTGTCCGCCCGCCGCATGAAAGCGTGGACCTTGGAGACAAGGACCATCAGGCTGAAGGGCTTGGTGATGTAGTCGTCAGCGCCCATATCATAGCCGTTTACCATGTCGACCTCTGAGTCCATGGCGGTCAGAAAGAGGAGGAAAACATTGCTCTTTCTGCGGATATCAGCGCAGAAGTCCAGACCGCTGCCGTCGGGCAGGGTGATGTCGCTGATGATCAGGTCAGGACTGCATGTATTGAAAAGTTCTTTGGCTTCTTTGATCGTGAAGGCGGATCGGACGTCGTAGCCTTCTTTTGTGAGTTTGAGGGAGATCCCCCGGTTTAGGTTGGCGTCGTCCTCCAGAAGAAGTATGGTGTTCATCGGTTTGGTCTCCTTTGATGATCAGATTAAGAAATGTTTGACACATTGCGAAAGAATCATAGTCAGGGGCTTTTGCCCCCAACATCATATCATTTCATTAACATAGAATCAAGACAGGGCCGCTGCGCGTCCGTGTTTCTGGATATGGTTTGAACTGCAGGAGAGAAGGCATACGATGGAAGAAGATCTGCGAAATATGATGTCAAAGACGGTAAAATCCAGTATAATACAATTAGTGTGCCGGTCAGTGAAGGAAAACGGCCGGCAGTTCAGAAAAGAAACAGAGGATAAGATAAACATGCAGAAGAAAAGCAAAGAGAGGACAAGCTGCGATACATGTGCATTCTATGTATATGACGACGAGTATGGAGAATATTACTGCGATATGAATATGGATGAGGATGACTATATGCGGATCATATCGGACCGGTATTACCAGTGTCCCTATTATCGGAATGGGGATGAGTATGCGGTGGTAAGAAAACAGATCTAGAATATCTGAGATAAGGAGTTTGAGATGCCGGAGAAGACCAGAAAAACAGCGGTTTTATTTGACGTAGACGATACATTGTATGACCAGACGGTTCCGTTTAAAGAGGCATATGTGGAATATTTCGGGGCAGAGCCTGCAGTGCCGGCGGATGTGATCTACCCTGTCACGAGAAAATACAGCGACCGGGTATACTCCCGGGCGATGGCGGGAGAGATTACAATGGAAGAAATGTATATTTACCGGGTACAGAAAGCCTTTGAGGAATTTGACATTTCCATTACGGATAAAGAAGCGCTTGATTTCCAGAAAATCTATGCAGACCGCCAGAGACATATCCATATGTCTCCTTTGATGGAGGAGATACTGAGCTTCTGTTTGGAAAAGACGGAACTGGGGATTATCACCAACGGACCGTCCGGTCACCAGTGGAACAAAGTGAAAAGCCTTCAGGCGGAGAGGTGGGTCCCTCACGGGAATATCTTCGTATCCGCGGATGTGGGGGCAGAGAAACCGGAGAGGAAGATTTTTGACTGCGCGAAGCAGGCGATGGGACTGGAGGATACTGAAATCTGGTTTGTCGGGGATGCGTATGCACTGGATGTGGTGGGAGCGTTGAACGCCGGATGGAACGCGGTGTGGATGAACCGGAGACGGAGACAAAAGCCGGAAGATGCGGGGAGAACGGGACCGGGGAGAGTGGTCTGCGTGGAGACGGAAGAGGAACTGGATGGATTTATCAGGGGACTTCTGGGGGGATGCCCTGAACGGAGAAAGAAATGAATGAATTCTGGAATGGACTAAAACACAGCAGTGCTTTCTGCTTTACATTTGATGAGCAAGGAAAACCTGTAGATGTAGAAAAAACGGACTATATTTTATATCAGGGAACTATATTTCCCTTTGATATATTCGGGGATGAACTTTGGTCACTGAATGACTATTGCTACGGCATCGTGAAGCTGCTTGAACAGGAAGAAGAAAAATGTCTGGAGAGAAGAAAAAGGATAGAATCGGGTGCTTATGCGAATACGTATGGATTTACAGATTATGAGTGGTTTTCCAGTATAGCGTCTGAAGAATATAAGAGGGAATGGATCGCTGATGTGATGATTCCGCATTTAATCATTTTACTGTATTCATTTTTAGAAAAAACTATGAATCACATATATAAACTTTTTGAAGAAGAAGGAAGGATTAGCTTTAGACCAAAGGGAAAAATTCCGTATTTATACAGATATTTATGTAGTATATTAGGAAAGTCGGTGGAAGAGTTCCATGAAGAGTATTCAGATTTGTATGATATTTTAGATCAGTGCAGGATTATAAGAAATAATTTTGCCCAGGATAACCTGGAGGGAGTAGTGATGGAGGGGAAGCGGGACTATGCATATGAAACAAGAAAGCTCTCACTAACGTTCAGGCTGATCGACTTTATCAGCGTGATCACGCTCCTTATCTACGAGACTGAAAAGATTTATAAAAGAGGAAACTAAAATGCAGAACTGGAAAGAACTGTTCCGTCCCCACATTCTGGAGCGGGGACGGAACTATTATGAAGAAGGAGCTGTCGTCTCCCTGGACAGGACAGATACAGGGTACCACGCAGAGGTGGAGGGGACCGAGGATTATGAGGTGTCCATTGAGATACAGGACGATGAGATCACGGATATGTACTGCAGTTGTCCCTATGCGGATTCAGGAAACTACTGCAAGCATATGGCGGCGGTGCTTTACGAGATCGAAGGCGGTCCGGAAGATTATTTTGAAGAACTTGCGAAGCGGAAAAACGAGCGGCTTCAGGCGATTCAGGATCTTATAGAACAGATACCGGAAGAAGAGCTTAAGAAACTGATGGCATCACTTATATGTCAGGACGAGGATCTTTATAACCGGCTCATGACCCAATATGCCCCGGTCGGTCCGGCAACACTGACCCGCCTGAAACATCAGATCGATGAGATTGGCTGGAAATATTCTGACAGAAGCGGATTTATAGATTACAGAAATGCATATGAGTATGTCAGGGACCTTGGGGCTGTGTTGTACGAGAACGTTCCTCAGTTGTTGAAAAGAAACTGTCCGAAGGAGGCATTTGAACTTACTAATTATGTCTTCCATGAGATCGGGAACCGGGAGATGGACGATTCGGACGGCGGTTATACTTATATAGGAGGCCTATGCTATGATAACTGGAAGAAGATCCTTATGGCAGCGGACGAGGAGCAGGAAAAGCAGATGATCCGGTGGCTCAGGGAACATCGAAAGAACTATGTGTCAGAGTATATGGAAGATTATCTTGAAGATTTTCTTATCACGGAATTTCATGATGAAGGACTGCTGAGGGAACAGATCCGGGAAGTGGATGAAAAGATAGAGAAACTGGAACAGAGCGAAGCGAAAGACAGTTGGAACTATCAATACCTGTATCCCTCTTGCGTTCTCCAGCGGATCAGTCTGATGGAACGCCTGGAGTGTCCGAAGGAAGAAATACGGAGATATAGAAATAACTATCGACAGTTTCATGAAATCCGTGAGGCGGAGGTAAAAGACTATCTGCTCTCAAAAGAGTATGACCGGGCGGAAGCCGTATTAAAGGAGAGTAAGGAACTGGATAAAGGTTCTCAGGGACTTGTATCAAAATACAGTGCCAAACTCATCGAGATTTACGATATGACCGGACAGAAGGAGAAATATAAAAGTGAACTGATCTGGCATATCTTTGAGTGTGGGGAGTACGGGCTTGACAATCTTCTGAAGCTGAAAGCAGTGTGCAGTCCGGAGGAATGGCAGGAACTGAGAGGGAAGATGCTGGTTTCGGAGAAACTTCGCACGATAAGGTGCGAACTGCTTGACCATGAAGAGATGTATGACCGTTTGATGCAGGAAATCCGGATGTCCGGAAGCATCAATGCTCTGGATCGGTATGAAAAGGTTTTAAAGAAACGCTTCCCGGAAGAAGTGCGTGATATGTATGTCAGATATGTGCAGCGGGCAGCAGAGGGAGCGGCACAACGGAAAGCATACCGGGATCTGATAAGCTATCTGAAAAAGCTTCGAAGATATCCGGATGGAAGGGAAATCGCCGAGAAGACGGCAGCGGTCTGGAAGGATACATATAAAAGGCGTTCAGCCATGATGGACGAACTACGGAAAGCAGGATTTTGAGAAAACATTTAAATAAACAAAGAGGTTTACAATGCAGGATTATAATGAAAATACTATTGAGAAACAGACTATATACACGAAAACCATACCGGCGCATGCGGCTTCTTTTGCAGAGTTCCCCTCTTCGCTTCACCCGGATGTCCGCTCTTATCTGACCTCCTACGGCATCCCCCGTCTCTATACCCATCAGGCGGAGATGTTTGAGAAGGCGCATCAGGGAGAGAACGTGGTGATCACCACGTCTACCGCCAGCGGAAAGACTCTGAGTTTCCTGCTTCCGGTACTGCAGGCGATCCTGGAGGATCCGCTCACCCGGGCAATCTTTGTCTATCCGACGAAAGCTCTGGCGGCAGACCAGTATCGGGCACTTCAGCCTATACTTGAGTATTTCGGCGAGGGGCGCATCGCCGCGGGAGTTTACGACGGGGATACCATGCAGGCGGAGCGCAGCCGGATCCGCAAGAGCGCGAATATCATCCTGACCAACCCGGAGATGCTGAACGCGGCGTTCCTGCCGAACCACAGCAAACACGGGTTTGATTTTATTTTTACCAATCTGAAATATGTTGTCATCGATGAACTGCATACATACAGAGGGGCGTTCGGTGCCCATCTGGCGAATATTTTCCGGAGGATGAAAAGAGTCTGCGGCTATTACAGGTCAAAGCCCCGGTTTCTGTGCAGTTCTGCAACGATCGCCAATCCGCTGGAACTTGCGGAGCGGATCTGCGGGGAGAAGTTTGTTTTGATCGACCGGGACGGTTCACCTGCGGTGGAGAAGGAGTATCGTATCGTTCAGCCGCCGGAGATCCGGGGGAACAATGACAAGGTTTATGGGAGACGTTCGGCTTCCTCGGTGGCTGTGGATCTGATCCCGGAACTGGTGGAAGAGGACCGGCATTTCATCGCATTTGGCAGGAGCCGCAGGAATGTGGAAGTGATCCTCAAGGAGTCCAGGGACAAGCTGGACGCTGCCGGGTTCCTGGGGCATGGAGACGGCGGGAAGATCGCCGGGTACCGGGGCGGCTATACGCCCCTGGAACGGCGGGAGATCGAGCGCAAGATGACGGAAGGGGAGCTGTCGGGGCTGGTGTCCACCAATGCGCTGGAACTTGGCATTGACATCGGCAGTCTGGATTCTACGGTGATCGTGGGATATCCCGGCACAAGGGCGTCCTTCTGGCAGCAGACCGGGCGTGCTGGAAGGAGCGCAGGGAGTAAAGAACAGGGCGGAGAAAGGTGCGTCAACTATCTGATCCTTGAGAATCAGCCCTTTGACCAGTATATTGCCATTGATCAGGAGTGGCTGTTTTCAAATTCCAGTGAGAATGCCATCGTGGATCCGGACAACCTGCTGATCGAACTGGCGCATATCCGGGCGGCGGCAGCGGAGATGCCTCTGTCTCTGGATGATGCCGCTCTGTTCCCGGATCTGGGCGAGGTCATCCCTGTGCTTATGAATTCCGAAGAGGTAAAAAGCCTTTCCGGGCGTTTCGCATGGGCAGGACCGGCGTTCCCAGCGGGAGACTACAGTCTGAGAAATATGGACAGGACACGGTTTAAGCTGATCGTGAAGGATGAAGTGGAGTTTGTGAATGGAAGAAGGCAGGCGAAGGGGGCTGGCAGGGAAGTCACCGAGATGGATGAATCCCAGGCATATCATGAGCTGCACCCGGGCGCGGTCTATATGCATGAGGGCGTGCTCTATGAGGTGCTGAAGCTGGATCTGGTCAGCCGGACCGCGGAGGCGGTGCCCTTTGAAGGAAATTATTATACGGTCCCGGCGGGGACCGAGGAGACGAGGATCCTGCAGACCTTCCGTCAGGAACAGGCCGGGCGGACGACAATCCATTTCGGGGATATCAACGTGAACGAAGTGATCTTCATGTATAAGAAACTCCAGTTCCACAATCACCAGAACCTGGGATATGTGGAGCTGACGCAGCCCTTGCAGAAGGATTATGATACGGAGAGTACCTGGATCGAGATCCCGGAAAATGTGGTGGAGGTCTACCGCAGTCTCCTTGTGCCTGACCGAAACGGGGAACTGGTGCTCAATAACCATTTTGAGGGGCTGTGTTATGCGCTGAAAAACGCGGCGATGATGACTACGATGACGGAGCGGGACGACATTGACGCGGTTATCTCCAACAGTGCAGCCATCCCGGATGGGCGGGAGGATCAGGTAGTCTCGCTTTATATCTATGACAAATACGAGGGCGGTCTGGGGTACTCGGAGAAGATATTTGAGGTTGTCCCGCAGATCATTGAGAATGCCATACGAATGGTGGAAGGATGCTCCTGTGAGAGCGGCTGCCCGGCGTGCGTGGGGGATTACAGCCTGGACCGGAACATGGTGCTCTGGGGGCTGAGGAACCTTCTGGAAGAGAGTGAGCCGCCGGAGTTTGAAAGAAAAGAAATTGAGGAAGCACGTCCGTTTATTCAGAAAGGTTTTTCTTTCTATAGACTGCCGGCAGAGTGGCAGGAGTTTTGCAACAGCGTGATACAGAACGGGGAGAGCGGAGGAGCTTTCCTCCGGACGGCAGAGCAGGTCGAGGTGGAAGGACACAGGCTGATCCTGACGGTGGGAAATTCATTTTATGAGGAATGGCTCACGGATCCTGACAATCTCCGCGGGCTGGAGAATACGCTCCGCTATCACGCGGTATGCCCGGCGGATATGCAGATCGAGGTACGGGTTGTGGAAAACCGTGAGAAAACAGAGAAGATACGTGGAAAACTCCGGCGCAGATATGATGATCTGCTGTCCTAGACGCCAATATGTTGCCTGTAACTTTTCCGGAGGAGGAAAATGCTTTCACGAAGCAGAAAAACGGATGAAGATCGATTGGGGGATCATCAGAAGATCATTGGAGGATCGGAGGAAAAGATGACGGAAGAAACAAAACAGATCCACTTAAATGAATATCAGAGAGCAGCGGTGCTCGATGAGAGCCCGGCCTGCGTGGTGAACGCGAATGTGGGCAGCGGAAAGACCACTGTGCTGATCGAGAAGATCCTGTATCTTCATCAGGAGAAGCAGGTGCCGCTGGAGCGGATGGTGGTGCTGACGTTTACGAATAAAGCGGCGGACGAGATCACGGAACGGCTCATGCGGAGGGAACCGCAGATCACTTCGGAACAGGTGCAGGGCTTCGGGACGTTCCACAGCGTGGCACTGCGGCTCCTAAAGGATCGCCTTCCTGTGGAGCAGGAGGGATGGACGAAAGAATTCACGGTCATGGACCCGGATGAGGAGACGGATCTGGCGCTGGATATCATTACGGAGCAGGGGCTGAAAGTGAAATACAGGAACCGGCTGAAGAAAAGGCTGGAGCAGGAGTATCAGGCTTATCTCACAGGAAAGACTGAGAGCCGCTACAAAGATGATCTGTTCCGGCTCTATCCCCTTCTTCTGGAGGAGAAGAAGAGACAGAACAAAATGTCCTTTGCAGATCTGCTCCGGGTGAGCATGAACCTGCTTTCGGATGGAGAGTGGCATCCGGAGTGGGTGATCGTAGACGAAGTGCAGGACAGCGACCGGCTCCAGCTCGAGTTTCTGGAAGCGCTGTGCGGGCCTCAGAAGTCTGCGAAACTGTTTGCGGTGGGCGATCCGAACCAGGTGATCTACAGTTGGCGGGGGACCGGGGAGAATATGTTTTTCCTCCTGAAGCACCGGTTCGGGGCAAAGGAACTGACTCTTCCGGTAAACTACCGTTCCAATGCGTCTATCCTTGAAGCGGCGAACCGCTTTCTTCAGTTTGGAGAGCAGATCCGTGGAAGCAGGGAAGAGACCGGGAAGATCGTGGTAAAAAATCACTACGATCCATTCCAGGAGGCGGAGTATCTGGCGGAGCGGATCCGGACGTTCCATGAGAAAGGAGAGCCATACAGCGGGATCGCTGTGTTCTACCGGCTTCAGAAGCAGTCGGAGATCCTGGTGAAGGTGTTTGAGAGACAGGGAATCCCCTGTGAGTTGTCTGTGAAGAAGACTCTGAAGGATATTCCGGTACTGGACTGGCTTGTGAAAGTATTCCGTTTCTCTGTAAATCCGGCAGATGCGCAGACAGCGATGCAGGTGCTGACAGATACTCGATATGGGGAGAAATGTACAAAGAAACAGGCTCAGGACATTGTGAGAAGAGCCATTGGAGAGAAGGGAGAAACGTCCGAACGGATCGCTGCAGTTACCGCGGTCTCAGGGAAGGCGGGCGGCTCAGATCAGTTCTTCCGGAAGATGCAGGGATTCCAGGATTATTTTTCCGACAGAAGAACCGGTGAAGGGGAGAGCCCTTCTGCGGAGGAACTGTTTGCATATTTTGGATTAAAGGAAATGCTCCATCCCACATCAGCGGAATACGCGTCCGATGAGGAGAAAGTGATAGGATTCCTGGAAAGGATGTGCACAGCCTGCTCCGCCGGGACAGGAGGACGTGATTTTACAGACTGTGTGCGGGAGTTTATCAACAGCTCTGCACTCTATGGCATGAAGCTGGATGCGGGCGAGAAAGCTGCAGATGAGGAAAAGGGTGCAGAAGAAGCGGACACGGATACAGTGAAACTGATGACCCTTCACGCTTCCAAAGGGCTGGAGTTTGATACAGTGTTCCTGACCGGAATGAATCAGGGGCTGATCCCGCTGCGGTGCAGGAACTTTGAGCAGGAGGAAGAGGAGCGGAGATTGTTCTTCGTGGGGATCACCCGTGCCAGGAACGAACTGGAACTGTCCTGGTATACCAATCCCGGAGAGCCGGGGGTGCTGGGAGAGCCCAGCCGGTATCTGCAGATGATACCGCAGCATCTTCTTAAGAGAGACGATGTGCGGACTGAGGAGGAGAAGCGGAACAATCTGCAGCAGATGCGTCGGGAAGTGCAGGAGCAGATCCGTAAGAAGAGGACAGAATCTGAACTGAAGCCGGAGAAAAAAGACCTAGAAAAGAAAGAAGCAGGGGATGAAGACCTGGGAAAGAAAGAAACGGGAGATGAAGTTCTTGGAAAAGAAAAAGCAGGATCCGGGACGAAGCCGCCGGAACAGCGGGTGCGGCACAGAAAATACGGCGAAGGGATCCTGGTTTCGGAGGATGAAATGATGGTGGAAGTGGAATTCCCGGGATATGGGAGGAAACAGTTCCTGAAAGCCTTCGGGGAGGAGGAGATGCTCTGATCAGATCTTCCGGCAGCGGGAGAAACCCGGCGCAGGAAGATCATCGCAGGAAACCCGATGTGGCAAGATTATCGAAGGATGATCAGCGCATGAACAGATCGATCACACGGAGCACACCGTCCTCGTCATTTGAATATGTGATAAAGTCGGCCGCCTCTTTCACAACATCCTGGGCGTTCGCCATAGCAACGCCGAGACCGGCGTATTCGATCATAGAGACGTCGTTGTAACCGTCTCCGCAGCAGATCATCTGATCCGCATTCAGCCGGAGGCTGTCCAGAAGTTTCCGGAGGGAGTATGCCTTGTCGATATTCTGCGGCATGATCTCAAGAAAATAGGGCTCTGATTTGTAAATGTTAAGAAGACCATGATACTGGTTTTTCAACTGGTCCATCAGAACATCCAGCGTATCCGGCTCCCCGGGGATCAGCATTTTATTGACCGGAAAAGTGAGCGCGGATGGAAAGTCGTCGACGAGGCGCACTTCCATGCGGTTGATGGCGGATTCCTTTGCCGTGTACTCATTCGGGCAGATGCCGGAGAGGATCTCGGTATCTGTGTATGTGATGATGTCCGTGCCGGGGTAAGCCCGCACTGCGTCAAACACCGGGCGGATCACTGCGGTCGGGAGAGCGCGGTCATAGACGACCTCGCCGGTGGAACAGCGGGTGATGCGGGCTCCGTTAAAGGAGAGCATATATCCGCCGTATTCATCCATATGAAGACATTTTGCCAGCGGAGCGACCCCGTTGATGGGGCGCCCGCTGGCAAGGACGACGATGCGTCCGGCTTTCTGGATGTCTATCAGCGCCTTCCGCGTCGGCTCCGTGATCTCTTTCTTGGAATTCGTCAGAGTACCGTCCAGATCGAGTGCGAGAATCTGGTACTTCATAATTATAGATCCTCCTGCAGTTTATCGACGATCTGGGCAAAGTCCATGCCGTGGGAGGCTTTCACAAGGATCGTATCCTTTTCCTTCAATATCTTTGAAGCATCCCGGAAGAAATCGTCTTTTGTAAGATATTCATGGATCTCTGTCCGGGAGGGGGAAGAATTTTCCCTGGCTCCCCGCGCGGTTTCCCTGGAGAGCTCTCCGATGCAGACGAGGACGTCGATGCCGCAGTCCGCAGCGTATTTTCCGGTTTCATAGTGCATCCGGGGACCGCCTTCGCCGAGCTCGAACATATCGCCGAGGATGGCGACAGAGCGGGTATCAGCTTCGGAGAGGACTGCGATGGACGCTTTCATGGACGCCGGGTTGGCGTTATAGCAGTCGTCGATAATGGTATAATGTCCTGTCTCGATCAGGTTGTTGCGCCCTGCGATAGGAACAAGTTTTTCAATTCCGCGCCGGATCTCATCGAAGGTCATGCCGAGGGCAGTTCCAACGGCGATCCCGGCAAGCGCGTTGTATACCATATGATCTCCCGGGATGGAGATATGCGCCTCAAACTGTCCCGTTGGGGTGATGAATTCGGCAGTGGTCCCGCGAAGCCCCATATTCCGGACCAAGCCGGTGTGGTAGGGACAGGACGGATCCAGACCGAAATAGACCGGATCGATCCCGTTTCCGGGAACATATCCCCGCAGCTTGTCGTCGTCTCCGTTGAGGATGATCGTTCCCTCCGGATTCATATAGTCGAACATTTCAGTCTTTGCCTTAAGGATGCCGTCCCGGGAACCCAGGTTCTCGATGTGCGCCACGCCGATATTGGTGATCACGCAGATGTCCGGGCGTGCGACTCTGGCGAGGCGTGTCATCTCTCCGAAATTGCTGATCCCCATCTCAAGGACAGCGACCTCATGCTCTTCACGGAGATTAAAGACGGTGAGGGGAAGCCCGATCTCATTGTTGAAATTCCCCTCTGTCTTCAGGACATTGTACTTCTCGCTCAGAACTGAGGCGATCATTTCCTTGGTGCTGGTCTTTCCCACACTGCCGGAGATTCCCACGACTTTCACGTCCAGAGACCTGCGGTAATGTTCCGCGATATCTTTTAGCGCCTGCTCGCAGGAGTCTACTTTTATGTAAGGATATGAGACGTCGCCGAGATCCTGTTCGGACACAGCGCAGAGGGCGCCGTTTTCCATCACCTGAGGGATGAAGGAATGACCGTCCACGCGGGCGCCTTTGATGGCGATGAACAGGCTGTCTTTTTTGACCTTGCGGCTGTCGATCACGACGCTGGAGACTTCGAGGGATGCTTTTTCTGCGCTGCCACGGTAGTCCCCGTTACATGCTTCTGCAATTTTCTGTAATGACATATTTTTCATAAGTCATAAAATCCTTTCTTTAGTCATCCGGCTTTCCCCCCGGACGGATCACTGATATCTTGCTTCCAGAGATTTCCGGATGATCAGCTCGCACAGGTCTCCGTACTCGATCCCGACAACTTTTGCCTCTTTCGGGAGAAGGCTTGCCGCTGTCATACCCGGGAGGGTGTTCATCTCAAGGCAGTAGAGGTTGCCTTTCCCGTCGAGAAGAAAGTCTGCGCGGCTGTATACATTGAGCTTCAGTGCGTGATACGCCTTGACGGTGAGTTCTTTCATACGGTCAGAAATCTCTTCACTGATATCTGCCGGGCACACTTCGTCAGTTGCGCCGTCCTGATATTTGTTCGCATAGTCAAAGAACCCTGTCTTCGGGATGATCTCGATGGGCGGAAGCGCTTCTCCGTCGATGATGCCGCAGGCAAACTCGCGCCCTTTGATATAAGTCTCGACGACGACCTCGTCTTCGTAGCGGAAGGAATTTTCCAGCGCGCTTTCATACTCTTCTTCTGTATTGACGATATATACGCCGATGCTGGAGCCGCCGGAGCAGGGCTTTACAACCACCGGAAGAGAGAGCCCGAGAGGGCCAAGCGAATGGTCAGCCGCGTTCTTGTGAAGGCATACTCCGTCGGGAGTGGAGACGCCGGACTGCAGGAATACCTGTTTTGTGAAACCTTTGTCCATAGCCACGGCGCAGCCCAGTGAATCAGGACCGGTATAGCGGATACCCAGCAGGTCAAAAGTAGCCTGGAGTTTCCCGTTCTCGCCTTCACCGCCGTGAAGCCCGAGGAAAGTGATGTCAGCCATACGGCACAGCTCGATAACATTCGGTCCGAGGAAACAGTCGGACTGATCCGGGCGGGAAGCTTTGACCGCCTCAAGATCGGGCTCTTCCGTACCGATATTTTTTGCAATCTCCAGCCCGTGTCCCGGGAGGGTGAATACATCCTCCAGATTCTCAGGCGGATTTTCCAGCCCCATGAACACGTCAAGCAGATAAGCGTCGTGTCCTTTCTCAAGAAGTGTCCGGCAGATCCCGGCTGCGGAGGAGAGGGAAACGTCCCGTTCCGTGCTGAGACCGCCTGCTAAAACTATGATCTTCATGATATTTATACCCCTTTATTTTCTTTTCAAATATTTACGTTGTTCAGAAGCGCTGTCTTTGTGTCATAGAGCTTCTGAGAGAGATCCACGTATACTTTATGCGGATTAAAGAGACGCTTTGTCTCATCCCACAGCGTATCTTTTTCCTGGCGGCAGAACTCCGCGATCTCCTTTACGGAAGGAGACTGGTACTTGCATTCTCCCCGGATGAAGACCGGCTTTAAGATCTCTTTCATCGTGTAGGTGCCGCCTTCGAGACGGGTCTTCTTCCATGTGGCGTTGGGATCAAAGAGGAGCAGATCCTGGGAGGTATCGTACTTCTCATCGACAAAGCAGATCAGGTCCGCCCGCATCTTTCCGGTCTCTTTGTCATAGATCCGGTAGATCGTCTTGTTGCCGGGATTGGTGATCTTCTCCACGTTTTCAGAGATCTTGATCTTCGGGATGAACTCACCCTCTTCGTTCTGGATCGCGGCAAGTTTATAAACCCCTCCGAAGGACGGGCAGTCCTTGGACGTGATCAGATTGGTCCCCACGCCCCAGGAGGTAATGGCAGCGCCCTGGATCTTCAGGTCGTTGATGAGGAACTCATCCAGGTCGTTTGACGCGGCGATGACCGCATCGGTAAATCCTGCGTCATCCAGCATCTTCCGCGCTTTTTTGGAGAGATACGCAAGGTCCCCGGAATCCAGGCGGATGCCGTAGCTCTTCGGGTGGATCCCCTCGTCCCTCATTTCCTTAAACACACGGATCGCGTTGGGAACGCCGGATTTCAGGGTGTCATATGTGTCTACAAGGAGGGTGCACGCGTTCGGATAGAGACGGGCATATTCCTTGAAAGCGGTATATTCATCCTTAAAGCTCATGATCCAACTGTGCGCGTGGGTTCCCAGCACCGGAACGTCAAACATCTCGCCCGCCAGGACGTTGGAGGTGCCGATGCAGCCGCCGATGACCGCCGCTCTTGCTCCGTACAGACCGGCGTCGGGTCCCTGCGCCCGGCGAAGTCCGAATTCCATGACCCCGTCTCCCTTTGCCGCATGGACAACGCGGGAAGCTTTCGTCGCGATCAGGCACTGGTGATTGATGATCGTGAGGATCGCTGTCTCTACAAGTTGCGCTTCCATGATCGGCGCAACGACTTTGATCAGGGGCTCCCGCGGAAAGATCACGGTTCCCTCGGGGATCGCGTAGATATCGCCGCTGAAATGGAACCCGCTTAAATAATGAAGAAAGTCTTCGCTGAAGATCCCGAGTCCTCTCAGATAATCCACATCTTCATAGGAAAAGTTCAGATTTTTGATATAATCGATGACCTGATCCAGTCCTGCCATGATGGAGTAACCGCCTTTGTTCGGGTTCTCCCGGAAGAACATGTCAAAGATAACGGTCTCATTTTCCTGGGTTTCAAAGTAGCCCTGCATCATAGTCAGCTCATACAGATCTGTCAGCAGGGTGAGATTCTGTGCACTCATATTTTTTCCCTCTTTTCATTTGTCCGCTCCTGCACAGGCGACCTGAAATATTCGAGAATCTTTTGTCGCCGGTAAACGGCTGTGATTTGCGATTTTCCTTTGAATTATAGCATATGTCGGAGAAAAGTAAAAGGATATGTATATGGAAAAACAGGCGGCAGGGATGTTTGTATTTATGAGGAAATTATGGCATAATATGATACAAACGTCAAAAGGTCATGCGGGCTGCGCTTGAGCACGGAGCGATCCGTGTACCAAAGTGGATCAGTAGTATGTCATATCTGCATATGGCATACGGCATGGCGGAAGACAGAAAGGAAGATCAAAATGGCAAAACGTGTATTTCTTATTGTACTTGACAGTGCCGGCGTCGGCTATGAGCCGGATGCGGACCGGTTCGGCGACGTGGGCAGTGATACATTCGGAACATGCATCCGGAGCGGAAGACTCTCGGTGCCAAATATGGAGAAAATGGGACTGTACCAGATCGAAGGGACTTCCTTTGAAAAGAAGGGCATTCCGGCAGCCGGATGCTGCGGAAAACTGAGAGAGCAGTCTGCGGGCAAGGATACGACCATGGGACACTGGGAGATCGGCGGCGTGATCTCGCCGAAACCGATGCCCACATATCCCAACGGATTCCCACAGGAGCTGCTTGACGAGTTCGCGGAGAAGACCGGACGCGGCGTGATCTGCAACGAGGTAGGCTCCGGGACGGAGATGATCCGTAAATACGGGGAGGAGCAGATGCGGACCGGCAAGTGGATCGTCTACACTTCCGCGGACAGCGTGTTCCAGATCGCTGCTCATGAGGAAGTGATCCCGCTTGAAGAGCTGTATGAGGGCTGCCGCATCGCAAGAAAGATGCTCACCGGGGAAAATGCAGTGGGACGTGTGATCGCCAGACCTTATGTGGGAGAGTCGCCGAACTTTACAAGAACGGTGAACCGGCACGACTTCTCGCTGGAGCCTCCGAAGGATACGATCCTCGACATGTTGAAGGCAGCGGGGAAAGACGTTATCGGAGTGGGAAAGATTTACGATATCTTCGCGGGAAGAGGGTTGACCAAGACATTTCCGAATGAAGGAAATGAGAAAAATATGGATGTGACGATCTATCTTCTGGATGAGGATTTTGACGGTCTGTGTTTTGTAAATCTGGTAGATTTTGATATGCTCTACGGACACAGAAATGATATCAAAGGATATGCGGATGCGCTGAATGCGTTTGACAAGAGACTGGATGAGTTCCTGCCGAAAATGCGGGAGGATGACGTTCTCATGATCACGGCGGATCATGGATGTGATCCGGGATTCCCGGGAACAGACCACACCAGAGAATATGTTCCCATCCTATGCTGCGGAAAGAATGTAAAGCGTGGAGTGAACCTTGGGACAAGAGAGAGTTACGCGGATATCTCCGCAACGATTGCAGAGCTGTTCGGGATCCGATATACCGGAGACGGGGAGAGCTTCCTCGGAAAGATCATGTGAGATCCAGGCTGTGATCCCTTTGTTCTGAACGGAGAAGGGGAACAGGAAAAGAAGAAATCTAGGATAACTGACGAAAAGAAAATGCGGAACCGGTTTATACCAGCGCCGCATTTTTTTTGATCGTTTCTCTTATGATGTTTTCTACATGATCGCCGATATGGCGCTTTGTGTCTTTGTCCAGCTGATCTGGATAGATCGGCTTTCCGTATTCAATGACCACATGAGTCTTTTTTATTTTCGGAAAATGATTTTCGAAAATCTCTGCAGTATTGTTTAGCGAGATCGGTACGATGGCACATCCGGTCTTGGTGGCGATCTTGAAGGCTCCGTCACGGAACGGAAGCATGGTCAGTTCTTCGCCGGTATTTCTTGTACCTTCCGGGAAAATGCAGATCGAGATCCCGTTTTTGATATTATCGATCGCCTGAAGAATAGTCTTCAGCCCTTCTTTCGGATTCTTCCGGTCAAGAAACAGACAGTGGAGACGTTTCATCCAGCTTGTAAGGGTGAGATAACGATCCATTTCTTTCTTGGCGATATACCCTGTCAGCCGTCTGCATCTGCTGTAGGTCAGCAGGATGTCAAAATAACTCCTGTGGTTTGCGATGAACAGAACCGGTTCATCAGGGATATTTTCCTCTCCGATCACAGTCGTTCTTACGCCGGTGATCTTCAGTATGAATCGGAATGCCCACTGTACAATGCGCAGAGAACTGATATCCCGTGCATAGGGGTTAAATTTTCCGATGATCCACTCAACGATCAGCACCGGAATAGTAAGAATCAGATATAAAATAAGAAAAATTACGATACATATAAAACGAAACATCGGGTTTATCCTCTTTTACGTTAATTCTGCGGGCGCCAGCGCACCTTTTTTATTATATACCAGTGCTATGGAAAAAACAAGATAATAGACACAAGTTTTAATAACTGTATTGATGTCCAGATACTGCGGCAGGCAACAAAGAAAAAGCAGGAGGAAAAGAGCCGGACAGGAACGTGTTTTCATCAGGCGCGGGAATAATCGGAGCCGAATCTACATATCTTTATAGGGAAAATGCTGCGGGGAAATTGCAGGTGAAACAGTTCGGCAGAATATGCACAGGTTTCTGTGCGCTATGTGTCTTTGCGTGTCTGCTCGCCGGATGCGTCACGAGACCGCAGAAGACACAGAAGATAAGAGATCTGGAGTTTACCGTGCTTGATAAGGACGCAGCGCCCGAGGAGCTTAAGCTGCTGATCGAGGAAAATAAGGCGGCGTCGTTCCGGCTGACCTACGCCGACCAAGGGGCACTCTATATTGCGGAGGGATACGGGGCCCAGCTTACGACGGGATACAGCGTGGAAGTGAGCGGACTGTATGAGACGGAAGATGCGGTCTATATACATACAAACCTTCTGGGACCGGAAAAGGGGGAGGAGACAAAAGAGATCACCACATTTCCTTATGTGGTAGTTCAGCTCGAGGATGTCGGGAAAAATGTCATTTTTGATTGAGGAGGACAGCGATGGAGTTAGTCAGGAAACCGATTCATTATGTCAGGGAAGGAAAGCGGACGTTCGACCAGTTCTATCTGGATGAGGATTACAATGTTCCGGACGCAAAGGATGATGTGCAGCGCATCATACAGGGGACGGCGGAGGTAAAGACGGAGGATATCCGTCTTGTGGAAAATTATGTGAGGATAGTAGGAAAGGTCTATTTCCGGATACTGTATGTGACGTCCTCTGTTGACCCCAAACCTGCCGTGCTGGAGGGAAAGCTGCCTTTTGAGGAGATGGTGTACATGGAGAACGGGGAGGAGGACACATTTTTTATCCAGAATGTACGCACGGAATTCAGCTCTTCAGTAGTGAATTCCAGAAAGCTGAGCCTGCGCGTGATGGTGGAGCTTGAGATCGGACGGGAACGTCTGGAGGACGAGGAGACTACGGTTGATGTAGAGAGTGATATTCCGGTCTATAAGAAAATGAAGAAGATCGATCTGCTCAAGGTTTCGGTCACCCGGAAGGATACCTACCGGATCAAGGAGGAGATCACGCTGCCGGGGACCAAGGAGAGTATCGGGCAGATCCTGCTCTCGGAAGTAGAGATAAGGAAACTGGATATCCGTGCCGGACAGGATGAACTGCTCCTGCGGGGGGAGCTGCTTGTGTTCTGCATGTATCTTTCTGGAGAGGAGAAACCGGACTGGATCACCCAGACTGTGCCTTATGAGGGGCGCATTTCCTGTGACGGCGTGACCGAGGATATGTATTACTATGTGCAGCCTGTGCTGGAGGATACGCTGGTTGATATTCGCATGGATGAGGACGGGGAAATGCGGACTCTGGGGATCGAGGGAACGCTGGGGCTTCGGATGAATATTTACGAGGAGGAAGAGATGGAGATCCTGGAAGACATGTATTCTCTGGAGAAGCAGTGCGTGTTCCAGACGCGGGAAGCGGTCTATGAGGAACTGCTCATGCAGAACCAGTCGAAATGCCGTGTGACGGAACGGCTGGAACTCCCGGAACTTAAGGACGACGTGCTCCAGATCCTGCACAGCCGGGGAAGTATCCAGATGGAACATATGCAGAACACTTCGGAAGGCATCCAGGTCGAGGGAATCCTTCATGTCTCGTTTCTGTATATGCGGGCGGATGATATGGAACCGTACGGGAGCTGGCAGGGAATGGTGCCATTTTCCTATCTTATCGAATGCGGCGGGATGACGGACAATGTATGCAGCAACATGGCATATCATGTGGAACAGCTTCTTGTCACGCTGGCGGGAAGCGAAGCTGTGGAGATCAAGGCTGTGCTGGCATTTGATACGTTCGTGAGAAAGACGGTTCCCGTGGAAGTGATCACAGAGGCGGAAATGCAGCCTATTAATATAGAAGAAATGGATCAGCGGCCGGGCATCGTCGGACACATTGTACAGCAGGGAGAGGATCTCTGGAGTCTGGCAAAGAAATATATGACGACGGTTGAGGGAATAATGGAAGTGAACGGGCTGCAGGACGAATCGACAAAATCAGGGGATAAGCTGTTGATTTTTAAAGAGAATATGAGTATACTGTAATAATGTATACAAGATACAATATGTAAAGACATACAGAGTCCGGAAAGGGGCTCTGTATGCTGCTGTACGGATTGGAGGACACAGGATGAATCAGGTCGAATTAAAGGCGCTTGCCAAGATCAATCTGGGACTGGATGTACTTGGAAGAAGGGAAAACGGATATCACGACGTGCGCATGATCATGCAGTCCATCTATCTGTATGATACGGTAAAGCTGACAAAACAGAAAGAAACGGGGATCCGGATTGAGACAAATCTGGGATTTCTTCCCACGGGAGAAAATAATATTGCATATAAGGCGGCGAAACTGCTGATCGATGAGTTTGATATCAGCGACGGGATACGGATCCGGCTGGACAAGCATATCCCTGTTGCGGCGGGACTGGCGGGAGGCAGTTCCAATGCGGCGGCAGTGCTGTTCGGGATGAACCGCATGTTCGGACTGCATCTTTCCACGGAGGAACTGAAGGAGTGGGGCGTAAAGCTTGGTGCGGACGTACCCTACTGTATCATGAGAGGGACCGTGCTGGCGGAAGGGATTGGAGAGAAACTGAGTGTACTTCCGCCCATGCCGAAATGCGCGGTGCTCATAGCAAAGCCGCCTGTCAGTGTCTCCACGAAAACGGTATATGAGGCACTGGACTCAAAAGAAATCGCAGAGCATCCCGATATCGACGGGATCATTGACGGGCTGAAGGCGGGGAACCTCAGGAAGATCGCGTCCTCTATGGGAAATGTGCTGGAGGACGTTACGATCCCCATGCATCCGGTCATCGATGAGATCAAAAAGGCGATGCTTGACGCCGGAGCGCTGGGCGCCATGATGAGCGGGAGCGGGCCGACGGTGTTCGGGCTGTTTGAGAGCCGGGCGGCGGCAAAGACGGCTCAGAAAAACATAAGAGACAGGTCACTTGCGAAACAGGTGTATGTCACCAATATACACAGTGTCAGGAGGAATTAATATTAATATGAGTACAGATTTTGAAGTTACGATGAATGAATATCTCCCGCTGAGAGACGTTGTGTTCAATACGCTGAGACAGGCGATACTCCGGGGGGAACTGAAGCCGGGCGAAAGACTGATGGAAATCCAGCTGGCAAACAAGCTGGGAGTGAGCAGGACTCCGATCCGGGAGGCAATCCGCAAGCTGGAGCTGGAGGGGCTTGTCCTCATGATCCCGAGAAAAGGCGCTGAGGTTGCGGAAATCACGGAGAAGAATCTGAGGGACGTGCTGGAAGTGCGATGCGCCCTGGAGGAACTGGCGGTGCAGCTTGCCTGTGACCGGATCGATGAGGAAGGGCTTGAGCAGCTGCGCTCTGCGGCGCTTCATTTCCGTGACGTGCTGGACAGTGATGATATCACGAAGATCGCCGAGGCAGACGTGGCATTCCACGACGTGATCTTTGAAGCTACTGACAACCGGAGGCTGATCCAGCTTCTCAACAACCTCCGGGAGCAGATGTACCGCTACCGCATTGAGTACCTGAAGAAGAAAGAGTGCTATCCTCAGCTCATCGCCGAGCATAAGGCGATCATCGACGCTATTGCGGCGGGAGATAAAGAGAAAGCAACAAGCATCACGGGGCAGCATATCAATAACCAGGTGGATACCGTGGTGGGGACATTGCGGCAGAAGGAGTAGTTGATCTTTTTTCATGGGTGCCGTGTACTTTCTCAAAAGTGCTTGGCACTTTTGAGAAAGTACACGGCACCCATGAAGTAATAAATTCAGAATTTTCGGAATAAACAATCTATTTCTGTCCATACTCCATATAAGATTCAGGAAATTTATGGAATATGGAGGAAATACATATGAAGCAGGCATACAATAATGACAAATATAAAAACCGGATTATTTTTATCCTCTCGCTGCTTCTTGCAGTCATAGTGACAGGACTTGTGTTCTGGCGTACTGGCGCTGCGGCCGAGGCGAGGATGCAGCGCGAGCTTGCGGATGAGATCCTGCGGTTCCACGTGATCGCCAACAGCGACAGCAAAGAGGACCAGGAATTGAAACTGAAGGTAAGGGATGCGGTAGAGGAATATTTCATCCGTGAGATGCCGGAAGGACTGTCCTTAGGAGAGACGGAAGACTGGGTCCGGAAGCATACTGACGAGATCGAGACGACCGGGACAGATGTGCTGCGGGAAGCCGGCTCGGACGATCCTGTGAACGCGGCGGTGACAACCTGCTGGTTTTCTGACAGGACATTCGGAGAGCTCTTTTTCCCTGCGGGGAACTACCGGGCTCTCCGGGTGGAGATCGGCGCCGCGGAAGGCTGCAACTGGTGGGGCGTTCTGTATCCGGGTCTCTGCTTTGGCGACGCGGTCAATGTGGTGGATCAGGACGGAAACCGCCAAAAGATAAAAGCTGTACTGACAGAAGAGGAATATTCCGGCGTGACAGCGAATTCTGATTTTAAGATAAGCTGGTATTTCTGGAAAGGAAAATAAAAAATGACAGAATTTTTAGTGAGACATTTTATAAAAGATTATGAAGACGTGGAGAAGGTGTCTGTGAGAACGGCGTATGGAGTGCTCGCCAGTTTCGTGGGCATCTTCTGCAATGTTTTTCTGTTTGCGGTGAAATTTGCCGTAGGACTTGTCCTGCATAGCGTTTCCGTCACTGCGGACGCGTTTAACAACCTGTCGGACGCAGGTTCCTCGATCATCGGATTTGTGGGAGTGAAGATGGCGGAGAAACCGGCGGATGCGGATCATCCTTTCGGACACGGCAGGATGGAATACATCGCGGCCCTGGTAGTGTCTTTTCTCGTGATCGAAGTGGGATTTACGTTTCTGAAAGACTCGGTGGGAAAGATCCGGACGCCGGAGGCGATGACATTCAGTCTGGTTTCTGTTGTGATCCTGCTTTTGTCCATCGCGGTGAAACTCTGGCTGGGGCTGTTTAACAGAAAGTTGGGAGAAAAAATAGATTCCAAAGTCATGAAAGCGGTCTTTGCGGATTCAATGGGTGATGTGATCACCACCGGCGCAACGATCCTGTCTCTGGTGTTTTTCGGCCTGACCGGGATCAATATTGACGGTGTTGTCGGTGTGGGCGTTGCACTCGTCGTCATGTGGGCCGGCATCGGGATCGCGAAAGATACGCTGGAGCCTTTGATCGGAGAGGCCATTGATCCCGAGGTTTACGAGAAGATCAAGAAGTTTGTGGAGAGCTATGACGGGATCGAGGGGACTCATGATCTGATTGTACATAACTACGGGCCGGGACGGAGTATGGCATCGATCCATGCGGAGGTACCCAATGACGTAGATATCGAGAAGTCCCATGAGATCATTGACCGGATCGAGAGAGAGGCGGGGAAAAAACTGGGCCTGTTCCTTGTGATCCATATGGACCCGGTGGAAATGAAGGATGAAAAAGTGCTTAAGATCCGTGAAAAAGTACAGGAAATTCTGAAGGAAATGGATCCGGCGTGCAGCATCCATGATTTTCGTGTGGTCCAGGGAGAGGATCAGATCAAACTGATCTTTGACATGGTCGTTCCGCTTGATTATGATGAGGAGACGAGAAAGGAACTGCCTGTCAGGCTGGAGGAGCGCCTCAGGCAGGTTGACAGCAGATATGAATGTGTGATCACCGTAGACTACAATTATGTTGCGAAAGCAGAAGAATAGCGAAAGAAGGAAACGGAAATGTATGAGTTTGAAGGAAGAGTAAGGTACAGCGAGATAGATCATACCGGGAAGATGACACTGCCGGCCCTTATAAATTATTTCCAGGACTGCAGCACCTTTCATTCCGAGGAGGCCGGTCTGGGAATGGAGCGGCTCAAAGCAGAGAAAAAGGCGTGGATCCTGTCCTACTGGCAGGTGATCGTAGACCGGTATCCGGACCTCGGAGAGAAGATAACAACAGGAACGTTTGCCACTGAGTTTAAAGGGCTCTACGGGAACAGAAATTTCTATATGAAAGACGCACAGGGAGCGCGGATCGCCTGTGCGAATTCCATCTGGGTGTTTATGGATCTGGAAAAAGGACGCCCGGCGCGTCCGTCAGAAGAACATATCCGTCCATACGGGACAGAAGAGCCGCTGGACATGCCTTACGAGGGACGCAAGATCCTGATGCCGGAGCAGTGCGCGGAAATGGAATCCTTCCCGGTGCGAAAATACCATATCGACACGAATGAACATGTGAATAACTGCCAGTACGTGCAGATGGCGCTGGAAGTGCTGCCCGGGGAAATGAAGGTGAGACAGCTCCGGGTGGATTATAAAAAATCAGCAGTGCTGGGAGATACAATCTATCCGAAAGTGGCACAGGAGTCAGAGCGTACCGTAGTGGAACTGTGCGATGGGGATGGAAAGCCCTATGCAGTGGTGGAATTAAAATAAGAGATCTCAGTCCAGCCCTGCCAGAAGATCCTCCAGCACATCTTCCACGGAATCCGTCACATAGTCCGCGTGGTAGGAGATGCCCGGCGCTGCGTTGGACATGGCATAGCTCCTGCCGACCAGTTCCAGCATTTCCACGTCGTTGTACTGATCTCCGAAAGCAATGCATTCTTCCGGACGGATACTGAACAGTTTAAGAAGGTGCTCAAGCGCGGTCCCTTTATTCGTGCCGGGGGCGATGAAATCAATCCAGATATTTCCCGAGGTCACGACTTTGATCTCGGAACCGAACATATCCTGAAGATGTTTCAGATATTTGTCTATGATATGAGGACCGTCCTTCATGTTTGCGACGGCGATCTTGAGGATAGGACCGTGTATCTTTGTGATATCATCCACGATCTCGGTCGTGTTGTGCATCACATTTACGATGTGGTTCACAAAATCCGGGTTATTCTTCTCGATAAGGCAGGTGTCCTCGCGGGAGACGACAATATCGAAGTTTGCCTCTTTTTTGATCTCGCGGATGATTCGAAACGCGAGATCATCTTCTATGATACCCCGGAATATGACCTTTCCGTTGTCGATGCAGATAGAACCGTTCTCAGCTATGTAGGAAATCTCATCTTTGATGGCATCGAAAACGCGCCGTTCGTTGTCGTACTGACGTCCGCTTGCCGCGACAAAACGGATCCCTTTCCGGGTAAGTTCATGTATTAGCTGTATGGCGCGGGGAGTAAGTTCCTGCGCCCCGTTCTGGAGCAGTGTGCCGTCCAGGTCACTTGCAATCAGTTTTATCATAGGAAACCTCCGTAAAAATCTGTATGGAAATATCAATTTGATATATCGGTATCAGCTGGAATGCGGATCCACATCTAGTATAGCGTAAAAGCGGTCCGGAGAAAACAGGAACTTTGAAATTTTGATTTTAACAGAATTGTTACTCTCTGAATTAACAGAAAAGAAATACTTGTAACTATTCTGTAATAGTAATATAATGAAAAGTGTGCTGTACAGGGGGTTATAACCTGTTTTGGCGCATAGACTTATAAAGTAAAAATAAAGGGGAAGTCAGACATGGGAAAATATTTTGGGACTGACGGTTTTCGCGGCGAGGCAAATGTTGTACTGACCGTGGAGCATGCATTTAAAGTAGGACGTTATCTGGGCTGGTATTTTGGACAGGATCACAAAGCACGGGTAGTGATCGGAAAAGATACAAGAAGGAGCAGTTATATGTTTGAGTACGCGCTGGCGGCGGGAATCACAGCTTCCGGGGCAGATGCTTATCTTCTTCACGTGACGACCACTCCGAGCGTATCCTATGTGGTAAGAACAGAGGATTTTGACTGCGGCCTTATGATCTCCGCAAGCCATAACCCCTTCTACGACAACGGGATCAAGGTGATCAACAGTGCGGGGCATAAGATGGAGGCGGAAGTAGAGGAAAAGATCGAAGCGTATATTGACGGGGAGATCGGAGAGCTTCCTCTTGCCACGAAAGAAAATATCGGACGGACCATCGACTATGCGGCGGGAAGAAATCGCTATATTGGACATCTGATCTCACTTGCGACCAGATCCTTCAAGGATATGCGGATCGGACTGGACTGCGCAAACGGCAGTGCCTTTACGATCGCAAAGAGCGTGTTTGACGCGCTTGGAGCAAGGACATATGTCATTAACAATGAACCTGACGGAACCAATATCAATACAAACTGCGGTTCCACACATATTGAAGTCCTTCAGGAGTTTGTCAAAGAGAAGAAACTGGATGTGGGATTTGCATATGACGGCGACGCGGACAGATGCATCGCCATAGACGAGAACGGAAACGTAGTGGATGGCGACCGCATTATGTATGTTTGCGGGAAATATCTGATGGAGCAGGGAAGACTCAAGGACAACACGATCGTGACCACGATCATGTCTAACCTGGGACTGTACAAGGCGTGCGACAAGATCGGCATGAAATATGAGCAGACCGCAGTGGGCGATAAGTACGTCTATGAAAATATGATGAAGAACGGATATGTCCTCGGGGGAGAGCAGTCCGGACATATCATCTTCAGCAAACATGCAAGGACCGGCGACGGGATCCTTACATCCCTTATGGTGATGGAGGTTATCCTGGAGAAGAAACAGAGCCTTGGAAAACTTGCGGATGAAGTGAAGATTTATCCTCAGCTTCTTAAAAATGTGCGCGTAAAGGATAAAAAGACGGCGCGGGAGAACCCGGCGGTTCAGGAAGTAGTTCAGAAAGCTGCGGACGCACTGGGAAGCGACGGACGTATCCTTGTCCGTGAGAGCGGTACAGAGCCGGTGATCCGCGTTATGGTGGAAGCGGCTTCTGATGAGATCTGCGAGAAATACGTGGACAGTGTGCTCGAAGTGATTGAGGCACAGGGCCTGACAGAGTAGAATACAGTGGGAAACTGATCAGAGAAAAAATGATCCGGCGTCAGAGAACATCCGACGCCGGATTTTCAGTGCGCCCGGCGGGCGCACATCCTGAAAAACATCCCGGCATCACACGGAGGAGACTCCAATGATGTCGGGATGTTTTTATAGTGGTTATATTTCAGAAAAAACTGAAAACTTTCGAAGAGGAATTACTCGATCACTTTGAGCCATCCTTCCGGAGCTTCGATATGACCCATCTGGATGCCTGTCAGAGTATCATACAGTTTCTGGATCGTCGGTCCCATCTTTTCCATACCGCTCGGGAAGCAGATCTCTTTTCCGTGATCTACCACTTTTCCAACAGGAGAGATGACAGCAGCGGTTCCGCAGAGGCCACACTCTGCGAAATCCTTCACTTCATCAAAGTATACGTCTCTCTCTTCTACTTCCAGTCCGAGATAATGCTCTGCAACGTACATCAGAGATCTTCTTGTGATGGACGGAAGGATCGTTGTGGAATGGGGAGTTACAATCTTGTTGTCCTTTGTGACGAAAAGGAAGTTCGCTCCGCCGGTCTCCTCTACCTTTGTTCTTGTAGCGGAATCCAGATACATGTTCTCGTCAAATCCATTCGCATGAGCTGTTACGATTGCGTGGAGACTCATGGCATAGTTCAGTCCGGCTTTGATATGTCCGGTTCCGCGTGGAGCAGCACGGTCAAAATCAGAAACACAGATAGTGATCGGTTTTACGCCGCCCTTGAAGTACGGTCCAACCGGTGTTGTGAATACGCGGAACTGATATTCGTCAGCAGGTTTTACACCGATGACCGGATTGATTCCGAACATATACGGTCTGATATATAATGTCGCGCCTGATCCGTAAGGCGGAACATATGCTGCATTCGCTTTGACAGTCTGAACAACAGCGTCAACAAAACGGTCCTCCGGGAATACCGGCATCTCAAGACGCTTTGCAGAATCCACCATACGGGATGCATTCAGGTCCGGGCGGAAAGTTACGATGCGTCCGTCTTCCGTAGTGTAAGCTTTCATTCCCTCGAATACCGTCTGTGCATACTGCAGTACGCCGGCGCACTCGTTCATTGTGATGTTCGGATCATCGATCAGAGCACCCTCATCCCATTTTCCGTCTTTATAATTTGATACATATCGCTTGTCTGTGGGCAGATATCCAAAACCCAGGTTAGCCCAGTCAATGTTTTTCTTCTCCATTGTATATCCTCCATTCCTCTGCAAAAAGCAACCCGTCTACTATTTACTCCGCCATTATAATACTATCCTTAAAAAAAATCAAGAGTGCGCTCGGTTTTCGTATAACAGTCTGATCTCTTCTTTCTCGCATAGGGCGGACGCCCGCGAGCGACGCATTGAGCCCTTGGCGAGGTTTTTTCGAGCCTAGTGCGAAAGCAGATACTTTGAACGAAGTGAAAAGTATCTTCAACGGACCGAAGCGCGGAATCGAGCTTGCGCAGGAACAGACGGACGAAGCCGATCATAGTGCGGACGCCCGCGCCTCTTACCTACTCACCACCAGCGTCTGATACCCCGCGCGCCTCAGCCGCCGTTCCATCTCGACCGCTTCTTCCAGCGTGGAGAATGCTCCGACCATGACCCGGAAGAATCCATCCCCTTCCGCGATCTCAGCAGGAAAGTCCTGCTCCTTCAGTTCGTTTACAAGCCGGTCCGCGTTAGCGGGATTCCGGTATGAACCGACCTGAACAGTATAACCGGAGGAATCCGGGCCGCTGCTCTGTCCCAGAGTCTCAAGGATCCCTTCCGCGATCGCCAGGGCGATATCATCGAAATTATCATCAAAGAGCTGATTGTCCGTATCAGAATTGATAAAGCCCACTTCCACGAGGACTGCAGGCATCTTTGTGCGCCGCAGGACGACAAGCCCGGGGCGTTCCTTGACGCCGAGATTTACGAAGCCGATGGATTCCAGCTGATCATTGATGTTTTCCGCCATCTCCAGCTTGATCCCGGACAGGTCATAGACCAGAGATTCCACTCCGGACACAGCGTTGTCTGTGGGATAGGAGTTGCGGTGGATCGAAATGAAGAAATCAACACCCGCGGCATTTGCCTCCATTGCTTTCTGATAGGGAGACTCATAGATGTCGGTAGTGCGGGTGTAGAGTACATCAACCCCTCGTTCTTGGAGGATTTCGCCGACCGCGAGAGTAAGGGCAAGAGCGTCGTCTTTCTCCTGCCGTCCATTGTATACTGCTCCGGGATCCCTCCCGCCGTGTCCGGCGTCGAGCATGATAGAATAAGGCATAGTTATTTCCTTTCCGGATTCTTTCTATAATATAGTATGCAGTGAGAAGAATGGCGTGAAAAATAAAAACTCCCGCAGGGATCAGATCATATTGGTCTGCTCCCTGCAGGAGAGTTATGCTGCTTATAGATGTTTATGTTATAACATAGCAAAAGCCCCGGCTACGATACCTGCGGATGTCCGTCGGCGGCGGCAGCCCTGTCAGTGCCGCTGCTTTCCGATTGGGTAGCCTGCTCTGCCAGTTCTGCATTTTCTGCGCTGTTTTCCGACATGGCAGAAGCCATCGGTTTGTCTCCCTCTGCAGAGTCATCATGTATCTCGGGAAGATAGACGTGCACACTTTCGACCCGGTTCTTGTCCAGCTTTTCCACTACAAGCCGGATCCCGTCGGCTGTACAGACTTCGTCGCCTTCCTCGGCAAGTCGGTCAAGCTGCCCGATGATGAGACCGCCAAGAGAATCGTAGTCCTCGGACTCCAGATTTGTTCCCAGTCGGTCATTGATGTCATCCAGGCTCATGGAACCCTCGATGATATACTCGCGCTCCCCGATCTGCTGGAGGGGATCATCCGCAACATCATCGTACTCGTCGTGGATCTCACCCACGATCTCCTCGAGGATATCCTCCAGTGTGATGAGACCTGCCATCTCGCCGTATTCATCGAGAACAATGGCAATATTAAAAGTAGAATCTCTCATCTCCACCAGAAGTTCTGAGATACTTTTATATTCATAGGTGAAATGCGGTTTCCGCATGATGTCCCGGATGGAGAAAGGCTGGTTCCTGTCGTACAGGAGCAGGTCCTTCATATTGATGATGCCGACGATATTATCCTGGCTTTCCTCGTACACGGGAAGCCGGGTAAATTTATCCTCACGGAAGATCTCGATCAGTTCATCGTAGGTGTTTTCCACATCCGCAAATGTGACATGGACACGCGGCACCATGATGTCTTTCGCATTGGCGTCGTTGAGGTCGAACACATTGTTGATCATCTCTTTCTCGCCGGTTTCGATGACGCCGTTCTCATGACTCACGTCCACGATCGTACGCAGCTCATCCTCGGTAAGATTTTTCTTCTGGGCATTCGGATCAACACGCAGAAGACGCATGATCCCGCGGGAGAAGAGATTGATAATGAAAATGACCGGAGTCATGACAGTCATAAAGATCCTGATCACCCGGATATATCTGAGCGCGATCTTTTCCGCGTTGATCGTGGCATAATTCTTCGGCGTGATCTCACCGAATACAAGGATGGCCACGGTAAGGACAGCTGTCGCGATGCTGACCATGTACCCTCCGAACGCATATGCGAGTGTAGCTGACAGAGAAGAAGCGGAAATGTTTACGATGTTGTTGCCGATCAAAATGGCGCTCAGCATCTTTGATGTATGATTTTGTGTGATGTCAAGAACGAGTTCCGCGCGTTTGTCGCCTGAATCCGCCAGAGAGCGGAGACGGATCTTGTTTACCGTCGTCAGTGCGGTCTCGTTTGAAGAGAAAAATGCCGAGAGCATCAGAAGAATGACCAGTATGATCAGTTGAAAAGTGTCACCAGAGTCCACTGTAGTATATTCACTCCTTTTTTGTTGTACAGTACGCCTGGGGCGTAAAAATTTAGAGATACCGCTACATTATACACTGCTTTTGGGATTTTGGCAAGAATCGGGAGCGCTGTGCAGTTTCAAACGGTAAAAATATATTCGCCTGCTATATATCAAGAGGACTCTTAGAAAAAATAAGTTATCCACATCTTCTGTTTTTCTCCCGAACTTATCCACTTTTGTGGGCCTGATGACCGAATTCTCAGGTTATGTGAATAATTCAGTTCATTTTCCTCTTGGCAGGCATCACTTCCTTTGCTATACTTATCTCAGTTGTATGACTGTGTATATTCATCAACTGGAAATATATCTTCTTTTGTTATCTGCTGGCCAAAGCTTTCTAGCAAATCAGAAGATATATTTTTTTGTTTCTTTTCTATCCCGTTTTTCTTTAGATAATAATACTCATACAGCTGCTTCATAAAATCTGAGATTTGCGCCATCAGATAATGATTCTTCTGTGCCTGATCATTCCAACTGCATGTATGGGTAATGCTCCCCTGCCAGTTTTTCTGCCGGTTAAATCCCTCATTCTCTATCTTCCAGCGTTTCCTTCCTGTCTCTGCCATTTTTTCCGCACTCCCTTTGGTAATCTTCATACTGCTCAGCCATTGGAATTCTGTTATTTCTCCATCCTTTTCTTCCCGATATCTTAATACGTGCACCGGTTTCCCTTCATAATCGATATCATTCACGAATTCTGCCTTCTCAGTCCTCCCTTTTTCCGGTATCCTTTCGTATTCTTCCGCTATGCTTGGTATACTCCCTTTTTTATACCGGATCAAAAATTCCCACTTATACTCCCTGCACAGATCCATGACCGTTTTCGATGCATACAGGCTGTCTGCCAGCAGCAGGATCGGCAGACGCGGAAAACTCTTTTTGATCCGGCCTGCCAGCCGGATGAATGCTTTTATCTCGCAATCCTGTTTGATTTTCTCCGCGCTCATTTTTTCCTGACGTTTCCGGTCTTCCCCGTTATTTTCGATGAATTCGCTCCCTATACTGGCTACCTCACCTATAAACGCTGACAGATTTTTCGAAATCATCTCATCGTTAAACTGTTCTGTCATCTCCTGCATGCTGTCAATACCCGCGATTCCCTTATAATATAAAGTCCCCAGCATCATCCGGTTTGTATATGTGATATAGCTCGGATGCCGGGGATCCTCTGTCTGGCAAACTTCCAAAACAGCGGACTATAATATCTGTTTTGAATTTTATTAAGTTCTTTAACTGGATTTTTTTCAAGTTTCTTTTGGATTCTCTGTTCTTTTCTTCCCATTTCAGCCTCACTGCGAAAAAGTTTATTTGTAATAATTCTATTTTCGCAGTGAAGCTGTGTATTTTCAATAGGTTTAGTGCGAATTATTTTTACCTGTCAGAACTGAGCGCTGTGCGCTTTACAACGGGGCGGGGTTGGATTATAATAGGGAAACAAATAAGCAAAGAAATGGAGTATATCAATGAATCTGTACGAAGAACTTTGTGCTATAGCAGGAGAGAAGAATGTACTGCAGGATGAGTTGATGTCAGGACATACAACGTTCCGGATCGGAGGTCCGGCAGATTTTTTTGTCACACCGTCAGAGGTAGAAGAAATCAGCAGGATCACAGAGCTCTGCAGAGAAGAGGGGATTCCTTACTATGTGGTGGGGAACGGGAGTAATCTTCTTGTGGGGGATAAAGGATATCGTGGAGTCATCATACAGATCTTTAAAAATATGAATAAAATATCCGTTGAGGGAGAAGAAATCCATGCCCAGGCAGGGGCGCTTCTCTCGAAAGTGGCGGCAGCCGCGTGTGAGGCTGAGCTGGAAGGCATGGAGTTCGCGTCCGGAATCCCGGGGACACTGGGCGGCGCCGTCCGCATGAACGCCGGAGCGTACGGCGGAGAGATGAAACAGGTGCTTAAGAGCGCGACTGTGCTGACTCCGGAGGGAGATATCCTCACCATTCCCGAAGAAGAGATGGGGATGGGGTACCGTACCAGTATTGTCTCAAAAATGGATTATGTTGTTCTGGAGGCTGTCCTCTATTTGAAAAAAGGCAGAAAAGAGGAAATCCGTGCAAGGATGGATGAACTGCGGGAAAAACGTGTTGAAAAGCAGCCTCTTGAGTATGGAAGCGCGGGCAGCACATTTAAAAGACCGGAAGGATATTTTGCAGGAAAGCTGATACAGGATGCGGGACTTCGGGGATTCCGCGTGGGAAATGCTCAGGTGTCAGAGAAGCACTGCGGGTTTGTGATTAACCTGGGGGGCGCGACGGCGGCCCAGGTTATAGAAGTGATGGATGAGGTGGTCCGCAGGGTAGAGGAAAATTCCGGTGTGCGGCTGCATCCGGAAGTGAAAAGGATAGGAGAGTTTTAGAAAATGCGTTTTGTTATAGTTACAGGAATGTCCGGCGCGGGAAAGTCCACCGCGCTGAAGATGCTGGAGGACATGGGGTATTTCTGCGTGGATAACCTGCCGATCCCGCTTCTTCCGGGATTTGCCAGGATGCTGAAAGCTCCGGAGTCTTCCATGGAGAAGGTGGCCCTCGGGCTGGATGTGAGAGGCGGGCAGGACTTTTCGGGACTGGAAGCGAATCTGAAAGAACTGGACGAAAAAGGGGTGAAATATGAGATCCTCTTTCTTGACGCCGCAGATGACGTGCTCGTAAAGAGATACAAGGAGACGAGGAGGCAGCATCCCCTGAGCGGTTCCGGGAGAGTGGATACGGGGATCGCGAAGGAGCGTGAGAAGATCGCGTTCCTGAAAATGAGAGCGACCTATATCATGGACACCAGCAAGATGCTTACAAGGGAACTGCGGCTGGAACTGGAAAAGATCTTTGTGGAAGGACACAGCTTCTGCAATCTTTTCATTACAGTGATGTCGTTCGGGTTCAAGTACGGCATCCCGCAGGATGCGGATCTGGTGTTTGATGTGCGTTTCCTCCCGAATCCTTATTATATTGATACACTCCGGAAGAAGACGGGAAACGACCCGGAGGTCCAGGACTATGTCATGGAGAATGACAAGGGGAGGATTTTTCTGGAAAAACTGAAAGACCTGATGGAATTTCTGATCCCGAATTATATCCTGGAAGGGAAGAACCAGCTGGTGATCGCCATCGGCTGTACCGGAGGAAAGCACCGGTCTGTTACGCTTGCCAACGCTCTGTATAAGATTCTGGAAAAAGAAGAGAGCTACGGAGTGCGTATAGAGCACCGGGACATTGGAAAAGACAGTATTACAAAGAAAAAATAAGTGCGCGGGACGGTGCCCGTGGCGTAAAAGGTGAGAAAATATGTCATTTTCTGGGCAGGTCAGAGAAGAACTGGCAAAACACATCAGTCCGGCAAGGCACTGCTGTATCGCAGAGCTGGCTGCTTTTATCGGAATGTGCGGGACTGTGGTAATCAATCGGTTTGACCAGTGCAGTATAAAAATCCATACGGAAAATTTTCTTGTCGCGAGAAAAGTCTTTACATTGATAGAAAAAACATTTAATATAAAGACTGATATCGCTGTCAGACGGAACACAGTAAGAAAATCGGTGTCCTATGCGGTCGTGGTCAGGCGGCATGCGGATGCGGTCAGAGTCCTCCAGGCGGTAAAGATGCTGGACGAACATCACGGAAATGCGGAAGAGCTTCACGCCGTAAATCCTCTGGTAGTACAGCAGACTTGCTGCAGGCGGGCTTTTCTGCGCGGCGCATTTCAGGCGTCCGGATCCATGAGTGATCCGAGGAAATCGTACCATTTTGAGATCGTCTGCTCCTCGGAGGAGATTGCAGAACAGATCAGAGGGCTGATGGGCGGTTTTTCCCTGGACGCGAAGATTGTACCCCGCAAGAAATCATATATTGTCTACTTGAAAGAGGGTTCCCAGATAGTTGATATGCTGAATGTCATGGAGGCGCATGTCGCCCTGATGGATCTTGAGAATGTCAGGATCTTAAAGGAGATGCGCAATTCCGTAAACAGACAGGTGAACTGCGAGACTGCCAATATAAATAAGACAGTATCGGCAGCGGTTAAGCAGGTTGAGGATATTACATACCTCAGAGACAGGATCGGATTTGAAAACATGCCGGAGAATCTGGTGGAGGCGGCTGTCGCCCGTCTTGAAAATCCAAACGCTACTCTGAAGGAACTGGGAGAATCCCTGACCCCTCCCGTCGGTAAATCCGGTATCAACCACAGGCTACGGAAACTGAGCGAATTGGCGGACAAAGTGAGGCGAGAACAAGGAGGATTATTATGATAAAAACAGCTGTTGTAGTAAAAGCAGACAAAGGCCTTGATGGAAGACCTATCGCGTTGTTGGTCCAGGAAGCCAGCCAGTATGCAAGCAAAGTATATATTCAGGTTGGTGAAAAAAATGTCAATGCCAAGAGCATCATGGGGATGATGAGTCTGAGCCTTGCAGGAGGAGACCGGATCACTGTTGTGACGGACGGTGAGGATGAGCAAAAGGCAGCAGAGGGGATTAAAACATTTTTCGCGAAAGAAAAATAATATCGAAAACATTTTCCCGGCGATGAGCCGGATCAGGATAAAGGAATGATATGCGGGGCTGTGCTGGATCAAGGTGCAGCCTCTTTTGCGCGATAAGCCCGGAAAGCGGCTGCCGTGCTTGCACGAGCAGGCATTTGCCGGGCAACGGACAGCGAACGGCTTTGCCGTGAGCTGCCCGTGATATCGCGCGGATCAGATAGGGGAAGGAACTTCCCCCATCTGATCGATAAGCCCGGAAAGCGGCTGCCATGCTTGCATGAGTGGGTATAAAAATAAGAGTTGGAGGATGCCGGAATGAAGAAGATGCTTTTTATCTACAACCCGAATTCGGGGCAGGGACTTTTGAAGCCGAAACTGTCGGATGTCCTTGACATTTTTGTCAAGGGGGGATATGATGTGACAGTCTATCCCACACAGAAATATCACGATGCGGTCGCGAAGATGAGGTCCTATGATGGAGATTACGATCTTGTGGTGTGCAGCGGCGGAGATGGAACGCTGGACGAAGTTGTCACGGGAATGATGGAGTACAGAGAGGAAAAAGTGCCGATCGGATATATCCCGGCAGGGACGACAAATGACTTTGCGAGAAGCCTGCACATTTCCAAGGATATACTGGAGGCGGCGGACACAGCGGTCAACGGGACGGTCTTTTCCTGTGACGTGGGGTGTTTTAACAGGGACTATTTCGTGTATATCGCTGCCTTCGGGCTGTTTACAGACGTGTCCTATGAGACGAAGCAGAGTATGAAAAATATTCTGGGACATCTGGCGTATGTACTGGAAGGGACGAAACGCATTTTCAATATCCCGTCTTATAAGATCAGAGTCACCCATGACGGCGAGGTGATCGAGGATGAATTTATCTTCGGTATGGTGACGAATTCGAAATCCGTGGGAGGATTTCAGGGTATCATCGGAAAGGATGTTGTCTTCGACGACGGAGAGTTTGAGGTGACTTTGATAAAGACTCCGAAGAATGCCATCGAACTCAGTGAACTTCTGGGGGCGATCGGGCTGCGGCAGATCAATGAGGAGAGGATGTATTCCTTCCGCTCCGGCAGTATCCACTTTGAGTCTATTGAGGAGATCCCATGGACCCTGGACGGGGAATTCGGCGGCGTTCACGACGAGGTGACCATCACAAATGCAAAGCAGGCGCTTCAGATCATGGTGAAGAAAGAAGCGCTTTCTGATCTTCAGAAAAAAGATCAGAAAGCCGGTCAAAAAAAAGGTGAAAAAAATCTTTAAAAAAGCTTGCATATTCAAAATGTATGTGGTATAGTTATATTCGCTGTGAGGCACGGCTGAACAGCGAACATAATATGGCTCCGTGGTCAAGCGGTCAAGACGCTAGCCTCTCACGCTGGAATCAGGGGTTCGATTCCCCTCGGAGTCACTGCTTTAAAGCTCTCCGCAGAATGATCTGCGGAGATTTTTTTTGCCTTAAAGCCTGTATTTTCAAGGGTTTTGGGAACCTGAATTATATTATTTCATTTATACCGAGTGTATAAGGTGCTAAAAAGTTTTGAATACACTTGAATACACTTTAAGATATTAAAGCATTTTCTATTAAATTAACTTTTTCTTCTTCTGTACCGCGGTCAAAACAATAGTTGTTGTAGGTGGTACGTTCGTCCGCATGTCCGACCATTTCACGGAGCGTATTGATGTTTACTTTCCCGTCTATCAGTGCAGAGATGTAAGTCTTGCGTGTCTTGTGTGAACTTTTTCGCATGATACCGAGATGATCGCAATACTTGTTATACAAATAAGCTACCGACCAAGGAGCAAGCGGAGTATTATCTTCGAAAAAATATACCCGTCTGTGCTGAAACAATATTGCTAATGGGGTGAGCTTGTTTTTCAGCTTATTCGGGCTATAAAAGTCTTTCCATGCCATTTTATAGATAGGTTCTATCTCATTTTTTAGATATACCTGCGTAGCATCTGTTTTTTTTCTCCTGACGGAACATCCGCTTGCCGTCTATGTGGACGGCTGAAAATGGATTCTCTGCGATGATCCCGAGATCAACGGCGTAGTCTAAAGCCTGCCGCATGATGATCGTAGCATTATAGTATTGCTTTTTCGTCATGTTGTTGTCCTGAATCAGTTGATGCGCCCATGTATCAAGGTCAAGCTTTTTCAACTGTTTGTGCGGCTTCTTGATGATATCCGTACCGACATAATATTTCTTCCAGTCATTATCTATACGCCGGATATAGTTTTTAGCCGTAGTGTGAATTTCTTTGTAGCTCTTCCAGTCGGGATAGATTCGTTCCGGTGTATAATCTTTTATGGAATTATCCTTTTCCTGTTTCTCATAAATGTTTATAAGATAATCAAGTAAATCCTCTTTGTGGGATTTAACTATCATCCTCCTTCCGTATCCATTTGTTACATCTTTGACATATGTACGATATCTGCCGTCTTTTCCCGGGGATATATCAAAAGGATGTTTTTTAAGTAGGTTTTCTTTGTGCTTTTTTGTCATGTCTCTATGATCTGGCTGTCAATTTAGAAAAATTAAAATCAATTCTAGCCAACCGCTTAAACCTTACGGCGTTACTAAACGCCACCTGACGCTACAGGACATTACGATACTTTACTTTAAAGGTATATTACTAAATTGGCTGGAAAGAAGGCGGTATTTTCCCCTGTATAAGGTAAAGGGAAAATGAGAATTGAACTGCTGAAATAAAAACGGAAAAGTTTCCGGAAGGAGTTTCCTTCGCTGCTGATAAAAAGCAGAGTTAGAAAGTGTGGAAGGATCATAGGAAAAATATTTCAGCAGTTCATGTCTGAGAGTACCGGCTTCCATATAGATGGAGAAATGAAGCAGGGATTGAAAGTCGATCTTACGTTTTCTGGTAAAATCTGTTTCGGGGTGCCAATAGATTTTGTAAAAAAACAGGTTAGACCTTCCATGAGATCTAAACATGCATACTAACTAACTGACATTGGGTGCGAACAGTAACGATTCATGTCTTTGAACACTTAAAAAATTCCTTTTCAGATTGTCTTTTCCCGGTGGATAAGATATAATAGATAAAGATTGATGACAATCAAATATTCCTGATGCCGGATTACCCGGCATGGACTTTAGAAGTGGAGGAGAAGAAAATGTTAGTATCAGCAACAGAAATGCTTCAGAAAGCAAAAGCAGGCCACTATGCAGTGGGACAGTTCAACATCAACAACCTGGAGTGGACAAAGGCAATCCTTTTGACAGCACAGGAGTGTAATTCACCGGTTATCCTTGGTGTATCTGAGGGAGCTGGAAAATATATGGCAGGATACAAGACTGTTGTAGGAATGGTAAACGGAATGCTGGAGGAGCTTAACATCACAGTTCCGGTGGCTCTTCACCTGGATCACGGCAGCTATGACGGATGCCTGAAATGTGTGGAAGCAGGCTTCTCTTCCATCATGTTCGACGGATCACACTATCCGATCGATGAGAACGTGGCTAAGACAACAGAACTCGTGAAGATCGCTCATGAGCACGGAATGTCTCTCGAGGCAGAGGTCGGAGCTATCGGCGGCGAGGAAGACGGCGTGATCGGAAAAGGCGAGTGCGCTGATCCGGACGAGTGCAAGAGGATCGCTGACCTGGGAATCGACTTCCTGGCAGCAGGAATCGGAAACATCCACGGCGTATATCCGGACAACTGGGAAGGATTAAGCTTCGACACACTGGATGCGATCCAGCAGAAGACAGGCGATATGCCGCTCGTACTTCACGGAGGTACAGGAATCCCGGATGATATGATCAAGAAAGCGATCAGCCTTGGCGTAGCTAAGATCAACGTTAACACAGAGTGCCAGATCGTATTTGCAGAGGCTACACGCGAGTACATCGAGGCAGGAAAAGACAAACAGGGCAAAGGCTTTGACCCGCGTAAACTTCTGAAACCGGGCGCAGAAGCTATCATGGCAAAAGTAAAAGAGAAGATGGAATTATTCGGATCAGTAGGAAAAGCCTGAAAATTTTTGAGATAGAAAAACAAAAATTTTGCTTGCCTTTTTCAGATGATTGAGGTATACTGTCACACGTAGAGAAGAACAAGGGCGTTCCAACATAGCTTGGAGTGCCCTTTTTTTCGTAGAATACGAAAAGGAAGGGATTGACTATGAGTACAGAATTGTTTAATGTAGCCGACATTTTTGGGGAGAATGTATTCAACGACACAGTAATGCAGGAACGTCTTCCGAAAAAAGTCTACAAAAATCTGAAGAAAACGATCGAGGAAGGAAAAGAACTTGATCTGGAGACAGCGGACGTCATCGCTCATGAGATGAAGGAGTGGGCGATCGAGAAAGGCGCTACCCACTATACACACTGGTTCCTGCCGCTGACCGGAGTTACAGCTGAGAAACATGACTCCTTTATTTCAGCTCCGCTGCCGAGCGGAAAGGTGCTGATGAGCTTTTCCGGAAAAGAGCTGATCAAAGGTGAGCCGGACGCATCCTCATTCCCGTCAGGCGGACTGAGAGCGACATTCGAGGCGAGAGGATATACAGCATGGGACTGCACGTCTCCGGCATTCGTAAGACAGGATGCAGGAGGAGCGACACTCTGCATCCCGACAGCGTTCTGCTCCTACACAGGAGAGGCGCTTGACCAGAAGACGCCGCTTCTGAGATCTATGGAAGCAATCAATAAACAGGCTCTGAGACTTCTCAGACTGTTCGGAAATACAACATCCAAGAAAGTAACTCCGTCCGTAGGACCGGAGCAGGAATACTTCCTTGTTGACGCAGAGAAGTTTGAGCAGAGGAAAGACCTGATCTACGCAGGACGTACTCTTTTTGGAGCAATGCCGCCGAAGGGACAGGAGCTGGATGACCACTATTTCGGAACGATTCGTCAGAGGATTGCTGCCTTTATGAAGGATGTGAACGAGGAACTGTGGAAGGTAGGCGTTACAGCGAAGACGCAGCACAATGAGGTGGCACCGGCACAGCATGAGCTTGCTCCGATCTACTCCGAGGCAAACATTGCCGTAGACCACAACCAGATCGTGATGCAGACGCTGAAGAGAGTGGCCTGCCAGCACGGTCTGAAATGCCTGCTCCACGAGAAACCGTTCGCGGGTGTCAACGGTTCCGGTAAGCATAATAACTGGTCCATCACAACAGATGACGGGATCAATATGCTGGATCCTGGAAAGACACCTCACGAGAATACACAGTTCCTGCTTGTGCTGACCTGTATCTTAAGAGCAGTGAACATGCATGCAGATCTGCTGAGAGAGTCCGCGGCGGATCCTGGAAACGACCACAGACTGGGGGCCAACGAGGCACCGCCGGCGATCATTTCCATCTTCCTGGGCGAGCAGCTGGAGGATGTGCTTGAGCAGCTGATCAGCACAGGGGAGGCTACCCACAGTCTGAAAGGCGGAAAGCTTGACACAGGTGTCAGCACACTTCCGGATCTGACAAAGGACGCTACAGACAGAAACAGAACGTCACCGTTCGCATTTACAGGGAACAAATTCGAATTCCGTATGGTGGGATCCCGTGATTCTATCGCGTCACCGAATATCGTGCTCAACACCATCGTCGCAGAGTCCTTTGCGGATGCATGTGATGTGCTTGAGAAAGCAGACGACTTTGAAAAGGCTGTACATGATCTGATCAAACAGTACGCGATAGAGAATCAGAGAATCGTCTTCAACGGAGACGGATATTCTGAGGCATGGGTAAAAGAAGCGGAGAGAAGAGGTCTTCCCAACATCCGCTCTATGGTTGACGCGATTCCGGCAATGGTAACAGATACAGCGATCAGCCTGTTCGAGCGATTCGGTGTGTTCACAAAGGCAGAGCTTCAGTCCCGTGCGGAGATCCAGTATGAGACATATGCGAAAGCTATCAACATCGAGGCCCGTACTATGATTGACATGGCAAGCAAACAGTTCATGCCGGCATTCATCAAATATACAAAGACTCTTGCTGACACGGTAAATTCTGTGAAAGCTGCAGGAGTGGATGCTTCCGTACAGATAGACTGCCTGAATCAGGTGACAGAGCTCATGGGAGAGACGAAAGAGGCGCTCGACGCACTGGTCAAAGTGACGGATGAGGCTGCTCAGAAAGAGGAAGGCGCCGTACAGGCAAACTTCTATCACTCTGACGTATTTCCGGCGATGGAGGCTCTCCGTGCTCCGGTTGACAAGCTGGAGATGATCGTGGACAAAGAGGCATGGCCGATGCCGTCCTACGGTGATCTGATCTTTGAGGTGTAGTCTGACAGAAGGCTGTACATAATTATATATATGAGGCGCGTCCTCGCGGGAGCGGTTTGATCGGTCCCGCGGTGAGGATGCGTCTTTTTTTCTGCGTGTGATCTCATGGTATGGAGCATTTTTGATTGATGTTCAGGTGCGGACAGGAACGTTTATACGACGTTCCGTTGAGCTCTTCGAAACAGTAGTGGATTAAAACAGAAAAAGATGATATAATAATGACACTCTATGTGAGACGGCACTGTGTCGTCTGTCAGATTGCCGAGTTTTCTGTGCTGCGGCATAGTGTTAAAGTGAGGTTGCATTATTATGAAGAAAGAGAAAATGCGCTTAAAAGGACAGCTCAGAATGTATATGCACTGGCCGCTTATCATGGCTGTGCTCCTGATCGCGATGAATATCTGGATCTATGTGATCGATAAACGGGCCGGATTTATCATGTCTGTTTTTATCCTTCTTTATCTGGGCATTGCAGGCGGGCTGTACTTTTATAACCGCTCACTGATCCTGGCGGACCTGATCCAGTTTTCGGTTCAGTATAAGGGGATTGAGAATACGCTACTGAAGGAGCTGTCGATCCCTTATGCGATCACGCTGGAGGATGGCAGGATCCTGTGGGCGAACGACAGTTTTAATGCTCTGATGAGCGGACAGAAAAGGGAGAAGACTCTGAACCGGATGATCCCGGAACTGCATCCGGGCGTGTTCCCGAAGGAAGATATGGAGCACGTGGAACTGGAAGTTACCTACCGGGACAGGGACTATCAGGCAGAACTGAGGAGAGTGAGTCTGGAAGGGTTCAGTGAGAAGGAGGAGCTCCTTCAGATCCCTGAAGAGAAAGAATTTTTCGTCGCCGTATCCCTCAGGGACGTGACGGAGCTGAATGCGTATATCCGTGAGAACGAGGATCAGCGGATGATCGCCGGCCTGATCTATATCGACAATTACGACGAGGTTATGGAGAGTGTGGAAGAGGTGCGCCAGTCGCTCCTTGTTGCTCTGATCGACCGGAAGATCAACAAGTATATCGGAGATGTAGACGGCATTGTAAAGAAGATGGAGAAGGACAAATATTTTGTCGTGATCCGGAAGGAAAGCTATAAGAAGATTAAGGAAGACAAGTTCTCTATCCTTGAGGAAGTAAAGCAGGTCAACATCGGAAACGCCCGCTCGGCGACGCTGAGTATCGGCCTGGGCCTGAACACGGCGACATACGCCCTCAGCTATCAGTATGCCCGTGTGGCCATTGATCTGGCTCTGGCCAGAGGCGGCGATCAGGCTGTCATCAAAGACTGCAACGGGATTTCCTATTTCGGAGGGAAGAAGGAACAGACAGCGAAGAACACCCGTGTAAAGGCACGTGTAAAGGCTGAGGCTCTCCGGGAGTTCATCGTGACCAAGGATCAGGTGATCGTAATGGGACATAAGATCGCGGATCCGGATTCCTTTGGCGCGTGCATGGGAATATACCGGGCGGCGGTCAGCCTGGAGAAAAAAGCCCATATTGTCATAAATGACGTGACGCAGTCAGTGCGTCCGCTTTACGACGAGATTGCGGAGAGTCCTGCGTACGAGGACGATATTTTCCTTACGTCGGAACAGGCGCTGGACCTTGTCTCGGACAATACGATGGTGATCGTTGTTGATACGAACAAGCCGCAGATGACCGAGTGTCCGGAGCTTCTGAAGAAGTCGAAGATGATCGCGGTACTGGACCACCACCGTCAGGGAAGCAATGTTATCGAGAATGCGGTTCTGTCCTATGTAGAGCCTTATTCGTCTTCTACCTGCGAGATGGTGGCGGAGGTACTCCAATATATCGTTGACGATATCCGGTTCCCGTCCGTGGAGGCGGACTGCCTGTATGCCGGCATCATGATCGATACAAGGAACTTCATGAACCGGACCGGTGTAAGGACGTTCGAGGCGGCGGCGTTCTTAAGGCGGTGCGGAGCGGACATCACCCGCGTGCGCAAGATGTTCCGGGATGATATGGCATCCTACCAGGCAAAGGCGGAAGCAGTGCGCAGAGCTGAGGTCTATAGGAAGGAGTTCGCTATTGCGGAGTGCCCGGGCAATATTGAAAGCCCGACAGTGCTGGCAGCGCAGGCGGCAAATGAACTTTTGGATATCAGCGGCATCAAGGCGTCCTTTGTGCTGACGGTCTATGAGGGAAAGATCTACATGAGCGCCCGTTCCATAGACGAGGTGAATGTCCAGATCATCGCAGAGAAACTGGGCGGAGGAGGACACATCAATTCCTCAGGAGCGCAGTTTGACCATACTAACATGGAAGAAGCGATCAAAGCATTAAAGCAGACGATCGATACAATGATTGAGGAAGGAGATATCTGATAAAATGAAAGTGATTTTATTACAGGATGTGAAATCTCTCGGGAAAAAGGGAGAGATCGTAAATGTAAACGATGGGTATGCAAGGAATTTTATTCTGCCGAAGAAAATGGGAGTGGAGGCCACCGGAAAGAACTTAAACGACCTGAAGCTCCAGAAAAATAATGAGAAAAAATTGGCTCAGGAGAATCTTGACCACGCAAAGGAACTGGCTGCGAAGCTGGGAGAGGGCAAAGTGGAATTACGGATTAAAGTGGGCGAGGGCGGAAGGACGTTCGGCTCCGTATCCAGTAAAGAAATCGCCGTCGCGGTGAAGGAGCAGATGGGGCTTGATGTGGACAAGAAAAAGATCCAGCTCAAAGAGGCGATCAAGACTCTGGGGGTACACAACGTAGCAGTGAAACTTCACCCGGAAGTGACCGCCGAACTGAAAGTACATGTGAAAGAAGAAGCGTAGGGGCGGCGTAAGGCTCCGCTTTAATAGAAAAAGGAGACAGATGCTCTATGGATATGGAAGCAGCAATGAAACGGATACCGCCCCACAGCGCGGAGGCGGAACAGGCTGTGCTAGGAGCAATGCTGATGAACAAGGATGCCGTAATGACAGCGTCGGAGATGCTCTCGGGAGAGGACTTCTATCAGACCGCATACGGGATCCTGTTTGACGCGGTGGTGGAACTTTTTCATGAGGGAAAGCCGATCGATCTGATCACGCTGCAGGAACATCTGAAGGAGAAGGATGTTCCGCCGGAAGTGAGCAGCATGGAGTTTGCACGAGAACTTCTTGTGGGAACCCAGACATCGGCAAATGTGAAATATTATGCTGAGATTGTCAGGGATAAGGCGGTACTTCGTAGACTGATCCGGATCAATGAGGATATCGCGAACACGTGTTACCTTGAGAACCAGCCCATTGAGGATATTTTGGAACAGACGGAGAAGCGCGTATTTGAACTGGTGGAGAGGGGGAATTCCCAGGAGTATACCCCGATCAAGCAAGTCGTGCTTAACGCTCTGGATGTGATAGAGAAGGCTTCTAAGACGAAGGGAACTGTGACCGGTATCCCCACCGGCTTTATCGACCTGGACTATAAGCTGTCCGGACTTCAGAGATCGGACCTTGTGCTCATCGCGGCGCGTCCTTCTATGGGAAAGACCGCGTTTGTGCTCAATATCGCGCAGCATGTGGCGTTCAGACAGAACCTGGCTGTGGCGATCTTCAGTCTTGAGATGTCAAAGGAACAGCTTGTGAATCGTCTGTTCTCTTTGGAATCCCATGTGGACGCTCAGGTTCTGAGAACAGGAAACCTGACGGATACGGACTGGGAGAAGCTGATCGAGGGTGCTGGAACGATAGGAAAATCCAGGATGATCATAGATGATACCTCGGGAATTTCTATCGCGGAGATGCGTTCTAAGTGCAGAAAATATAAACTTGAACTGGGGCTGGATCTGATCATTATCGACTACCTACAGCTCATGACAGGAAGCGGCGGTCGAAAGAATGAAAGCCGTCAGCAGGAGATCTCGGAAATCTCAAGATCGCTGAAAGGACTGGCGAGGGAGCTTAATGTTCCCGTGATCGCCTTGTCTCAGCTCAGCCGTGCGGTGGAGCAGAGAACGGATAAGAGGCCGATGCTCTCGGACCTCCGAGAGTCCGGTGCGATTGAGCAGGACGCCGATGTATGTATGTTCATCTACAGAGACGATTACTATAATCCGGATACGGAAGATAAGAATATTGCCGAGATCATCATCGCAAAACAGAGGAACGGCCCGATCGGAACCGTGAGGCTTGCCTGGATGCCGCAGTATACCCGGTTCGGAAATGAACTGCGGCAGCAGGATCAATAAGGACTATGTAAACATTTTTTTTAATTTCAGGATCGGATTGCCTTTGACCGTTTCGCGGCGGCTTGCCTGCTGCTGGCGGATCAGGCAGTCCAGCTTCCGGAAATGCTCTTCCTCCTGGCGTTCCTTTGCCTGGAAGAGAAAATCCATTTCACGCATGACATCAGTGGTGACAGCCTTGCTGATGTCCTTTTTTAATGTCTCGTTGTTGTCTGTGACTACTTCGGTGAGAACGTCCCCGATCAAAGAGCGAACCTGTTCCAGCTGAGTGACCGGGATCACTTCCGCCGGTTCCGGGGAATTCGGAGAGAGCGCTGTGACAGACGCAGATCTGACCTGAGTATCTTTCCCGGCAGGATCTGTAGAAGAACCTGATTTTTTCGCGGAGGAGGGAACAGACTTCCCGGCAGGAGAGGATGGCTCTTCCGATTCTTTCAGTTTAAGGCGGGTAGCTTTCAGTTCCGGGATAAGCGGTTTTAAGTCCTTGAGAAGCATCCCCTCGTTTTTTAACTTCTTAATACAGCGGAAGAGCTGTATGTCATCTTTGGTATAATATCGATGGCCCATTTCCGTGCGCCCGATCGTAAGTCCCAGTTCCTCTTCCCAGTATCTTAAAACATGGGATTCGACCTGAACTTGCTTGGCCGCCTCAGAAATCATAAATCTGACTTCACCCATTAATATTTATACCTCCTTACATTAACATGTTCATATTATATCATACTTGTCCAAAACCAACCCCCCCAAATCGTTCGTCAAAATGTTACACAAGTTCTCACATGCGGCAGAGTAGATAATATCCCCCGTTACAAGCTTGCTTGTAAAAGGGGGATGTTGTCTGCTCTGCCATATGGCGAACGCCATCAGCGAGATGGAGAGGCAAAGCCTCGGAATCGAGCTGGCATGTGAGAACGTCCCCAGCCGAGGAAACCCCCGTTACAAGCTTGCTTGTAAAAGGGGGATGTTGTCTGCTCTGCCATATGGCGAACGCCATCAGCGAGATGAAGCGGCAAGGCCGCGGAATCGAGCTGGCATGTGAGAACGTCCGGAGCCGGGGGATATTCCCTGTTGCAAGCTCGCTTGCATAAAAGGGATGTTTTTTGTCTGGACATATGGCGAACGCCATCAGCGAGATGAAGAGGCGAAGCCGCGGAATCGAGCTGGCATGTGAGAACGTCCGGAGCCGGAAATTTTAAGGCAATAAAAATGCCGCCCCACCAGGGACGGCATTTTTGCTTGTGATCACTTTGCGATTTATTACTATTACTCTGCTGAAATAGCACCTGTAGGACAGGCAGCTTCACATGCTCCGCAGTCTACGCAAGCATCAGCGTCGATCTCATATTTGCCATCGCCTTCGGAGATAGCGCCTACCGGACATTCGCCTTCGCAAGAACCACAGCTTACGCATTCATCACTAATTACGTGTGCCATAGTATGTACCCTCCTTCTTATGATTCGGAAAGCCATTTCGCTTTTCGTTACCCTTATTTTAATACAATCACTTTAATTATACAAGTGATTTTCGTGTACTTAGTTTAGTACATATGTGTGAAATATCTGTAAATTTTAAGAAAAAATTACTTTATTTTTCGGGAGTTTGGTGTATTATATCAGAAGGAATTAAAAGAAGAAATCGACGGAGGCTGAGATAAAATGAAGAAAAGACTGGTTTCAGCGGCTTTGGCGATGTGCACTGTCACAGCGCTCTGCGCCTGCAGTCAGAGGGAGGAAGAAGATATTTTTACAGGGGAAGTGGCAGAACGGCTCCCCTATCAGGACAATCTGGATCTGATATCACCGTCCGCATACAGCGAACTTGACGGACTGGATCTGGAACCCGGGACGTATATCTCGGTGATTGGAAAAGAGACGGATTCTCCATACTGGCAGCAGGTGAGAGCAGGCGTCCAACAGGCATCGGACGATCTGAATGAAATGCTGGGATATTCGGGCGGCGACAGCCTGAAGATCACGTTCAATGCTCCAGCAGACGGGGAAGATATTGATGAACAGGTGAATATTTTGGATGAAGAGATGGCGAGATACCCTGATGTGATTGCCATAGCGAGCATCGACGAGGAGGCCTCTGCTGTCCAGTTTGACCTTGCGACAGAGAACGGGATCCCGATCGTCGCTTTTGATTCGGGAAACAACTATCAGGGGATCCTGTGTACCTGCAGAACTGACAACTCGTCGGCAGCAGCGGAAGGGGTGTCAAAACTCTGTGAAGCCATCGGAGATGAGGGTGAGATCGCGCTGATCGTGCATGATTCAGTTTCAGAGAACGGAAAAGAGCGTGAGAGTGGTGTGAAGGAGGAAATAGAGAATAACCATCCGGGCGTAACTGTGGTGGAGACGATCTATATGGACAGGCTGGAGGAGATGAAACGAACCGCAGCGGCGGAACAGCTCGGGGCAGACCTGGAACAGCTCACTGCGGCAGCAGAGGAAGCGCAGGAGGATCAGGCTTCGGATCCGAATGAGACGTCTGAAGAGATGTCCGAAGAAACATCCGAAGAGACAGCGGAGGAAGCGAGCGATGAACTGGAGCAGGTGGACGCCCAGGCAGAAAGCATGAGCGACGCGGATTTGATCGCATATTATCTCGGCAAGCATCCGGAACTGAAAGGGTGCTTTGGTACGAACGATGCCTCCACGCAGCTTGCGGTATCTGCATTAGATGCTGCGGGACTGACCGATGCGGTGACTGTGATGGGGTTCGATGCCGGTGCAGATCAGCTCGCCTCTCTGGAGAGCGGTGCTGTTGATGGTCTGATCGTCCAGAATCCGTTTGGCATGGGCTATGCGGTGGTGATCGCAGGAGTGAGGACCGTGCTGGAGATCGGAAATGAGGCAGAAGTGGACACCGGTTATATCTGGGTGGATCAGAGCAATATGGAAGATGAGAGCGTACAGGCTCTGTTATATGAGTAAAAAAATGTAAGCCCGGCAAGTGCCTGCTAATGTAAGCATGGCGTCCACCTGCCGGGCTTATCGCTCAGAAAGAGGGATGTGAACCGCATCCCTCTTTCTTGTAGAGCACCCTATGACATGACCCTGGGAAGGGAGAAGATGAATTCAGTCCCGACCCCCTCAGTGCTGATGACATTGATATGCTCGTCGTGGGCCTGGATGACTTCCTTTACGATGGAGAGTCCCAGTCCCGTCCCCTTCTTGTCTTTCCCGCGGGAAAGGTCGGATTTATAGAAACGTTCCCAGATCTTGTTCAGTTCTTTCCGGGGGATGCCGATCCCCTGATCCTTTATTGAGACGAAAACCTTTTCATTTTTTTCCACAACCTCTATGGTGATTGAGGAATCGTTCTCGCTGAATTTGATGGCGTTGTCGATCAGGTTGTAGAGCACCTGATGGATTTTTCGGCGGTCCGCAAAGACGATCACATTTCCGGGGAGGAGGAGCAGTTCGATGGTGATATGTTTCGGGGTGCAGACACCTTCGAAGGATTCAGCGGTATTTTTGATAATTTCCTGTATATCGAAGTCCTCCTTGTTCAGGAGAAGCTCCTTTGTGTCAAATTCATTCAGGGTCAGAAGATCTGTGGTGAGGTCGGTGAGCCGTTCGGTCTCAAACAGGATGATCTTCAGATATTTCTGATGGAGCTCCGGCGGGATCGTCCCGTCGGTCATGGCCTCCACATATCCTTTGATGGAGGTGAGAGGCGAGCGGAAATCATGGGAGACATTTGCCACGATCTTTTTCTGGTAGTCATCCATGTCCTTGAGCTGGACCGCCATGTAGTTGAGGGAGGCGGAGAGATAACCCATCTCATCATGTGTGGAGACGGGGATCTCGTAATCCAGGTTCCCGGAAGCATACTGCTTTGCAGCTTCTGTGATCTGCCTGAGGGGACGGTACACGAAGAAATGGAACCCCAGCAGGAAGATGAAGGAGATCAGATAGATGACTCCCAGGGAAATATATATGGGGATCATCAGGGCATGGCATTTTTCTTCAATGAAGGATACCGGGCTGTGGAGGAGCAGATATCCTTTTGTGTTGAAGCCCTCGGTCACGGGAGCCATCACAGTGATCACATCTTCGTTGAAATACCCGTGATATGTGCCCACGATATACTGATTCCCGCCGATCTCCGCGGGATCAAAGTTTTCGATCACTTCCGGGGAGGAGGTGTTTTCCAGATTGGAGGCCGTGATCATTGTACCGTCTTTCTGGACAAACCAGAGCGAAGATTCCAGATAGAGCCTCATGGCGGCAAGTTGCGACTGGACGGCCTGCACGGAGGAGTCGTCCGTGAAATAGGACGGCAGATAATCGTTGGCGACCAGCGTGGCGCCTCTGTACAGGGTCCGGGAAGTGTCCTCCTCAAGCCGATCCATCACCAGCTGTGTTGTGAGCGTGGCGGTGGTGAAGATGCACAGAAAGGCAAATATAAGATAAAGAGCTATGAATTTCAGTCGCAGTATGCTTTTCATCAGTTTCTCCTAAGATGTCATTTGGTTTCAAATTTATATCCGATCCCCCAGACTGTGCTCAGGCTCCAGTGCGGGTGATCTTTGATCTTTTCACGCAGACGCTTGATGTGAACGTCTACTGTCCTCGTATCGCCAACATATTCGTAACCCCAGATCCGGTCCAGGAGCTGCTCCCGGGTAAATACCTGATTGGGCGAGGACGCCAGACAGAAAAGAAGCTCCAGTTCCTTCGGGGGCATTTCCACGTTCTTTCCATCACAGACCACGGAATAGTTTGTCAGGTTGATGACGATCCCGTCGTACTCCACACATTTGGCTTTCTCCGCAGCGGGAGCCTCTGTCTTGACCGGCTGATACCGTCTCAGCACGGCCCGGACTCTGGCGACCATCTCTTTGGAGTCAAACGGCTTCATAATGTAGTCGTCGGCGCCCAGTTCGAGCCCGAGCACCTTGTCGAAGACCTCCCCTTTGGCGGAGAGCATGATGATCGGTGTGGAAGATTTTGCCCGGATCTCCCGGCATACCTGATATCCGTCAATGCCCGGGAGCATCAGGTCCAGAAGTACCAGGCTGGGGTGGTAGGAGTCGAACGCCGCCAGGGCATCTTCCCCGTTGTATACGATCTTTGTATCAAAACATTCTTTTGTCAGATACAGAGAGATAAGTTCTGCTATGTTCTCATCGTCGTCAACGATCAGAATCTTCTGTTTTCCTATCATTGGTAAACCCTCCTTTATTTCAGTTCTACGATTGTCACTCCGGCGTCGCCCTCGCCGAACTCGGCAAGGTGATAGGATTTGACGTGCTTCTGACGGCGCAGATATTCATGGATTCCTTTCCGCAGCGCTCCGGTTCCTTTGCCGTGGACAACCCGGACTGTGTTCAGATGAGACAGCAGCGCGTCGTCCAGATATTTGTCCAGTTCCGAGACCGCCTCGTCCACGGTCCTGCCGAGAAGATTGATCTCGGGGCTGACGGACAGAGATTTGCTCATGCCGATCCGGCCTTTTGAGCTGCGGTTCAGCTTCTTCGGCGTATAGGGGGAAGGTTCCTCGATGATCTCCAGGTCTGAGATGTTCACCTGAGAGCGGAGGATTCCCATCTGCACCGTCACATTTCCGCGGGAATCAGGCCGTGACACGATCGTCCCGGTCAGGTTCATGCTGAGGACTTTGACAGATTCCCCGAGCTTGAAGTCTGCGGGTTTATAAGCCTTTTTCTGCTTCTGGGGCCGGATCGTCGATGAGGCGGAAGTGTCTTTTATCTTCTTCCTGAGACGTTCCCGCTCTTTTTCCATCTCTGCGGCGGAAATATTTTCTTTTCCGAACTTATGGAAGTTGCGTATCGTCTCATCCGCGACCTCCTTTGCCTCCCGGAGGATGGTGTTGGCTTTTTCGTTAGCTTCCCGGATAATGCGGTCGCGCTGCTCGTCCAGTTTCTCCTGACGCTTCGCTGCCTGCTGCTTCAGTTCCTCTGCCTCCCGGCGGTATGCGGCGATCTCTTCCCGTTCTTTCTCTATGGTCTTTTTGCTTGTCTCCAGGTCGGTGAGAAGATCTTCGAAGGAAATATCCTGTTCGCTCAGCCGTTTCCTTGCGTCCTCGATAATGTAATCGGGGAGTCCCAGCTTTCCTGAGATGGCAAACGCGTTGCTCTTCCCGGGAATGCCGATAAGAAGGCGGTAGGTGGGCCTCAGGCTTTCCACATCAAATTCGCAGCATGCGTTTTCCACGCCCGGAGTGGTCAGGGCATATACCTTGAGCTCGCTGTAATGCGTAGTCGCCATAGTGCGGATCCCCTGCTTATGGAGATGGGACAGGATGGCGATGGCGAGGGCGGCTCCTTCGGTCGGATCCGTACCTGCGCCCAGTTCGTCAAAGAGGACAAGGGATCTGGAATCCACCTTTTTCAGGAAGGAGACGATGTTCGTCATATGGGAGGAGAAGGTACTCAGGCTCTGCTCGATACTCTGCTCGTCTCCGATATCGGCGTAGACCTGATCAAAGACGGCCAGTTCCGAGCGGTCCCCGGCAGGGATATGGAGCCCGGACTGTCCCATCAGGGTGAACAGTCCTACGGTCTTAAGTGAAACTGTTTTACCGCCTGTATTAGGCCCGGTGATGATCAGCAGGGAGAAATCCTCCCCCAGCGTGACCGTGATGGGCACCACCTTCTTTGCATCCAGGAGGGGATGGCGTCCGTCGCGGATATGGATGCGTCCCTCTGTATTGAGGACGGGCCGGCTGGCGTTCATGGACAGAGCCAGAGCGCCCCGGGCGAAGATAAAGTCCAGGTCGGTCAGAGCCCGGTAATCTGCCCGGATCTCATCCACATACTGCGCCGCCTCCTCGCTGAGAGAGGCGAGGATCGCCTGGATCTCCTCCTGCTCCTGGGCATAGAGTTCCTTTAAGTCATTGTTCAGCTTTACGACAGCCATCGGTTCGATGAACAGAGTGGAACCGGTGGAAGACTGGTCGTGGATCAGTCCCTGGACCTGGCTCCGGTATTCTGCCTTTACGGGAAGACAGTACCTGTCACCGCGCATGGTGATGATGGCGTCCTGCAGATAGTTCCTGAGGGAGCCGTTGACCAGTCCTGTCAGCGTGGAGTGTACTTTGTCGTTGATGGCGCCGATGCTGCGGCGGATCCGTTTCAGTCCGGGACTGGCGTCGTCGCTGATCTCCTCCTCGGAGATAATGCACCGTTCGATCTCATTTGTCAGCGGCGTCAGCGGTTCCAGCACGTCGAAGAAAGCGTCCAGGCAGTCCACAGCGTCTTCCTGTGTGTCATGCCGCCCGTAGGATTTCACCCGGGCAGCGTTGGCGAGGAGCCTGCTGATGCGCAGCAGCTCGGAGATGCCGAGCGCGCCTCCGATCTCGAGCCGTTTCATAGACTCCTCCACGGGAGCGGCGTCGCCGAAGGAGATGCGCCCTTTTCGGACGATCCTGGTAAATGCGGCGGCCGTCTGTTCCTGAAGTGTATTGATCTTATTGATATCTGTAAGCGGTTTTATCCTTCTGCAGAGCTGACGTCCCCGGAACGAGGAGGCCTCTTCTTCCAGAAGAGCCGCGATCTTGTCATATTCCAGTTTTGCTAAAGTTTTCTGATTCATATTGTCACCTCGAATTCATGTTCCATTTTACCTTATTCTTTCTATAAAAGAAAGGACTTTTGCTCTTAAGTTCGGTTGAAGTGTAACTTGAACAATCGAAATGAATCAGGTATACTATTGCTCAGAGGAGACTTATGCCTATGCCGTACGATAAAGATCAGAATCTGGCTCCGGAAGGATCTCCGGAAAACAGAGATGTACAGGATGAAAATAAGCAGGACGACAGCCGGCAGGAGGAAAAATATTCTTTCCTGCAGGAAACCATAAAACCTGAACCGATCAGCAGGGAAAAACTGATAAAACAGTTTGTCAGGATCGCCGTCTACGGAGTGATCCTCGGAGTTTTTTCCTGTGTTGGTTTTTTTGCGCTCAAACCATGGGCTGAAAACTGGTTCCGTGGAGATCCGGAGACAGTGACGATCCCGGAGGATGAGGAGCCGGCCGAAGACCAGGCGGCGGAAGAGGAGGAAGAACCTGTAGATCCCGAGCTGGACGCGGAAAGCTATGCAGAGATCAACGACAGCCTTTATGAACTGGCTCAGGATACCGAAGCAGGAATCGTGACTGTGAGCAGAGAGGAGCAGGAGGCGGACTGGAACGCGGAAGCCACAGGGCTCAGGACGTCTGTGACAGGAGTGATCACGGCGGACAACGGTCAGGAACTGCTCATATTGGCGGACGATGCACTCTGCGGCGAAGGAGAAAGCTGGACGGTGAGTTTTGCAGACGGTTCAGAGTACACTGCTTCTTTAAAACGGCAGGATGCAAACAGCGGTTTTGCTGTGTTCAGTGTGATGAGGACGGATATTTCTGAAACGACATGGAATCAGATCAAGGTGGCAGAGCTTGGAAACTCTAATGCATCCAGACAGGGAGACACGGTGATCGCTCTTGGCAATATGTTCGGCTATGACGGAGGAGTCGGATACGGCGTGATAAGCTCCTGTGATCATAAAGAGACATTCTACGATGGGGAATGTGATGTGCTGACGACAGATATCCCGGTGTCTGCTGACGGGACCGGGGTATTGTTCAATATGGACGGAGAAGTCATTGGTATGATCTCCGCGTCCATCTGGAACGAAAACGGAAGCGGCACAGCCAATGCATACGCTATTTCAGATATCAAATCAACGATAGAACTGCTCGCAAACGGGGCGCATGTACCCTATGCGGGGATCCATGGGACGACTGTGACCAAAGCGGTCCAGGACAGTCAGGGAATCCCGGCGGGGATCTACGTGATCGATGTGGATACAGATTCTCCCGCGATGCAGGCGGGGATCCAGAGCGGTGACGTCATCACCCGGATAAACGGCAGAGATGTCGGCAGCATTCTCTCATATCGTCAGGTACTCCTGGAGACAGAGGCGGGCAGCCAGGTCCGTTTCGTAGGACAGCGCCAGGGGGCGGACGGATATGTGGAGATCAAATTTAATGTGACCATCGGAAGTAAAGGATAGAAAGAGGAAGACAATGAGATATATCAACGGACTGTGTGAAGGCGAGACGATCAGGAACGTTTATCTGTGCAAGGGAAAACGCTCCGCGGAGACAAGGAACGGGAAACCTTACGATAACCTGATCCTCCAGGACAAGACGGGAACCCTTGACGGAAAGGTGTGGGATCCCAACTCACAGGGGATCGCGGAGTATGACGAGAAGGATTTCATCGAAGTATACGGGGATGTGATCAGCTACAACGGAAATCTCCAGCTCAATATCAGACAGATCAGAAAGGCAGAGGAAGGAGAATATAATCCGGCGGATTATATGCCGACGACGGAGAAAAATGTAGACCGCATGTACGAGGAACTGACGGCTTATATCCGCCAGATCTCGAACCAGTATCTGAGACAGGTGCTGGAGTATTATTTCATAAAAGACGAAAATTTTATAAAGAAGTTTAAAGGACATTCGGCGGCAAAGACAGTACATCATGGATTTTCAGGAGGGCTCCTGGAACATACCTTAAGTGTCCTTCATATGTGTGAATATTTCGCCGGAGCGTACAGTATCCTGAACCGGGATCTTCTGTATACGGCGGCGATCTGCCACGATATCGGCAAGACAAGAGAACTGTCTGATTTCCCGGACAATGACTATACAGACGAAGGACAGCTGATCGGGCATATCGTGATCGGAGTGGAGATGATCGATGAGGCGATCCGCTCGATCCCGGATTTCCCAGTGAAGCTGGCGAACGAGCTGAAGCACTGCGTGATCGCGCACCACGGGGAACTGGAGTACGGCTCGCCGAAGAAGCCGGCTCTCGCCGAGGCGCTGGCGCTGAACCTGGCGGACAATGCAGACGCGAAGATGCAGACGCTGACAGAGATATTCAAGGGAAAAACAGGAAATGACTGGCTGGGCTACAACCGGCTGTTCGAATCAAATCTCAGAAGAACATCAGGAGTGTAGAGAACAGAACGGTTACGCGTAGAGATAGCGGGAAGATTGCGCCGGGGCGCAATCTTTTCTTTTGTGGTGTGTCCAGCAAAGCTGGACCACACTAGCCGGTGTAAGTCCGGTCACAGTAATCGCCAGTGAGCTGTGTAGCTA
>CALWFV010000018.1 GCA_944377745.1 uncultured Mediterraneibacter sp. | reverse complement strand
ATAAGAACCTCTTTTCTCATTGTTTTTAGTATATCTTATTAGCCACTTCTGTTACAACTTTATTATAGCACTTCAATCCTTCAGTTCGCACCGATCGACAGCACTTACTTCTCTAAACATCCGGGGATCGACGGGATTATTTCCTTCGCGGCAGGAACAAGTTTTGTTTATCCTGCTATGGTATCTGCCGGAGTAGACAGCGAGATCAAATTGTTTACCGTCGGACTCGACGGAGGTGAGGAAGACAATTTCGGTTCCGCAGGAACCCAGACATATCAGCAGGTAGTTGTTACTCCGGTAGAAACAGTAATATACCCTCTGGTCCTTATGATCAACAAGATTAATGATGTGGAATTTTCCGATATGCCGGAGACTGCAGAGAGGATCGCTACAAATCAGTTTGTGGTAAACAGTGATGAAGATATGGAAAAAATGCTCACAAATATTTACAGTACAGGGAACTATGAGGATGCTCTGATAACGGCGGAGGATGTAGCAGAACTTACCGCGGTAGCAAATCCTGACGCAACTTATGCAGGACTTGTGGAGACAGTTCAGGGATTTTCCATCGATTCGATTGAGTAGTAAACAGTTTCAGTGATCGAGGTGTATTTATGAATATTTTCAAACGGGTAATACTTACACTTGCATTTCCGGTTCTGATGTTCCTGGCGATGCTGGCTATTACAGCCGGCAATCCCAGGTGCTATGTAGACGGTGATTTTATCTTCCTCGGAACCGGGCTGATCAGAGATGTTCTGATGAATGCGAGCCTCAGCATCTGCGTTGCTCTTGCAATCTGGCTGCAGTTGAAAAACGGAAGGTTTGATTTCTCCGGAGGCGCATCTATGATCCTTGCGGCGATCGCCGGGGGATATGTCGGGATGCAGACAGACAGTCCTCTCGCAGCGTTTGCGGTAGCGGTTATATTTGGACTTGGGCTGTCAGTTATCACATCGCTTGTATATGTGTTCGGACGGGTACCGATTATTATTACAACGATTGGAATGACGCTTCTGTATGAATCGCTGACATACATCCTGTTTGGCGGCGAGGGAATCCGAGGATTCTTCTCGGATGCGGGTCTTGCTGTATTTGGAAGAGTTCCGGGTGTGTTCGTCCCAGCAGTGCTGGCTATCGCAGTGTTTGTGATCTATAATTATTTTACTACTGCAGGGCGCAGGGGAAAGATCCTCTCCAACAACCAGAGTGCAGGTGTGAACATCGGTATCAATGAAAATAAAGATGTGGTGGTATCTTATGTGTTTTCCGGTCTGATCATCGGTCTGGCGGCGATCATATATATTTCACAGAATAATGTGGAGCCGCAGGCGGGACTGTCCACATCAAACATCCTGTTCTCCTATATTGTTCCTGTATTTATGGGAATGTTTATCGGGACAGCAAGCTGCGATGTGATCGGGATCGCGATGGCGGCGATCGGGATGGAGATCATGAATTACGGGCTGAACTGTATGAATCTGGGAGCCGGAGGATGGCAGCAGATCATCCTCGGGGCATTTGTTTTAGGGTTCTATACATTCTCCGCTCAGTCAGGAAAGATCACAGCGTTTTTTGAAAAACGAAAGAGAAAAGCGGAACAGGTGTAAAGTGCTTGTAAGATGCGGAAACATTATGAGCGATATTGCAGACCGTTGAAAGCTGCCCGCGAAAGGCAGGGGCTGCAGTATCGCTTTTTTGCAACGGAGACAATCCAAAGCCGGGCTTACCCGAGAACCTGGCAAGCGCTTATAATCCCGGAATGTGCCTTTCGGCACTTTCGGTAGTCAAAATAGTAGTGAAAGGAAGTAAAACAATGGTTGATCTGAGAGCAAATCCGTTTTATCTGGATGATGAGGCGGTGAAATGGGTAGAAAATACAAGAGAAAAGATGACACTGGAAGAGAAGATCGGGCAGCTTTTTGTGCCGATCGGTTACTCTTCCGATCCGGGGTATCTGCAGCACGTGATGCTGGACCACCATATCGGAGGGATCATGTACCGCTGCGGAGACAGTGCGGAGATGCAGGCATGCCACCGATGGCTTCAGGAGCACAGCAAGATCCCGCTCCTGATCGGGGCCAATCTGGAAGCAGGAGGGGACGGCATCGCAGTGGACGGGACCTCTTATGGCAAACAGATGCAGGCGGCAGCGACAGGAAAAGTGGAGAGCGCCTATCGGCTTGGGAAGATTTCCTGCTCGGAAGGAAAGATCGTCGGGTGCAACTGGGCTTTCGCGCCGGTCGTTGACATCGACCGCAACTGGAGAAACCCGATCACTAATGTGAGGACATACGGAAGCAATCCGGAATTTGTCCTTCAATGCGGTCTTGCCTACAAAAAGGCGGCGGACGAGGAAGGCGTGGCGATCGCGGCGAAACATTTCCCGGGGGATGGCTGCGATGAGGTAGACCAGCATATTCTGGTCAGTGTGAACGACCTGTCCTGTGAAGAATGGGATGCGACTTACGGAAAGATCTATAAAGGCCTGATCGACGACGGCGCTCTCACTGTGATGGTGGGACATATAGCCCAGCCGGCATATCAGAAATATTTTAATCCGGAATTCCCGGAAAAGCTGATCCCCGCCACGCTCAGCCCTGAACTGCTCCAGGGACTTCTGCGCGGCAAACTCGGATTCAACGGATTGATCAGCACGGACTCTACCTGCATGGTCGGATTTACAGTGGCCATGAAGCGTGAGGAGGCGGTTCCCTACAGCATACAGGCGGGGTGCGATATGTTCCTGTTTAACAAAGATCTGGATGAGGATTTCCACTATATGCTGGACGGATACAAAAAAGGGATCCTTACGGAGGAGAGGCTGGAAGAGGCGGTGACAAGGATCCTTGCCGCAAAAGCAGCTCTCGGGCTCCATAAAAAGGCAAAAGAGGAAATCGTCCCCGCGGCGGAGGAACTTTCGTTCCTGCGGAACGAAACGCACGAGGCGTGGGCAAGGGAATGCGCGGACGAAGCGGTCACGCTGGTCAAAGACAAGGAAGGAGCCCTTCCGATCTCCCCTGCAAAGACAAAAAGGATCCTGCTGGAAGTGCTGGGGGATTACCCGTCAAGCAGCAGAGTTGAGAAAAAATGGAAAGAACTTCTGGAAAAAGAAGGGTTCACTGTGATCCCTTATGAAAGGGAGAATTTTGAAACGGCAAAGTTTGACGTCCACACTTTCTTGGATAACTATGATATGGTCCTGTATGTCGGAAATATGGAGAACGCGTCAAACCAGGTGACAAACCGGTATCAGTGGTTCACATTCTGGGGAAATGGGGACAACTGCCCGTGGTTTACTGCGGAGGTGCCGGTGATCTATGTGAGCATGGCGAATCCATACGCCCTGGTCGATGTTCCTCAGATCCAGACTTACATCAACTGTTATTCCAATAATGACTATGTGATCGAGGCTTGTGTGGAAAAGCTGGCAGGACGCTCCGCGTTTAAGGGGAAGAGTCCGGTGGACCCGTTCTGCGGGAAGGAATATCTGAAATATTAAGGAGGTGCCGGAATGAGACGGGAAGAAATACTGGGGAGAATGGGAATGGCGCTGCCTGTGCACAAGCAGGTCAGGGTCATTGTTACCAGCGATGTGAGCAACGAAGCGGATGATCCTTTCGCGATCGCCCACCATCTGCTCACCCCTCTTTTTGACGTCAGGGGGATCATAGCGGGACATTATGAGAGCAAAGCGCCCGGGTCATGCGAGACGATGGAGCGAAGCTATCAGGCGCTCCTGGAACTGTTGAAAGAGATGGAGATAGACGATGTCCCGGCGCTGCGGGGATGCATTGCGCCCCTCAGGGATGAAAAGGACGCTCCGGACAGCGAGGGCGTGGAGTTCCTGATCGAAGAGGCGCTCCGGCAGGATGAGAGACCTCTCTATGTTGCAGCCCAGGGCACGCTCACAGATGTTGCAGCCGCACTGAACCGGTGCCCCGAGGCGGGAGAGCACATGACCGTGGTGTGGATCGGTGGAGGACCCTATCCGCAGGGCTGCGGAGAATTCAATCTCATGCAGGATATCGCCGCCGCGCGGGTGGTATTTGCCTCCGGGACAGGACTGTGGCAGATCCCCGTAAATGTATACGGGCGCGCAGAGACTACTATGGCGGAGCTGGCGCTCAGGGTTCGGCCCTGCGGAACGGCGGGGCGGTATCTCTACCGCCAGTTGGAGGAGTATAACCTGAGTACTGACGAGCCCGGAGGACTTCGAAAAGGCGAAAACTGGACGCTGGGGGATTCCCCTGCTGTTGCTGCCCTTCTGCAGAACGAATGGCGTGGGAATTTCCATATGGAGAAAGCGCCGTATATTGATGACAGGATGAATTATCTGCCGGATCCGGACGGGAAACAGATCCGGGTTTATGACAGCATTGATGTCCGCATGCTGCTGGAAGATCTGTTTTCGAAGCTGGCGCTGTGCTATCGTTGAGGAGGTGTGCGCAGGATGGAAGTTTATGACGTAAAGATCAACGGGATCACGGATCCGGTGGGATTTGCCCTGGATTCGGTGACCGTGTCGTGGAAGGTGAGGGACAGCATTTCCCAAACTCAGAAAAAGGCGCTGATCGAGGTCGGCGGCACGGAGGACTTCAGCGAAATCCTTTATGAACTGGAGGGTGAGGATCTGGTATCCGCCGGGCAGAAGATTGCTTTTGACGTAAAACCATACGAGAGATATTATCTCCGCGTGACAGTGACAGGGGACGCAGGAGACCGTGCTGTGAGCGGCACAGCATGGTTCGAGCGCGGAAAGGGGAAAGACGCCTGGAAGGCGGAGTTCATCTCTCCCGAACCCGGCGACCGATTTCATCCTGTCTTTCGAAAAGAGTTCCGTGTAAGCGGCTGTGTGGAGAAGGCACGGCTCTATGTGACCGGGCTGGGACTTTACGAGGCGTACCTGAACAGGAAGAAAGCCGGCGAGGACTTCCTGGCTCCTTTCTGCAATGACTACCGCGAGCGGATCCAGTATCAGACCTATGATATTACGGAGATGCTGGAAGAAGAAAACACGATAGAGATCATCACAGGGAACGGCTGGTACAAAGGCCGTCTCGGATATGAAGGCGGAAAAGAGGTCTATGGAGACCGTTTTGCAGCCATTGCGGAGATACGCATCTGGTATGAGGATGGAAGGCAGGAGGTGATCGGGACGGACGACACCTGGGAGTACGTAGGCTGCGACATCCTGATGAGCGATCTCTATGACGGGGAGATCCTGGACAGGACTTACTGGAAGAACAGGGATAATCCTCGGAAGAAGGCTGTCTTTCTTGATCTTGACAAAGAGCTGCTGACAGAACGCTACAGCCTGCCTGTACGGGTGAAGGAGACGATGGATGTAAAAGAGGTGCTCCATACTCCGGCAGGGGAGACCGTGCTGGATATGGGACAGAATTTTGCCGGGTATCTGACTTTTGAGAGCAATCTTCCTGAAGGGACGAGGATCACGCTGGATTTTGGAGAGGTGCTCCAGCAGGGGAATTTTTACAATGATAATTACCGCACTGCAAAAGCACAGTTTACTTATGTGTCGGACGGAAGAAAGGAGACGGTACGTCCTCATTTCACCTTCTACGGATTCCGATATGTGAGAGTCACGGGCTGGGATGGGGAGCCGGATCCGGCGCTGTTCAGAGGGTGCGCCGTATATTCGGACCTTGAGACTGTGAGCAGCCTGGAATCTTCCCATCCGGGTCTGAACCGATTGTTCCTCAACTGTCTGTGGGGTCAGAAATCTAATTTCCTGGATATGCCTACGGACTGCCCGCAGCGTGACGAAAGGCTTGGATGGACAGGAGACGCGCAGGTGTTTTCCCCCACAGCATGTTATAATATGGATACAAGAGCTTTTTATCGGAAGTTTCTCGCGGATCTTCGGACAGAACAAAAGAAACAGGGCGGCTCCATCCCGAATTACATACCCAATATCGGAGGTCTCCCGGGAGGAAGCAGCGTCTGGGGGGATGCGGCGGCGTTTATCCCGATGACATTGTACCGCCACTACGGGGATTCCTGTATGCTGGCTGAGCAGTATAGGATGATGAAAGACTGGGTAGATTGGATCATCCGTCAGGATGAAGAGCACGGCGGAAGGCATCTGTGGGATTTCGGATTTCATTTCGGGGACTGGCTGGCTCAGGACGGGATCAGCCCTCAGAGTATGAAAGGGGGAACAGAAGATTATCTGGTGGCCTCTGCATACTATTACGCGTCTGTGATGAAAACAGCGCAGGCGGCGGGAATCCTTGGTTATGAAAAAGACAGGCAATACTATGAGAAGGCTGCGGCAGAGATCCGGGAAGCTATCCTGGAAGAATATTTTTCCCCAAAGGGACGGCTGGCGGTGGATACGCAGACGGCTTATCTGATCTGTCTGAGATTTGGGATCTGGCACTCAAAGGAAAAACTGATCGCCGGTCTGAAGGAGAGGCTCAGAAAGGACTGCTATAAGATAAAAGGTGGATTTGTTGGCGCGCCGATCCTCTGCCAGACGCTGGCGGACAACGGACTGGCGGATATCGCGTCCTATATCTTCTTCCAGAGAGGATTCCCTGGATGGATGCACTGTATCGACCTGGGAGCCACGACCATATGGGAGAGATGGAATTCTATTCTTGATGACGGAACGATCAGCGGGACTGGGATGAATTCGCTGAACCATTATGCGTACGGTTCTGTGATGGAGTATGTGTATCGGAACATGGCGGGGATCAGAGAAGCGGAACCGGGATTCACACGGGTCGACTTTGAACCTCAGCTTAACAATAAGACGGAATGGCTCCGATACAGCTATGATTCTGTCAGCGGGAGATATGTCAGCGGATGGAGGATCAACAAAGACGGTACAGTGACGGTGGAGGCGGAAGTACCCTTCAACTGCACGGCAGCCCTCAAATTGCCCGACAGCAGTGAAGTTCCCCGGGAGCTGACAGCGGGACGTCACACGTTCACCTACAGACCGGAGTGCGATTACCGAAAGAAATATACGCTGGATTCCCGTCTGGAAGAGATGCAGGAAGATCCTGAAGCAATGGAGATCCTGGGGAGAAAGCTCCCCCTGGCGGTATCCCTGATAGAGAGCCGGGATGTGGAGAATCTGAACCTGACAGTGAGGGAACTTCAGTTTATGACGTTTCTGGGATTTGATCCCGGACAGGTAAGAGAGGCGGCGTCAGAACTTCTGGAACTGGATGCAGCGTGGGTAAGGGAAGGAGAGAAGAATGAAATATAAAGGAATTATTTTTGACCTGGACGGAGTGGTCTGCTTCACGGATCAATACCATTATCAGGCATGGAAGAAAATGGCGGACAGGATCGGCGTGTATTTTGATGAGAAGATCAACAACCGGCTTCGCGGCGTCAGCAGGATGGAGAGCCTGGAGATCATCCTGGAGCGCAGCACAAGAGAATACAGCGAAGAAGAAAAGAAAGAACTCGCCGCGGAGAAAAATGAACTATACAGGGAACTGCTCGGCAGTATGACGCCGGCGGATCTTTCCGGAGAAGTGAAGGAGACCCTGGACCGGTTAAGGGAGGGCGGAGCGAAGCTCGCTATCGGTTCCTCCAGCAAAAACGCGAAGATGATCCTTTCAAGGATCGGGCTGGAAGGATACTTTGACGCGGTAAGTGACGGTACGAATATCAGCCGTTCAAAACCGGATCCGGAGGTGTTCTTAAAGGCAGCGGAGTTCCTGGGGCTTGAGCCGGAGGAATGTCTTGTTGTCGAGGACGCAAAGGCGGGGATCGATGCCGCCTGTGCGGGAGGATTCGACAGTGCCGGGCTTGGAGAGGCGGCTCAGTATGAGCGGACCACATATCCGCTGAACAGCTTTTCAGACCTGTGGGTCTGCTGCCAGGAATGAGAGGGATACTGCTCAGATGATGGGAACTGTAACCTGATGGGATGTAAGATGATAAAGAGTTGAAGGAGGAATAACAAAATATGAAACGACAGGTGTATAATCCTTACCTTCCGGAATATGAATACGTGCCGGACGGGGAACCTCATTTGTTTGAGGGACGTGTATATATTTACGGCTCTCACGACGAGGCGTTTGGTAAAAGATACTGTCAGGGGGATTATGTGACATGGTCCGCGCCGGAGGATGATCTGTCCGACTGGAGGTATGAGGGCATCATTTACACAAAGACCCAGGATCCTTCCAATCGTGACGGGAAGATGGATCTGTGGGCGCCGGATGTCTGCAGGGGAGCGGACGGCAGGTATTATCTGTATTACTGTTTCTCGTTTTATCATGAGATTGGCGTTGCTGTCAGTGACAGCCCGGCAGGTCCCTTTTCTTTCTACGGGCATGTCAGATATCCGGATTCTATCCGTGAAGGGGCGGTGCTCCGGGAATTTATGCCTTTTGATCCGGCAGTGCTTAACGACAACGGCCGCATTTATCTTTACTATGGCTTTGCTCCCGCAGAGGAGAAAGAAATGAAGATACCGGATCCGGATGAAATGGACCTGCCCGAGGAGGAAAAAGCAAAGTTCCGGGAGATCGCGGAAGTTATGCGTCAGAATCCCTTTCGGGCTTGACGGAAACGATACTCAGGTAAATGTTCTTGGAAATAATCACGGAGGGATGGTAAAGGCTGACGGGCAGTGGTACATCTTCTACCACAGACCGACCAACGGGACAGAGTGCTCCAGACAGGGATGTGCGGAGAAGATAAAGATCGGGTCGGACGGGAAGATACGTCAGGCAGAGATCACGAGCTGCGGTCTCAACGACGGCCCGCTGGCAGGGGAAGGGACATATCCCGCTTATATCGCGTGCCATATTACGGATCCGACGACGCAGAGCCGGATCGACTACAGCAATCCGATCATGAAGACACAGACCAGAGTGACGTCCACAGCAGACGGGAAAAAGCAGTATATAACCGATATTGTGGATGGCAGCAGACTGGGATACAAATATTTCCGGTGCGAAGGCGTCAGGGAGATCACAGCGGAGATCAGCGGCGAATTCTGGGGGAGAGTCCGTGTCTGTACGGATAAGAGCGGAGAGAAAACAGCCGGTGAGACGGAGATTGTCTGCTCCGGAAATGAGACGGTCCACATACCGGTAAAACTTGAGGATGGAGTAAACGCAGTCTACTTTTTCTTCACAGGAACAGGAAAATGCGATATGACAGAATTTACACTTATCAGAGGCTGATCAGAGGATAAGAAAGAACCTTTACTCTTGCGCTGAAACAAATTCATGGTAAAATAGAGTCGTGTTTGAGCAAAAGTGTCAGAGTATTCAGAAAATATTACCTAATCGGTGCCGTGTACTTTTGCGTAGGTACACGGTACTTTTTTTGAAAGCAGTCAGAATATTCTGAAAAGAAAGGAGACAGAGATGCAGACATCAACAGAACTCAGAAGCTTACTGAGCAGGATCGACCACCGTGGTTATCCCGCTTACAAAGATACAAAGGGGATGTATCAGTTTCCCGGATATGTGCTGTCCATCGACCATGTACAGGGGGATCCTTTTGCGTCCCCGTCGAAGGTGAGCGTCCATGTGAAGGGAAAAACGGCGGCGTTCCCGCAGGAATTATATAAGGATACGCATCAGCGTACCGCGCTTCAGGACGAACTGACGAGACAGTTCGGGAGGAAGGCGGAGCAGTTCGCCTTCAAGGCGAAGGGATCGGGAAAGAGCGGGCTGATCTCTGTGAGCCGGTGCTGCCAGGAAGTGCTGGAGCGTACCGCGTGCCGGATCGATCCGGCGACGGGGGACGTGGTGCTGCGTATGGAGATCGGATTCCCGGCAAACGGAAGGACCATCAATGCCAGGGAGTTGGAAAAGATACTGTTTGATTTCGTGCCGGAGTGCGTGAAACATGCGCTCTTCTATAAAAATATGGATGGAAAGCGGCTGCGCTCTATCATCGACCTGGCGGAGGACCAGCACTATATCCGGGAAATGCTGCCGAAGATGGGGCTGTGCGCCTTTGTGGCGGACGGGAGTATCCTGCCGAGGGAATCCGGAATCTCGCCAAGACCGATGAAGGGCGGCGTGAAATTCCGCTCTCCCGAGGAACTGAAAGTGACCATGGATCTGCCCCACAGAGGAAAGATCACGGGAATGGGCATCAGAAAAGGGATCACCCTTATCGTGGGCGGCGGATACCACGGGAAATCTACGCTGCTTAAAGCGTTGGAACTGGGCGTCTATGACCATATCGCGGGAGACGGAAGAGAATACGTGATCACTGACGATACAGCAATGAAGATCCGGGCGGAAGATGGACGGAGCATCCAGAAGACGGATATCTCCATGTTTATCAATGACCTTCCAAACGGAAAGGACACGGTAAAATTCTGCACCGAGGACGCCAGCGGAAGCACCTCCCAGGCGGCGAACGTGGTGGAGAGCATTGAGGCGGGGGCGTCCCTTCTGCTGATCGACGAGGACACCAGCGCGACCAACTTTATGATCCGCGATGAGCTGATGCAGAGAGTCATCCACCGGGACATGGAGCCGATCACCCCGTTTATCGAGCGGATCCGGGAACTGTACGATGATTACGGCATTTCCACCATCATCGTGGCGGGCAGCTCGGGAGCGTATTTCCACATTGCGGACAGCATCATCCAGATGGACAGGTATGTGCCGAAGGATATCACCGCTTACGCGAAGAAAGAAGCGGAGAGCTATCCTATGATCACCGGACCGGAGGAGCCGGCGGCAAGACCGGATTTCAGGAGATGCCCGAGACCCAGCCAGGCATTTAAGGGAAATGACCGGATCAAGATGAAGACGCTTGCAAAAGAAGGCGTCATGATAAACAAAGAGACGATCGACCTGCGGTATGTGGAGCAGATCACGGACAGCGAGCAGGTGACGGCGCTGGGATACTGTATGCGGTATGCCCAGAAGCACATTCTGGACGGAAGGAAGGACCTGCGCCAGGTGGTGGATGAGCTGGAGCGGGTGATGGAGAAGGGAACGCTCTCAGCGCTCTGCGAGAGCAGCTCCAGCATCTCCTGCATGGCGATGCCGAGGAAGCAGGAGATCTTTGCCTGCTTTAACCGCTACAGAGGGCTGAAGCTGAACTCGTAACCGCTGCCTCCCCATAAGCAGTCTTAGCACGTAGTGCGGGACTGGAACGCGTCAGCGCGATGAGTGAGCATGCAGGCGGCAGTTCGGCGTGAACGGCAACAAAAAAGGAGACACAGAAAAATGGAATTAGTAAACGGAAGACCGGAGAATGAGGAAGGGCGCCTTGAAAAAGAAATCCGGGTGTACGACCTCCTGGATTCTCTGGGAGTAAAATACCAGCGGATCGACCATGAACCGGCAATGACCATGGAGGCGTGTGAGGAGATTGACCGGACATTGAGCGAGGGCGAGGAAAAGGGAGTGGCGATCTGCAAGAACCTGTTCCTCTGCAACCGGCAGGAGACAGACTTTTATCTGCTGCTGATCCCGGGAGATAAGCCTTTTAAGACAAAGTATCTGTCCGTCCAGATAGGATCATCCCGGCTGTCTTTCGCAAAGCCGGAGTACATGGAGAAATATCTGGACATCACGCCCGGCTCGGTGAGCGTTATGGGGCTGATGAACGACCGGGAAAAGAAGGTTCAGCTCCTGATTGACGAGGATGTGCTTAAGGATGAATATTTCGGGTGCCACCCCTGTATCAACACGTCCAGCCTGAAGATTCGGACGAAGGACCTCATGGAAAAGATCATTCCGGCGATGGAACACGAGCCGAAGACCGTAAAACTCTGACAAAAAGAAAAACAAGGAAAGCTGCTGGCCCGTGGAACGAGACAGCAGCTTTCCTATATACTGTTATCATACTGCATAAAGTGTGACGGAAGCCGTTTCCAGCCCGTCTTCGGATACGGACAATGTACATGTCCCGGTGCCATAACCGCTGCGGATGATCGCCATGGCGGTTCCCCGGTATGTGGTGAAGACCCCGGCGGTGTAGTTCTCGTCTGTGATCGGATTGGCAGAGCCAAAGGCAGACAGGGTGCCGGCTCCGTCGGCGGATGCATGAAGCTTCCGGTCTGAATCGGGCACGGTGAGCCCCTCTTCATCGATCAGCTCCACACGGACATAGATCACATCGTGACCGTCGGCGGACATCTCTGTCTTTTCAGGAACCAGGCGGATCTGCTTTGCCGGACCGGCGGTCTTCAGGGTGTCTCTTGAGAGTTCTGCCCCGTCTTTATAGCTGACCGCCGTGAGTTCCCCGGGGATATAAGGGAGATCGAAGAGAAAACTCTTCGGCAGTCCAGCCGCCAGGCGTTCCCCTGCTTTTAATTTCCCTGCAAGGGTTCCATTTTGGAAGAGCGCTACTTCATCTCCGTTGGAAAAAACAGCAGCCTGCGCCGGGCTTCCCTCCGGGCTGTCCCAGTTCCAGTTTTTGCTGACATCTGTAAATCCCCAGTTGCTGATCAGCTCAGTCTTCCCGAAGACAGCAGGGTCATAGGAATACAGGAAAGTCCCGCTGCTGCCCCATATAACAGAGCGGTAAGCTCCCTGGGGCAGGATCGCGCCGTTGATATCTGCGTCGGCATCATTGGCGAGCCGCCAGGGGAACTGAGAACCGTGGGACATAAGAGCAAAAGGACCGATCTTCAGGAGCGGATCATCTGCCTCCAGAAATACGGATTTTCCGATCCCTGCCTCGCCGATATAGTCAAAGGCAGTCCAGGTAAAATCTCCGATCACATAGGGAGTGCGCTCGATCCTCGGCCAGTGGATGCCGATCTCTTTCGGATAATTTTCCGATCCGAGTATGACCCGCTCGGGATACATTTCATGATCTGCGGCATATTTGTCTTCCATATAGTTGTATCCTACAATGTCAAGCCCGTTGGTAAAGGCTTCTGAGTATTCTTCCCAGCTTGTGTCATTTTTCCCTGCATCGGCATTTTGCAGGGGATCGGGAACAGGAGAATCTTCCATCATTTTTTTCAGGTTTTCTTCTGAGAGTTCATCGTCAAGTCCGCTCCAGTAGGAACAGATCGCGTTGGAAATAGGCCGGCTGGGGTCAAGGCTCCGTGCTGCCTGCGCAAGCCTTGTGGCAAGGGTATAGCCGTTGTTCAGACCGCCCCGTTCCGGGATCTCATTTCCTGTGGACCAAATGACCACAGACGGGTGGTTACGGTCCCGCTTCATGAAAGCGGTAAGGTCTTTTTCCCAGTCAGTGTCAAAAAACTGGTTGTAGTCCCCGGGCTGTTTCATAATACCCCAGGCGTCAAAGGCTTCGGCAAAGACATACATGCCGAGACGGTCGCATGTCTCCATCAGCGCGGCGGAGGGGGGATTGTGTGTCGTCCTGACCGCGTTAAATCCGACCTGTTTCAAAATGGATATTTTGCGGTACTCGCTCTGATAGAGGGAGACAGCGCCAAGCATTCCGTTATCATGATGGATACAGCCGCCTTTTAATTTCACCGTCTTTCCGTTGACGCGCAGCCCCCGTCTGGCATCCGCGGCGACGGTTCTGACCCCGAAGAGCACGGATGTTTCGTCAACCGTATTTTCTGCGCCCGGAATAAAATGGGTTTTAAAGACGCCCAGGTCTGTCACTCTGGCGTGGAGCCGATAGAGATTGGGAGTTTCAATATCCCAGAGCGCCGGATGCTCCAAAGTAAGATCAATGTATGCGGTATCGGATGAGACAGGATTCACCTGGATTTTCTGCTTTCGGCTCAGGATCACCTGATCGCTTCCGTCCCTGGTGAGAAATACTTCTGCCATAGCGATCCTGTTTTCCGCAGTCTCATTGCGTATCTCCACCTCTGTGTGCAGATACGCCGCGGCAGGAGAACCCTGTTCATCGTACTCGATCTCCTTTGTATAGCCGAAGACCCCATCGGCTGCGATATGGAGTTTTGGCATATGGCACAGTTCCACACTGCGGAAAATACCGGCGCCCGTATACCAGCGCGAGTTTGGCTGCATGCTGGGATTTACAGTGACCGTTACCCGGTTGGCTTTTCCGAAATAAATATACGGAGTGATATCTGCATAAAACGGGATATACCCGTTGTGCTGAAGGCAGACTCTGCATCCGTTGACGTCCACTGTAGCGTTCATCATGACTCCGTCAAAATGGAGAGATACTTTTTCGTTCTCCCATTCCTGAGGGATATCGATGTATTTGGTGTAGGAAGCGACGCCGGCAGTGTAAAAGCCGCTTGCGCTCCCGGCAGGGGCGGTCTGTGTTACCTCGCTTTCGACCATATAGTCATGAGGCAGGTTCACCTCCCGGATGGCCTTCTGCCTGGAAGGGTCCGGAAAGCCGGAAACGATCCCATATTGGAACTGCCATCCCTGATCAATGTTCTGAGTTCGCATTTTTCATACCTCCTAGGTGAAAATCTTTTTCATTATGATAGATCTTCGGGCAGGGGATGACAAGGACAGAAGAAATGGATATAATCATAGGGAAGGACGAAATGCACGAATTTCCAGAAACGATAAGAAAGAGGGGACGAAAGGGTGGATGGATTTTATCGGGTTTCAGACCGGGTTCGGTATATCAGGGAGATATGCATGGCTGAAGAACCGCAAAATGACAGTGACGATTTGCTCTGGCCAAGCAGACAGGGGCGGCTGTCGTCTGTTGATAACCGGAGGATCGCCGACAATCTTTCCATCCTTCTGGTTGTTTACGGGGCGGAGGGGACAGAGTGGAGCATCAGTCCTGCCTGGCGGCGTTTCGTCCGCCGGGAGAGCCCCAGATGCGGATGGTTCCATAAACATGAGTATGTTGAGATCCTCTATGTGATTGAAGGGAGTTTTACGCAGATCCTGCTTGGCGAGAGGATAAAATTCAGCCGGGGCGAGTTTGTGATAACAGACCAGAACTGTGAGCATGCGGACTACATCGAGGCAGAAGACGCGGCGGTGCTTTTTCTCCAGATCCGGTCGGACTATATGGAAGAGCTGCTCAGAAGTTATGACGGGACAGATGAGATGCGCCAGTTTTTGTTCCATGCGCTGCGGAGGCAGAAAAGGGAGCAGAGCTTTCTGGAACTGAAACAGACAGGGAAAACAGAGGGACTAAATTTTGATATCGAGAGGATCCTGGAGGTCCTTGTCTCGGAAAATCTGGAAAAAGAACCGGGATATGATAAGATAGAGCAGGGTCTTATGATCCGGATCCTGCAGCATCTCTGCCGGGATTATACGCTGCAGCTGCATTCTGACAGCAGGGAGGGAAGAGAAAAGGTCTTCCTGTATGAATTAGAGTATTTTATCCGAACAAATGCGGCTTCGGTCACGGTGGCGGACCTGGAAGAAAAATTCCATTACCACAGGAATTATTACAGCCTTATTCTGAAAAAATACAGAGGCAAGCCGTTCCGGCAGTATGTGATCGAGATCCGGATGAAATATGCGCGGCAGATGCTCGAACAGACTGCGCTTTCGGTAAAGCAGATCGCGCATCAGGTTGGGTATGAGAATGTCAGTCATTTTTATCACCTCTTTGAGGAGTATTACGGAAAGACGCCGAAAGAAATAAGGGAGACAAAGAAATGAGCAGAATACTGATCATAGAAGACGATATGGACCTCCAGGAGGGGCTTACCTATTTTCTGGAAAAGGAAGGCTATGAAATCCTGGCTGCGGGAACAAAAAGGGCGGGGATGGAGATCCTGCGCAAAGGGCTGTGCGACCTGGTCCTGCTGGACTGCAACCTGCCGGACGGGAGCGGCTTTGATATCTGCGCTCAGGCGCAGGAGTACGGCGGCGTCCCTATCCTGATGCTGACAGCGCGGGATACGGAGATGGATGAGGTGAAGGCGCTGGAGCTGGGCGTCGCGGACTATATGTCCAAGCCGTTTTCCATCGCGGTGCTCAAAGCGAGGATCCGAAAGATCCTCCAGAGCCGGAGACCGGAAAACCGGCTCGCCTCCGGCGGGATCACGCTGGAGAAGGATTCCTGCAAAGTGTACAAAAATGGAGAAGAGATCCGGTGCAGCAAGGTGGAATATCAGCTCCTTCTGTATTTCATGGAAAACCGGGGGCAGGTGCTTGCAAAGGAACAGATCCTGGAACATGTGTGGGACAGCCAGGGGAAATTCGTAGATGAGAATACCCTGTCCGTGAATATCAGGAGACTCCGGGCAAAGATAGAGGACGACCCGAAGCATCCGGCGCTGATCCATACAGTCCACGGGATCGGGTACGTCTGGAGGAGCGAGGAGGGGTAAAACAAGATGGAGAATAGGTTTTATTCAGAAGGAAATCTTTCGGGAAAATCTCTTTCAGACGAATATCATTCTATGGAAGACATGGTACAGAATGTGTTCGGGGAAGGGACGAGGATCGAAAGGACGGACCGTGTGTACGGCGGCGATATCAACGACGCTTACCGGGTAAATATTTCTAATGGGGAGCATATCTTTGTGAAGACCAATTCCATCCGGAACCGCGCCTTCTTCCGGACAGAAGCAAGAGGGCTGGGCGCTCTGGGCGCATCGGGGAAGATCGGGGTGCCGGAGATACTGGGAACTGGGACGGATGAAGGAAGAGGCGTTTCCTTCCTTGCCCTGGAGTATATCGACAGCGCGCCACGCATTGACACGTATTGGGAAACTTTTGGACATGAGCTTGCCGGGCTTCACCGGGCGGAATGCCTGACCTTTGCAGCCTCTGAGGAAGAAAGGAAGAAATCCGACCTAAGATATGGATTTACGGAAGACAATTTTATCGGCGCCAGCCCGCAGAAGAACAGTCCGAGAGAGAAGTGGACAGACTTTTACAGAGAATGCCGTCTTCTTCCCCAGTTAAAAAAAGCAGAGCACTGTCTGGGGAAGGAACTGATGAAAAGGGCGGATTCTCTTCTGGAGCACATGGATTCTTATCTGAGAGAACCGGAGTTTCCGTCCCTGCTCCATGGAGATCTCTGGAGCGGGAATATGATGTGCGGGCCGGACGGAAAGGCGTGGATCATAGACCCTGCCGTTTACGTGGGGGATTTTGAGGCAGATCTGGCGATGACCCAGCTCTTCGGAAGCCTGCCGGAGCGGTTCTACGCGGCTTACAGTGAGGTCAATCCCATTGACATGAAAGGCTATCAGGAGCGGAAGAAACTGTATGACCTGTATCATCTGCTGAACCATCTGAACCTGTTCGGAAGGTCTTATTTGGGCAGCGTGGCGGGGATCATCCTGGAGTATGCATGAGCGGGAAAGATCCTGGAGTACGCATGACAGGAAAAGATATATGGGAGAAGATGTATGAGAGAAGTACCGTTTGTTTTTTTCACTGCACTCCTTCTTGCGGCTGTGTTCCTGGCGGCAGGATGTTTTTACGGGTGGCGGAGAAACCGGAAGATATACCGGACCATTGACCGGATGCTGGATGAGATCCTGGACGGAGAACCCATATCCCAGTCGGATATCCGGGAGGGCGAGATTTCTGCGCTGGCGTCCAAGGCAAAGCGTGTCAAAGAGAAAGTGGATCTTGGCATCAGCGCGGCGGAGGAAGAAAAGGAGCAGGTAAAAAGCCTGATCTCCAATATGTCCCATCAGCTTAAGACGCCCCTTGCCGGTCTGATGATGTACCGGGAGATGCTGGAAGACGAGGGGCTGGATGAAGAGACGAGAAAACGATTTCTGGCAAAGATGAAAGGGCAGTCCGAGAAGATTGACTGGATCTTGCAGTCCCTGTTTAAGATGGTGAACCTGGAGCAGGGGGCTGTGGTATTCGGGGCGGAGGCGCTGCCTATATGGGAAACGATACTGGACGCGGTGGGTGCAGTGCTTGACCGGGCGGAACGGAGAAACATCCGTGTCCTGACCGAACCCTTTGAGGACCGGATGCTCTGGCACAACCGGAAATGGACCGCTGAGGTTCTTGTCAATCTGCTGGAAAACGCGGTGAAGTATACAGAGCCCGGCGGCAGTGTAACGATCTTGGTCAGACCGATGGAAATGTACACGGAGATCGCGGTCAGCGACACGGGAAGGGGGATCCGGCAGGAGGAACTGACCGAGATATTCAAGCGGTTTTACCGGAGCCGGGATGTGGAGAACATCGAGGGCTCCGGGATCGGGCTGTATCTGTCCCGGCTGATACTGGAGCATGAGAAGGGATATATTACAGCAGAGTCAGAGGTGGGAGAGGGGAGCAAGTTTTCGGTATTTCTGAAAAACTGTAAAAACAATATGGAGATATTTTCAGATTCGTAAGTGAGTTTTGAATAGGATAACACTATACTTGACGTATGACAAGTATAGTGTTATCCTTTTTCTAAGGATGTGAGGCAGAATGTGTGAAAAAATTATTTCGGAAATACAGGATCTTACTTATCTGGATTGGACCAGGATACGGAACTCGTCAGGTACAGCCGGCTCTTTCCTTAAGGCATGTACGGAAAAGAACGGCAGGAAAATTTATTATAAATTATCCAATTATGATGCATATAATGGAATCTTTGGTTATGAGTGTATCAATGAATTGATAGCAGACAGGCTTTTGACTGTTTTGGGAATTGAGCATCTTTCTTACAGGTTGATCCACGCCAGGATCAGAATTTTGGAGAAAGAATATACTACATGGCTTTGCGCTTCAAATGATTTCAAGAAACCTGGCGAGAGCAAGATCGCTCTGGATGTTTACTATCAGCTGGAAAGAAGAGAAGGAGAATCACCGATTGATTTTTGCATCCGTATGGGATGGGATAAATATATTTATGAGATGCTCCTAGTAGACTTTCTGATCTTAAACAGAGACCGGCATGGGGCAAACCTGGAGGTGCTGCGAGACAGGAAGAGAAGGACGATCCGCCTGGCGCCGCTGTTTGATCATGGGCTCTCATTCTTTTTCAGCTGTCGTAACATGGATGAGATCCGAAAGGCAGACGTGATGGAGAATAAGCCGGTACAGTGCTTCGTGGGTGGTAATTCTGCGATGGACAATCTGAATTTGATCCCTCATGAATACAGGACTCGGATTCCCGCTTTTTCTCATGAGGACAGGAAGTTTATTTTTGAAAATCTTGAAGGAATACTTCCAGAGAGATATCAGGACAAGATATGGGAAATGCTCAACAGGAGGTGGGAATATTATGAAAACTTTTGCGATAAAAGATAGTACTGTTTCACAGGAAAAGCCTCTTGCGTATCTGCTGTATTATGAAATTCCGGGGATGTTTTTTATCGAGATCCCGGAGGAAATCTCGGAGTGGGAAGTGCCGCTGCTGCTTTCTTCATTTGTGAAGCGTAAAAAGTATACGGTGGATGAATTCTGGAGCAAAAAATGGGTCCAACAGAGGATCGTCCCTCCTGACAGGCAGAACCTGGGTGAGATCCTGCGGGAAAACGGACTGGAGGAATATGACGAATTTAAGCTTCTTCTCCTTGCAGAAGGAAGATGCGCGCAGGATGACTGCTACATCGAACCGATTGAGCCAGAGAAAATTTACGCAAGGCTGGGAGAACGGTTTGGGAGAAAGATACGGAGCGCGATTCCTCTTCCGAAAGAAAACGTCCTGCTTTTCTTTGAAAATGAAAGTGTAAAAAAATGCAGCCTGGAGAAGAAACTGTCGGAAAAAAGAAAGTTCCGTCCGCTTCGGGATGATCCAAATGCTTTTGGTCGTATGAAGGTTCTTCCCGGCGGCAATGGAATCTGCTGGGATGAGTTTATATCCATTCCGAACGAAGAATTGTTTCAGATGGAAGAGCAGGTGCCATTTACGGCAGATGATTTTAATATCTATATTGAACATGAGGTGATTTCTACAGCAGAAGCGGCAAAAAGACTGGAATGTACCCGGCAGAATATTGAGGATCTGATCCGGCGTAATAAACTGCATCCGGTAAAGCGTATGCCGAAAAGTAAGCTGTTCCTTAATTCTGAGGTGGAGCGCAGAAAATGGAAGTAGAAAAATTCTTACAGAACTGTCATAATTCCACCCGGAAACTGTCAGGGCAGTGAAAGATTTGCCTGCTATTCTTTTCATAGACCACAAGTACGGCCTCCGGCAGACGTTTCAGTCGGAGCCGTACGGGAGAAAGGGGACATACAGATGGAAATACTGCAGGTAAAACAGATCCACAAGATCTATGGAGAGAAGGAAAATAAAGTATATGCGCTCAGGGACGTGTCGTTTTCTGTGGAGCAGGGGGAGTTTATCGCGATCGTCGGGACATCCGGTTCGGGAAAGAGCACACTCCTCAACCTGATCGGAGGTTTGGATACGCCTGCCCGGGGACAGATCATCATCCGGGGGCATGATATCGCCTCCCTGAAGCGGAAGGAACTGACTATCTTCCGGAGAAGGAACATCGGCTTCGTATTCCAGAATTACAGCCTGATGCCGGTACTCAATGTATATGACAATGTGGCTCTCCCGGTCACGTTTGACAGGGGAAAGCATGTGGACCACGGCTATATCCGTGAACTTTTAAAAGAACTGGGGCTGTGGGAGAAGAGAAAACGATATCCCAGTGAACTGTCCGGCGGGCAGCAGCAGAGGGTGGCCCTGGCGCGCGCACTCGCCAATAAGCCCGCCCTGGTCCTGGCCGATGAGCCCACCGGCAATCTCGATTCCTCCACCACGGTGGAGGTTATGGGGCTGCTAAAAGAGAGCAGCAGGAAATATCATCAGACCATTCTCATGGTGACGCACAATGAGGCGCTGGCACAGGCGTGCGACCGGATCATCCGGATCGAGGACGGGAGACTGTACTGTGCTGCCGGGAAGGACGGTGGCTGGTTATGAGAAATACTCTGAGGCTCGCCCTTGCCTATATGAAATATTATAAGAAACAGACTGCGGCGCTTTTTACAGGAGTCCTGCTCTCGGCGGCTCTGCTGACCGGAGTAGGCTCCCTTTTTGCCAGCGGGCAGGAGGCGGCGAAGGAGAACGCCAGGACAGAATACGGCGACTGGCACTATGAGATGCGATGTGACTTTCCGTGGTTTGGGGAATTTCTGAAAGATATACAGGAAAGCGAGGGAAATGACGGGATAATCTTGGGCGGAGAAGGATTCCGACTGGAAAAGTACGGGGTGGAGACTGTGAGGAAAGCTGTCTCCGAACCGTTTGAGATCCAGTATGTGTACGGCGATGAGGGGTATCTGGATATCATGGGGAGAGAACTCCTTGAGGGGGAAATGCCTGTGGAGGAAAACGAGATCGCGGCGGACGCCCAGACGCTTCGGAACCTGGGCGTACCAGACGAGCCGGGGAGCGCCGTGACGCTGGATGGCGAGAAATTTATCCTCACAGGTATTGTGTCGGAGATGCCGGAGAAACTGGGCGACCTGATGGGAGACTATATGCAGGTCTTTGTGAGCCCGGAGCTGGATTACGGCATGAACGGAAGTTTCCTGTATCTGAGATTTGACGAGTCCTCCCCGGTACTTGTGCAGATAAAGGCGTTTGCATCAGCGTACGGCGTGGATGGGAGCACAGTGGCGAGGAACAACGGGATGGCAGGGTATGTGGGCGCGGAGGAGGCAAAACTGTCTGTGGAACAGATCCGTACCGCGCTTACAGATCCTTCGCTGGGGCTTCCCTGGATCTGGGGTTCCCTCAATGAGAACGAGGCTCTGACCGAAGGGGCGGTCCTGCTGGTCCTTGCCATGTTTGCGGGATTCATTATCTACAGTATCTTTCAGGTCTCTGTGCTGCGGCGCCTGTCCCAGTACAGTGTCATGCAGACGCTGGGGATGACGGACGGATCCGCTTTCGCTATGCTGATGACAGAGATGGCGCTCATATTTGCAGGCGGATATGCGGCGGGAACGCTGCTCGGAAACGGGGCGGCAGCGTGGATCTATGGGAAAGCGGGACGGATATTTATCACCAGGAACCAGGCGGGCGGAAATGTGGCGAGGCACACCGGGGTCTCCATGGAAGAGACTGCGGCGGAACTGTCGGTCTCTGCGCTTCCAGATGCGGGCGTGTTCCATGTGGATTGCCGTATTATCTGGATGGGAGCGGTTTTTCTGTTCCTCGTCCTGGCGCTGATCAGTCTTGTCCTCGTAAGGCGTATGAGGCGGCTGACGCTGCGCGAGATGATAGCAAAGGATGCGGCAGGGAAAAGAAAAAAACGGAAGATATACAGCCTGAGGCATGAGAACATGACCGGGATCCTGGCAAAGAAGTTTATGTTCTCACGGAAAGGCGCCTTTATCGGAATCCTGCTCTCTCTGTCAGTGGGAAGCGTGATCTTCCTCGGCGCGGCATATGTGGCAGAGAATACAAAGACCAACAATGAACTGGTTTTTGCGGCGGACGACGGTCTGGGATCCGATATCCAGGTTTACGAGGCGTCGGACATCCTGAAAGATACCATCCCTGAGAAGACGGCGGAAGAGTTAAAGGGGATAACGGGGCTGGAGAATGTATTCCCGGTGCGGTATATGCTGGGGGAGATCCCTCTGAATGACGGGATGCTGAAAGGAACATCCTATTTTGCAGAAACAGCGGAGGAAGAGGGGTTTGAGCCTGACCCGGAGATCATGGAAAAGTACAACGGGCAGATCGTCCAGACCGGGGAGGACGACTACCGGCTGAAGATAAATATCTATGGATATGACGATGAGATGCTGGAGAGGCTGGATGATTATGTGCTGGAGGGAAGGATAGACCCGGATAAGATGCGGGAAGAAAATACAGTCCTCTTCAAGACCCTGCTGGACGGGCAGGGAAACTATGATGTGATAGATATCAGCGCGGGCGACACGGTACAGCTGCGCACTCCGGATGATCCGGAAGCGGATGGAGAAACGTTGAAATTTCTGGGCGGGCAGGATGATTACCGGGATACGGAACTGAAGATCGGGGCGCTCATCAGCCGCCCGCTCGCGAAAGTGGGGACATACATCGGGGATGACGGAGTCTCTAATGTGGATATCATCATGACCAATGAACAGATGGAGAAGAACTTTGGCGTGACAGGATATCAGACCATCAGTATTTCTTTGCCGGAAGGCGCAGACAGAGAAGCGGCTGCCCGGGCGTCGGATGAGATCCGGAGCGCGGTGGGCGGTATCAGCCGCTGCGTGGTGAAGGATTACACGGCGCAGATCGAGGCACAGGATCTGTACCTGGACCAGCAGATCATGTTCTTTTATGGTATCGCGGCGGTACTCCTTCTCATCAGCCTTCTCCATATCATGAACAGTATGCAGTATCTTGTGGCGGAGCGGAGATATGAGTTTTCGGTCCTTCGGGCTATGGGGATCACAGACGCGGGATTCTGCAAGATGCTCATGAAAGAGGGCGTGAGGTACGGGATCTATTCCAGCGTCGTGACGCTGGCAGCGTACTGGATCGTGCAGGAAGTGCTGTATTATTTTATGGTCCATGTATACCTCTATCTCCACCCTCAGGGGATGATAGAGGCAGGTTACCTGATCTTCACGGCGGTATTGAACGTGGGTCTGTGTACCGGAGCTATGGTGCTGTCGGGGAGACTGCAGCCTGCGCAGGCAGGAATGGCGGAGCAGGCGTAGAAGATAAGGGGAAATTTTCCTGCCGGAATGAGAAATATTGAGGGTTACAGTTTACTGTAACTATTGAGGCAAGCTGGAATAAAAGATATTGGGCTAAGGTGGTCAGGAATTATGCTCTGTATTATACTTGCTAAAAGAGGATTAAAGCGGGAGGAGCAGAAGATAAAATGGTAAACAAAAGATTAAAAAAACGGATGATCGAGATTGTTGGCAACCAGCTTAGGGACCCGGAAACAAAATACGTGAAAGAGGCTTACGAGCAAATGCGTGAAGCGGGGTATACGGAAAAGGAGACGAAAGAGGCGATTGCCGGAGTGCTGCTCAGCGAAATGTATACGATCCTGGGAGAACAAAAGGAATTTGACGAGGAACGATACAAAAAAGGGCTGGAAGAGATGCTGGAGGATTATGAAATCCTGGAGATACAGGAACCCTGGGAGGGGATGAGCGAACTGCTTGGGCAGGGCGGCGATGCGCTGGATGATGATTTCCGAGATCCGGAGGCAATCCTTCCATGGGAGGAGGCGTGGGAAATCGTCAAAGAAAAAATGAAGAATGCCGATATGCCGATGGACATTTTTGAGGTCGATGAGGCGACGGATTACGAGTATGGGCTGGATGAATGGCTTGAGGATATGATGCTTTCATACCAGCGGATGGGAGAGTATGAGAAGTGTATCCGTTTCTGCAAAGAAGTTCTGGAGACATTCTCGTGGGAAAATGAGAGCCCTGTAATGTTTAAAAGATCCATCGGCGAATGCCTGCTTGCCCTCGGAAAGGAAGAAGAAGCCGATCAGTGGTACGAGGACTGGCTCGGGTCAGAGTGGGAGTCTGACGCGGCGATCGCCGGAACTTTCTACTGGATGGGGAGGGAAAATTATGGAAAGGCGAAACAGATCCTGGACCGTATCCTGGAAGAATGCGAGGGGACTACAGAGTATGACGGATTCTACAGAAGCGCCGCGGCGTTTTACCGGAAGATGGGAGAAGAGAAGAAAGCGAAAGAGTTTGATCAGATAGAGGAGGAATTCGCAGAACGTCTGAAAGAGATGGAAGATGATTTCGAGGACTGGGAACTTTCATTCCTCAGTGAAGCGGATCTGAAAGATCCCCGCAGCGCGCTGTGGGGGATGAACGGGGGAAGAGAACGCCAGGAAACCGTGGTAAAACCGAAGAAGATCTATCCTAATGACCCGTGTCCCTGCGGGAGCGGAAAAAAGTATAAGAAATGCTGCGGGCGATAGAACTTCGCAGCCACAGAAAAAGCTACTGGAAAGCGGCAAAGCTGGGAGCCGCGCTGAGCGAAGTGGAAGAATCGTGGGGGAAAATGAACGGGAAGACCAGGCATCATATTTTCTCAAAATGAATAAATTCCCATTTTATCAAATGAAAAACAGGCATGGCATCCATGTCATACGGGAAACATAGTGTTATAATAAAGATGGGGGACAGCTTTCAGCGTGCTGTCCCCTGTCGCTTTTTTCAGATGACATAAAGGATGTGGGAAAATGAGAAAAAATATACGGAAAATACTTCCAATATTTCTGGCTGTCCTCCTGCTGGGGACAGGCACAGCCCTCTGGGTATCCGAAGGGGGTTCGGCGCCGGGAACAGAGAAATCTGAAGACGGTATAAAAGAGCAGGGCGTGGAAACCAGCGGAGGCGCCGGGCAGGCAGATGCGGAGCAGAATGATGCCGGACGGGAAGATATGGGACAGGGAGAAAAAGGACGGTCCCTCCATGTGACTGTCCTCGGCGACAGCATCGCGAAAGGGTACTCCGGCGATGAAGCGGTCGAGATCGAGTGCTACGGAAGCCTTGCGGCGCAGTGGATCTCAGAGGAGGAGGGCGAGCCGTACAGTTACCGGAACTTTGCGAAGAACGGGCTGGATTCTTCGGGGATGAACGAAAAAGTACTCATCCGGGAGGATGTGCGGGAGAGCATTGCCTCCGCGGACATTATCTTTATCACCCTTGGTTCTAACGATCTGCTAAATGAGTGCAAGAGTGTCGTGCAGGAAATCCTGGATACGGATAAGAAGTTCCGCAGCGCCGACGACGCGCTGGAGGTCCTGGAGGAGGCGGTGAAGGAAAATCCTTTCCTGATCCTGAAGATCATAAATGCTCTGAGCAGTTGGGATTATCAGTCTTTTGAGACAGAGTGGATCAGTATGATGGACACGGTATGCGGCCTGAAAAAGGAAGATGCAAAGATCGTTGTCACGAATATATACAATCCTGTGGCAAACCTGGAGCTCCCGTCCACGATGAACCAGGTTGTGGAGGATATCATCGGAAACATGAATTCCATCATTGACGACCACGCTGACAGATACGGATATCGTGTCGCTGACCTGTTCGGATCGGAGATATCAGAGCATGTACAGGACGACGGGCTGCACCCGGATCAGGAGGGACAGCGGCTGATCGCGGATCTGGTGTGCGCGGAGTACAAAACTCTGTCACAGGAATAACACAAAACTTTCACACAATCCTGATACCCTTGAAACGTACACGGAGAACCTGAACGGTCCTTGCCTCGGCTGCACAGAGGGGACATCCGTGAGTATCAAACGTTGGGAGGGTAAGACCTTGATCGAAGTAAGGAATTTGGTGAAGAAATACGGGAGCCACATAGCCGTAGACCATCTGGACTTCACGATAGAAGACGGACGGATCTATGGCTTTTTGGGTCCTAATGGGGCGGGAAAATCCACGACCATGAACATCATGACCGGGTATCTGGGAGCCACGGAAGGCGAGGTGCTCATAAATGGGCATGACATTTTAAAAGAACCGGAGGAGGCGAAGAAACATATCGGATATCTCCCGGAGCTGCCGCCCCTTTATATGGATATGACCGTGAGGGAATATCTGGAGTTCGCGGCGGAGCTGAAAAAGATACCGAAGAAGAAAAGAGAAGATTCGGTCACAGAGGTTGAAAAGCTGGTGAAGATCAAAGACGTGGAGAACCGTCTGATCAAAAACCTGTCAAAAGGATACCGACAGAGGGTCGGTCTGGCGCAGGCGGTACTGGGATTCCCGGAGATCATCATACTGGATGAGCCTACGGTAGGGCTGGACCCGAAGCAGATCATCGAGATCAGGGAACTAATCCGCCAGCTTTCAAAAAGGCACACAGTGATCCTGAGTTCCCATATCCTTGCGGAGGTCAGGGAAGTGTGCGACCATATCCTGATCATATCAAAGGGGAAGCTGGTGGCAAGCGATACCCCGGAGAACCTGGAGAGGATGTTAGGGGATGCGGATACTATCGAGATCGAAACAAGGGCGACGAGAGCCCGTATCCGGGATGTGCTGAAAAATGTGCCGGGGATCGGGCAGATCACCTGCGAGGATGGAAAAGACGGCGTGACATTTGCAAGGATCAGGCAGATCACCTGCGAGGATGGAAAAGACGGCGTGACATTTGCAAGGATCAGGCAGCGCAGGGGAGAAGATGTGCGGGAAGCTGTCTTCCGCGCGTTTGCGGAAAACAAGATGACGCTTCTGACACTGCGCGCCGCGCATGTAAGCCTTGAGGATGTGTTCATGGAGCTGACACAGAACGATACAGTCCCGGATGCATTTGCCAGAAGAAAAAACGAAGCGGAGTTGACGGATGAAATTGCTCAGGGGCAGGCAGAGAATGCGGAGGAGATAATGCCGGAAGAGGATGAGAGCAGGAAGAAAATGATTTCCGGCGGAGATGAGATCGAATCGGCATCTGGCGCGGAATGGGTCGAGACAGATGGAGAGGGGGATGAGACAAATGCTGGCGATCTATAAAAGAGAACTGAAATCTTATTTTCAGTCCATGGTCGGATGTGTGTTTATCGCATTTCTGATGGTATTTACAGGAATCTATTTTATGGCATATAACCTGACTGCGGGATATCCGTATTTTTCCTACACGCTGTCAGGCTCCCTGATCGTGTTTATCGTAGGAATCCCGCTGATCACAATGCGCAGTTTCTCTGAGGACAGAAAGAACAAGACGGACCAGCTTCTTCTGACGGCGCCGGTCAGCCTAGGGAAAGTGGTGATGGGAAAATACCTTGCCATGGCCACGGTGGTTGGGATACCGAATGTGATCTTCTGTGTCTATCCCCTGATCATCAAGTCCCAGGGGACGGCTTACCTGAAAGTGGATTATATTTCCATTCTGGTGTTCTTCCTGCTAGGGTGCGTCTACGCGGCGATCGGGATGTTCATGTCGTCATTGACGGAGAGCCAGATCATCGCGTTCATCAGTACTTTCGGTGTCCTTCTCGTGCTGTACCTTTGGGATGGAATCCTCTCCATGCTGCCAAGCTCGGCAGTGAGCGGGCTTGTGGGCGTCCTTATCCTGCTGTCCGTGATTGCTTTTTATATCTGGCATATGACCGCGAACTATGTCATCGCGGGAGCGGTTGAGGCCATCGGGGTCGCGGCGTCTGTTGTGACATATATCGTGGATTCCAGCCTGTATGAAAATCTGCTTTCAAACCTGCTGGGAAGGCTTGCGCTTGCGAACGTGTTTACGGACATTACGTCAAACAGTATCGTGGATGTGACCGGGATCGTATTTTACCTGTCAATCATCGCGGTGTTCGTGTTCCTGACGGTGCAGTCTATCCAGAAGAGACGTTGGAGTTAAGGGGGTGCGGATCATGGAGAAAATGAAAAAGAAGACAGAGAAATTTGGAAATATGTTCCGCACGTCAGGGACAAGGAACGGTTCCTACAGCGTGGGGCTGACAGTGATAGTCATAGCGATCATCATCGTGCTGAACCTTGTGATCGGCCAGCTCCCGGAGAGCCTGAGGAACATTGACGTCAGCAGCACAAAGATCTATGAGATCTCTGACATTACGACAGATTTGCTGGACGGACTTGAGGAAGACGTCGATATGACAGTGCTTGCGGTACGGGACGATACAGACGACAGGATCACAACATTTCTGAGCAAATACGACGCTCTCTCAGACCATATCAATATCGAGTGGGTGGACCCGGTCCTGCATCCGTCTGCGCTGACAGAGTATGATGCGTCTGAGAACACGATCGTTGTCTCCTGTGAAGCGACAGGGAAAACGACGACAGTTTCCTTTGACGATATCCTTGTGCCGGATATGTATTCTTATTATTACTATGGAAGTACAGACTATACGGAGTTCGACGGGGAGGGACAGCTTACCAGCGCGGTCAACTATGTGACAAACGATGTGGAGAAGACGATATACCAGGTCACGGGACACGGCGAGGGGACGCTCTCCACTACGGTCACGGATCTGATGGACCAGAATAATTATAATTTGTCAGAGCTGAATCTCCTGATGGCTACGTCGATCCCGGAGGACTGCGACCTGCTGCTCATGTATGCCCCGACTACGGATCTGTCCGACGACGAGACGGAGATGCTTGGGAATTATCTTGCGGACGGCGGAAAGGTCATGATCCTCTTAGGAGATACGAACGCTGCGGAACTGCCGAACCTGGAAAGCATCCTTGAAGAATACGGCATGCAGGCGGCGGACGGATATATCGCGGACCCGCAGAGATGCTATCAGGGGAATTATTACTATATCTTCCCGGAGCTTTCCGTATCCGGGGATATGGCGGACGGGATTTCTTCGGAAATGGTGCTTCTGACAAACACCCATGGAATGAACCTTATCGATCCGGCAAGAGATACGGTCACGACGACAGGATTTATGAGTTCCTCTGACAGCGCGTATGCTGTGACAGAGACGAGCCAGCAGCAGGGAGAATATACTCTCGGGGCAGTGGCGGAAGAGACTGTTTCTTCGGATGAAAGTACAGACACAGATGATACGGCAGAGACAGACAGCAGCGGAGACGATGCAGAGGAAACTTCCGATGACAGTGGAGCGGATACGGCGGACAGTTCAGAAGACACTTCTTCTGAGACAGAAGAGGTGACCAGCCGGCTGACGGTTATCTCAGCGGGAAGCCTGATCGATCAGCAGATCACGGATACATTCACCCAGCTTGAGAATACACGGCTGTTTATGAATGCGGTGACAGCAAACTTTGAGGGCGTACAGAATATTTCCATCGAGCCGAAGAGCCTTCAGATAGAGTACAATACGGTCCAGTTCGCGGGGCTGTTCAGTCTTCTCGTGATCTTTGGTATACCTGCGGCAGTGCTGATCGGCGGATTCGTCGTATGGTTCCGGAGAAGAAAAGCGTAAGGAGGTACCGGAGTGAAAAAGAAAAGATCACTGATTTTTCTCCTTCTTGTTCTGATCCTTCTTCTTGCGGCATATTTTGGACTGCAGGCGTGGAACGGAAGCCGTGAGAAGAAGGCGGAGGAAGAAGAGAAAGCCGCTGAGGTGCATGTCACGGATATCGATTCGGACACCATCACGGCGATGAGTTTCGACGTCGGGAACGGAGAGATGGCATTTGAAAAAGAGGACGGCGCCTGGTACTATACGCCGGATAAAGATTTCCCTCTTGCCCAGAGTTATCCCGAGGATATGGCAGAGACGCTGGGGGCGGTCACGGCTGACCGTGAGCTTACCGGCGGGGATGAACTGGCAGACTACGGTCTGGAAGATCCTGCCTACACCGTGGAAGTGACGGCGGAAGACGGTACGGTGACGGACATTTATTTTGGAAATACTACCGGCGACTATTACTACGTCACTGTAAATGATGACGGCGTGGTATACACGGTTTCTGCCACTGTTATTGACGCCCTGAACTATTCGCTGGACGATATGGCGCAGCTGGACGACTATCCCAGCATCGGAAGCGGAAATCTTGTGAAAGAGGTCATCACCCGGGACGGAGAGACGACAACCTATGATTCGGAAGACGAGGACCAGGCGGATGATATCGCGGCGGTTGCCGGGGGCTTGGGCGCAGTGAGCCTTTCCGAGGCGGCGGACTATTCTGTGGAGGATAAGGACCTTGCAGGGTACGGTCTGGATGAGGACAGCCGCATCACCGTGGAGGCGACCTATACCCAGGACGAGGAAGAAAACGTCCTCACGCTTTACATCGGAGATGAAGATGGCGACGGGAACAGATATGTCATGATGAACGACTCAAGGATCGTGTATCTGATCTCCACGGAGATCTGCGACAATATACTGAACGTGGAATAACAGTTTATCCTGGCATAGGACGGACGCCCTTAGCGATGCATTGAGCAGTTGGCGAGGTTCTTTCGAGCCTAGTGCGAAAGTACACAACGGGAAGGAGCTGCGAAGCAGCGGATTCGAGTTGCATGGCTGAACGAAAGAAGAGAACAGTTCAGCCTGCCCCACTCCTGATGGCTGAACTGTTATTCCAAAATTTATAAGAATTTAATTGACATAGCCCGGAAAACAGAGGAAAATAAACCCGTATATCATTTAAGTGCAGCGCATCGTCCTGTCGGGAGATGCCGCGCCGGTTTGTCAGAGAAAAGGATGGATGAAAATGAAAGAAAGATTCATGCGGTTTATGCAGGGACGGTACGGAGTGGATCCGTTCAGCAAATTTCTGCTCGTTGCCGGGCTTGTCGTTGTATTTTTGTCGGCGGCGCTGGGAAATCGAGCGGTCGGAACGGTATTTTATCTGCTCGGCTGGGTGCTGATCATCTATTGTTATTTCAGGATGTTTTCCAGAAATGTGTCAAAACGCTATGCAGAGAACCAGGCGTTCCTGGCAAAGACCTATAAGATACGTACTTTCTTCCAGAAGCAGAAAAATATCTGGAAACAGAGAAGGGTGTATCATATTTATACGTGCCCGGACTGTAAGCAGAAGATCCGTATCCCGAGAGGAAAGGGGAAGATCGAGATCCGCTGCCCGAAGTGCGGGAGAACATTTATCAAGAAGAGCTGATGCGGCATTACGCATAGGAAGCCGGCGGTTCAGACGAGGGAGTTTAAACAGAGAAGATGTCAGATCCATACAGTATATTAGGCGTAGACCGAAATGCATCGGAGGAGGAGATCAAAAAAGCGTATCGCGCGCTCAGCAGGAAATACCATCCGGATGCTAATATAAACAATCCCCATAAGGATGAAGCGGAAGCCAAGTTCAAAGAAGTCCAGCAGGCTTACCAGCAGATCATGGATGAACGGGAGCGAGGGTACTCTTCCGGCTCGTCTTATGGAAATGCAGGCGGGGGATATGGAAGCCAGGATCCCTTCGGCGGTTACGGACCCTTTGGCGGATATGGTCCTTTCGGCGGTTACGGTTCCTACGGGAGCGGTTATGGCGGGAATGCGCAGAACCGCCGGGAGAGCAAGGAGGACGTACATCTGCGCGCTGCGGCGAATTACATACGCAGCGGGCATTATTCGGAAGCGCTGAACGTGCTGAACGGGATAAAGGACAGAAGCGCGCTCTGGTATTTCTACAGCGCTTCTGCAAACTCAGGTCTTGGCAACAACGTGACCGCGCTGGAACATGCGAAAGAGGCGGTCCGGCTTGACCCTGAGAATATGCAGTACCAGATGCTGCTCCAGCGGCTGCAGAACGGCGGGGCATGGTATCAGCAGAGACAGACGATGTATGGGTATCCGGGGACCTTCGACAGTAGCTGCTGCGTGAAGCTCTGCGTGGCGAACCTTCTGTGCAACCTTTGCTGCGGCGGAGGGGGCTTGTGCTGCGGCGGTTACGGCGGAGGATATGGAGGCGGCTACGGCGGTTATGTCTGAAGATAGATTAAGGGGGCGGAATCACCGCCCCCTTTAAAATATAAATGTATCAATCATTTTTGTGAAACCTCACCGTCCCTATCCCCAGGGCTCCCGGACCGGTATGAGTCCCGATGCTCATGGTCAGGGGGAGGTAAAAGAGTTCCATATCCGGGAAATTCTCTTCCATTTCTTTTTTGAAGTGTTCCAGCTTTTCTGGATCCATCACTGTATTGGCGATCCCGACTTTCAAAAGCCCCTGCTCTTTCAGGTGGGGAAATCGGGAGTCTATATCTTTTTTCAGAACATCCAGCATGGTTTTAAACGCGGCTTTCATCCCTCTTGTCTTTGCGAAGGAATCCAGCTTATCCCCCTGGATAGTGAGCACGGGTTTCAGTTTGAGGACTGTTCCGACCGCTGCCGCCGCGGCGGTGATCCTGCCGCCCTTTTTCAGATATTCCAGAGTGTCTACCGCGATGTAGATGCTTGCGTCCAGAGCTTCTTTCTCAAGTATTTCACGGATCTCCTGTCCGGTCTTACCTTTGTCGGCAAGAACCTGGGCGTCGAATACAGACTGCGCCTGAGTCACAGAAATGCGGTGATTGTCCACGACAAAGACTTTCCCGGAGTAGCTGTCGTCTGCGGACAGCATGGAAGCGGTCTGGCACGTATTGCTTAGCCCGCTGGACATGGGGATAAAGACGATCTCGTCATGGGTCTTGAGAAGGTCGTCCCACATCGCAGTCACGTCTCCGGGCGAAGGCTGGGAAGTGGTGATATCAGCGCCGGATATCTGTTTCTGATGGAATTCTTCCAGAGAAATATCAATCCCTTCATAATAAGTCTGCCCGTCAATGATGACCGGCATCGGGAGAACATGTATCCCCATCTTCTTTCCTTCCGCAGGCATGATCCCGCAGTTGCTGTCTGTCATGATCGCAATTTCCGGCATAATATCCCTCCAAAACATTGATTGACCGTTACTTTAACAGGTGTTAAAATTATAGCAAAACAGACCGGGAATAACAATGAACAAAAAACAGAAAATGTCAGTTATCTATACAGGAAAGGGAAAATGTCAGGGCAAATGGAAGATAAAAGGATTACAAAATCGAAAAAAACACTGAAAAACGCGCTCATAGAAATGTTGGCGGAGAAGGACTTTGAGCATATTTCCATTACGGAACTTTGCAGGCGGGCAGATGTCAGCCGGATCACATTCTACTCCCATTACAGCGATAAGTACGAGCTGCTTGACGATATCTTTAACGATATGCTCCAGTCAGGAAAGGAAGATTATTACAGGCGCCAGAAAGCGAACAACCCGAGGGGACATCTGGTGGCTGGGTATGTGAACATGCTGGACAGCATCCTGAAGATTTATTATGATCGGTTCGACTTTTTCTGCCATACAGACCCGGAGAAGAATCCGTATCTCGCCTCGCGTTTCTACAGTATCGTGTTGGAGACCGTGGCGATCCACACGGATCATGTGCGCCGGAGGCTGAGGCTGAAATATTCTCCCCAGAAGATAGCGGGATTTATCTGCTTTGGGATGTTTGGTTTCATCAATGAGTGTCATGTGGAAAATGCGCCGTTGGAACAGATACGGCAGGAGGCGGAGAATCTGCTCACGGATATCTTCCGGTCCGGGATACTGACGGAGCAGGAAGGTATAGAAAAATGACATGAAAAATGGAAGCAACGGGGCTCGAACCCGTGACCTCTCGCGTGTGAGGCGAACGCTCATCCCGGCTGAGCTATGCTTCCATGTAGACTATTATAGCACTTCGCCGGGAAAATGCAAGAAGTGAAAAAATGCATTTTCCCGGCAGTTTTTTGTTTTTTTATGTATGCCAGTATAGATGAGAGATCTTTAATTAGCTGCAGCTTCTGCCGTATTCCCGTACTTCCGGAAAATATGCCGCAGTATGAAGACAGCGCAGATGCTCAGGACGATCTCCGCCGTACACTGGGCATACGCAAGCCCGTAGAGCGGGAACAGGAAGTTCAGGATAAAGAGCGCCGGGATCTCCAGGACGATCTTTCTCATCACGGCGAACGCGAGGGCGTATCTTCCGAAGCCCAGCGCCTGAAATACGCCGACAGAGAGGAAGTCCACGCTGAGGAATGTAAGCCCCAGGCAGAATCCGCGGAGGAATCTGGTGCCGTAGGCAATGACTTCGGCATTGTCCATAAACAGGGTGATAAGTCCTCCTGCCGCGATATAGTAAATTACGGTGACAGCCAGCAGGAGTGGGACGATGATCTTCAGGGCGAAGAGGATCGCGGATTTCATCCTTTTTCGATTGCCGGATGTGAAATTATAGCTCACGAGGGGCATGATCCCCTGTGAGAATCCAAGCGCTACCTGCATGGGGACCATGTAGATCTTGTAAGAGATCCCCATGGCAGCAACGGCGTCTGCTCCGTATGCGGAGGTGAAGTTGTTTAATATGGTCATCCCGGTCACATTGAGCAGGTTCTGTATGGAGGCGGGGATGCCGACGCCGCATACTTCCAGTATGATCTTTTTGCTGAAACCGAATTTCTTCGGGTTGATGCAGACGAAAGTATTTCCCCGTTTTATGTAAAGAAGGACAAAGAAATACAGGCATGCCGCGCAGTTGGACAGGCAGGTCGCAAGCCCCGCTCCTGCCGCTCCCATATTGAATCCCCAGGGAAGGATAAAGATGGGATCCAGGATGATATTCAGGAAACAGCCACTCATCGTCCCGATACTGGCATGGAGAGAGGCGCCTTCCGAGCGGACCAGATATGCCATGACCACGTTGAGGATCGCCGGGGCAGCTCCCAGATAGACGGTCCAGAACATATATCCCTGTGTCGCCGCGCGCGTCGTCTCGTCCGCGCCGATCAGGGTCAGCAGCGGGCTGTGGAACAGGGCGCACAGTGCGCCGAAGATCAGTCCGCAGATCAGGGAGCAGTAGAACCCGAAGGCGGAACTCCGGGATACGGTATCATAATCTTTCCGCCCGAGGGAACGGCTCATCATACTGGACGTTCCGACGCCGAAGAGATTGTTCACCGCGTTGAACGCGAGCAGGACAGGAGCGGCGAGGGAAACCGCTGCGTTTTCTACAGGATCGTTGAGCATTCCCACAAAATAAGTGTCCGCCATATTGTAGAGCACCATGACCAGGGAACTGAAGATCATGGGGACGGAGAGCTTCGCGACTGCGGAGGGGATCGGCGCGCTCTCGAAGAGCACGGTCTTGTCATTTGTCTGCATGGATGTTCGACCTTCTTTCTTGAATTATGAGTTGGCTTTGAGCTCTGGGATTTATTGCCCTGCAAATGTCTGCACGTGCAAACACGGCAGCCGCTTGCAGGACTTATCGCACAAAAAATCCCGCAACCTTTCGGTTACGGGATACATGCGGAAGAAGAGACTTGAACTCTCACAGGATTAACTCCCACTAGAACCTGAATCTAGCGCGTCTGCCATTCCGCCACTTCCGCTCGACAAAAAATATATTATCACAACAGAAATCATTTGTAAACCCCTAATTTTTATTTTTTTGTAACAGTTCAGCCCACCTCGATTTTTGTTGACATATATAGATAGTCGATATATAATGAGGGCAAAGATATATAGATGACCGATATAAGGAGGGATTGGAATGAAAATTGACAAAAGCCTTGTTTCCGGGAGTACGACAATGCTTCTTCTTAAGCTTCTCTCGGAAAAGGACATGTATGGGTACGAGATGATAGACACGCTCAGGGAGCGTTCCCAGAACGTATTTGAACTGAAGGCGGGAACGCTCTATCCGCTGCTCCACAGCATGGTGGAAAAGGGGATGCTTACCGTATACGAGAAGGAGATAGGAGGAAAGACGCGGAAATATTACAGTATCGCGAAAAAAGGGCTGAAAGTCCTGGAGGAAAAGCAGGAGGAGTGGGAGACATATGCGCAGGCGGTGACGAATGTGCTGACGGCAGGAGGGGTTGTATGAAAGCGGAAGAATATTTGAAGACACTGACGGAGCAGATCCGTTGTAAGATGGCAAGGGAAGCGGTGAGGGATGAACTGCTCTGTCACATCGAGGATCAGAAGGCTGCCTTCATCAGCGAGGGGATGGAACAGGAGGAAGCCGAGGAAGCGGCAGTGCGGGAGATGGGAGACCCGGTGGAGACGGGGAACGAGATGGACCGGATCCACCGTCCGAGGATGGCGTGGGGGATGATCGCGCTGATCACTGTGCTGAGCATTATCGGATATGTGATCCAGAAGCTGATGGAGGCAAAGGTGATGGATGCGGGAGGTTACGGCTGGATGGGGGCGAGGAACCTGCTCTTTATGATCGTGGGTCTGCTGATCATGACGGGAGTCTGCTTTGTGGACTATACCCGGATAGGAATCTATGCGAAGGAGATCATGATCGCGGCGGACGTGCTGCTCTTCGGTGCGGTCATGTTTGGCGCAAATGTGATCAACGGAGCGGGAAACTACATCATCCTTCCGGTGATCGGGTATATTACCATTGAATATCTGATCCTTCTGACCGTACCGGTCTATGCGGCTGTTCTGTATGCTTACCGGGGACAGGGGTACAGGGCTGTGGCAAAGGGGATCCTCTGGATGATCCCTCCGGTCTGGCTGGCGTTTCGGATCCCCAGGATGACGACTGCAATGACGCTGGCGCTGTCCTTTCTGATCATACTGGCGATTGCTGTGTGGAAAAACTGGTTTCGTATATCACGGTGGAAAACACTGGCAGGAATTTTTGCCGCGGCGGTCTGCGTCCCAGCGGCAGGGATCGCTTACTATTGGTTTTTCGGAGCGGCATATCAGCAGGAGAGACTCCGCTTCCTGCTGATGGACCCCTCTGAAAGCGGGGCGGGATATGTGACGGTTGTGATCCGGCAGCTTCTGGAGGGGAGCCGGGTCGCGGGGGAAGGCTCTGCATCCCTGGATGCTTCCCAGATTCCGGTTTTTCAGGAACTCGTGCTGAGCGGTGTGGCCGCTTACTACGGTATCTTTGCCGCGCTGATCGTTGCAGGGCTTTTAGTGTTCCTCCTGATGCGTTTCCTTAAGATATCTCTGGCTCAGAGAAATCAGCTCGGAATGCTGATGGGAGCCGGCTGCTCTGTCCTGTTCCTGACGGAGACGGCATTTTATCTCCTGACGAACCTGGGAGTGGCCTATATAGGGACCTTCTGTCCGTTCCTGAGTTACGGCGGGACGGGGACAATGGTGACTTATATCCTTCTGGGGCTGCTTTTGAGTATCTGCCGGTATCAGAATACGGCGCCGGAGAGAAAGCGGGTTTTATTCTTCACCTCTCTGATGTATAATAGCAGAAAAGCATCCGTAAAGGAGAGTCGGCAGAATGAAAGAGAAAATTATGAAAAAACTTCCGGTAGGAATTGAAAAATTTGGGAAAATACGTACAGAGGGATTTTACTATATTGATAAAACCGGATTTATAAAGGAACTGCTGGACTCCTGGGGGGAAGTAAATCTCTTCACCAGACCGCGGCGTTTCGGGAAATCGCTGAATATGGATATGCTCCGGTCTTTTTTTGAGATAGGCGCAGATACGACAATATTTGAAGGGCTGCGGATATCGGAAGAAAAGGGGCTGTGCGAAAAATATATGGGGCAGTATCCGGTGATGTCCATAAGCCTGAAAGATGTGGAGAGTGATTCCTATGAGCTGGCTTATGAATTGATGAGCGGTATTATGTATGATGAAGCACTTCGTTTGCAGTGGCTGTTGGAAAGCGACAGGCTGACAAAATATGATAAGGCCCCTTTGCAGAGAATCCTGGATCACGGATTCCGCAGTCAGGCAGAATTGTGCCAGAGCATAAAGCTGCTGTCGGGACTGCTTTATAAACATTATGAAAAGAAAGTGATCATATTGATCGATGAATATGATGTGCCTCTGAACAAGGCATATCAGAATGGATACTATGACAAGATGGTTTCGTTGATCCGGACGATGTTCAGTATGGCGCTGAAAACAAATGAGTCGCTTCTGTTTGCTGTTCTGACGGGATGCCTTCGAGTGTCAAAGGAGAGCATCTTTACAGGACTGAACAATTTTAAGGCTCATGCGATCTCAGACGTCAGATATGATGAATATTTTGGGTTCACGGATGCAGAAGTCAGAAAGCTGCTTGACGATTACAGGATGGGAGAGAAATATGAGGAAGTAAGAGAATGGTACGATGGATATCGTTTTGGAAAGCAGGAAGTATACTGCCCGTGGGATGTGCTGAACTATGTGTCAGAGCATCTGGCTGACAGAGGCGCTGAGCCTGCTCTGTACTGGGCAAACAGCAGCGGAAACATGACAGTAAGGGATATCATTGAACAGTCTACTGGTACAGTACGCTCAGAGATTGAATTGCTGGTTTCCGGCGGAGTGGTGAAGAAGAGGATCATTCCTGAGATGACATATCAGGACCTGGCGTCAGAAGATCCGGAAGAAAAAATGACTTACCTCTGGAGTTTGCTCTACAATACCGGGTATCTGACTGATACAGAAAAGGCGGCAGGGGGGATGCATAGTCTGGCAATTCCAAACAGAGAGGTCAGGCTTATATTTGAACAGCAGATTCTTACATGGTTTTCTAAAGCAGTAAAAAGCGACACGACAAAGCTTCAGAGCTTCTGTGAAGCGGTAAAGAATGGCAAGGCAGAAGAAATGCAGAAGATGTTTAACAGTTTTTTGAAAAAATCAATCAGTATCCGTGATACTGCAGTCAGGAAAGGAAAAAAGGAATCGTTTTATCATGGCATCCTGGTCGGCATCATGGGGAGTGAAGAATCATGGATCGTGAGGTCAAATCCCGAGTCCGGAGAAGGCTACAGTGATATACTTGCAGAAATTCCTGATGACGGGATTGGATGTGTGATTGAAATAAAATATGCGGAAAACAAGAAATTTGAATCTGCCTGCAGGACGGCGATGGCGCAGATACGGGAGAAGGATTATGCATCTGTGCTGAGGGATGATGGGATGGAAGTGATCCATGCGTATGCTGTGGCATGTTGCCTGAAAGAATGCAGGATCATGCATGAAAAATTGTAGGGGTAAAAATCTGCGAAGCAGGGAAAAACAGCCGGCTGATCCATAAGTTGTATCAGCCGGCTGTTTCTAATGGCAGCTTCAGCGGCTCTTTCTGTATGCGAATTTCGGAAGCCCGTTCTCCTCGGGAACCTTTACGCTTCCCTGGATCAGCGGCAGGGCATAATCGATAAACTCCTGCGAGACGTCGGAGCCGTCCTTTGTGATCCATTCCAGAGGAACCGTCTTTTCCTGGTTGCAGATCTGATGCACGTCTTTTAATTCATAGTTGATGCGGTAAGGCGCTTCAGGAAGACGGGTGAAGGCTACCATTTTTGTGGTTTCCCCTTCCAGGGCGCGCTTTACGCCGTATGCGCCTGCGGCGGCAGATTCTTTCAGGTCAGTCCCGGAGAGCATGGCGGAGGAACAGCGCTGGGATACGTTGAGCTCTACGGAGCGGACTTTGACGCCCAGCTTTTCTTTCACAAGGTTTTCCAGATACTTGCCGGAGCCTGTGAGCATCTTGTGCCCGAACGTATCGGTCTCCACGCTTTTCTCGAGCTCGCAGATAAACGTGCCTTCTGCGTCGTGGATTCCCTCGGAGATGCAGACTACCAGATTGGGTGTGGATTCCAGAGAAGCCTTTACTGATTCGATAAATTTATCCGGGTCAAAGTCGGTTTCCGGCAGATAGATCAGGACCGGGTTGTCTCCTTCAAATTTTCGTGCGAGGGCGGACGCGGCGGTCAGCCATCCGGCGTGGCGCCCCATGATCTCTACGATAGTAACGGACTTTTTACTGTCGTATACGGAAGCGTCCAGGGCGATCTCTCGTACTGTGGAGGCGACATATTTTGCCGCGCTTCCGAACCCGGGGGTGTGGTCCGTGAGTACAAGGTCGTTGTCGATCGTCTTCGGGATCCCGATGAAACGGATCGGGCTTTCGGTCTTATCTGCGTATGCGGACAGCTTGCTGACGGTGTCCATGGAGTCATTCCCGCCGATGTAGAAAAAGTAACCGATATTATATTCTTCAAACCGTCCAAAGATACGGGGATAAACCTCATCTCCCAGGTCGTCCGGGAGGCGATACCTGCATGACCCCAGATATGCGCCCGGAGTCGTGCGGATCAGTTCCAGTTCCCCGGACTGCTCCAGCGGCTTCATATCCATCACGGTTCCCTTGAGAAGACCTTCGATCCCGTTTATCATCCCGTAGACCGTCCCGCAGACGTCCTCGCGGTTCAGAGCTTCATAGACGACTCCGTAGAGGCTGGCGTTGATGACCGCGGTCGGTCCGCCCGACTGTCCTACGACTGCATTTTTCTTCATTTATTTCCTCCTGAATATTTTTTGATTTTGATATTTTTCAAGATTGCGGGAGCATGAAATGCGGGGCAATCCATAGCAGCAAAGGGGCGAGAGAAATTCTGCCCCAACACCATAATCATATAGTAAAAAAATAAATTTTACAATATAAATAAAATAGTGATATAATACAGACGCACCGGAGACGCGGTTTTGGTCCGGATAAATGAGATCAGAAAACAAAACTTCGGGAAATAAACAAAAGGAAATCCAGGGAGGAAAGGATATGAAATATATTTCATTCGCGATTCCATGTTACAACTCTGAGGCATATATGGAAAAGGCGATCAATTCGATCCTTGTGGGCGGAGACGATGTGGAGATCATCGTGGTCAACGACGGATCGAAGGACGGAACCCAGGCGATCGCTGAAAAGTATGAGAAAGAATATCCCACGATCGTAAAAGCGGTCAGCAAGGAGAACGGCGGTCACGGCGACGCGGTCAACTGCGGGCTTGAGCATGCCACGGGAAGATATTTTAAGGTGGTGGACAGCGACGACTGGGTGGATGAGGAGTCTCTGAAAAAGATACTCGATGCGGTAAAGGGCTTTGTTGAGGCGGATTCCCAGGTCGACATGATCATCTCCAACTATGTTTATGAGAAAGTGGGGATGACCCATAAAAAGGTGATCCGATATGACAATGTGCTGCCGGAGAACCAGATCTTCCGTTGGGATGATATCGGACGTTTCCATATCGACCAGTATATCCTGATGCACTCGGTGATCTACCGCACGGAGATGCTGCGGCTCTGCCAGCTCAGGCTTCCGAAGCATACGTTCTATGTGGACAATATCTATGTTTACTATCCGCTTCCGCATGTCAGGACGCTGTACTACCTCAACGTAGATTTTTACAGATATTTTATCGGCAGGGAAGATCAGTCGGTCAATGAGAAAGTGATGATCTCCAGGATCGACCAGCAGCTTTTTGTGACAAAATCTATGATCGCGATGTACGAACTGCGTATGATAACAAGCAAGAAACTGAGAAAATACATGATCAACTATCTGGCGATCATGATGACCGTCTCTTCGATCCTCTGCATCCGTTCTAAGAAGAAGGAGAATCTGGAGAAAAAGAAAGAACTCTGGGCATATCTTAAAAAGAAGGATTATAAGACTTATATGAAGATACGGTACGGCATCCTGGGTCAGACGATGAACCTTCCGGGACGTCCGGGAAGAAAGGTTTCCTCCCTTGCGTACAGCGTGGCGAGAAGGCTGATCGGATTTAATTAGGATATTGGAAAAATGTATAAAAATGGCAGCCATGGCACATATTACTCCTGAGATCAAAAAGAAAAGGAGTAAATAGTATCATGGCTGTTAATTTTTCGGAGAGTAAGACAAAGGAAAATCTGATGCGCGCTTTCGCGGGAGAGAGCCAGGCGCGGAACCGGTATACGATCGCGGCGAAGATGGCGGACGATCGGGGAATGCACACGATCGCGGACATCTTCCGGTATACTGCGGAGCAGGAGAGGGCGCATGCGGAACGGTATTACAGCCTGCTTAAGAGCGCATCAGGAGAGACGATTCGGATTGACGGAAGCTATCCTGTGGATCTGCAGGACGACCTTGCCGGAGTACTGCGCGCGGCAGAGCACAATGAACATGAAGAGTATGAGGACGTCTACCAGGCGTTTGGAGATACGGCTTCTGATGAAGGGTTTCATGAGGCGGCTTCCGCATTCTACCAGATAGCCGAGGTGGAGCATGTGCATGAGATGCGTTTCGCCCGGCTGGCGAAAATGATGGAGGAGGATTCGTATTACGGCGGCGGGGATGTGGATAAATGGATCTGCACCAACTGCGGGTATATCCACGAGGGAAACCAGGCGCCCAAATACTGTCCGGTGTGCAGGTATGAGCAGGGATATTTCCTGCCGTATGAGCTGGCATGCTATAAGGGGGAAAACTGAAGCTGTTCCTTGACTTACAGGACGCCGGAAACGTATAATATTTTGAGGCAACCGGATGATAAGCGAATCATGGATCGACGAATCATGGATCAACGAGTCAGAAAAAAGCAATAGACAAAAATCTGTCATTTCTATTTACACCGGGCGGCTTCCGCCCGGAGGAATCTGGAAAAGAGGAAAGCGCCGTCTAGATGGAGGGCGGCGCTTTTCCTGCCCTGTACGGCGTGGGACGGTTTATCGGTGTGGCGCTTGAAAACTGTGTGGGGCGATACTTTCAAACGCGGAGAAGAAGAGCGGAAAGGATGTGGGACGAGTGATACGTTTTGATGAAACAATGCTGCAGGGTATGGAGGAGACATGCAGGGATTTTGATATTTTCTGTGATTTCCTTCTGAGCGGCTCTGTAAAGCTGTCGAAAAAGACCGGGAGTATCGGGAGAAAAGACTGCTTTACACTGAATAAGATGATGATGGTACAGGAAGATTTTGAAAAGCCGGGCAGGGATCAGAACAGGTATGATATCATCAATTATTTTTATTATGCAGCGTTCAGATACCGGATCCTGGAAATGAATGAGAAGGGCGATGCCGCACAGGAAGGGATACACTACGGATTGTTTAGGGATGCATCGGTTATGGAGAGATATCTGCTGCTTGTTGCGTGCTTTCTGTTGGACCGGAGGATTTTTCAGGATGAAATGGGTATGGGCTGGACGCTCAATGAAATTGCAGAGTGGGCGGCATCGATCAAGGGAGAAAAGAGCGATTTGTATGAACTTCCCCCGACTATCCGTCCTGTATATGAGGGAAAAAATCTTCGCACTGTTTTCAAATATCTTGATGAGCTTAGGATAGCACGCATTGCGGACGTGAGCATGCCAGAGGGAGAAGGCAGAGCCGCATGGAGAAAATCTGTCTGGCGCATAGAAACAGGAAAACTTTTCCCGTTCTTATGTGATTTAGGCAAGTATATATCGCGTTACCCTGATCGGGAGGAAGTCGAGGAGCTGGCACAATTTATCTGCGGCGACTACATAAAGAAGATTTTCAAAGATCAGTTTACCGGAAATATCCTGAAAATGTTTGAGGAAGCGGACGGGAAAGATTATAGTGATCGGACGGTCGAGCTGGAGATAAAAGTCAGGTACGGGGACTGTATCCGGTGCGTGCGCATGAATCTGACGGATACACTATATGACCTGCACTGGATGATACAGAAGGTATTTGAGTTTGACAATGACCATCTGTTCGCGTTCTATGTCGGGCATGGGATGATGCAGGAAACTTATTTACCAGAAGAAGCAGCGGAGGGAGACGAATTTCCAGCAGAGGATACTGAACTTGGAATGCTTGAACTCAGAAAGGGACAGAGATTTTCCTATCTGTTTGACTTTGGCGATATGTGGTGGTTTGATATCCGGGTGCTGGGGATAAAAGAGGGAAAGGTCCCGGAACCGGAGCTTACCAAAGCAGTGGGAAAAGCGCCGGAGCAGTATCCGATGTGGTAGTAAGAAAAAGAGAGAACTTCCCGATCCGTATCTGGTGATCACGTTGGAAATGCCGTATCCGCTGGATTCGCCCCGTGTGGCTGTTAAAACGGAGTCTTATCCGAGGCGGTGGACAACGCATATTGTCATTGGGAAGAAAGAAGATGTAGACGAAGAACTACTGGGATGGCTCGCAGAGGCATATGATTTTGCCGCGGCAAAATAAAGCCGACTTTAGTTTGAGAGGTTAAGAAGATGAAGGAAATAATGGAAGTAAAAGATAGAACGCCGGAACTTATCAATAAGCTTTTGGAAGTGTGGGAAAGCTCTGTGAGGGCTACCCACCTGTTCCTGTCAGACAGCGAGATCAACAGCATAAAAGAATATGTGCCGCAGGCGCTGGACGGGATCGCCCATCTGGTCATCGCGGGCGAGTCGGAAGAGTGTCCTGCAGCATTTATGGGAATCGAGGACGGCTCGCTGGAGATGCTGTTTATCGCCCCGGAAGAACGGGGGAAAGGACTTGGAAAGCGCCTGATCCAATATGGCATCAAGAACTACGGCGTCGAGAGGTTGGCTGTAAATGAGCAGAATCCCCAGGCAAAGGGATTTTACGAGCATATGGGCTTCCGGGTTTATAAGCGGACAGAGTTGGACGAGCAGGGAAATCCATATCCGCTATTGTATATGAGGCGGTGAGAAGCAGGAAGTAAAGTATTTTGAACAGTCATAATGGCGATATGCAGGGCAGCCGCCGGAGCGAACGGACTCCGGCGGCTGCCCTGCTACGTGGAAGGAGAAGAGGACATATGAGGAAGAAAATACAATATAGACGCTACTTCACCATACACTCTTTCCGGTAAAATGCAACGCCGTATTTCAGGATATCCGAATAGCCTTCCTGTCTCAGCGCTTCTTCATATTTCCGGTCTTCAATCTGCTGGAGTGCTTCATCGCATTTCTTTTCAAGTTCCTGGTAAGTGCGTGCCACCTTGATCTCGATGATGACAGCCTTGCCCCTTACGCTTGGGTATTTCACCAGGATATCCGGTCTGCCGTTCCCTGACTCACGGTTTGACTGCACGATATAATTCCCGATATTCTTGAGCATCCCTGCAAGGAATCCATGGTAGTAACTCTCCTGATAATCATAGAAGCTGATCGTCTCCATCAGGTTTTCCGAGAGGATTTCAGCCATTTTCTTCCGGTCTCCGTTCAGGAGACTTTCATAAAGAGGTGTGAATTTTTTTGTCTTAGTCTTTTCCTCAAACCACCGCAGCACCATATTTTTGTAGATATAGCGGACTTCACTGTTGGGGATTGCCATCTCCACCAGAATATCCTCGCCGTCCTGATGCTCGCTGATCTTTTTCAGATAGCCGGTAAAGCACAGGAAGTTCCAGAGATTGTCCTGGGTGGAATCCATGTCGTCGTAGGTGATGTCCTCGTGGATCGGCTTTGTGATCGTCTTTCCCTCGATCAGGGCTTCAATCTCCTGCTTGACCGAGAGATCCGCACGCTCTACGAGAGTGCGCACGATGCTGTTGGAGCTGGTATTGGACCAGTAGGGGCGGGGAAATTCTTTTTTATTCTTATAACAGGAATCTACATAGTTGATTACGCTCCACGGATTATATACCTCGGTATCTCCGAACTGATATCCGTCATACCATTTCTGTACAGCCGCCTGATTGTCTTCCAGCCCGTAATATACGAGCATCTGCCGTACTTCTTCAGGGGTAAATCCAAAATGCTCAGAATAGGATTTATCTCTGATAGAGATCACCCTGAGGTTATTTAGACCAGTAAAAATTGACTCCTTGCTGATCCGCAGGCAGCCTGTGACTACGGCAAATTCCAGAGTGTCATTTGTCTTAAGCGCCGACTCAAACAGAGAGCGGATCAGAGCCACCATCCTGCCATAGAATCCGCTGAAATATGCATTTTCCAGAGGAACGTCGTACTCGTCGATCAGGATGACTGTCCTGCGTCCGTAGAAAGAGTACAGACATTCGGAGAGAAACTTCAGTGCGGTGAGATACTCATCGTCACCGGCAGTGCCTGCCGCAAAACGGTGATATTTTTCCTGTATTTCTTTTACGTTCAGACTCTCTTCAAGCTTACGATGCCGTTTAAACTCTCTGGAAATATCCTCCTTCAGACAATAAAACGCCGATTCATAGCTCGCCTGTTTCATGGACTTCAGCGACAGTGAGATCACAGGATACTGCCCCAGCTCTTCGAGATATTTTCCTCCGGCGTCCATAATCTTTGTCCCGGCGAAGAGGTGGGAGCGGTCTTCATCGGATTTTTCGAAGAAGTACCGCAGCATGCTCATGTTCAGTGTTTTCCCGAAGCGTCTCGGGCGGGTGAAGAGATTGACCTTCGCACGCAGGTCGATCAGGTCTTTTATCAGCAATGTTTTATCGACATAGTAATAGCCTTTTGTGATGATTTCTTCAAAATTTTCCACTCCGATCGGAAGCGGTGTCCATTCCATAATAAAACGCCTCCTTTTGTTACTCTTCATAGCAGCTTTCTTTCGTAGCTTTATCTTACTATGTTTGAAAGAGAGGTTCAAGGTTCATTTTGGGCTGGCTGACATAGTGGGTTTACAAATAAAGAAAGGTTCATTTTCGAGAATTGGAGAAGAAAATACTAAATATTAGTAATAGTTTGTGAAATTACTACTTGATTTTAGTAGTATCTGTGGGAATCTATAGAAAAGTATGTTAACTGAAAATGAAAAAGGGATGCCGAACTAATTCAGTACGGCATCTCTTTTTCATTCCCGCGAAATTTACAAAGGCTTTTCCGGAACAAACAGTCAGCACAACCGGAAAAGGGTATTGCTATCACGCTGACGTGATGGCGTATGCTCAGAAGTACGGGGAAAGGAAAAGCCTTAATGAAAAAAACAAATGAAATGAGCAAACTTGCCGGAGTCAGTAAACGGACGTTACAGTACTATGATGACGAGGGACTGCTCATAACGGAGAGAACGAGCGACAATCATCGCCTGTATGACCGGCAGGCGATGGAAAGGATCTGGGAGATCCTGGTGTACAAGGAGCTGGGATTTGAACTTAAGGAAATACGAGAGATATTAGGGGCGTCGGAGTCCGAGAAGGATTACTTTTTTAGAAAGCGTATAAGGGAACTTAACGAAGAAATATATGATTTGAGAGGGCAGTTAAAATGGATCTCTTCGATTATGGAACGAGGGGTTCCGCAGATGCCGGATGAAAGATCGGATATTACATATACGGATAGGATTGCTGAATTAAGGAAGGAGTGGGGCGGAACGAAGAAAGCAGAATAGTTATTAAAGATATTGTAAAACAAATGAAATGGCAGGATTCGACAGGGCACTGGTGTAAAGCCGGTGCCTCCGCTTTAGAAATGTGCAGAAAGTGATACGAATTCTGAGAAAAAGATTTAAAAAATATGTTGTATCATGTAATATATGTAAATGGAAAAAGTAGATATACGAGGAAGGGATAATATGGACATAAAGAATGTACAGGGTATAATAAAGAAGACAGCGGACAGCGTGGGGAAAACGGCGGCAGATGTATCGCGGAAATCAAAGGAGAATTTAAGTAAAACGGCAGTTTCTGTTGATGAAAGACTTCTCAAAAGAGACCATAGATGATGCTATTGAATATAATCCGACTCATGCGGGCATCACAACAGAGCAGATTGAAAAATATGCGAATGAAGTTATCAAATTCGAAAGAAACTGTGTGACAGGTATTTCGGCTGCGTTATCCGCTCCGGGCGGGGTTGCTATGGCGGCGACAATTCCGGCGGATATTGCGCAATATTATGGATACATGCTCCGTGTTACGCAGAAATTGCTTTATCTGTATGGTTTTCCGCAGATTGACGTTACGGAAAAAGGAAGAAAATTTGATACAGAAACACTGAATATCCTTACGCTCTGCCTCGGTGTGATGTATAGAGTAGCAGGAGCTAATAATGCATTGAAGGCGGTAGCAAAAGCGCTTGGCACAGGCGTCCAGAAACAGTTGATGAAAAAAGCGCTGACGAAAGGGACTGTTTTTCCGGTTGTTAAAAGTGTTGCAAAATGGTTTGGCATAAAGATGACGAAAGAGGTTTTTACAGGATTTTTCAAGCATGCGATCCCTGTTGTGGGAGGCGTTATAGGAGGCGGGCTTACATACATGTCATTTAAACCGTGCTGTGATAAACTGAAACAGTCATTGCAGGATACTGTTTTAAGTAATCCGGATAAGCAGGGATCAGACTCCGTTATTGACGTATCAGAAGAAATAGCGATTTTTAATGAAAATGAAGAGGGATAAAAAGAGATGGAGAAGAAAAAACAAAAAGGGTCGAAACTTTTGAAATACTGGCTTTCCAAAACGGCGGTAAAGATCATTCTTGTGATCATAGTGCTGCTTGTGATAGCTCTGGGGGTTGGGAAATACTTTATGACAGAAAGCAAGACTACGAAGATTGGATTTGAGGATATCGGGGAGCTGGCGACACAGTCGGCATACTGTACGGAAGTAAACGTGACAGAAGCAGCAAGAGAGTTCTTTGGTGTGGAAATACCATTTACAGAAAGTAAGTATATCTACAGTTATGATATTGTTATCAAGGCTGGATTTAATTTTGAGGAAATCGAGTGGAAATTAAATGATCACAGGATAGAAGTGAAGCTCCCGGAGACAAAAATATTGAGCAGCGAGATTGATCTGGATTCGTTTAAATTGTATCATGAGGATGAGAGTATTTTCAGACAGATTACTATGAACGAGAATAATGAGGCGTTGAAATCCATGCAGGAAAACGCGGAGAAGAACGCAGTAGCGAACGGGCTTCTGGACAATGCCCGTTCAAATGCGGAGACGATCCTTACCGGGTTCTTTGCCAGTGCGTACGATATGGATGAATATGAGATTGTATTTACGGATAAATAAAAAATGAGTACAGAGGAAAAGATAATGAAGAAAAAACTGCTTATCGCTTTAGGAATTATTGTGGCTGTGATCGTGTTGTTCTATTTCGGATTGTTTTTGACAGCATGATTTAGTGAGTATCATTTACAGATAGAAGAAAGAGGCGGATGATTCCGTCTCTTTCTTTTCTTGAAAGAATGCGTGTGGAATAATCTATATATAATATATTAGCTAAAACTTGATATATCATACAAAATAAGCTAATATATTATCTATGAATAATTTCAATTTTTTATCCAAAACACCAAAAGAGATTGACAAGCTGATTGCAGCCCGAATCCGCAATATCCGCCGGAGAAGGAAGATTTCACAGAAAAGACTGAGCGAGAAGTCGGGAGTAAGCCTGGGGTCTGTGAAGAGGTTTGAGAGCAGCGGTGAGATTTCTCTGATCTCGCTGACCAAAATCGCGATTGCGCTGGATCTTGAAAATGAACTGGAAGGTCTGTTTGAACATGTTCCGTTCCTTTCGATTGAGGAGATTATAAATGGAGAAGACGAAAAGACTGAAAGTTAAATATCACGGGCGTGACGTCGGGACGATGGCTCTCTGGCAGGGGCGGCTGGCCGCATTCGAGTACAGCAGGGAATGGCTGGCGGATGGTTTCCCGATCAGTCCGTTTTCACTGCCGCTGGAGCAGAAAGTGTTTATGCCGAAAATAGATCCTTTTGACGGATTGTTCGGCGTATTTGCTGACAGTCTTCCTGATGGATGGGGCAGGCTGCTTGTAGACCGTCTGATGCTGAAAAATCATATGGATCCCCGGAGCATGGGAAATATGGACCGTCTGGCAATCGTTGGAAATTCAGGTATGGGGGCGCTCTGCTATGAGCCGGACCGCCATTTTGAAACGGAAGAGGATGAACTGGATCTGGATGAGATCGCACGACAGTGCCGGGATATTCTGATGACAGATACCGCTGAAAATCTGGATGAGCTGTTCCGTCTGGGCGGATCTTCCGGCGGGGCAAGACCGAAGATTCTGACGGAAATCGGCGGGGAAGACTGGATTATTAAATTTCCGTCGTCTGCTGACCGTGACGATATAGGGAAGCAGGAGTATGATTACTCAGTCTGTGCGAAAAAGTGCGGGATTGAGATGACAGAGACCAGACTGTTTCCATCGAAAATCTGTCAGGGATATTTCGGGATCAGACGCTTTGACCGGCACAGGGGAAAAGACGGTTCGGTAAGAAAGATCCACATGCTTTCTGCCGCGGCCATTCTTGAGACGTCCCACCGCATCCCGAATCTGGATTATGATATCCTGATGAAACTGACAATGGAACTTTCAAAAGATTTTTCCGAGGTGAAAAAAATGTTCAGGCTTATGTGTTTCAATGTATTTGCGCATAACCGCGACGACCATTCGAAAAATTTTTCTTATCTTTACAGGGAAGACGAGGATAGATGGATCCTCTCGCCGGCATATGACCTGACATACAGTTATTCGATCGGAGGGGAGCACGCCACGACTGTGCATGGGAACGGAAAGGATCCGGGAATGGAGGACGTCCTTGCTGTTGCGGAAACGGCGGGAATCGATCAAAAAACGGCGAAAAATATCGCGGAACAGGTCAGGGAATGTGTGTATGTGCATCTCAGACAATATTTGAAAATGTAATCGCTCCGGAATATGCAGGTATACTGTAAAAACGATATTGACACAGTGTCAGATTATGGCGCCCTCATGTAAGAAGAGCGGGGCACCGGACACAGATAACTTGATCTTGCAGAAGGAGGAGTTTGAGATGCTTGGAAATTTTTCGTATTGTAATCCGACGAAACTGTATTTCGGCGATGAGTCGCTGAACTATCTGAATGATGAGCTGCCGAAATACGGCGCGAACGTGGTGCTGATCTACGGCGGCGGTTCGATCAAGAAGAACGGGATCTATGACGAGGTGATCGAGATCCTTAAGAAAAACGGGAAAAATGTGGCGGAGATCTCCGGCGTTATGCCGAACCCCACGGTAGATAAGCTGTACGAGGGCGTAGAGATCGCCCGGAAGCACAAGGCAGACATGCTGCTGGCGGTGGGCGGCGGATCGGTGTGCGATTACGCCAAAGCGGTCTCTGTCTCAGTGAACTGCGAGGAAGACCCGTGGGAGAAGTATTATGTGCGCTTTGAAGAGCCCGTATGCGAGACGCTTCCCGTGGGCTGTGTGCTGACCATGGTGGGAACCGGATCAGAGATGAACGCGGGAGCCGTGATCACGAACCCGCACACCCACCAGAAGATCGGGCATGTGTTCGCGGATGAGAAGATCATGCCCAGGTTCGCCATCCTGAATCCGAAATATACGCTGACTCTGCCGCACTATCAGATGGTATCCGGCATTTACGATATTTTCAATCATATCTGCGAGCAGTATTTCTCCGGGGAGGATGACAATACCAGCGACTATATCAGCGAGGGGCTGATGCGTTCCGTGATCCACTCCAGCCGCATCGCCAATAAGGATCCCCAGGATTACGAGGCGAGGAGCAATCTGATGTGGGCTGCCACATGGGCGCTGAATACGCTGGTATCCAGAGGAAAATCAACAGACTGGATGGTGCACATGCTCGGGCAGTCCGTGGGCGCTTACACAAACGCCACCCACGGCATGACGCTGGCTGCGGTCTCCCTGCCGTACTACCGCCATATCCTGCCTTACGGCGTGCAGAAGTTCAAACGCTTCGCCGTCAATGTATGGGATGTGGACGCTGAAGGCAAGACGGATGAGCAGGCCGCGCAGGAAGGGCTCGCGGCGATGGAAAGCTGGATGAACGAGCTTGGGCTTGTGATGAATATCAGCGAGCTTGGCGCGGACGAAGGGATGATCGAAGGCATTGCGGACGGAACGCTGATCATGCCCGGCGGATACAAGGTACTGGAACACGATGAGATCGTAGAGATTTTAAAGGAGAGTCTGAAATGAGTAAAACATTAGTTGCATATTTTTCCGCCAGCGGGGTGACTGCCCGCGCAGCGAAGGAGATCGCGGACGTTGTGGGAGCGGATCTGTATGAGATCGTGCCCGCGCAGCCTTATACGGCGGGGGATCTGGACTGGACGGACAAGAAGAGCCGCAGCACGGCAGAGATGAACGACCCCGGCTGCCGCCCGGAGATCGCGGGATCTGTCAGGGATATGGATCAGTACGATACCGTGCTGGTCGGATTTCCGGTCTGGTGGTATGTGGAGCCGAGGATCGTGGATACATTTCTGGAGAGCTATGATTTTACCGGAAAGACGATGATCCCGTTCGCCACTTCCGGAGGCAGCGGCATCGGCGGCGCCCAGAAGAGCCTGAAGGAGCACTGCCCGGGCGCGGTCTGGAAAGAGGGACGCCTGGTGAACAGCGGGGCAGCCGCATGGGCGAAACAGGCAGTGGAAGGCTGAGAGCCTGACTGAGAGGGGAAAATCATTATGCCAAAAGGTTCAGAAGAATTAACAAATGCAAGAAAAGAAGAGATCGTCAATGCCTGCGCTTCTCTGTATGAGACGATGAGTTTTAAGGATATCACCATCCGGGATATCGGGGCGGCGACTTCTTTTTCACGGACTTCGATCTATAATTATTTCCAGACAAAGGAAGAGATCTTCCTGGCTCTGCTCCAGCGGGAGCACGAGCTGTGGATCGCGGATCTGGAAGAACTGATCCGGCAGGATGCCTCCCTGAGCGTGGAGGCGTTCGCCGGGGAGATGGCGCACATTCTGGAAAAACGCCGCTGCATGCTGAAGCTGATGGCTGTGAATATCTATGATATGGAAGGAAACAGCCGTCTGGAAAATCTCGTCGCCTTTAAAAAGGTCTATGGGGCGGCGTTTGACGCGCTGAGCAGATGCCTCGCGCACTTTTTCCCGTCCATGGGGGCGGAAGAGATCCGGGAATTCCTGTATCTGTTTTTTCCGTTCCTGTTCGGGGTGCACCCGTATACTTCGCACACGGAGAAACAACTGGAAGCAATGAGGCAGGCAGGGATAGAGAGCGGGGACTGCACGATATATGAGCTGACGGAACGTTTTATGCTCCGTCTGCTGCGGTCCTTTCTGTGATACAGCCGCAGACAGCGGAAAAGAAATTTGAAGATGAAATTTGAGGAGGAGATCAGATGGAATACAGGATCCACCCTAAGACCGGAGACCGCATCAGCGTCATCGGTATCGGAACCGGCCCTATTTTCGAGGCGCCGGAAAAAGAAGCGGTCGCCGCGCTGACTTACGCGCATGAGCAGGGAATTAACTACGCAGACTTTGCAACTGCCGGGGCGGAGACATTCCGCTACGCGGGGCTGGCGTTCGCTTCCGTGAGGAAAGAGATGCTGTATCAGGTGCATTTCGGGGCAAATTACGAAACGGGCGAATACGGCTGGACGACCAGTCTGGACAAAGTAAAGCGCCAGGTGGACTGGCAGTTGAAGGAATTAAAAACAGACTATATAGACTTCGGATTTATCCACTGCCTGGACTCGGAGGACGACTGGAACCAGTATCAGAAGAACGGCGTTCTGGCTTATCTCCTTGAGATGAAAAAGAGCGGCGTGGTCAGACATATCGGTCTGAGCACGCACACGCCGGAACTGGCGCAGAAGATCCTGGATACCGGTCTGCCGGAGCAGCTTATGTTCTCCATCAATCCGGCTTATGATTACCAGCACGGGGAGTTCGCTTTCGGAAGCGCGGATGAGCGGATGAAGCTCTACCGCCGGTGCGAGGCGGAAGGGATCGGGATCTCGGTCATGAAGCCCTATTCCGGCGGGCAGTTGCTTGATGCGAGGACTTCTCCCTTCGGGAGAGCGCTGACCGAGGCGCAGTGCATCCAGTATGCGCTGGATAAGCCGGGCGTGCTGACTGTCCTTCCCGGCGTCCGCAATCTGGACGATGTGAAGAGAGCGCTCACATGGCTTACTGCAGAGCAGGAGGAGAAGGACTACTCCGCGCTTGGCGGCTATGCGCCGAAGGACGCGGTCGGGACATGCGTATACTGCGGCCACTGCCATCCGTGTCCGGCTGGTCTGAACATCGCGCTGATCAATAAGTATTACGATCTGGCTGTGATCGGGGACAGTATGGCGGCGGATCATTATGAGAAGCTGCCGAAACACGCCTCTGACTGTACCGGGTGCGGTCACTGCGACCGCAGATGCCCGTTCCATGTGGCGCAGAGTGAGCGGATGAAGGAGATCGCGGCGTATTTTGGAAAGTAGTTTCTATTTGTGATATAATTCAAAAAAATATTATTTTGCGAGGAAATGACTGGAAAAGAACAGGAGAAAATGACATGCAGTATATCACTCATTACAGCTCCCCGCTCGGCGATATGCTTCTGGCGGGTGACGAGATCGGTCTGACCGGGCTCTGGTTTGAGGGACAGAAATATTTTGCGCGAAATCTGGATAAAGACCATCAGGAACGGGAAATCCCGCTGTTTGATACGGCAAAGCACTGGCTTGACGTGTATTTTACAGGAAAAGAGCCTGAGTTTGCCGTACCGCTCCACCTCATGGGAACAGAATTTCAAAAAGAAGTGTGGGAAATCCTCTGTTCTGTTCCCTACGGTCATACGGTAACTTACGGAACGATCGCAAAGCAGATCGCCGTGCAGAAAGGCAGAAAAAGTATGTCCGCACAGGCGGTCGGCAGCGCGGTGGGACATAATCCGGTTTCAGTGATCGTTCCCTGCCACCGTGTTGTCGGCGCAGATGGAAGTCTGACGGGCTACGCCGGCGGTGTAGATAAGAAACTGGGGCTGCTAACTTTAGAAAGAGCAGATATTTTCCCGGAAGGCTGTGGGATTGATCCCGACAGCTTTCCGGAAGGTTTCCGTAAAATAGCTCTGGGAGCTGAACTGCAGCCTTTCACTGAGCTCATGGATACTCATATCTGTATTTGCAAGTAGAAATTTTGCCCGGTCGATCCTTTTTTCCCTGATATAATCCTTGAAAGTTTTCCCCGTCTCTTTTTTGAATTTTCTTGACAGATAATATTCTGTATATCCCTGCTGTTCGGCAAGTTCAGACAGTATGATGGGATCTTCCAGATGAAGTTCAATATAGTCGCAGCAATTTCTCACAGGCTTTGAGTAATCCGGATTCTGACGGCATTTGTGGACACGTCGGATGAAATCGGACTGCATGGTAGAGCTGATGTCTTTTAATTCCTGAATGGATGTACAAGCCTCAACGCTTTGGAAATAGTGGTCTGTAAGCGTCATAGATACTTCCGGTGCAAGTCCGCCCTCGATCGCAGCACGGGAGAAGAGGACGATGCAGACGAGGACTGCGTTCTTAAACTGCCTCCCGTCGTTGCTGTTGCTCAGTTTCCCGATATTTCCGCCCAGAGAGAGCTTCTGTTTCTTCTTTTCAAAGTTAAGATCCCCTTCACGCACCATGCGGAGCATTTCCTGTTCTGCCTCGTAAGAACCGTGGACGACCGGCTCGATATCAGAGGATGCTGTGAGACCAGGTACAGGCTGCTTATAGTCCGTATCCCGGTATATCAGGTCGCTGACCGAGATCCGCTTCTCGGTGACGGCATAGTGGAGCATGATACTGTACTCCATGATTCGGTTCAGTGAGATGACAGGGAGAGAGCGCATGAAAGCAACGGCGTTTCTGCGGAACATTGTGGACAGATCCATCTTCTGGAGCCGCTGTTCAATATTCTGGGGTGAATTGTCATCGATAAAATACGGTCCAAGTATGTAGATGTCCTGCAGAATGTCATCCTGTTTCTCAAATGCGGCGGTCCACATCAGCCGGATCGAGCTGGTCAGGATCAGAGGATCCTCGTTACTTTTTGCGTGTTCAAGTATCAGCCCGCTTACATTGTCCAGCTTCAGAAAAGAACCGATTGAGGATTCCTCCGGGCAACTGCTGGAGATAAGCCGGAATGAACTGTCATAATGCCAGATATAAAGGTTGTGGCAGCAGCGTATCATATTGCTGAAAAAACGGAGCCTGTCGTTTGAAAACATAAGATCATCACCTCGTAGTATAAAGCAGTTGGCGCGAAAAGCCCAACTGCGATGCCTGCGGATCGTTCTGTATTTCCGCTCGGGTATCAGTATAAATTTACTATAACAAATCCTACATAAATTATCAATAAATTGCTTTAATTATCAAAAATTAAATCCAAGCCAAGTATATAACTAAAAATTGATAAGAGAATATAAATTCTGATAAGTAAAAATCCGCCATACTGCTATGATAGACACATGCAGAAAGGAGCACGAACGATGCGAAAAGAATTTAACGGCGGATGGAGATTCCGGAAGGCGGAGAGTGGTACTTACCAGAATGTATGCCTTCCGCACGACGCTATGCTGAGTGAAAAGCGAACGCCGGATGCGGGAGGAAAAAGTGCGTCCGGATATTTCCCGGGCGGGAAATATGTCTATGAAAAAAATTTCGAACTGGGAGAAGATGCGGCAAAGAAGCATATTACATTTGAGTTTGAGGGCGTCTATAAAAATGCAGAAGTTTTCATCAATGACAGAAAAGCAGGCGGAGGATGTTACGGGTATCTTCCTTTCTATGTGTGCGGGGATGACTTTTTAAAAGCCGGAGAAAATGTGATCCGCGTGGAGACGGGCAATTCCATGCAGCCGGACAGCAGATGGTATTCCGGGGCAGGGATCTACCGTCCCGTGTGGATACATATTCAGGAGAAAAGTCATATTGAGCCGGCGGGAGTACAGATCCGCACGGTTTCCATCAGCCCGGCGCAGATTGAAGTAAAAACAGAGCACACCGGCGGGGAAATCGAAGTACATATCCTGAAAGAAGGAAAGGAAGTTGCTTCCGGAGAAGGTGATCAGGTTATTCTTGATATTCCGGATGCAAAGCTCTGGAGTGATGAGACGCCGGAGCTGTACACGGCAAGAGTAATCCTGAAAGAGAACGGCAGGGAAATCGAGGCTGTAGAAGAGCTGTTTGGAATCCGGCAGATCACATGGGATGAAAAAGGGCTCTATGTGAATGGAAAACGGACGCAACTAAGAGGCGGATGTATTCATCACGATAACGGCATACTGGGAGCCTGCACCTATGATCAGAGTGAGGAGCGGAAGATCCGTATTCTGAAAGAGAATGGATTTAATGCAGTGCGCTCATCCCATAACCCGTGTTCAGAAGCAGTCTTAAGAGCCTGCGACCGGCTCGGTATGTACGTGATGGATGAGACATGGGATATGTGGTACCGGAAGAAAAACCCCTATGATTATGCAAATGAGTTCGAAAAGCGTTACAGACAGGATATCAGAGATATGGTAAAGCGGGACTTTAACCATCCCTCGGTTATTCTCTATTCCATCGGAAATGAGGTCAGCGAACCCGCGGAGAAAAGGGGGGTGGAGCTAGCAAAAGAAATGACAGAGCTGTTCCATGAACTGGACGGCAGCAGACCGGTCACCGGAGGCTTCAACCTGATGATCATCGCCAATGCGCAGAAAGGGAAGGAGCTCTATAAAGAGGACGGCGGCAGAGACGACTCCAGTGAGAAGAAAGCAGCGGGGATGAACCAATGTCATTTACTTAACTGCAAATGACAATACTATGGCTGTATGTTGTAGCTTTTTTGAGTAACTTAAAAAAATT
>CALWFV010000017.1 GCA_944377745.1 uncultured Mediterraneibacter sp. | reverse complement strand
ACTATCATCATAAACTTGATTTCCGGATTTGTTTCTATGTATTCGATTAACAGATAAACGGATAATATCTAATTATCCAATTAAATTTAGGTTGAAATAGGGAAATAAAAATGGCTGAGCAATTATTAGATAGAGAAATAGAAACAAACGAGATATTAGAGATTCTAAATAAGCCCGCAGACAATAATAAAATTATTTATTTAACTGGGATCAGTGGGGTAGGAAAAACCGGATTTGTTAAAAAGCTTTCACAAAGTTCACTACTTACTCATGCAATTTTGTCAGTCAAAATCAGCAAAAGTTCCGTCGAAACAATTGAAAATCTACAGTATTTCAATGCATTATACAAGACGGTTACATATTATGCCAAAAATAAAATGTTTGATTCAGTTTTATCTCCTGCACAGCAAAACATGCGAAGTATTAAGAGTCTAAGGAGAGTTTTTTTCAGCATATTTAAAAGCAAATCGGGGTTATCAGATATGGAGCCTTTATCAGAGCCAGCCGAGGATGCATCAGTTGTAAGAAAAAAAGACTATTTGATATACGTGTTGAAAAAAAATGACATTATAATAGATATTGAAAATATGCAAAATGTAGATACACAGTCTTTGGAGCTGATAAAAGATATCATATATGAATCGGAGAATCGGACTTTTATATTTGAATATACTCTTACAAATAGTAATTACAGTCATTTTGAAAACCAATATAAAGAGTTTAGAGAAATATGCTCTGATATATCATGCTACAAAATAGAAAAAATGGATTTCTTAATTGCTAAAAATCTGGCTCCAGCAGATATAAACATCGACATTGAAGAAGTACGTATGCTATACGAGAAGAGTAACGGTAATTTAATGGAGATAATATTGGCAAATGAGCATAGTAATGAGAGTGAAAGTAATATTGATACAAATATAAAAAAACTATCTAAAAAGGAAAAGTATATATTATTTATCATTTTTTTAAATGATGCGCCTATAGAATATGATGATTTGGCTGTTATGGTCATCGAAAATGATAATGAAATCCGTTTGGATTTTGAAGAATTAAAAAGCTTGATAAATATATTATGCCAGAAAAAGATACTAATAAAAGAAAATGATATTATAAAAATTAAGCATGATTCTATAATCGATGCATTACAAATGTATATGCAATCTCCCATTTTATACTGTGCATATATAACTTTGAAGAATTACTACAATGATAATCTCGAGACTAAAAAGATATCAATAGAAAAACTATTATCATTATATCTTCGGTTTTCTGATCAAGATCTTTTAATTCTACTACCTAGAATAAAAGAATTTGTTTTGGATATGAAATATCCGGATTTGATTATTGAAAAATTAGATCTTTTCAGAAATCAAATATTACATTCCAGTGCAAATGGATTCTATGGCATATATTCTTTAACACAAACTATAGTAGAGCTTTGTCTCTATAAAAAAATGGGAAACATTGCGCAAAAAAATCTTGATTTGATATATGATGACACCAATGCCTATCATATTGCATTACAGGCTCAAATTTATTCTCTTCAGGAAACAATGGCAGCACATGTTGCGTTATGTGATCTGGTGCAAGGATTACAAGAAGGAAGTCGACTAAAACTAATATGTGAAATTTGTTTTTTATATTTAAAGATGAAATTATTACCCGCTAAAAGTGCAAAAAAATACGGGGAAAAACTTATTAATAATGAGCTATATCCCCAATACATAGAGTATGCCTATCTCTTGCGAAATTATGCCGAATTATCTGACGACACTGAAGAATGTAGACAATTATATGGCCAGGCTCTTGATAGATTTAAAAGCAAAAAAATGTATCATGATATGGCTGCGGTGTATCTTTCCCTCTCAATGATAACAGCTTATATCGGAGATATTGCTCAGTCAAGGCAGTATATAGAAGATGCTATTAAACTAGATAGTCGAGAACTTTCATTATGCTATATTTTGAACAATAAGTCTGTGTTGGAATTACTTGACAACACTTACTCTAATACAACAGAAAAGAATTTAAGAAATGCATTATTACTGTGTGTGAGTAGGTATGAAAAATTAATAGTAAACGCCAATCTATTAATTTTCTATTGTCTTACCAATAATTTTAGCGAAGCCACTCGTATAGCAAATATCATTGAAGAGAGCAATTATCTTGATTTTCAATATGAGGAATTTTTACATATAATATATCAGAATCTATACTACTATTATGATTTATTCAAGCATAATAATGATAAAAGGCAATACTATTACGACCAGATCCTAAATTTAGTTAATTCCCCAAAGACGAAAGAATCAACTAAATTTTTGGCTTCTGGTATGAATCACCTTATAAAAACAGACTATTTTTATGCTCAATTCCCGTTTAGAGCAGATTTCCTGGGCTATTGGGAATTCACAGTTGATAGTGATTTAAGCTGTTGATTATTAAATATTCAAACATCTGGGAGAGAGAATAACCCTTGTTTCCAAATGCATAATAAAAGGCGCAATCATCTCCCAGATAACAATCCGGTGATAATTCGATTAAATGAAATTCTCCCTGATACATACGTCCATCGACACGCATAAATTCAATTTTATCGAATGCTTTAAATAAATTATGTATTTTATTAGTATCGTTCTTAGATATGAATGAACTCATTTTAAAATCTATATTTGTATCATCTATCTTTTTGGTTTCATATCCCCAAATTTCATAATCGAAAAACTCCTTTTTATCCATTATCAGCTGAACCTCTTCACTGAAAGTAATTTCTTTTTTGGTTCCTACAAGAATTAATTCAACCTCCTCACCTGGAATATATTCCTCAGCTAGAATTGGCATTTTATGATAAGAATATAATTTTATCAGAAGATCAGCTGCTGAATCAAAATCAGCACATATATTATGCTCAGAGATGCCAGTTGATCCTCCCCCAAAATTCGGTTTTATTACAAAAGGAGGCCTTAATAAATGCAGGTTTTCTTTAACGGTAGCAAAATTTTCTGGATTCCTGAAGAGAAGAGCAGGGGCTGTTTTTATACCAAATTCTCTAGCAAACATTTTGGCCGTATATTTATCATTACATATCATATGAGCATAATCATCTGCCCCTACATATTTTAGACCGGCACCTTCACAAATCCCGGGGATTATGCTTTTAGAATCCGGTGCATTATACCCGTATTTCATGGGAAATATAATGTTTTCTTTATATTTTTCTATATCATGTAGGAACAGAGGAACACTTGTATAAATTTCAAACTCTTTACATATAGATTTAATTGCATTTGATATCATTTTCGTTGAATATTCATTATTACCCTCTAAATTTCTATTAGATATATCTGCATGATCTATTTTTTCGTTTTCATCTGTTATTAAAACTACTTTGTTGTCAATCATGTACCTTTCCTCCCGTCAGTAAACCAATATACTTCTTAATAAAATTGATAATTAGATATTATCCTACATCTTCATTCCTTATTCTCCCATCTTACCCTCAATCCGTTACCACCAAAAAAACACCTCCGGTAAATCTATGTGGTCAAAAAACAAAAAAACAGATAATAAAACTCCTGCCATTACCTAAATGACACGATTATTACCTGTTCTCATATATCACCACGAAATAATTATATCACAACATTCTTATTAATCAACAAGAATCTACATATTCTGCAAAAATGTCGCCGAATTCTTTCTCCTTCAGACTCCCGCAGGATACTCTACTCCCTCCGGAAGAGGATCCCATTCATTGAGTCCCAGTCTCTGCTTGAATTTCGCCTGCTCCAGCGTCAGATACGGCGGATCCTCCGCCAGATAGTCCATCAGTTCATCAACGCCTTCCCGGGTCACGTTATTCACCATGAAAATACGCTCACATCCTGCATTGATGAGCCACTGTCTGACCATTGGGATGTTGGCGTAAGGGGAATCGATCTTGGTGATGATTCCGATCAGCGGACGCTGGATAAACGAGCGGCTGCTGTCACCAAACAGATTGAACGGTTCGTCCGCCGCCTGAACGATCGCCACCACGTCAGCCTCGAAGGAGAAACAGGCAAGTCCCACGCTGAACCGCTTGGACTCGGCGTACTCCCCGGGCGAATCAATGGTGTCATCCGCTGTGTTTGTATATTGAGTTTTAATATAATGAAGCTCTTCTCCCTTCAGCGCCTGCGTCAGAGAAGTCTTTCCGGCCTCACTTCTTCCCATCAGAAATAGTTTTTTCATTCTTTAACCTGCCTGTGTATTTTCAGCTCCTGTGGATCTCACAGGTCTTGAATCCCAGTACCTGATCAAAAAATCTGACCACCTCTTCCACTGCGGTCTGGACCTCGGAAAGTCCCCCTGTAATGATCAGGGAACCGCAGAAGCGGTCCATGAAACCAATCTCAACATGTGCGCTCTTTACAGCGACGTCCGCAGCGACCACGACCGACTCCCAGGGCGTGAAACGGATCAGACCGACAGACTCCCCTGTGTGGTCCTCCCCCTCGTGTACACCGATATGCAGAGCAAGATTGTGATAGATACACTTCTCAGACGGATTTATAATATGCGCCAGACACACTTCCTTTCCCGGTACGCGGACGCGGGTCATACGCAGTTTTTTTCCCTTCAGATTCTCATAATCATCGTGGAACAGCGTTTCCAGAAATTCCTCTTTCGTCATCTTCGCCATGACAGCACTTCCTATCTCTTTGTAATACTGCAGACCACATATCCGAGAGTATCACGGAAATACTCCACGATCTCGGTCAACGCGGAAGTAACGTCCGAGATCTCCCCGGTGATGATCAGCGTCCCGGTAAACCGGTCGGCAAAACCGAGATAGACGTTTCCGCTCTTGACCGCGATATCAGAGGCGATCACCGCGGATTCCGGCGGAGTCATGTTCATGATCCCGATCGCCGAAGAACTGTAATCCACCTGCGGGTTCAGTCCCAGCTTCTGATATATGATCGGAGCCGGACCTCCCATCACATGCGCGAATGTGATTTCTTTTCCGGCTACCGTTTCCTGTACGATTCTTATCTGTTCTCCATGATCATTTGCCATTTGTCGGACCCTCTCTTCCAGAAGTTTTCCCGTTGTATCTGTCGTAGAAAAACAACTTCAATCTATTGAAATGATACTATCAAAAATATCTTCTGTCAACCCATAATCCAACATTATCCAACATATTTTCAGTGCAAATACGGCTTAATCAGTCATCATCCAACAAGAAACCACACCTTTTCTACTCTTCTATACATTCCAGTTTACTCACCGAAACTTCATAAGCGGTTCTTGTCTCTGTCTCCGTCTCTGAAAGTTTTTTCACATAATCACGGCTCTGGATCCGCCCCAGGATACGCACATGCTCTCCCACCTCAAATCCCGAAGCGTATCTGGCATTTCTCCCCCAGCAGATGCAGGGTATGTAGTCTGACTTTCCATAAGGACGGTTCACGGCAAGAAGAAGATCCGCAATCTCCCTTCCCAGCGGCGTCTTCCGGTACACGGGTTTTTTGCACATATACCCTTCCAGAAGAATGTGGTTTGTCTTTGCCCCGTCCGGTTCCTCATCAATAAACTCAATCTCCCTTGCAAACACAGACAGAACCAGACGGTTTTTCTGCTCCTCATGACGGTTGTACGAGCGGAACTGCCCGGATACCATAATGCATGTTCCTCTGTAATCCTGCGTCACATCTACAAGCCGCTCCGACACCATGACCGGAATCCTGTCGCTGGAATTGCTCAGCCTTTTGACAAGGATATCTACCATATAGAATCCCTCTCCAAAAACCTCGTGGCTGTAGACAAATTCTGATATCACCTCGCCGATCACCGTCACCTGATTGTTCTCAATAATCTTATCTGACATAATTTGTAGTTCTCCCTTCCTCTTTTCGGTATTTTCGAGTCACTACTAAATGTATGAGACAAGATGAATATTTAGAACTCTTTTCCCTTCAAATCGTTCGACCTCTTACTACAATTCCGGACATGAAAGAGGAACCCCATGCCGGCTCCGAAGAGAAGCCAGAATTCCGGTCCGGTCGCCACGGTACTGTTGTTGACAATCCCTGCAATCTGAAATGCGATCAGGCCGAAGAAAAGCCCCATGCCGATATACTCCGTATCTCCGGGATGAGCTTCCCACTTCTCTTTTCTCCTCCAGTAAAGTCTCGCCCCTTTTACCAGATGTATCAGAAACAGTCCCAGCATACAGATAAGGGCGATCATTCCGCCGTTTACCACAGTCTGCAGATACCAGCTGTGAGCGATTTCTATACAGTAGTCCGCACTTCCGTGTACATTCAGCATTCCTGCCACCTCAGACTGAGGATAACAGAACGGAAAAGATCCGATACCCTTTCCCAGCAAAATGCATTCCCCGGCCAGCGGGATACTGGACACCCAGATATAACCCCTTCCGGTAAACAGCGGATACAGAAAGTCAAGAGCCGTCATCTCAGGCTGGGGAATCGTATCCAGATAGTCTCCGTTAAAGCTGATATAACTCAGGGAACCGCCATAGCAGTAAAATTCCAGAGGATCCTGATATCCAAAATCAATGGTCAGAATCCTGCCCATGACCGACACATAGATATTTTCATAATCTCCTGTCAGATGAGTTCCGGCTAACAGATCTGTCTCAACAGGGATCTGATCCCCGTTTCCGTCCAGAAAAAGGAAGTCATCCAGCGTCATCTCCGCATTTTCCCCGAATGACTGTACTTTCAGCTCGTTTTCCCCGGAATCCACTGTAAGTATCCCGGACTCAAGCTGTATCCTGTCTACATGAAATATGTCCTCTCCTTCTGTATACTGGGGATTAACTACTGATCCTCCAACTCTTGCAGCCAGTCCTTCTCCCTCCATGATCTGCGTCCTGCTCATCAAAAGGAACAAAAACCCTGCCGCCAGAAAGCAGACCGGGATCCCCCAGTATGTGGCGGATTTTCTTTTTCTGAAGACGATAAATACCGTCTCTACCGCCGATGCGGCCGCCGCTGCGTAAAAAGCGCCCGATGATCCCGACATAACGATGCAGAAAAACATTCCTCCAGCCAGCAGTTCGTCACAGATGCAGAGAACCCTTTTTCCGCCTGTGATCCCCTTTCCATACAGGATCGGAAAAATAAGAGCGCAGAATCCGCCATAATAGCCCGGATTTGCAAATGTCAGCGAGACACTTCCACTATAGTCAAGCATTATATTGTCCATCAGATGTTCATACCTGTCAGGTGTCAGTGCCCTTGCGACCGTCTCTATATTAAGCATCGGCCCAAACGCACACTCCATACACGAACCAATAATCAGCAGCATAGCCAGCACCCTGACACTGATCATGAGCATTTTCATCCCCCGGTCTGTTCCCAGCAGAAAATATCCTGCCGAAAAAAGGATCATATATCCGATAACTGCAGCCAGTCCTTCATAATCCAGGAACAGCCCCCAGAAGCTGTATTCCGAATATTCGCTGAAGATACATGACAGTATATTCAGCAGGAGGAACACCGCGATCAGCGCCGCCACAGTCCGGTTCATCCGAAACCTCTCAGGGATCTTTTCTTCCAGGATAAAACTGATCACTGCTCCCAGTACCAGCAGGATCAGAAGAAATATGGAGAATATCACAAGCACGATCTCTTTCCAGTACTGAAAGAGATCGATCTGGTATCCTGATTTTTTTGCAAAATACTGTTCCGCTATTCCGGACAGTTCCTCGACATGAAATCCTGTGATAAATGGAAAAATAATCAGAAATACACACAGCATAACAGCCAGGATCCGCTCATATATATTTATTGCCTTCATATCACCCTCCGCCAGATAACAGACAGAAAACCCATCCGCCTGTACAGGCAGAATGGGTTTCCCGTCATCACACAAATAAACAGTCAATTAATATTATGAAATCACGACATTCCCTGCTCATGACAGGGCTGTAATGATATTACTCTCCTGTCTTCGGAGATGTCTTAACTGTAACTGTAGTTGTTTTTGCAGTCGTAGTATTTACGCTTGCCTGCGGAACTTCGTTCTTGTCAAGGACAACAGCTTCGCCGTTTGACATAACCTTGATGAACGCTACCGGTGAGAAGCCTGACATTGTAACGTCAACGCTTACTTCTCTGTATCCGCTGCCAAAGGATCTTACAACAGCTTTTCCTTCGATTACTTCCCATGTTCCGTCGTGTTTCTGATGAAGAACATAGATTGTATCGCCGTTTTTGATATCCTTCAGATCATCCCAGTTAGAAGATCCGCCATACTGATCGCTTCCACTACCGAGAACGAAATTCATATCAGCATCTCCAACGATCTCCTGGTCTGTAGTGAAATCTCCAGCGCCGAGTACGACAACGCTTGCGTCATCCGGTACCGCATATCCTGCGTCTGTCAGGATATCCTTCACCTGTGCGTCATCCTTCAGGATCTCTTCCACATCTGTTGTAAGCCCCTGGTTACGTACAGTGATCTTATTTCCATCAGCGTCTGTACCTGTTCCTGCTGACCAGAGCTGACGAATCTCATCCGTTACCGGAGTCTGTACTGATGACTGATTGTTATTCCCACTCGGAAGATCTCCTGCATCCGGTGATGCTGCAAATACGCTCATGCTCATGCTGAGGCAGAGTACTGCAGACGCCATTAAAGCAGCTGCTCTTTTCATTTTCTTGTTCATTTTCTTGTTTCTCCTTCCCTCTCTGTTATTTTGTGTGATTTATATTAAAGCGCTCCCGTTAGAAACCGCCTTAATATCCCCCTTACTGCGGAAGCTGATCAGAATATACATCGACGATCGTACCGTTCACAAGCCATCTCTGCTCCGGATAAGCACTGATGCAGGTGGACAGTGTAAGTATTGTAGTGTCCTGGCTGACCTGAACTTCAGTATTTACATTGCCGTCAATGGAACTCCGCAGTTCATCCAGATATTTCTGAAAATCATCCGGATCCTGGAAATTGTAATTGCCAAGTATGTATCTGTCGTCAAACGCCACTGCCGCGAAGATCTGATATTTCAGCGTATAATTCGGGCAGTAAATATAGATATACGGATTATTATCGAAGAATTCCTTATCTTCATAATTATGAAGTTCCGAGAACATGGTCCCGTTTTTCAGCTCATGTCCATACATCACCGTTACCGGATCCGCAAACGATGTAGTATTGTATTTCTCTGTGTAGATCGATCCAGGTAACCCCTGTTTTCCGTCGATCGTCGTGTTCAGATAATAGTCATCTGCCTCTGTCGCACTCTGAAGCACCGGATAGTCAATATTTGTCCCCGGAATCGAGATCCATGCATAGACGTCCGGATTGATCTCCTGCAGGGCTTCAAAGTCAATCTTCCGCTGCATCGGGTCATCATTTTCCGCCGATACTTCCTCTTTCATAACCTCATACTCCTGCTGCGCCACTTCTGGATCCGCCTGCACCGGTTCTTCCGCTGTCTGCTCCTGGCTGCCGCTGTTAAGGAAAAACCAGATTCCGCCTCCCGCTGCGCCAAGCAGCACGACCGCCGCGATAATGACCGCGATGATCAGTATTTTCTTGTTCTCTTTGCCATGCTTCTTCATCTTCTATATCTCCTTTTGGAAACAGCCTTCTAAACCTTATTCCTCTGCTGCAGCCGCAGTGTCTTCTGTTTCCGATGCGTTATTTTCTGTTTTGTTCTCCGCTGCATCCGGTTCCGGTGTGACCTCTTCATAGAACCGGCTGATAACAAGGTCTTTCAACTCATCCTCATTAACGTGATATTCTTCAAGCTTCTCCCCCTGCACCACTTCCCCCGGGACCATGGCGATGTTTTCCGTATCCATAGTAATGTCCAGCATTTCCGGCGCAAGGTAAGTGAGGTCTTCTACTGTTACATTTGTACACATATTTCCGTCCAGTTCCTGGAACACTTTCACCGGAAGTGTGATATCTTCCTTTAGCGTATCCTTTGCCTGGTTAAAATAATTCAGCATATACTGTTTCTGTCTCTCCAGACGGCCCATACTGCTTTCGGCAACCCACTCATCTCTCCATCTGATATAGTCCAGAGCCTCGTATCCGTCCAGATGCACTGTCGTTCCCGCATACAGCGTACAGTGTTCCCCAAAGACATCTTCCAGGACATCCACGTCCACTCCTCCGATCGCGTCATTCAGCGTGGGAACCGCTTCAAAATTTATAGAACAGTATCTCTGAATCGGGAGTTTGAACAAAAGATTCGATACTGCATCTGTCATCAGTTCGCAGCTCTCCTCAGCAGTGCGCCCATAGGCATACTGCATCGTGATCTGTACATTTTCATTTCTGCTGAAATTTCCATCGCTGTCCATCACCTTTACAGGAACGATCGAATCTCTCGGAATCGCAAGAAGCTGGATCACTCCATCCTCAACATCAACACTCACCAGAAGGATCGCGTCCGCAAATCCCTCGATTCCTCCCTGCCTTTCTTCCTCAATCGGCACATCCTTATCAATCCCCAGACAGAGAAAATTGATAATATTTTCATTATACTTATATTCTTTCCCATTATATGTAACGTACAGACCTTCCCGTTTCTCGGCCGGGGCCTGTTCCGCTGTTTCCGGCACCTCGGTCTTCAGGTTCTTCTCGCCTCTTGCGCGCAGATAGAAGACCCCCCCGGTCAGGCTTCCTGCAAGGATAATGACAACCAAAAAGGCAGCAATCACTGCCTTATGCCATCTTTTCAGCACGAACTTCTTTTTCGCCTGCTTGTCCATACTGCCATCTTCATTTTCAAACAAATCTTCAGAGAGGATTTCAATAGAATACTCATCCTCTGAGGATGTCTTTTTCTTCCTTTTAATCATATTGCTCCTGTCGAATCATCCTAAATGTTCAGCAATCTTTTTCACACATGGATATTATATATCTTCATACATTAAATTCCATATCTCCTGCGCAAATAACCGGATATATGTAATATTCTGCCGTATAATATTTGGTTTATAAGTCATACTTTTAATTTGTGATTCGTATTTTCTATACTAAAAAATACATTTTGGCAACGTTAAAATATTATCAGTTATATGGAAGGGCGGTTTCGGACACAGCCTTCTTTCGCCTTGATATTTAACACAGAGGGGGATTGTTTATGGTTGAAAATGAGATTCTGGGTAAGATCAGAACATATATGAAACTTCATAACTGGACGTTGTACAGGCTCTCTAAAGAGTCTGATATACCTTATACATCTCTGCACAGTATGTTTGAAAAAAACACTTTTCCCACGCTTCCGACTCTTCGCAAGATCTGCTGCGGACTTGGAGTCAGTTTAAGCGACTTCTTTTCTGATGATATCCGCCCGACTTCGCACAAATGCACAGAGGATGAACTTGAACTTCTTGATCTGTACCGTTCACTTACAGTCAAGGACAAAAAGCTGCTCCTGACCGTGTGCAGACGCCTGTTCAGGCAGATAAATACAGAGGAAGAGAAAGGAAAGAGAGATCATGATACAGATTGCAATACTTGAAGAGGATCCCGGACTCGGGGAGCGGATAACAGAACTTCTTATGCAAATGCCTGATATGGAGTTTTCAGTATATGTTTTTTCCTCTGGAAGCAGCTTCATTCAGGCAGCCGATCATTCTCCGGGGGATTTTGATATCGCATTTATCGATACGGAACTCGATCATGGATCCGGCATCCGGACTGCTGATGAGGTGAGCCGTATCAATCCAAAGCTTCAGATCATCTTTATCAGTCCGGACCTGCACAGTATCAGTCCTGTATATGATGTAAAACACACTTATTATCTCTACATACCTGAATTAGAAAACTATATCGGTGCCGCCATAAAAAGGGCTGTCCGTACTCTGGAGATGTTCAGCAAAAGAATCCTGACTGTTTCGTGGAACCGGGAGACGTTTCACATATTTGAAAATAAGATCATCTACATGGAGCGCACACTGCGTGTCACGACGATCCACACGGAAGGCGGACAGTTTCTTACTTCCGCGAAACTTTCAGATCTTCTCGGGGAACTGGGTGACTCCTTTATTTTATGTCACAGAAGTTTTATCGTAAATATTGAATATGTGACTACTTTCCAGTCTGCGCAGCTCTTTCTGTCCAACGGAAAGGCTGTCCCCGTAAGCCGTCCGCATGTAAAAGAGCTCCAAACGAAGATCGAAAAATTTCTCTCACGCAGCGTCTGAAAGAACTCCTGTTTTCAATAGCTCTTGTAAATTCGAAATATTGTGATAGAATAAGAAAGTTGCAAAACATACTATATAATAAAGAAAGAGTGTTGAATACTATGAAGACCAAACGTGAAGATATAAGAAATATTGCCATCATTGCCCATGTGGATCACGGAAAGACAACGCTGGTTGACGAGCTTTTAAAACAGAGCGGCGTCTTCCGCGAAAACCAGGAAGTAGCCGAAAGGATCATGGACTCCAACGATATCGAGCGTGAACGCGGGATCACGATCCTTTCCAAAAATACGGCCGTCCATTACAACGGAGTCAAGATCAATATCATTGACACCCCGGGACATGCTGATTTCGGCGGTGAGGTGGAACGTGTCCTTAAAATGGTAAACGGGGTTATCCTCGTTGTCGACGCCTTTGAGGGCGCCATGCCTCAGACCAAATTCGTTCTCCGCAAGGCTCTGGAACTGGATCTTCCCGTCATCGTCTGCATCAACAAGATTGACCGACCGGAGGCCCGCCCGGAAGAAGTAATCGACGAGGTCCTGGAACTGTTCATCGATCTCGGTGCTTCGGACGAGCAGCTTGAGTGTCCCTTTGTATACGCTTCGGCTAAAGCAGGCGTGGCTGTTCTCGATCTGTCAGAGGACGAAAAAGATATGAAGCCTTTATTTGAGACGATACTGAAATACATCCCTGCTCCCGAAGGAGATCCGGAAGCTCCGACACAGATTCTGATCAGTACCATTGATTACAACGAATACGTAGGGCGTATCGGGATCGGCAAAGTCGATAACGGGACGATTTCCGTAAACCAGGAAATGGTACTGGTAAACCATCACGATCCCGACAAGCAGGAAAAAGTAAGGATCAGCAAGCTTTATGAATTTGACGGGCTGGAAAGAGTGGAGGTCAAAGAGGCTACTGTCGGTTCTATTGTCGCAATCTCAGGCATCTCCGACATTTCCATTGGGGATACACTCTGTTCCCCGGAGAATCCGGAGCCGATCCCGTTCCAGAAAATCTCCGAGCCGACGATTTCCATGCAGTTTATCGTCAACGACAGCCCTTTTGCCGGACAGGAAGGAAAATATGTGACCTCCCGCCATCTTCGTGAGCGTCTGTTCCGGGAGCTGAATACGGACGTCAGTCTCCGCGTGGAAGAGACAGACAATACCGACAGCTTCAAAGTATCGGGAAGAGGCGAACTCCATCTTTCTGTCCTGATCGAGAACATGCGCCGTGAGGGGTATGAATTCGCCGTCAGCAAAGCGGAAGTGCTCTATAAGACCGATGAAAGCGGAAAGAAACTGGAACCCATGGAGACTGCTTACATCGACGTTCCAGATGAGTTTACCGGAGTCGTAATCGAAAAACTCGGGCAAAGAAAAGGGGAACTCCAGAACATGGGGGCTTCCAACGGCGGATATACCCGCCTGGAGTTTTCTATCCCTTCGAGAGGCCTGATCGGATACAGAGGTGAATTTCTGACAGATACCAAGGGAAACGGTATTCTGAATACCAGTTTCAGCGGATACGCCCCCTATAAGGGAGATATCCAGTACCGCAAACAGGGGTCTCTGATCGCGTTCGAGACAGGTGAATCCGTAACATACGGACTGTACAGCGCTCAGGAGAGAGGCACGCTCTTCATCGGGCCAGGCGAAAAAGTGTATGCCGGAATGGTGATTGGACAGAACGGAAAAGCTGAGGACATCGAGCTGAACGTCTGCAAGACCAAACACCTGACCAACACCCGTTCCTCAAGCGCCGACGAAGCGCTTCGTCTCACGCCGCCTCGGATCCTCAGTCTGGAGCAGGCGCTCGATTTCATCGATACCGACGAACTCCTGGAAGTAACACCGAAATCCCTTCGCATCCGCAAGAAGATCCTTGATTCCAGAATGCGCAAGAGAAGTAATATGAAATAAGATTCGTTCTATACATTCATGCTGTTCCATGATATAATATGTCCATAATACAGGAGGTTTTCTATCTTCTTCCTGTGTAATATGGACAAAAAGGAGTTGAACAGCATGAATTTTATTATCAGTGGAAAAAACATCGAGGTAACTTCAGGCTTAAGAGATGCAATCGAACAGAAGTTGGGTAAACTTGAGAGGTACTTCACTCCTGAAACAGAAATCATCGTAACACTCAGCGTGGAGAAAGATCGTCAGAAGATCGAGGTAACGATCCCGGTAAAAGGCAGTATTATCCGCTCCGAGCAGACAAGCAGCGACATGTACGTATCTATCGACCTTGTGGAAGAAGTCATAGAACGCCAGCTCCGGAAATATAAAAACAAACTGATCGCCAGAAGTCAGGGACACCCCACCTCCTTCTCTACAGAAAACAGTTTTAAGAAAGAATTTTTTGAATCCGGGGAAGAATCATCCGAGGATGACGAGATCCGCATCGTACGCACAAAGAAATTCGGCATCAAACCAATGTATCCGGAAGATGCCTGCATTCAGATGGAACTTCTCGGGCACAACTTCTTCGTCTTCTCCAACGCAGAAACCGACGAAGTCAATGTAGTCTATAAAAGAAAAGACGGCTCTTTCGGCCTCATCGAACCGGAATTTTCATAACCCAGTCCACACATGCGGCAGGATAGCCAAGTATCGGCATTGCAAGCTTGCTTGCAGATGACGATATTTGGCTATCCTGACATATGGCGGACGCCATGAACCCGGAGTTGCTGCATCGCAGTGACTCCGGGTTTCCGCATGTGGGACGTACCTTACCTCTTCTCAAACCAGCACTCTTCCACCCTCTTGATCTCAGCCTGTCCGTTCGTCCCTTCCATCACATCTTTTCTCAGTCCTTCCTCCTCATCCTCCGATACCAGAATATCCAGTTCCACTTTATCCGTATAGGAACATTCTTCCGGGGACAGATTTCTTTTTCCGAGACTGTATTGTATTTTCCCCCAGTCCGCATAATCTATGGTAATATGCAGTCTGAATCCGTAAATTCTGGTAATAATCTTACTGTGACCGATCCCTTCCGCAGCGGCCGCGGTATATGCACGCACAAGGCCGCCCGTTCCAAGCAGAGTTCCCCCAAAATACCTGGTAACCACCACCAGCACATCCGTGAGTGCTCTCCCGCGGATCACCTCAAGGATCGGTTTTCCCGCCGTACCGGCCGGCTCCCCGTCATCACTCATCCGCTCTGACGGCGGATCACTCCCCAATACATACGCCCAGCAGTTATGCCTTGCGTCCCAGTATTTTTTTCTGATCTCCTCGAGCCGGGTAAACGCTTCCTCCTCCGTAGAAACCGGAAAAACGTTTGCGATAAAGCGGGATTTCTTTTCCGTGATCTCCGCTTGTCCGCCTGTATGTACTGTATTAAAAGATTTCATGATATCCCTCCTGAATAACGACTGCTTTTACTATACCCACAGGAGGCGGGATCTGCAAGAGAATCTTAATATTTCCTGATAAAATGTGAAGTTTTTATTTTCTTCTTTATTTAGAATAGTAAATTTGCTATAATCAGAAGAGTGTAAAGGAGGATGTTATTCGTGAACTACGGAAAAAACAATCTTTCGCGAAGAAAGAAAAATATTTCTTCCAAGAAGAAGATGCAGAAAAAACGGGTTGGTGTCCGGCTGTTCAAGGCAGTCGTCATCAGCCTGCTGCTTCTGTGTGTCATCGGCGCTGCCGGTGCCGGAGTATTCGCATATCAGATCATACAGAATACTCCTGAAGTTACCGCAGAAGATATCATGCCCCAGGGTTACACAAGTTTTATCGTGGACCAGAGCGGCAATCAGATTGAGACTCTCAATGATTCCAGTTCCAACCGTGTCTACCGTACTTACGACGAGATCCCTGAATATATGGCTCATGCATTTGTAGCTGTTGAGGACTCCCGTTTCTACGAACACAACGGAATCGATCTCCAGGGAATCATCCGCGCCGGTGTTATCGGCGTTACAAATGGGTTCAATTTCACAGAAGGTGCCAGTACATTGACTCAGCAGCTTATCAAAAATAATGTATTCCCGGATTTCGTCAATGAAGAAACCCTCTATGACAGAGTGGAACGTAAACTGCAGGAGCAATACCTTGCCCTTCAGATTGAAAAGGAACTGAGCAAAGAGCAGATCCTTGAGGCGTACATGAATACGATCAATCTCGGGCAGGGATGCCTGGGTGTTCAGGCGGCTGCTACCCGCTATTTCAATAAGGATGTATCTGACCTCACTCTTTCCGAGTGCGCTGTCATCGCGGCGATCACACAGAATCCTACCCGCTATGATCCGGTCAAGAATCCTGAGGAAAACGCGAAAAGACGCGAGCGTGTCCTGAACAATATGCTGGAGCAGGGATATGTCTCTCAGGCTGAATATGACGAGGCCGCTGCAGACAATGTATATGACAGGATTCTGGAAACTGCTGCTGTGACTACAAACGATGAGCCTTACTCCTACTTCGTTGACGCGCTGATCGAACAGCTTGTCGAAGACCTTAATACTGAGAAGGGCTACACTGAAACTCAGGCATACAACCTGATCTACAGCGGAGGTCTGACTATCACAGCGACTCAGGATGCCACAATCCAGAAGATCTGTGATGAAGAAGTTGCAAATGTAGGCGACTATCTGAGTGTGACAGAATATGGTCTTGAGTTCGCGCTTACGGTCCACAGGGAAGATGGAACCGCAGAAAATTACAGCCAGGAACAGCTTGCAGCCTATATACGGGATAAATACGATGATAACTATCCTCTTGTATTCAGTTCAGAGGATGCCGCAAGAGAAATGGTCGAAGAATACAAGAGCACTCTTAACATCGGAGAAAACGATACGGTAGATGAGAATATCAATCTCACTCTTCAGCCTCAGGTTTCCGTTGTTCTCATGGACCAGTACACAGGACAGGTCAAAGCGATCGTAGGCGGGCGCGGGGAAAAGACAACCAGTCTTTCATTGAACCGCGCAACAACCGGAGATCCGAGACAGCCCGGTTCCTGCTTCAAAATTGTTTCGACTTACGCACCGGCATTAAACGAGTGCGGACTGAACCTGTCAAGTACGATCATTGATGAACCGTATGAGTACAAAAACGGTCAGAAAGTCAACAACTGGGACAATCAGTATATCGGCGCTACAAGCGTACGTTACGCAATCGAGCATTCCATGAATGTCTGCGCAGTACGTACACTGACAGAAGTCGTGGGTGAGGAAAAGAGTTACGAGTACCTTCTCAATTTTGGCTTTACGACTCTCACAGATGAGGACAAATATTCCCAGGCCAAAGCTCTTGGAGGTATTGAAAATGGTGTTTACAACATTGAACTGACGGCGGCCTATGCCGCGATCGCAAACGGCGGAGTTTACACCGAACCGATTCTCTACACACAGGTACTGGATCACGAAGGGAATGTTCTTTTGGACAACACTACACCAGATACTCACGAAGTTATCAAAGATTCCACCGCCTTTCTTCTCACAAGCGCCATGGAAGACGTAATCAACCAGGGAACAGGTACAGCGGCAAGACTTGACGGCATGCACGCGGCAGGAAAGACCGGTACCACTCAGGACAGCACGGACCTGTGGCTTTCCGCTTACACCCCCTACTATACGGCGTCTGTCTGGGGAGGCTATGACAGCCGTAAACCGATGGAAAACATGAACCAGTCCTGGCACTCCAGATTGTGGAAAGCGATCATGGACCGGGTTCACGAAGGGCTTGATGACAAAGACTTTGAGGTTCCCTCCTCTGTTGTCCAGTGTACGGTATGCTCTGAAACCGGGCTTCTCGCAGTGTCAAGCTGCCCGTCCTACACGGAATATTTCTCCGAGGAAAATGCTCCGACACAGAGCTGCTCCGGACACTATGTTGAAATAATAGAAGAAGTCATAGAAGAGCCTGTTGAAGAAGGATCCGGCGAGGAAGGATCCGGCGAGGAAGCACCTGCTGAAGAGGTTCCTGTTGATCCCAATGCAGGCGCAGTGGAGACTCCTCCGGCCGAGCAGCCTGTTGATCCCAATGCAGGCGCAGTGGAGACTCCTCCGGTCGAACAGCCTGTCGATCCCAATGCAGGCGCAGTGACAGACCCGGCAGCGCCGGCTCAATAGTGATCTTTAACAGAGATATATCTATAGCTTTATAGACAAGTATTAGTGATACAAAAAGGGCGTTCCGATGGATAAACAGATCATCCATCGGAACGCCCTTTTTAATCATCAGTTATCGACCCGATCATATTATATTTTATGCTTTATCGATCACCAGTTTCGCCGCGCCGCAGATTCCTGCGTCATTCCCCAGCGTCGCCAGCGTGAACCGTACCTTGCGGTTCGCAAAGAAGGCACGCTCCATATAAGGTTGCTGTATGTACGGGATCAGAACCTCCCCGGCCTTTGAGACGCCGCCTCCGATCACAAACACAGCCGGATCTGTCACTGCTGCCAGATTTGCCAGAGCATGGCCAAGACAGGTGCCGAACTCAACTGCGATCTCTTTTGCCACCTCATCCCCTGCCTTTACAGCATCAAATACATCTTTGGCCGAGATATCCTCTTTTTTCAGTATTGTCGGACGCATATCCTGTCCCAGCTTCTTTTTTGCAAGACGGACAATTCCGGTCGCTGACGCATACTGCTCAAGGCATCCTCTGTTTCCACAGCCGCATTTGTCCGTCTCTTCATAATTCACGCAGAGATGGCCTATCTCTCCTCCGGCGCCGTTCTGTCCTACGAGGATTTTTCCGTCGATAATAACCCCGCCGCCCACGCCGGTTCCCAGCGTGACCATGATCATATTTTTCTCCCCGGCACCGCCGCCTTTCCACATCTCGCCCAGCGCAGCCACGTTTGCGTCATTTCCGATCTCCGCTTTCAGATCGCTGAGTTCTTCCAGTTCTTTTTTCACTTCCTTGTAATTCCATCCAAGATTCGCGCTGCCGTTTACAATGCCTTCTGAGGTGACCGGAGCCGGAACCCCCGCCCCGATCCCGATGATATCGTTTTTATCAAGCTGATGTTCACTGATTTTCTTCCCGATCGAAGCCGCAACATCCGGAAGGATTGCTTTTCCCTCATCAGAGATATCTGTAGTGATCTCCCACTTGTCAAGAATCCCGCCATTCTCTTCAAACAGCCCCATCTTGACCGTTGTACCTCCAATGTCCACACCAAAACAATACTTCATATTCTCTGCCCTCCTGGTATTTTCCCTTATCTTTATTTATTTCTCTTCGCAAGATTTTCCTGAACCCTCTTGTAAAGTTCCTGAGCCGCATTGTATCCCATCTGTTTCTGTCTGTGGTTTACAGCCGCGGATTCTACAATAATGGCAAGATTTCTTCCCGGACGGATCGGAATCCTGTGGCAGACGACTTTGTTGCCGAGGAACTCCGTATATTCTTCCTCCAGCCCCAGCCTGTCATACTCTTTATCTCTGCTCCAGTCTTCCAGAGTGATGACAAGATCGATGTTCTGCGTCTCTCTGACGCTCTGTACACCGAACATGGATTTTACATCCACGATGCCGATTCCCCTCAGTTCTATAAAATGCTTTGTTATATCAGGTGCGGATCCGACCAGCGTTTCATCGCTGACTTTCCGGATCTCTACCACATCGTCAGTAACGAGACGATGCCCCCTCTTGATCAGCTCCAGAGCGGCCTCACTCTTTCCGATTCCGCTTTCGCCCATGATCAGGACACCTACGCCGTATACGTCCACGAGCACACCGTGGATCGAGATGCAGGGCGCCAGTTTTACGTTCATCCAGCGGATGATCTCCGCCGTAAAGTCTGACGTCTGTTTTGCAGTCTTAAATACCGGCACGCCGTATTTTACCGCTTTCTCGAGGAATCCCTTCACAGGATCCATATTTCTGCAGAAAACCACACATGGAATCGGGTGCTGCAGGAGTTTGTCAAAAATCTCTTCCTGACGCTTTTCAGAAAGTGTCTGCACGTAAGTATGTTCAACATTCCCTATGATCTGTACCCGGCTGGAATCAAAATGATCAAAGAAGCCTGCCAGCTGAAGCGACGGACGATTTACATCCGGCACATGCACTTCTTTTTCTGTCATCTCCACTTCCGGAGTAAGATTTTTTAAATCCATTTTTTCAACGATTTCAGTTAGTCTGATACCTTGTCCCATATACTTTCTCCTTTTCACTGTTTGTGTATATCATATCACTAATGAAAAAACTTGTACACCGATTCCGCCGCTTTTTCATTCATGGAAGGAATTTTTGCAAGTTCCTCCACCGTTGCCTCTTTGATGGCGTCCAGGCTGAGATAATGCCGCATCAGCGCCTTCCGTCTTGCCGGGCCGATCCCGTCTATATCGTCCAGGATGGAGTGGACCTGCCCTTTCCCCCGGAGCTGCCGGTGGTACTCAATCGCAAACCGGTGCGCCTCATCCTGGATCCTCGTGATCAGACGGAACGCCTCCGAGGACTTGTCAATAGGAATTTCCACATTATGATAATAGAGCCCTCTTGTCCGGTGATAATCATCCTTCACCATGCCGCAGACCGGGATATCCAGTTGCAGTTCGTCCAGCACCTGAAGTGCAACATTGACCTGTCCCTTTCCTCCATCCATCAGAATCAGATCAGGGAATACAGTAAATTTTCCCATCTCAGCGTTCTCCTGCCGCTCCTTCAGTCCATGAGTAAACCGTCTGGTCAGAACCTCTCTCATACTCCCGTAATCGTCCGCGCCTTTGATCCCTTTGATCTTAAACTTCCGGTAATCATTTCTCTTCGGCTTTCCCCGTTCGTATACAACCATGGAGCCCACGGACTCAAAGCCGTTTGTATTGGAAATATCATAAGCCTCCATACGGCTGATCCCGTCCAGATCGAGAAGCGCGGCAATCTCTTTGACAGCGCCGATCGTCCTTCCCTCTTCTCTTTTCAGCCTCTCCTTATCCTTGGCAAGAACAAGACGGGCATTCTCCGCCGCCAGCTCCACAAGCTTTTCTTTTGTCCCCTTTTTGGGGACACGCAGAGTCACTTTCTGTCCTCTCTTTGACGTAAGCCACGCCTCCAGCAGTTCCCGTTCCTCCACATCCTCCTGAAGCATCAGCTCACCGGGGATAAAGGGCGTTCCGGCGTAATATTGCTTGATGAAGTTGTCCAGGATACTGCTCTTCTCCTCTCCTTTAGAGATACGCAGATAGAAATGATCCCGGCCGATGAGCCTGCCGCCCCGGATAAAGAACACCTGCACCACAGCATCCTCTTCCTCCGACGCGACGGCAAGCACATCTCTGTCTTCTCCGCTGGAGTCCGTGATCTTCTGTTTCTGCGCTACTTTCTTCACACTTCCGATCAGTTCCCGGTACTCGATTGCCCGTTCAAACTCCAGATTCTCGGACGCCTCGTTCATCTTCTCCTCCAACTCTTTCAGAACAGAATCGTAATTCCCGTTCAGGAACCGGATCACCTCATTGATCGACTTTCCGTACTCCTCCTGCGAAATGTACCCCTGACAGGGCGCGTCACACTGTTTGATGTGATAATTCAGGCAGGGCCTCTCTTTTCCCGTGTCCCGCGGAAGGCTGCGATTGCAGCTCCTGACATGGAACAGCTTATGGATCAGATCAATGGTATCCCTCACAGCCTGAGAACTGGTGTAGGGTCCGAAATATTTCGCCTTGTCCCTGAGCATCTTCCTTGACAGAATCACCCGGGGGAACGCCTCGTTCGTGGTCACTTTGATAAACGGATAGGTCTTGTCATCCATTAGCATGGTATTGTACTTCGGCCTGTGCTCCTTGATCAGGTTGCATTCCAGCACCAGCGCCTCCAGCTCCGAATCCGTCACGATATATTCAAACCTCCGGATATGGGTCACCATCTGCTCGATCTTGACCCCTTTGTTCCTGCTGCTCTGGAAATACTGTCTGACCCTGTTTTTCAGGCTGATGGCTTTTCCCACATAGATAATATTGTCCTTCTCATCATGCATGAGATAAACCCCGGGTCTGCCGGGGAGTTTCCTGAGTTCTTCCTGTATATCAAAATTATTATTCGTTTCCATGCTTAACATTATACTGTTTTGCATGGAAAAGGACAAGGGAAAAATCCCCTGTCCTGTCTTCACCTAACTGCCGTTTCTTCTATTTCTGACCGTAATACGCATTGGCTCCGTGTTTTCTGTAATAATGCTTATCCTGAAGTTCCTGGGGAGCCGGCTGCACTTCCGGATTGATCATCTCACAGCGCGCAGCCATCTTTGCCACTTCCTCTGTCACCACCGCATTATGTACCGCCTCGTGAGCGTCTTTCCCCCAGGTAAATACACCGTGGTTCTTGCAGAGCACTGCCGGGACTGCAATATAGTCCTTGTTGCGCAGTTCAAATTCATCCGCAATCAGGACACCTGTGTTCTTCTCATAAGCTTCCTCGATCTCTGCCTTTGTCAGATTCCTGACACAGGGAATCTCACCGTAAATATAGTCTGCATGAGTCGTTCCATAGCACGGGATATCCCGTCCCGCCTGAGCCCAGCTCGTCGCCCAGGAAGAATGCGTATGCACGATCCCTCCCACGTTCGGGAACCTGTTGTACAGGACAACGTGTGTCGGGGTGTCTGAAGACGGATTATAACGGCCTTCCACCTTGTTTCCATCCAGATCGACAACTACCATGTCATCCGGGGTCAGCTTATCATACTCCACTCCGCTCGGTTTAATGACAAAAAGCCCGCTCTCCCTGTCGATTCCGCTGACATTGCCCCATGTAAATGTGACAAGCCCGTATTTCGGCAGCATCATATTCGCCTCATACACTTCTTTTTTTAACTGCTCTAACATGCCGTTTCCTCCTGACTATTCTTCAAATGTATACATCGCGACTTCGTCGATCTCGCGGTTCGTGGAAATGAGCACTTCCTGCCCGTCCCTCTCATATTTGAAAACATTGGCCGGTCCGCAGTCTCTGTCCAGAACAGTCACCTCATATTCTCCGGAATCCATACTGTAGGTAAACAGAAGAAGATTCCTCTCTCCTTTTCTGTGCCCGATAATGACCGCCGGCCTGCCCAGAAGTGTGCCTCCGTAAATCGCATGAGCGAAGTCCGCTGTATCATAAGTATACACCTTCTTCCATTTTCCATCTACCTTTTTATAAAAATAGATGTGTTCGCCGTGGAAAGGCGAGATCAGGATCAGTTCCTTCTCACCGTCGCCGTCCATATCAACAAGTACGGCGTCGCTAGCAGCCTCGTCCACAAGTTTTTCAATCTGCCAGTTCTCACCTTCAGATGCAGGTGGAACAAAGAGATATACTCCGCTGTCACAGGAAATGATGCACTTCTCCACATTATCCTCCACCAGCTTATAGTATCCATGATTCTTGAGCATGTCATCCTTGATCACTGTAAGTTCAAGCTGATGATCAGCATTAAATCCGCTCAGATCTTCCGGCAGGACCGCCGCATATACTTTTCCGGGCTTGGACCAGTCATCTTTAAACTCATGACCGGATTTCAGTGCACAGGCAATCAGATAGTTCACGCCGTTTCTCTGTACAATATCGAATCTGTGTACATGGGGAAGGTCCACAAGAGTCCGCACTTCCCACTTCCCTTCACTCACAGGGGAAACGATAACGATCCTGGCCTCCTTTGAATCATTCGGAGAGTAAAATCGGTGCGTGGCAAGGAACACTCCATCACTCCCCGGCACCTGGACCATGGTCATAACCCCGCCCGGCTCTGTCCACACAGTATCCACCTGTTTTCCATCTCCATCAAAAAGATAACACGGGTCATGCTTCTCCGCCGCCACGAGAATGTGCTGTTTTCCTTTATATGTAAGAGGTGCTATGGCATAGCACTTTGTCAGGTTCGATATCACTTTTTTATTGATTTTCACTGTTTTCTCCTCCACAGGCAAGCCCGTCCAGGATCGCTGTCATCTTTGACACGGCAAGATCAAGGTCCTGTTCCCATTCCGGATTTCCAGTATACCAGAATTCTGTCACATATCGGCGAACTCCCAGCTCCCACGCTTTCCGGATCCCGGATTCAAAGTCAACATGTCCTGTTCCATAGGGAATCTCCCTGAATTTCCCGGATACAGTCTCTTTCAGATGCATTGCAACAAGGCGTCCCCGCCCTGTTTCAAGATCATCCAGCACATTTTTGCCATAAGACACAGCTGCATTCGTAATATTTCCAAGATCCGGATAGACATTCAGATAAACAGAATCTACCTTCTTCACATAGTCCATGGCTTTCTCCACCGTGTTCATAAACTCTGTCTCCATCGTCTCGAATCCCATAAGAATGCCTTTCGCGGAAGCCATCTCCGCTGCTTTTCTCAGATTTTCAAGAAAATACGCCCGGGTAGCCTCACTGCCCTCCTCATAATAAACGTCATATCCTGCGAGCTGGATGATGCGGACACCGAGATCTTCTGCAAGGCAGACAGCCTTCTCCATAATCTCCATTCCCCGCGCTCTTATTGCGTCATCGCTGCTCCCCAGCGGATATTTCCGATGTCCGCTTAAGCACATCGTCCGGATCGGGATCCCCGTCTCAAACATCAGGGACTGAAGTTCAACCCTTTCATCCCTGCTCATATCAAGTCTGCTCAGCTTTTCATCTGTCTCGTCAATGCTGATCTCAATAAAATCATATCCTGCCTTTTTCGCAGCCAGCATCTTTTCCTTCCAGCTCAGGGTTCCGGGCATTGCCTTTTCATATAATCCTATTGTGTACGCTTTCATCTTTCAAAAATCTCCTTTCCGAACCTGATGAATCTGCACTCCTGCGTGTCCGATTCCATTTTATTGCTTTATGATCCAGCTTTTTCTATATAATATCATTTTCTGCCGGTTTTGTCTTTCATTTTCGGCACAGGTAGCAATATTTCAGGCCGGTTTTTCTCATTATCTGTGTTGATCACAGAAGTGAGCGGAACGGAATATTCTGAGGCGCTTCAAAGCAATCTTCAAAGCCCCTTCTATGATGATAAGCACGTTTGTCTTTATCTGTAGGATATACATATTTGCCTCCTACCTCCCAGAAAAACGGATGGAACTGATATCCAAGACGATCTTTTTTCATATCGTACAATACACGGATTTCATTGACATCCGCCATAAAGTTTGTCCATACATCGTAGTGAATCGGAATCACCACATTGCAACGGAGCGCTTCTGCCATTCGGAGTATATCGACGGAGGTCATCTTATCCTGCATTCCCACCGGATTTTCCCCGAATGATCCAAATGCAACATCAATGTCGTAATCCTTCCCGTGCTTTGCAAAATAAATTGAGTAATGAGAATCTCCGCTGTGATAAATATTTCCTCCGGGTGTTTTGATCAGATAGTTTACCGCCTTGTCATCCATATCCATCGGGCACTTTCCAGTCAGCTCTTCCCTGTCCGGTCCGGTTGAATCTGTTGTCACGATACATGTTCGGTCAAAGGAGTCCAACGCTATGATCTCGATATCTTTAATCTTGATGGAATCCCCCGGTTTTACAGTAACACAACGTTCTTCCGGCACTCCCCATTTTTTCCAGAGTTCCACTGATTTCTTCGGTCCTATAAAAGGAACCGGGATTTCATTTCCCTTGTCATCTGTCGTTGTCATGCCACTCTTGATCACATGAGACGCATATTCCGCACTCATATGATCCTGATGATAATGGGTCGCCAGAACTGCATCCACATTTTTTATTGCAAAGGGATCGATCACGAAAGGAACAGCCCTTAAATTAGGCTGCATCGCCCTAGCGCCGCACATATTTGCCATTTGGTGACCCACCTTCATTTTCCCGTCGCCATGAGTACGTTTTCCATTCCCGCACCAGAGGTCCACTGTGATATTGCAGCCGCCCGGGGTTTTAAACCACACCCCTGTACAGCCGAGCCACCACATAGCCACTGTACCTGGCTTTACGTCTTCATTTTCAATTTCCTCGTTCAGCCATGTTCCCCATTCAGGGAATGTACTCATGATCCAGCTTTCTCTTGTAATTTCATCAATCCTGCTCATCATCTTTCCTCCTCTTTTATATGATAATCTCTCAGCTTGCGATGATCCTGCCGAGATTTTATCTGCTCATATTCCATACAGTTTCTCATAAGTCTCCTGCATTTTTTTCAGGGTATTTTCATAAATCTCACGTGTTTGCATTCTTGGTCGATAAGTCCGCATATGATGTTTTTCCCTTTCAAATGATATCGCCTTCTCATAGCTGTCATATATTCCCAGGGTAACAGCCGCGGATGCCCAGGCTCCAAACGAAGTCTGTTCCGAAAAATCGGAATCATAAACAATTTCTTTCCGGTACACATCCGCCTGGATCTGGTTAAACTCCGAAAATCTGGTAAGTCCTCCACCGATATAGATGTTCTGAATTTTGCCAATATAGCTTTCCATCACCTCCAGATTTATGGCAGTCTCACACGCAATGCTTTCCAACAGTGCACGCACCATATCATCCCGTGTTGTCCCCAGGTTAAGATTTGCGAAACAGCCTGCCGCCTGGTCATTAAAATCCGGTGTGCCTCTCCCCTGAAAATATGGGAGCACAATGCATCCATTGGCTCCTGCCGGCGCCCTTTCTACAGCAGCGTTTACTTCCTCGATCTGAACAGTTTCCGGGAAAAATGTACGCATCGCCCAGTTATACAGGGAAGCACAGGTAAGTACACTGCTTTCCAGGACATATTTCCCAGGGATTGCATGGGCGCCGCATATGATGTTGGGATTAAGATTTTCCGGGACCGAATCAATACATCCAAGTATAAAGGCCCCCGTTCCGGTCGTGATCCCCACATTTCCTTCCCGTATAACCCCCTGTCCCAGGGCGGCACATTGTTGATCTCCTCCGGCAGAGATCAGCGGTATCCCGCTTTTAACCCCTGTCTGACGTGCAAAATCCTCGGATATATTTCCGATAATGCTTCCTGAGGGAACAATCTCACAAAGTTTCTGCTCATCAATCTCAAAGAGCTCTGTCAATGATCCGTCCCACTGTTCTGTTCTGAGATCCATAAGCAGACTTCTGGAAGCATAAGTGGGATCCGTTGCATAATTACCGGTAAGTCTGCTCACAATATAGTCGGCAATCGTACATATCTTCATCGTCTTCCCGTAAAGATCCGGTTCATTACGCTTAAACCATGTCATTTTAGTTCCGGAAAAAACCGTATTGATCCTTGCTCCCGTATGTCTGTAGACTATATCCTGATACTGCTCAAATTCTCTTACGATATCTGCATTACGTCTGTCCTGCCACATAATGGCAGGGCGAAGTGGTCTTCTGTCATTTCCGACCGGAATGATACTGGATCTTTGCGAAGTCAGAGAAATGCCTTCAATATTTATTCCGTGTATATCGGAAAATTTTGCCGCTTCTCCTGTAATCTTATAGACTGCTTTGATCCACTCTTCCGGATCCTGCTCCGCCAGTCCATTCTCGTAATATCTGACTCTGCACTCTATTGGATTCCAAAAGACCGGGTGCCCTTTTTCATCATAGATCACACCTCTTATACTGGATGTGCCAACATCAATAACAAGTATATTCATACTGATCCTTCTCACTCTTTTTCATTTTCAACACCGGCTTTCACTGTGCGGTAATCATTTCGCTCAGCACAAGTTCCAGATCTCTGTTGATTCCCATGGCCTGAAGCTGATTCAATATTACAGCTGCAGGTTTCTCTGATGTAACCAGATAATATATCTCATCCTTAAGCTCATATTCTATTTCTGCAAAGTTAAGGAAATTGAATATTCTTGTTTTTATGTCGTTTCTGGCAATTTCCAGAGCATTTTTAAATTTGATGACAATCTCTTCATTCGTGTCCACATCAATCACATCAACACTTAAAATTTTGTTTTCTTTATCATAATGTCCTGACGACTTAATCTCTTTTCTGCCGGATAAAACCATTATTTCCGCTGGATTCTCCAGCGCAATAAATTTCACACTGTAGTTTCGTTTTTGAGGAATAAGTTCCCTTTTCCCTTCTGCACGATAAATATGAAATTCCGGTTCATTCCGGTTCCATTTCAGTTCAAACTCTGTTTTAACGCAATCATCCTGTTTGTATGCTTCAGACTGGTTATCATCCTCATACATGGTAAAGCTTCCGTCATCTCCGCAAAAAACTTTTATAATAAAGCTTTCAGGATTTTTCAGGAAATCATTTCCATATATTTCCCGGGTTTCCGGGATGATATTTCCCGCCTTTACAAGTACAGGGATAGAATGGATATTTCGATACATCGTCAACATCCTGCCCCCGCTGTAAACCATCCCTGTAAAATAATCTATGTATTTGCCTTCCGGGATCCAGACGATAACCTTTCCCATATTGATCCCTTCGATGTTAGGCGATGTGACCGGAGCCACGATCATCTCCGATCCAAAATAAAACTGATTTTTCACTTCATAAGCTTCCGGTATATCGGGATAGTTATAGTACATTGGAGTCACGATCGGGAGATCCTCTGAATAGGCGTGGTAATTCATTGTATAAAGATACGGGATCAGCCTGTGTCTCAATTGCAGAAAATCATCCATAACCGCTCTGGCTTCCATTCCATAACGCCACGGTTCACGGCCGTAAAAAATCTTCTTTGCCGTATGCAGACGGTTCACAGGAGAAAATACTCCCAGCTGAAGCCATCGTGTTGCCATGATATCATTTTTTACTCCCTGTTCATGCCCGCCGATATCGTGGCTCCACCATCCGAACCCTATATTTGCCGCTGTAGCGTTAAAATAAGGTTGGAAGTCAAGTGATTCCCATGTTGTCAGAGTATCTCCCGAAAAACCGATAGGATATCTGTGTGATCCAGGGCCTGCATATCTGGAAAAAATAAGCGGACGTCTTCCATCTTTTCCATTGTCAAGATAATGGTAATGATTCAGCATCCAAAGGGGATCAATTCCCTTCACATCACTGGAGTTTCCCTGCTGCCAGTCGATCCACCAAAAATCGACGCCCTGCTTTTCCAACGGATAATGTGCATATTTAAAATAACCCTCCAGGAATTTCGGATCAGTTATATTAAACACGACCGGTTCTTCTGCTTCCTGATCAACTCCCATATACTCTGCAAATTCCGGATAGCATTCTTCATATGCCCTCACCCCTGCGGCAGGATGCATGTTCAAGGTAACCTTCATTCCACGATCATGAAGCCATCTGATAAATCTTTCCGGATCCGGGAACAGTTTTTTATTCCATGTATATCCCGTCCAACCCGAACCATATTTGGGATCAATATCAACGATGTGCCAGTCCATATCAACAACCGCCACCGAAAACGGGATCTTCTCCTTCTCAAAATCTCTTATCAGCTGACAGAATGACTCTTCACTGTATTCATAATATCGGCTCCACCAATTTCCCAAAACGTATCTTGGCACCATTGGCATTTTTCCGCAAAGATGATAAAATGTACTCAGACATTCCTTATAGTCATGACCATAGCCAAAGAAATAGATATCCTTTATCCCGTCCGGTCTTGGGAGGATCCTTCCATCCTCTTCGATCAAAGCTGTTTTACTGTCATCGATAACAGAAAAACCAAACCGTGACATCAGACCATGGTCCAGCGGGCAGGCACCATCTACTTTATCCAGTGTGCGGGCAGTTCCCCCCAGGTCTTTCACTTTGTCTCCATAATGCCATACATTGTCATAATTGCTCAGATTGGAGATCACTTCAACTCGAAGGCCATACGACGAAAAGCACTGCTTATTGTATTTCAGATAGAGTCTTGAAGTATAGATTTCCAGGGATTCCTCTGAATCTATTACCCGAAAATCCGGCTTTTCAAAATATCTGTTGATTGCCATCTGTGTTGCCTGATCTGTAAAAATACCATTTTCTGAATATTCCAGTCGGAAAAGCCCCTCTGTAAGGACGGTGATCCTGTAGTTCTCTCCCTGGACAACGGAATCTCTGTTCATATATGGAGTTGTTTTATAATGATAAATTTCTTTGAAGGAATACATAGATTTTACCTCATCATGTGATATTTTTTAAGGAGGCTAATATGAACTTTAATCAGCTTGAAAATTTTCTATGTGTATGCGAAGAATTAAGTTTCACAAAAGCATCTCATAAACTGTATGTGTCCCAGCCTGCATTAAGCCAGCAGATTTCCAGGCTGGAACAGGAAATCGGTGTCCCGCTTTTTCATCGGAGCGGCTCATCTCTTCAGCTCCTCCCCAGTGGTGTTATCCTAAGATCCAGCGCCAAACGTATTCTGAATGAATACTATCTTGCGCTCAATAATATCAAGGGTCTTAATCTTCCGACTACTCCAGAGGTTTTGAACATCGCAATCACAAAACCCCGGGCATTTCTGCTCATGAGCTATGTCCTGCCAAGATTTTACGAAAAGTATCCTGATATACAGGTGGTCGTCAACGAAGTCGACAGCTTTGAGGTAGAACCTCTGCTTCTTGACGGCTCAGTTGATATGGGGTTCTGCAACCCGCCCGAATATATGCCGCTGAAGAAAAAACTGATCTTTAACGAACAGCTCCTGATCGCTGTCCCGAAAAATCATCCCATAAATCAGAATCATCATGAATTTGACGGACGCTATCCCGTTATCACACCTGAAGAACTGGATGGGCAGGATTTTGTCATGCAGTCATCTGATGATACGATCTTCCAGTATGCTCAGACTTTCTTTAAAACATATCATGTTGAGCCTGTTGTCCGTATCGTAACTCATGCGGGTGAATACATTCACTTTCTGACCGCTGCCAATTTAGGTCTCTCATTTGTTTTTGAAATGTCAATCTCTCTGCAGACAGGATACCAGGACCCTCCTGTATACTATTCTCTTCCCCACAGGCCATACTCAAAACCCTGGTATCTTGCGTACAGAGATGACACAGTTTTGACAGAAACCATGCGTCTATTCACTGAATATAACGCTCAATGTTTTGAAAAATATCCCTTTTAACCCTTGACCGCTCCGTCCATCATACCTGAAATTATACGTTTCTGGATGGCAAGAACCATAATGATAAGCGGAATACTCGCAACGATCGCAGCTGCCGCGATCAGATTCCAGGGTGTATATGTATCGCCTGAATACATTGTAAGAGCCACTGTAACTACTCTGGCATCTTTTGTCGGATTCAGCACGAGCGGGAAAATATAGTTGTTCCAGGTATTGATAAATGTCATAATACTGATCGTAAATATTCCAGGGCGAACCACCGGAAGAAGGATTTTCACGAAAGTCTGCGGTATCGTTGCTCCGTCGATCATAGCGCTCTCTTCTATAGTGTCGGGAATCGTCTGGAAAAATGTCATCAGATACCAGACAGCCGACGGAAGCTCAATCGCCACCAGAACCAGCGCAAGACCGATCCGCGTATTCAACAGCCCCATTTTACTCATCATCAGATAGATGGGATTCAGCAGGGTAATAGGCGGAAGCAATGTGATTGTCAGCAGAAGGAGGAGGATCAGCCTCTTCCCCTTGATCTTAGTCCTTGCAAGTGAAAAGCTCGCCATACACCCTATTACAATGATAAGGACGGTTGATACCAGAGAAACGATCACGCTGTTCAGTATATACTGCGCCATCGGCTGAACTGTAAACGCTTCAATAAAGTTATCCAGACTCAGAGACGATGGCAGGATCTGCACCGGAGATGCATACAGTTCACGCATATTTTTAAAAGCTGCCAGCGCAAGCCATACAAACGGCAGAATGATCAGAAGCACAAACACCACTGAAAATATAATCATCCCTATTTTAGATACTTTGCGATTTAAATGTTTGCGTTCCATACTACACCTCCAGCTTATTTTTAACGCCCTCCTGGAAGAAGGCAGCAATTATCAGTGAAATAACAAAAGTCAAGACAGCCAGCGCCGCTCCATATCCCATATTTCCATATGTGAAGTACTGTTCCATAGCGTACATCGTAAGGCTTTTTGTGGAACCCTGAGGTCCTCCATTTGTCATAACCCTGATCAGATCGTAAATACGGAAACTCTGAATTGTACGGAACATGATCGCAACCATCATAACAGGTCTGATATTGGGAAGTACAATGGAGAAAAATCTTCTGGCTTTTCCCGCACCGTCCAGTGATGCGGCTTCCAGATAGTCATTGGATACTGTTTTCAAAGCCGACAAAAGGAGAAGGGACATATAGGGAACCGTTTTCCACACATCTGCATAAATAACGGATACAAACGCCCAGTTTCCATCTGACAGCCATTTGATCGGATCCTGTATGATATTGGCGACAGACAGCAGATAATTTACGACCCCAAATGATTCAGCAAAAATATATGACCACATAAGTCCGGATACAATTGTAGGAATACACCAAGGAATCAGTATCATTGCACAGACAAAACCGTTTCCTTTAAATTTGCGGTTCATAATGATCGCACAAAGCATACCCAGTATTGTTTCCAGGATTACTGACACTACCGTGAATTTGAGCGTGAAAACCAGAGATGTCCACATCTCCTGGTCCTGGAACATCTTTATATAATTGCTTAGCCCGGTAAATGTTGCGCCCTGCGTGATCGTCTGTGTACGATAATTACAAAAGCTGAGATAAATCGTAGAACATACGGGATAAGCAATAAATACCAGGAAAACAATTAACGTCGGAATAAGGAACAAATATCCCATCTTAGTCCGTTGGTTATTTGACATAGTAAATTCCCTCACTTACTTTAAAAAAAAGTATGTATTGCTGGCTGTTCACCAATCACTGATCAGTCTGCATAGCTCAGAATACATACTTTTATGTGACAGGTTTCTTATATAACAGGATTACGATTATGAATCTCCGTACTCATCCATCAGCTGCTGAATGGCTTCCGTCATTTCTGCCGCTCCGGTCTCAACATCTGTTGTGCCATCCAGTATTTCTGCTACAGAAGACTGAATGATCAGTGAATATTCACTGTAGTAAGCAGATGACGGACGGTTCTTACAGGTATCTGCTATTGGAAGCAGCTCTGCAACCGCTGATCCCTCAAGAGCCTCATCCTCGTACACATCAAGACGTGCAGGAAGCATTCCGTTCTCTGTTGCGTATGCCAGCATTCCGTCATAACCAGACAGATATTTTGCGAACAGTTTTGCTTCTTCCGGATGTGATGAATATGCAGAAACTGCCGCATACCATCCACCGTTTGTGGTATAAGTTCCATCACTTCCTGACGGGAGCGCAGCGACTCCAACGCTGTCAGATACAGACGAATTTTCCGGATCTTTTGCACTCTGATATGCAGCCGGCCAGTCTCTCATGTATACCGCTCCGCCAGAATTAAAAATCGCCTGGGAGTCCGTCCAAACATAGCTTCGGATTCCTGCATCAACCAGACCGTCATCGACGAGAGTCTTCATCGCTGTGAGTCCTTCAACAGCCTCTGCAGAATCTAAAGTACAGTTGCCATCTTCATCGGAGAATTCTGCTCCATAGTCCCACATAAACTCCAGAGCGCAGCAGGTAAGACCTTCAAATTCTTTCCATGCGGAGGTATATCCAGCAATGTCATTTCCCTCAGCGGCCTCACCGGCAACGATCGTGTTGCACTGTTCGATCAGTTCATCCCATGTTTCAGCAGGTCCGTCATATCCGTATTTTTCAAGAAGATCCGTTCTGTATACAAGTACGCCGACGTTGATATAAGCAGGAGTTGCGTACAGACCTCCGTCGTCCCCATAGCATATATCCATTGTACTCGGAATAAATTCGTCAAGTTCTTCATCTGTATACACATCTGACATATCTGCCAGCCATCCTGCTCCTATGAACTCGTCCGGCCAGGTACAATCGATCAGACAAACATCGATGGAATCGTCCTGTGCCTGAAACACTGTGCTGAGAGTCGTTTTTCTGTCATCTGTTCCACTGGGCATTTCCACGATTTCCACATCGATCCAGTCATATTCTGCTTCAAATCCTTCCACCACCTTTGCTGCTGCGCCATTATCTGAAGGGTTGGCATAAAAGGTCAGTGTTACAGGTTCTTTTTCGCCATCTGCAGAAGCCCCTGTTGTATCATCAGAAGAGCCTGCGCATCCTGCAAGAGATGCTACCATTGCAGCTGACAGAAACGTTGCTAATAATCTTTTCATTTTACAATCCTCCATCTTTCATTTTTTGAGAACCCGATTTTTTTGTGCACATTTTATAAATCAGCTCTTTTTTATGGCTTAATTATAACAATTTTTACGATTAACAGCAACATTTTAAACCATTCTCGGCAATGTTATTTTAATGTATCATTATAACTAAAACATTATATATTCTGATTATCAAATAATAAAAAGAAGCATATCCGTCGTTTTCCTCAACAAAATATGCTTCCCTTCAAAATTTCTATTCTATTTTTAATCCGCTTTTTATTGCTCTTCCTGCTCAGGTATTTCTGTCTCTTTACCTGTGCTTTCTCCCGCTGCAGTTTCCATAGCGGCAGGCTTCATCGCGATCCGCTCTTCCTTATGCTCTTCATTCTCCTGATCCTCCTCCGGCTCCGGGATTCCTTTCACCTCACGGAAGATCTTCATAAATTCTTTTCCGGTGATCGTCTCTTTCTCGATCAGGAACTCAGCGATCTTATCAAGCGCTTCCCGGTTCTCACCAAGGAGACGCTTTGCCTCCTCGTAGGCAGCCTTGAGCATTTTCATAACTTCTCCGTCAATCTCACTGGCTGTGGCCTCGCCACAGTTGAGGACTGCCCTTCCGTCAAGATACCGGTTCTGGATAGACTCCAGTCCCATCAGACCAAAGTGCTCCGACATTCCGTACTGGGTGATCATGGCTCTTGCGATCTTTGTCGCCTTCTCGATATCATTTGCCGCTCCCGTGGTCACGGTATCAAAGACAAGCTCCTCAGCCGCACGCCCGCCCAGAGCGACAACGATCATTGCCTCCAGTTCCTTTTTCGTGTTCAGAAACTTCTCTTCCTCCGGTGTCTGCATCACATATCCGAGAGCGCCCATGGTTCTGGGCACGATGGTGATCTTCTGCACAGGCTCGGTATTTTTCTGGAGAGCGGTCACCAGTGCATGACCAACTTCATGATACGAGACGATACGTCTCTCTTCCGTGCTCATGATGCGGTCCTTCTTCTCTTTTCCGACAAGAACCACTTCCACGGCCTCAAACAGGTCTTTCTGGCTCACCACCTGTCTGCCATGCTTCACGGCATTGATGGCAGCCTCATTTATCATGTTGGCGAGATCTGATCCCACTGCTCCGGATGTGGCAAGCGCAATCGCTTCCAGATCAACGCTCTCATCCATTTTGACATCTTTCGCATGAACCTTCAGGATGTCGATACGCCCTTTCAGATCCGGCTTATCCACGATAATCCGCCGGTCGAACCGTCCCGGGCGGAGAAGGGCCGGATCCAGGATCTCCGGACGGTTCGTTGCCGCCAGGATCAGCAGCCCCTTGTTCGTATCGAATCCATCCATCTCAGCAAGGAGCTGGTTCAGAGTCTGCTCCCGCTCGTCGTTTCCCCCCAGCGCAGTGTCACGTGTCTTACCGATAGCGTCGATCTCGTCGATAAAGACAATGCAGGGCGCCTGCTGCTGTGCCTGCTTGAAAAGATCGCGGACACGGGATGCTCCCACACCTACATACATTTCTACAAAAGCGGAACCTGACAGGGAGAAGAAGGGCACCTTCGCCTCCCCCGCAACAGCTTTTGCCAGAAGCGTCTTACCGGTTCCCGGAGGTCCCACAAGGAGCGCTCCCTTTGGCAGTTTTGCTCCAATACCGGAGTATTTCTGCGGATTATGCAGGAAATCCACCACCTCCTGCAAGGATTCCTTCGCTTCGTCCTCACCCGCCACATCCTGGAATGTAACTCCGGTCTCTTTTTCCATGTACATCTTCGCGTTGCTCTTCCCGATGCCCATCATACCGCCGCCCTTTGTCATCCTCTTCATAAGGAAATTAAACAGGACAACAAGAAGGACTATGGGAAGTATGACCGTGACAAACACTTCGAAGAGCAGCGATCCTGCCGTATCAGGCACCTCAGCGCCGAACGTGACTCCGGCCTCTTCCAGTCTCTGGGGAAGGGTGTCGTCATTTACAACGCCGGTATAATAGTCCGGTTCTGACTGCTGTCCACTGCTCTGCTCCGTCTGCTGCTCGATCTGACTGATGATCTCATTCATGCCGGGATTCTGTCCTGTGCTGCCATTTGCGTCCGCGCCGCCTGAACCCGTGTTTTCTCCATCCGCACCGACGTCATCCTTGAGGGTAATATAGATACGGGTACTTCCAAGAGTCACCTCGTCTACCTTTCCGTCATCCACAAGTTCCAGAAATTTATCATAACTGATCTCTTCCGGGCTGGATCCCTGCATAAGAGAATAAAGTCCCATAACAACAAAAGTGACCAGCAGTGTCGTAATGAGGATGATTCCCCAGCCCTGCCGGTTGTTGTCGGGACCACTGTTCTTATTATTTTGATTATCCATTCTCTGCCTCCTAGAATCAACTATTCTCATTATAAAGACAGGCTTTCCATAAATCAATAAAAAGATTATGAAAATATTGTAAATCTGTCGGTTTTTATAGTATACTTGATAAGTAAAATGTCAAAAAACGGGGGATAGAAAATGAGAATCGGTTTTGATAATGAAAAATATCTGAAAATGCAGTCTGAGCACATCCGGAGCCGGATCAGCCAGTTCGACAACAAGCTTTACCTTGAATTCGGGGGAAAACTGTTTGACGATTATCACGCATCCCGGGTTCTTCCTGGATTTGCTCCGGACAGCAAGCTGCGTCTTCTGAAGGAACTTAGCAGCCAGGCGGAGATCGTGATCGCCATCAGCGCAAAGGACATTGAGAAAAACAAGATCCGCGGGGATCTCGGCATAACCTATGACTCTGACGTGCTCCGTCTGATCGAGACATACCGGGAACAGAGCCTTTATGTAGGCAGTGTTGTGATTACTCAGTTTTCCGGTCAGGAAAGCGCAACGTTCTTCAAAAACAGACTGGAGAGTCTGAATATCCCTGTATACCTTCATTATAATATACCAGGTTATCCGTCCAATATCCCTCTTATCATCAGCGATGAAGGATACGGAAAGAACGACTACATCCGCACTACCCGTCCACTTGTGATCGTCACTGCTCCGGGGCCCGGAAGCGGAAAGATGGCTACCTGCCTCTCTCAGCTCTACCACGAGCATAAACGGGGAATCCATGCAGGCTATGCCAAATTTGAGACCTTCCCGATCTGGAACCTGCCGCTGAAACACCCGGTCAATCTTGCATATGAAGCGGCAACAGCAGACCTGAACGATGTAAATATGATCGATCCGTTCCATCTGGAGGCATACGGAGAGACAACTGTGAATTATAACCGTGATGTGGAGATTTTCCCCGTGCTCAATACGATCTTCGAAAAGATCTACGGTGAGAGCCCTTACAAGTCTCCCACAGACATGGGGGTCAACATGGCCGGAAAATGCATCTGCGATGACGAAGCCTGCAGAGAAGCTTCCTGCCAGGAGATCATCCGCCGCTATTACGCTGCCCTGAACGCGCTCCTTAAAGGAGAGACCACGGACAGGGAGGCACAGAAGATTGAACTGCTCATGAACATGGCCGGGATCACAGTCGCTGACCGGAAAGTTGCAGTGAAAGCTCTCGACAGGGCGAAAGAGACAGACGGCCCTGCTGCCGCTCTCGAGCTGGACGACGGAAGGATCATCACCGGCAAGACCACCAGCCTGCTTGGCGCATCCGCCGCTCTCCTTCTGAATGTCTTAAAAGAACTGGCAGGACTTGACCATGAACTCCATATCATCTCACCTGAGTCCATCGAGCCGATCCAGAAGCTGAAGGTGGATTACCTGAAAAGCAAAAATCCCCGTCTCCATACAGACGAGGTACTGATCGCCCTTTCCGCCAGCGCCGCAGCCAGCGCAGACGCAAGGCTTGCCCTCTCCCAGCTCCCGAAGCTGGAGGGCTGTCAGGCTCACACCTCCGTGATGCTCTCAGACGTGGATATCAAGATCTTCAAAAAACTCGGAGTACAGCTCACCTGTGAGGCGGTTTACGAACACGATCATCTGTATCATCAATGATGCAAATATGTTCTGTATATCCCCTCTGGCACATCCACTGTAACCTTTTCTGTAGATCGCTTTTACAGATTGAAAGTAACAGTCAGCCATAAGGCAAGGGACAGGCTGATGTTGCGATTGAAACAAATTTTTTCAAAAAACTCTGTATTTTTCAGAAAAACAGGTGTATACTTAGAAAGTATTTTTTTCGACAGTTCAGCCATATGCGCAAAGACGGACTGCAACGGCGCGGTTCCGCACTCTGTGGCTGAACTGTACTCTTTTTTAAGAAACATTTACATTCATCAATACAGGAGGAAATGAAATGGCAGTAAAATATGTATTCGTTACAGGCGGCGTTGTGTCCGGTCTCGGAAAAGGCATCACCGCCGCATCGCTGGGACGTCTTCTGAAAGCCCGCGGTTATACCGTCACCATGCAGAAGTTCGATCCTTATATAAATATCGACCCCGGCACTATGAACCCGGTACAGCACGGTGAAGTTTTCGTCACTGACGACGGTGCGGAGACAGACCTGGATCTCGGACATTATGAACGTTTTATCGACGAGAGTCTGACAAAAAATTCAAATGTGACGACCGGTAAGATCTACTGGTCTGTTCTCCAGAAAGAACGCCGGGGAGATTTCGGCGGAGGAACCGTTCAGGTCATCCCGCATATCACAAACGAGATCAAAAGCCGCTTCTACCGTAATCCGGCCGCTGAAGATACAGAGATCGCGATCATTGAGGTGGGCGGTACAGTTGGAGATATTGAAAGTCAGCCTTTCCTGGAGTCAATCCGCCAGTTTCAGCATGAGAAAGGACATGAGAACGTGATCCTCATCCACGTCACTCTGATCCCTTATCTGCGTGCTTCCCAGGAGATGAAGACAAAGCCGACCCAGGCCAGCGTCAAAGAGCTTCAGGGAATGGGGATCCAGCCCGACATCATCGTCTGCCGCTCCGAATATCCTCTGGATCAGGGAATGAAAGACAAGATTTCCCTGTTCTGTAACCTTCCTGCCGAACATGTGCTTCAGAACCTTGACGTAGAATATCTGTATGAAGCTCCTCTCGCCATGGAGAAAGAACACCTGGCCCAGGTGGTCTGCGAATGTCTTCACCTTGACTGTCCGGAGCCGGATCTGAAAGACTGGACGGAAATGGTAGACAAACTCCGCCACCCGACCCAGGAAGTTACCGTCGCTCTTGTCGGAAAATACATCCAGCTCCACGACGCCTATATCAGCGTGGTCGAGGCGTTAAAGCACGGCGGCATCTACAGCCACACTACAGTAAATATCAAATGGGTGGATTCTGAAACCGTCACTGAGGATAATGTGGACGAGATCTTCTCCGACGTGAGCGGGATCCTCGTACCAGGAGGCTTTGGACACAGAGGAATTGAGGGAAAAATCCTTGCGATCAAATATGCCCGCACTCACAACGTTCCCTTCCTGGGACTGTGCCTTGGAATGCAGCTTGCCATCGTCGAGTTTGCCCGCGATGTGATCGGCTATAACGATGCTCACAGCATGGAGCTTAAACCGGATACCACCCACCCGGTCATCCATATCATGGAGGATCAGATCGGAGTGGAGGATATCGGAGGAACGCTGAGACTCGGCGCATATCCCTGTGTCCTCAAGGAAGATTCTCTCGCTTACCGTCTCTACGGCAAAAAGGAGATCAGCGAGCGTCACCGCCATCGCTATGAGGTAAACAATGATTACCGAGAGGTTCTTGAAGAGCACGGAATGTCCCTCTGCGGTCTTTCCCCTGATAACCGTATTGTGGAGATGATCGAGATCCCCTCCCATCCCTGGTTCATCGCGACACAGGCACATCCGGAACTGAAATCCAGACCGAACCGCCCGCATCCGCTGTTTAAAGGATTCGTGGAGGCAGCGCTCAAGAAGCGAAACGAAAAATAAAGTTTTGTCTTATAGATAAATTTCCGCGTGAACAGATAGGTTATAACGCAAAACCGTTCCGCTCTACCTCAAAGATTCGAATGGATGTAACGGCGGAGGCAGATGTTCCTTCATAGGAACTCCATCTGCCTCCGCCTAACATCCAGAACAAATGCTTTTCGGAACGCTCTCACTTCAATGTTTTGCTTTTATAACCTATCTGTTCACGCTGCTTTTATCTAAATAGGGAAACGTGCCCTTGTCGGAAGTTTTTCGGAGAGAATAAAGATTTTCAGACAGGTAAGACTTCTGACACGAAAGAAAAGTGCCTATCTGAATAAACCAGCAGACCGGGCGGGTACTGCGTGAACAGTGCGATAAGCGGAACGTTCCGAATACACCTGGCTCTGCCAGTTAAAAAAATGAAATGCAAGTTCCAATGGACGAGCATTTCATTTTTTGTTACAGGCGGTCCAGGGGATGAGGTAGAGTGAAGCCTGCACTGTGACGCAGCACCTGTCCGGTCTGTGGCTTTTTCAGATATGCAATTTATTTACAGACAAATCTTATCTGTCTGACAAAACTTTATTTGAACTTTAAGGAAAAGAGACGGTATACCTGCTCTGCCGTATCCGCCATATTTGCTTCCGCATTTTCTTTCTTCATCGCCTCTTCCAGTGAAACCGCTCCCCGCACGATAGGAAAATATGCTGTGATCCCTTCTCTGTTGCACGCTTTTGCATCCCGGGTCACACTGCCTGCAAATGCAACTACAGGCTTTCCGTATTTTTCCGCCAGCCTAGCCACTCCAACCGGCGCCTTTCCCATAGCGGTCTGTCCGTCAATTCTTCCCTCCCCTGTAATGATCAGATCAGCCTCTTTAATATACTCTTCCATACCGGTTTCTTCCAGAACAATATCGATTCCGGACTCCAGAGCAGCATTCGTAAATGTCAGGAACGCAAACCCGAGACCTCCCGCCGCTCCGGTCCCTTCCCGCTCCGGGTTGGCGCCGGAATATTTTTTCTGCGCAGTAGAAGCATAATTCCCAAGCCACTGATCCATCTGCACGATCATAGACGGTGTGGCTCCTTTCTGCGGACCGAAAACAGCGCTGCATCCATTCTCACCGCAGAGGACATTTGTCACATCACATGCAATGCGGAATCTGCAGTCTTTCAGTTCAGGGATCACAAATTCATCCGTGATCCGCTCCAGTTCCTTCAGCCCTGCCGCGCCATATGGTATCTGTTCTCCCTTCCCGTTAAGGAAGCCGTATCCCAGTGCCTGGAGCATACCAACACCTCCGTCATTGGTAGCACTTCCACCGATCCCCACAATGAACTTCCGGCATCCCTGAGCAATCGCGTCCCGGATCACTTCGCCCACTCCGTATGTCGTAGTGTAAAGCGGATTTCGCTTTTCCTCCGGAACCAGGACCAGACCGGCAGCTTCTGCCATCTCGATCACAGCTGTCCCGGCCTCTTCTATCACGCCGTACCTGCATGTGACCGGATCTCCCAGGGGGCCTGTGACCTGTATCTCTCTGATCTTTCCATTCCTGCTGCTGATCAGGGCATCGACTGTCCCCTCCCCTCCGTCTGCCAGTGTCCTCACCGACACATCCGCAGACGGGGCGGCGCGGAGAATGCCCGCTGCAGCTGCATTTCCTGCTTCCAGTGAAGTCATACTTCCTTTAAACGAATCAATCACTGTCAGTACTTTCATGCCTTTTCTTTCCTCCCTTGTCACATTTTCTACAGTTAATATATCAGATAATGTCTTTCACAAATATGTTTTATATAACTAAAATTTTAATTATTCAAGCATTATATTGTTATTTATAACATATCAGTTTATAATTGATACAGATACTTTTGTCAGGCAGGAACAGGAGGGAATTTCAGTGATCAATTCAGTTGACAACGCCCTTGCGCAGCAGATCGTCAATACAGTAAAGGATGTCTGCGGATATGATATTAATTTCATCCGCGAGAACGGTGAGATCTTTGCCAGCACAAATCCCAAGCGGATCGGTACTTTTCATGAAATAGGGAGGCATGCCGCCTCCTCCGGAAGCACGATCGAAGTAAACGCAGACAACAGCTTCCCGGGCACGCAGCAGGGGATCAATCTGCCGGTCTATCACAACGGACGACTTCTCGCAGTGATCGGGATCACCGGAACTCCTGGCGAAGTAAGGAAGTACGCCCATCTCGCCGAACGGATCACAAAACTTCTGATCCGGGAAAAGGAGCTCAATGCGTTCAGCCGCAGCCAGGCAGACAGGAAAAACTATATCATCACAACCCTGATACGGGAACAAAAACAGTATCCCGCTTATCTCAATGAATGTCTGAAAGAATTCGGGATCGACCCGGAAACGCCAAAACGCTTCCTCGTGATACAGATCAATCCCAGATATAATCTGATGAACCTCTCTCTTCTGGAGCAGAAGATCGGGCAGATGTTCACAGATGCAGGTATAGAGTTGTTTACGTTCAGCTATCCACGGGAATTTCTCGCTGTTATAGAAGACCGGGACTACCGGAAAAATATATCTGTCCTGGAGAATTTCTCCCGGAAGGATCCTGAACTCTTCAGGATCGCAGCGGGAAAGTCCTGTCCTCTCTTCCATTTATATATGTCATATTCTTCCGCAAGAACAGCCTTGAGAAGTATTGAGGGAAGGGGACAAAGTTTTGTCTCTTTCGATGACCTGACTCTGGAGATCATCGTTTCTTCCACTGATGAGACCAGCCGGAAAGAATTCCTCAGAAAGACGGTAAATCTGCTTTCCGAAGAGGAACTGAATATAATAGAAGTGTATTTTTCCGAGGACATGTCCCTTGTAAACACCTCCGGGAAGCTTTATATCCACAAAAATACACTCCAGTATAAATTAAATCATATACATGAGAAAAGCGGTCTTAACCCCCGCCGTTTTCAGGACGCTGTTCTTCTGTACCTGGCTCTCCGGATCCGGAACCTGCAGGATCTCTCCTGATCAGTCTCCCGCCTGGTTATCCCCTTTTCCGTTTCTCCTGCTCCAAAGAATTTCCTGGATCTTCCATCCCGCCCAGCCGGCGAAGATCCCCACTGCGGCTCCGCCCAGCACATCGCTGGGATAATGGACTCCGACATACAGTCGGGACAGTGCGATCAGGACGGCAAGGACGATACAGGCGATCCCCCATTTTCGGGGAAGAGTACGGTACAATGCACAGGAAGCCGCAAGAGACGCGCAGGTATGCCCCGACGGAAAAGAAAAACTATGCTGACGCTCTATGAGAAGGATCAGTTCTGTTATTATATCGTACGGACGTATCCGTGCCACAATATTTTTTACCGCCACATTTGTTATCAATGCCCCGATCCCCATGGCGAACAGGGCTGCTGCTCCCGCCCGTCTAGTCTGTTTCGGGATGAGCAGTATCAACGCGAGAATGATCCAGAATATTCCTCCGTCCCCCAGATGGGTGATTGTCGTCCAGAATCCGTCCATCCAGTCCTGCCGGATATATTCCTGGATAAAAAGCAGGATGCTCTCATCGATCTGCTGAATTATTCCAAACATGTCTCTGTCTTCTCTCCTCTCTTCTGTTTCCTCCCGGAAGCGCACCTTTGAATTCTTTCTGAAAACTCTGTGCGGCCTTCATGCCGCTCATACAATACTCTCTTCACCAAGCCGGACATCCGAGAGATCCCTGCACTCAAAGAATTCATCGATCACCTGTTCATATACAAAACATTTTTCACATTTTTTTATCTTTTTTGCATATTTCTTATAGTCTGAAAACAGCGGCGCCATATAGGACCACATCTCCTTCATTTTATAGAGAACAGTCCGGTCTCCGGACATCTCCCTGCAGTACCCCGCATAGACAAGGTCGTGAAATCTTCGGAGTTCTTCCTTATCCGCCTTCTTCCCTCCGCAGATCTCCCGGGCCAGAGCGGGGTCTGCAAGGACTCCGCGTCCTGTCATGATACATTCAACTTCAGGAAATTCCTCATGGAACCTGGAGAAATCTTCCGCCGTAAAGATATCCCCATTGTAACATACCGGATTACGGCTTTTTCCCAGCGCCGCTCTGAAAACCTCCCAATTCGGAGTATTTTTATAGAAATCTTTCTGTACCCTCGGATGGATGATCAGTTCTTCCATGGGATATTTATTAAAGATTTCCAGAAGATCAGTAAACTCATTTCCTTCTTCCATCCCGATCCTGGTCTTGACTGAGATCTTCAGCCTGCAATCCTGAAAAATAATGTCCAGAAATTTCTCCAGCCGCTCCGGAAATGCAAGAAATCCTGCACCTCTCCCCTTGGTCACGACTGTTCTGGACGGACATCCCAGATTAAGGTTCACTTCTTTGTACCCGTATTCCTCCAGCTTCTCCGCCGTCCGCAGAAAATCTTCTGCATTGTTCGTAAGAATCTGGGGTACAGTATACGCTCCCTCATTGTTCGCGGGCAGGATATCCTTTTTCTCCCGGGAACTGAAATGCCCCTTCTGATTCGGACTGATAAAAGGTACAAAATATTTATCGAACCCGCCGAAACACTCTCTGAGCGCTCCCCGGTAGATCCATCCCGTAATCCCCTCCAGCGGGGCAAGGTATATCTTCATCTGTTTCTCTCCTGTAAAATTGTTATTCTCTATACTATTATAAACACTGCGTTTCTCATCTCAACGGACGACAACTGATAAAACCATACAGAATCATTCCCGCCTTGTCAAGGAAAAACCGTTGTGCTAATATTGTTTTAGTTTTTTCAGGAGGTTCACCATGCAAACGATAAAAAAGTTTATTCATTATTATGGGCCATATAAAGCAGTCTTTTTCATCGACCTGCTGTGCGCCACATTTATCAGCCTTGCAGATCTGGCTTACCCCCAGATCCTGCGGACAGCGACCAACACACTCTTCACCCGGGACAGCAGCGCTATCCTGGAGACGCTTCCCCTCATAGCGGCAGGACTTCTTGTCATGTACGTCATACAGAGTCTCTGCAAATATTACGTCAGCTATCAGGGACATATGATGGGGGCAAACATGGAACGGGATATGCGCCAGCAGCTCTTTGACCATTACGAAAAGCTGTCCTTTTCCTATTACAGTCAGAATAACTCGGGTCAGATGATGAGCAAGCTTGTATCGGACCTGTTTGACATCGCCGAGTTTGCGCATCACGGCCCGGAAAATCTTTTCATCTCCGTAGTAAAGATCATCGGATCTTTCATTTTCCTGTTTATGATCAACTGGAAACTGGCTCTTCCGCTTGTTGTCCTTGTCCTGTGCATGTTCATTTTCTCCTTCCGTCAGAACGGGAGAATGCAGGAAACATTTATGGAGAACCGCCGGAAGATCGGGGATGTGAACGCCAGCCTTCAGGATACACTTGCCGGCATCCGTGTGGTACAGTCCTTCGCGAATGAAGATATCGAACGGGAAAAATTTAAAAAGAGCAACCATGCTTTTCTCGTCTCAAAGGATAACAATTACAACTGTATGGGAAGCTTCATGGGATGGAACCTGTTCTTCCAGGGGATGATGTATCTTGTCACACTGGTATACGGCGGTTATCTGATCGCACAGGGGCTGATGGCTCCGGCAGATCTCGCCATGTATGCCCTCTACATCGGAATCTTCATCAGCCCGATCCAGATCCTGGTGGAACTGATCGAGACGATCCAGAAAGGACTTTCCGGCTTTCGCCGTTTCCTTGATGTGATGGAGACAGAGCCGGAAATCGAGGATGCTCCGGATGCAAAAGACTTGACCGATGTGCATGGAAGAGTCTGCTACGAAGATGTTTCTTTCCACTACAGTGACGATGACACCCCTGTCCTCTCCCATGTTTCCTTTGAAATTCCGGCGGGCCGATCCATTGCCCTGGTGGGACCGTCCGGAAGCGGCAAGACTACGATCTGTTCTCTCCTGCCCCGGTTCTATGATGTGACAGGAGGAAGGATCACCATCGACGGGCAGGACATCCGCACGCTTAAGTTGAAAAGTCTCCGCAGCCAGATCGGCATGGTACAGCAGGATGTCTATCTGTTCAGCGGAACAATCCGGGAAAATATCGCTTACGGCAAACCCGGAGCCTCCATGGAAGAGATCGTTGAAGCCGCAAAACGCGCCAACATTCATGACTTTATCCAAGAACTGCCAGACGGTTACGATACCTTTGTCGGCGAGCGCGGAACCCGGCTCTCCGGAGGACAGAAACAGCGGATCTCCATCGCCCGTGTGTTCCTGAAAAATCCCCCGATCCTGATCCTGGACGAAGCCACCAGCGCACTGGACAATGAAAGTGAACGCTGGATCCAGCAGAGCCTGGAAGAGCTTTCCAAAGACCGCACGACCATCACCATCGCACACCGGCTCTCTACTATCAAGAACGCCGACGAGATCATCGTCATCACCGAAGACGGAATCGCCGAGAGAGGAACTCACGAGAGCCTGCTGGCAAAAGGAGGAATTTACGCGCGATACTACAATATGTGACCGGATCTGGCGGGGTGGGGAGGTGTCCGCGGGGGAGAGGATGTGCCGCAGGGACTGCCGGGCGGAGTACAGCAGAAAACCGCGGGGACGATTTCGAAAACCTTTCGGAGAGAGCCGGTATGGGATTCCGGTGACTTTGGAAGAATCGATTAGAAATAGTTAACTCCGGGAATTCAGTGTTGATCCGGGAAATGGCATTGTCTGAGCGTAGCGAGTTGTGCCATTTTCCGGGTCGTATTTAACTGAATTCCCGGAGTTCTACTATTTCTTTGATTCTGGAACGGAACCGGAGCACATACCGGCTCTCTCCGAAAACGGGTTTGAAAAAGGTTCCCCGCAGTTTTCGGACGTAATCTCCGCCCTCACCCCCGCGCCGGATCCTCCATCACTCCACCAGCGCGATAAAACTCTCCAGCGACTGCCCAAGGCTCATCCGGACCCTGGGGAGCAGCAGCGGGTCATCTCCCACTTCCGCCCTCCGGTTTTCCGTTGTCACTGCGCAGGTAAACCCTGCATCCTCCACCGCGGTCCGGCAGTCATCCGTATAGTCGCCGTAGGGATAGGCGAAGGCGTCGCCATGACCGCAGATCTCAATGGACTTTTTCAGATCCGCCACAGCGTCGTCATGGCTCATTGCCGTAAAAATCCCCCCGTGACCGATATTTCCGCCGGCACGGTGCATATTGTCCGAGTGGGACTGAAAGGTCACATAATCGCTCTGATACTCTTTCACCTTATTTTCCCCGTCATTGCTGGTGATAAGGAAGGAGGTCGCCGGCACCTGATATTTCTCAAACACCGGGATTCCCAGGTCAAGGAAGCTTTTCGCACCATCGTCAAAGGTCAGGACGACACTCTTCTCGGGAAGGAGCAGATCTCCTTCCACATACTGCCGCACTTCCTCCCATGTGGGGAAATAGTAGTCGTTTTCCACGAGATACTCTATCTCCTCTTCCAGTGCGTGGACCTCGATATAATTATTGTTCAGGTCGTCCGGAGGATCCGACTCATCATACACATAATGATACATGCAGATCGCCAGTCCGTTTGTCTTGTGATGTTCCTCTGTGGCTGTATTTTTTGCTGTCTGAGTCTCTTTTGTCTGCGTCTTCTCCGTCTGTTTATCTTCAAATGAAATGACGCCATTACCGCCGTTCTTCTGCACATTCTCTATGGTGATGTCCTTCGCAGTATTCTCCGAGCTTTCCTCCTCAGAGCCACTTTTCGTAAAGATGCGCACAGCAGCCGCGACGCCTGCAATCAGAAGGAGTACAACAGCCAGAAGGATACACAGCACGACGATTCTCGTCCTCTTTCTGTTGCGTTTCACTGCAGCGTTTCTGCGGCGTCTCCTCACAGCATTCCTGCGCCGGCGCTGCTTCGCGCGCCGGCGGGTATTTTTCTTTCCCCTCTCCTCCATTGCGATACCTCTGCTTTATTTCCCCTCTATTTCTTATCTGAATTTTCTTTTCTCAGCCTTCTTTGGTCGTCTCCCGAAGGACTCTTGCAGCGATCTCCTCTTTGATCTGAACAATGAACTCATCCAGCCCCTTCTGACCTTCGTCTCCTGCAAAACGGCTTCTGACAGAAACTTTATTGTCTTCTTCTTCCTTTGCTCCCACAACAAGCATGTACGGGATCTTCTTCATCTGAGCCTCACGGATCTTATATCCGATCTTCTCTGCGCGGGTATCGATCTCGGCACGGATTCCCGCCTCATTGAGTGCACCCAGGACTTTCTGTCCGTACTCCATATGCTTGTCAGAGATTGGAAGCACTTTCACCTGTACAGGGGCAAGCCATGTCGGGAATGCGCCCGCGAAGTGCTCTATCAGGATACCGATGAATCTCTCGATGGATCCGAATACGACCCTGTGGATCATGATCGGTCTGTGCTTCTCTCCGTCCGCTCCGGTGTACTCCAGGTTAAAGCGCAGCGGAAGCTGGAAGTCAAGCTGGATCGTTCCGCACTGCCATGTCCTTCCGATGGAATCCTCCAGATGGAAGTCGATCTTCGGTCCGTAGAACGCCCCGTCGCCTTCATTTACCACATAGGGCAGTCCGATGTCGTCGAGAGCGTTGCAGAGCGCATCTGTCGCCATCTCCCAGTCCTCGTCACTTCCCATGCTGTCTTCCGGACGTGTGGAAAGTTCTACATGATATTTGAACCCGAACAGGCTGTAAACTTCATCGATCAGCTTTACAACGCCTTTGATCTCATCTTTGATCTGCTCCGGCATCATAAAGATATGAGCATCGTCCTGAGTAAAGCAGCGCACTCTCATCAGACCGTGGAGCTGGCCGGATTTCTCATGGCGGTGTACCAGTCCGAGCTCGCCCATGCGGATCGGCAGATCACGGTAGGAACGGGGCTCTGATTCGTATACAAGGATACCGCCCGGGCAGTTCATCGGTTTGATCGCGAAATCCACATCGTCGATCACTGTCGTGTACATATTCTCTTTGTAGTGATCCCAGTGTCCGGACGTCTCCCAGAGGTGACGGCTCAGCATGATCGGTGTGGAAATCTCCACATACCCTGCTCTTCTGTGGATCTCTCTCCAGTAATCAAGAAGCGTATTCTTGAGCACCATTCCGTTTGGCAGGAAGAACGGGAATCCCGGTCCCTCCTCACGCATCATGAACAGTCCCAGTTCTTTCCCCAGCTTTCTGTGGTCGCGCTTCTTCGCCTCTTCCATCATGGTCAGGTACTCATCCAGTTCCGCTTTCTTCGGGAATGCAGTGCCGTAAATCCTCTGGAGCATCTTGTTCTTCTCACTGCCTCTCCAGTAAGCACCTGCAAGGCTGGTCAGTTTAAATGCCTTCACCGGCTTTGTAGTCATAAGATGCGGTCCTGCACAAAGGTCTGTGAACTCTCCCTGTGAGTAGAAACTGATCGTCTCGTCCTCCGGAAGATCCTCGATCAGTTCCACCTTATACGGCTCATTCTTTTCCTTAAAGTAGTCGATTGCCTCGTTTCTCGGCATGGTGTGCTGTTTGATCTCGAGATTTTCCTTGACGATCTTCTTCATCTCCGCCTCGATCTTCTCCAGGTCCTCTGTGGTGAGCGGAGTCTCTCTGTCCACGTCATAGTAGAATCCGTCTGCGATGGACGGTCCGATGGCAAGTTTTGTATCCGGGTACAGTCTCTTGATCGCCTGCGCCATGATATGGGACGCTGTATGGCGGAACGCACCCTTTCCTTTCTCGTCGTTAAATGTAAGGATATTGAGCTCGCAGTCCTTATCCACAACCGTTCTCAGATCCACGATCTCTCCATCGATCTCTCCGGAGGTCGCTGCTCTGGCAAGTCCCTCGCTGATATCCTTTGCGATGTCATACACGCTCATGGGCTGGTCATACTCTTTGAAAGAGCCGTCTTTTAATGTGATCTTCATGTTCTTTTCTTCCTTTCTCTCTGAATCTCTGTTTCATCTCTGTCCGTGCACACTTTCTCTGCCGTCACCGCCTGATCCGCATATCCCCCTGTCTCTGCGATTATGCGTTATGCGGCATGCGCTTAAGCATTGGAAAGAAAAAAGCATCCCTTTTCGGAATGCCTCTTATATCTGAATCTATAGCCGCACGGAAACACTCCCCGCAGGGACGGATAAGGATCCGCGGTCCCACCCTGCTTGTCTTCCATGGAAAACCATCTTAATTCATGTGATGATAACGGGATCACCGTGCCGTATTAAGGCCGCTCCGAGGTGGTCTTCAGTCAGCCGCACAACAGAAACCTCACAGCACATGGTTTCCTCTCTGAGATGCACCGGCAGCCTACTGTCCTCATCAACGCTTTGTCTACACTGGCTATTCTACCTCACCCGGTCAGACGTGTCAAGCCGGAAAATCACTCACTCCCGCTCTTTCTTCCACTTACGGATAAACCGCAGGAAAAGCTTCTGAGTGTCGCTCAGAATCACATTTTTCGGATAGACCAGTGAGATCGGAAAATGGGGCGCATCCTCCAGAGGGATCATACGGACTCCGCTCCCCGCCGACTCCTGGCATACTTTGGTAAAATTGATGGTGATCCCGATCTTCTCCTCCACAAAACTCATGATCGTGTTTGCCTGGGGAAATTCATAGAGGATGTTCGGCGTAAATCCCGCCTTTATGCAGCTGTCATAGAACGCTTCATACCCGCCGCTCCCCTTCTGGGGGAATACGAACTCCTCGTCTTTTAATTCCTCCAGCCGGATACTCTCTCTTCCTGCCAGTGGGTGAGAATCATACACCACGGCGCAGAGATAGTCGTCATACAGAGTGATGAGATTGTATTTCGATGTATCTGTGATCAGAAGCGACCGCAGGATAGCGAAATCAAACTCCTCCAGATGTGCCAGAATCTGATCCGCCGTCTGCTCATCCAGGATCAGGTCGATGTCCGGATACTGTTCCATGAAAGCGGACATGACCTTTGCAAAATGGTAAGGCGAGAGTACGGTCATGCTCCCGATGCGGATCTCCTTTTTAAAATGGATGTCCTCCAGCATCTTTTCATACAGGCTCAGCGCCTCGCCTGCATACTCCAGAAAGATCTTTCCCTCCTCGCTCAGCTCAAACTTCCGCGTATTCCTCCGGATCAGAGTGACGTTCAGTTCCTTTTCCAGCTTGCGGATCTGCTTTGAAAGTGCACTCTGGCTCAGATTGCAGGCGAACCCTGCCTCCGTAAAATTTTTCACCCGGCATAATTCGGTGTAATACTTAAGCTGTTCTATATCCACGCAGATACCCCCTTATCATTCCGCCATTTACACTCTCCCAACATCATATTCTCTCGACAGTAAGCTCCGGACACACCCGGCTCAGATATTCCGGAATTCCTCCGGTAACACCGTATATCAATGCTTTCTCCTCTGCTGTAATCTTTTCTGCCAATAAACATAAAACCGCCCCACAACAGCTCACTCTCAAATTACTAAACTTAACTTTAGTAATTTACCATAAACTATTATGAAGGCGGTTTTCTTTTCAGTCAAGGCTATTTCACTTCTTCATACCTGTTCGACTTCCACACCGTATCTGTCAGTCTGGAAATGCACGCCTTCAGTTCTTCCATCTTCAGCGTCCCCTCATTCAGTTCCTTTATAAGGTTCTCCCGATCGCTCCGGGCTCCCGGCATGATCAGGTCGTTTCCTGCGCGCATACATCCGGAAGCTGTACAACTGTCTCCATTCTCCGTGGTGGTCCAGTCCGTCATGATCAGTCCGGCAAAGCCCCACTCATCCCTTGCAGCCTTTGTACACAGGTCATAATTATTTGCCGCATGCACGCCGTTGATCAGGTTGTAGCTGGTCATGATCGCCATGGGCTGAGACTTCCTGACTGCTGTTTCAAACCCTTTCAGATAAATCTCTCGAAGCGCGCGTTCGGACACAACACTGTCAGATCCCATCCGGTTGTCCTCCTGATTATTACATGCGAAATGCTTGATGGTAGTACCACATCCCGGTACAGTCTGTACCCCATCTGTGATCGCGGCTGCCATCATACCTGACAAAAGAGGATCTTCAGAATAATACTCAAAATTTCTTCCGCAGAGCGGGTTCCGATGAATATTCATTCCCGGAGCAAGCCAGAGTGTCACGCCGAACAGCTCCATTTCCTTCCCGATCATCTTTCCGACTTCCTTCATAAGCTCTGTGTCCCATGTCTGTGCCAGAAGGGTTCCCACCGGGATCGCTGTGCAATACTGATACCAGCGTTCTCCTGGCAGGTCCCCTGTATCCGGACAGAAAAGTCCTCCTTCCAGGCTGAACTGAAACGGCATGGAAACAATCTTTCCATCGTCCACATGATAATATTTCATCAGGCGCAGTCCTGCCGGACCATCTGCAAGAACGATGCTGGCGAGTCCCTCCTCCAGTGCGCACCCGCTGGTCTCACCGGCTGATCCCGGGACAGAAATACCTGCAGCACCCAGATTGCCGCCCTGAGCCTTCCCCGGATCGCCAGAAGCCAGTGCTACAAGCTGATCGCGGGTCAGCGAATCAACAAAATCTCCGGCTTCTTTCGAATAAATTTCCGCATTTGTTCTGTAGACAACAGTTTCCTCTTCAAGGGAATCCGCCGGGATACGTATCCTGATCAGAGTCTCTCCCGCTCTTTCTCTGGCCGCTTCATATTTTTCTCTCTGACTTTTCTGATCCGCCCTCTGCTCTGTCAATTCCTCTCTGAGCGGGCATATATGCTCTGTCTCTACGAGAACGACACGTTCATCCAGCACCGCTTCTCCAGAGAGAACGGAAGATGCAAGACTGTTTCCGATCCAAAGACCGTATGAGCCTGCCTCAAGCACCCAGCCCGGCTCATTTTCATCATAAGACGCCAGTTCACTGACAGGGATCTCGAGTTCCAATTCCTGTGATTCTCCCGGTGCGAGGCACTTTGTCTTTTCAAACGCGCCCAGTCGGCGGTACTCTTTATCCATCTTTTCCTGGGGACAGGAAATATAAACCTGTACAACTTCTTTCCCCGAATAGTCGGCTCCACTGTTCTGGACAGAGACCCTCACTGAAATCCCGGAGGCTTTCCCGGTCTCATACCGGATCTCCTTTACCTGGATATCGAACTGTGTATAAGACTGACCGAAGCCGAAACCGTAACGCACAGGAACGTCAAATGTGTCAAAATACCTGTAGCCGACATATATCCCTTCCTCATACTTCTCTGTCTGTATATTCCCATTGTTATGTGAAAATGTAGCGGCGTTCGGGTAATCCTCATACCGATATGCCCAGCTGTCGGTCATTTTTCCTGATGGAGTAACTTTCCCGGACACGATATCCGCAAAGGCGTTTCCTCCTTCCATGCCCGGCTGCACCATCTGAATCAGACCACGGATATTTTCATGTCGATCCATGAAAGAGAGATCCACAAGTCCTCCTGTATTGATCACCACGATCACATCCTTATAATATCCGCAGATGTCTGAAAGTTCTTTCTCTTCCGTATCAGTCAGAAAATAATCTCCCGCAGATGCGCTCCGGTCCGCCCCCTCTCCCGCGACCCGGCTTAAGATATAGAATGCCAGATCTGTGTCTGTCTTTTCCACAGCTTTCCCGTCCGGACGGATAAACGGAGTAGTGCTGTACACACTGAAAAATGCCGTTGATTTCTCAGCTCCGTCTGCTTTCCTGAGGATCTCGTCGCGCCATTCCATCCTCGCCTTCTCATAGCGCCTGTCGTAATCTGCGATCCAATCCTCCGTAGTGATCACATAACCTGCCTCTTTGAGCCCCTCATAGACGCTGACACTTTGCCTCTCATTCACATCTCCGGAACCGGTGCCTCCCTTGACTGTCTTTGATGCCCCGCTGCCATACAGGGCGATCTTTTTTCCCGGATCCACCGGCAGCACATGACCTTCATTTTTCAGGAGAACCATCCCCTCTGCCGCGGCTCTTCGGGCCGTATCCCGGTTTTTTACTTCTCTTGTTGTCTCTTCCGGATTTCTTGTTCCGGAAAATGTCCTTTCTTTTATTTTTCGCATAGTCCTTCCTCCTAGTTCTCTGTCCTTTCAGCTCCGGCGCTTTACAGACTGCTCACTACTATAATACCATGATGGCAGGGAAGATTTAAGCGGATCAGATACCCCTTTTCTTCTTTTCTGACCACTTCGGCACTTCGGATCTCCCCTGTAAATGTATCCCATATCTCCGGCGCCGTCCCCCGGCTCTCGATAAACACTTCTATCGTCTCTCTGCTGTCCCCGTAATTCATGAACAGGGAATTTCTTTTTCCGTCTTTTATATAGCGCGTGAACATGACGCCTGTCAGATTTTCTCCTCCATGCATATAGGGATCAATAAGATATGGTGGGTATGCGGGATGGTTGTTTTCCGTCTTCGCACATCCTTCCGTAATCCGTACAGGATATGGCACCGTGTCCTTAAGATAACGATACAGTTCCTCCTTCTGTCCGGCCTCAAACATTTCCACCCGGCCGGACGCTCTCAGCCTGTCCATGATCTCTGTCTGTTCTCCATCGTCCCGGCGGTCCAGCGCCAGACGAGGCCTCTCTCCTAGCACCACGATCTTCCCGCCCGACTGTACGAATTTCTCACACAGCCTTGCCGCCTCGACAGGAAGTATCCCGCACATGGGAAGAATCAGGATGGAAAAGCGCTGTCCGCTCCTCCTGTTTACGATCTGCCCTCCCTCAATATCAAAATTTTCCACCGCGTCTCTGTGGATCAGGTCAAAGTCCAGATTTTCCGAGAGAAGCCCGTTCAGCATGAGCTGCGTCTCTCTGTCAATCTCGATTGCCTTCTCATCCCGCAGGAACGCTCCGTGAAAAAATCCGTGTGTAAACTCCTGATCCGGAAGATAATGAAACCAGAACGACTCCAGCGGAAAATACACCAGGATCTCCGCCTCGTTGATCCCGCCTGTCATGGCATAGTTCAGTCTGCGGATCATATCATTACCCTCTGACTGTCTTGTCCAGCCCTGCCACTGGAAAAACTGTGACGGCGGCCAGTCATTTTTCCTGTCTCCTCTGTCCGAGTAAAAGAACCCGTGATTGATGATCGTCTGCATTCCCATCTGGAACATCCATGTGATGATTCTTGTATATTCTTCAAACGTCATATCCCATCCGCATCCCGCGAACACTTCCACCGCAGTCCTTTTTTTCCCATAGGAATGTGCCCCGCAGGCAGTGAACTTGATATTCAGGCTGCCGATCCCTTTCCCCAGATGATCTGCGCCGCACACGTCCTGAAACCGGTTCTGTCTCAGATAATCTCCGCTGTACCGGGCATGTCCGAACAGAGTTTCTTCTCCCAGAAGATGAGCAAAAAGACGGATTCCATGTTTTTCACACCACTCATGGATCACGCCAAAATAGTTATGCTGATACAGATATGCCAGCACGTCAAAATAGTCACATCTTACTCTTCCGGCCTGCTCTCCCGGCAGGACAATCCGGAACAGTTCTTTCCGTATGTCGTATCCTTTCTGCTCCCGGAATGTTTCTGCAAACTCGTCGCTCCACGCTATTGCATGACACATTCTTGTTTCATCATTGAACACACAGGTGATGGTCTTCCCGAACTCATCTCCGAAATGCGCATAATATTTTTCATACGTAGATTCAAGGAACTGCTCTGTCGCCTTCGGGTTCAGATAGCTCACCTGCCCGTTTCCCCCGCACTCGTACAGATCCGCATTGATCTTTGTGATAAAGGCGATGCAGTCTCTATCGGAAGTGAATTCAAATTCAGGTCCGAACCTGTCGTAGATAAAATAGTCCTCCGCCGGATATTCTTCTCCGGTCTCAGCATCGATCACATGGATATTATAAGCCAGAGCCGATTTATCTGTCTCCGGCCGGACTCCGAAAAGTCCCGTTCCCTCAAAGGTCTTCAACTGGGCACGGAAGATCTCTCCGGCAGGAATCTCGATCCGCCTGACTGTAATGTATTTTTCTCTGTTCTTCTCATCCAGAGTGACCGTCTGGTCACAGGTCCCGGCAGGCCAGTCGATCTCATCATACAGCCACATCTTCTCTCCATGCTCTTTTTTATATTTCACGACAGTTCCTATGTCTTCAAACCATCTTTCATCAAGATATCCGCCGATGTAACCTTCCCCGTTATTCCTCCTTGCATGCGGATTCGTGCATGTCACACCGATCTCCGTCTGCATTTCAAGCTGACGCTTCAGTTCTTCTGTCTCCAGCCTGTCATTCCAGAACCAGAGCGGCGTCTGCGCTTCATCCAGTGAACGCTCTTTCTTTGGGAATCTCCATACATTTTTATCCATTTCTCAACCTCCATATAATGCATGAAGCGGGCTTGCCTGACCCGCTTCGCAGTTTTACTATTATTTTTCAAAATCCCGGAAAAGATCTCTGAAATAAATGCTGGTCAGAAAAGCCGGACCGGATATCCCTATCAGTACGATCACACACCAGAACCTGTTTGATACAAACAGAAGTCCAAGCGGAAGCAGCATGACAGCAAACATCAGGATTGATTTCAGAAAATGAATCGCACAGAACAGGATTCCATTCTTTATCGTATTTTTCAACGTATTTTCAAACCGTGCCGCAGTGACCAGCGCAAAAAACGTAAACATGAGCACTGCTGCCGCGAGAACAAAAAGAACGAGCTTATAATATCTCACCCAGTTTCCGTCCACACTGCCCAGCAGCCAGATATCCGCCCCCCAGGAAAAGTGTAAGCCCTCCTCCTGCCAGCCAGATCAATGTAGATTTTCCGAAATTCCCCCGGAAGGCACGGAAATAGGATGCAGCCACCGGACCTTCCTCGTTTTTCACCATTTTCAGTGTGATCTCAAACATAGAGGTAACAGCGGCTCCGGCCGTCACCACCGGGATCACACTGACCAGCGTCAGCATATTCAGCACGATCAGATCTCCCAGGCGGTTCAGAACACCCGCCAGCCTTCCTTCTGCAGAAAATAGATTCATCCTTCTCCCTCCAGCAGATATTCCAGGAACTGCTTCGCCGTTTCCGGATGCTTCGTATTGTAAAGTACCCCTGCGATTCCCTTCGGCGTTTCCCCTGAATATCCTTTTATCTCTTCAATCTTCTCAAGACCGTCCCCATATACTCCCAGAACTCTTCCGTTTTCATCCCGGTACAGTCCTGGAAATTGTTCCAGTTCTTCTTCCGTGAATACCTCTCTCAGATCCAGGAAACTGTCTGCCTCCGCATATTCCGCGAAGTCTTCCCCGAGCATCATGCAGACATCCAGTTCTTCTGTACCGATCTGTGTATAAACCCTGGCCAGGCTGGCCATCGCGTAGCCCCCGGAGGACGCGTCTGAAAAAAGCAGGGACGTGGAGATCTGCACCTCATATTTCCCGGTATCTATTCCTGCATATTCCACAAACTCTTCCTCCAGCGCCTCTTCCTGTACATCAGTGTGTATGTCAAGAAGGATCGCGCTGAACGCCGGTTCCTTCTCCGCCGCTTTTGCATATATGAAATATGCAGCCACCGCAAAGAGAAAGACAACGGTCAGAAAAGGGATCTTATAATACATCCAGAAATATTCCAGTTTTTCTCTCCATGTACCCTGCTTCATGATCTTCTTCCTTTTAATTTCGTACTATCCTTTTACAGCTCCTGCAGCGATACCATTGATAAACTGCTTCTGCAGCAGCATGAAAATGATGATCAGCGGCAGCGCGCAGAGCACGCAGGCTGCAAACAGAATGTTCCATTGTGCCGGATTCTCCTTGTCTCCCAGGAACTGCAGCATGCCGACAGGCAGTGAATACTGTTCTGACCTGGTGATGAATACCATCGGATAGAAGTAATCGTTCCAGATCCAGAGTCCCTGCGTGATGACCGTTGAAACCGTTGCCGGCTTCAGAAGCGGGAACACGACCATAGTAAAACGGGTAAACAGAGAGGCGCCGTCCATGTATGCAGACTCCTCGATTTCCACAGGCACACTCTTCATAAACCCGGAGTACAGGAATACGGAGAATGGCAGGGAGCAGGTGATGAACATCAGCATGGGAGTAAATCTGGTGTTCGGAACCCCCATTCTTGAAAGGGTCTGCGCGATCGGCACGATGACCATCTGGGAAGGAATGATCAGTCCGGAGATAAAGAAGAAATACATGAATCTCGCAAGTTTTGATTTGATCCTTCCGATCGGGTATGCGGCCATAGTCGCAATGATCACGATCACAAGCACAGATCCTGCCGTCGTCACAAAACTGTTCACAAACTCCATCGGATAATTCATGTTGTGGAATGCCGTCTTATAACTTTCCAGAGAGAATTCGATGAACAGGTTCAGTGGTGATACCTGGTTCTCCGGGGTCCTTAAGGAACTGGAGAACACGATCACCAGAGGTGATATGATAATGATACAGAATATAATGATCACCGCATATAGAAGAAGCGTCTTCGGCGTAAGCTTCATATAAGTTTCGACATCTCGGTCATCCTTTTTCCTTCTGAATGCCATTACAGTTCCACCTCCCTCTTATTCATAAAGAACAGCATGAATACTGTGATCACGATGATCACGAAAAACGATACAACGGAGAAAGCGCTGGCGCGTCCCATCTGCTGATCCGTAAATGCCATCTGATAGATCTGAAACATGAGCGTCCTGGTTGAACTACCCGGGCCTCCGTTTGTCATAATAAACGAATAGTCAAAGGATTTCAGTCCGGCGATCACGTTCAGGATCACATTGATGGTGATCGTGGATGAGATCAGAGGCAGTTTGACGAATCTGGTAAGCTGCCACTCGTTGCATCCGTCGATCCTTCCTGCTTCAAGAAGGCTTTCGTCTACGGTCTGAAGACCTGCAAGATAGATGATCATCGTTGTTCCGAAACCTTTCCATACCTCTACGATAGCGATCGCGAAAAGAGCGACGGAAAAACTACCCAGAGGATTAAAGGAGGAGCCGTCCAGACCGACCATATCCAGAAGACCTGCGATCATTCCCGATCTCGGCATATAGACATAAGACCAGATGAATCCGACTACGATCGCGCTGAACAGTGCCGGGAAATAGGCACAGGTACGGAAGATCCCCTTAAAGTGTATCCTTGTATTGAGAGCAATGGCGATCCCCAGACCGATAAGATTGCTGAGCAGCACGACTACAACAGCATAGATCAGTGTGTTTTTGATCGCATTGACCATTGATCCGTTTTCAAAGATCCTCTGGAAATTTTCCAGCCCCACAAAGTTAAAGTTATAATTGATGCCGTTAAAGTCCGTTATACTGTAGTAAAATCCCATCTTTGACAGTTTAGAAAAGAAAAAATCGCTGTATCCCTTGTATTTACTGGGCTGCAGCGATCTTTC